>CAXXQB010000018.1:0-104592 GCA_963676405.2 uncultured Methanoregula sp.
AATCAACAATTTGCCCAAGATCAGTGACCGGACATTTACCCAATTCGGCAGGACAGATAAAGCGGTGGCATAGCGAACTCGAAACAGATTCGTTGATCGCCCCAATCATTTCGAGAGCTTTGTGGTTAGCTTCAAGGATACTATGGGTCTGTGCATCGATAATAACAATGCCAAACTGCAACGAGTCGATGATGGTGCGAAACCGGTCCTCTTTCTTCTGCAGCTCTTTATCCTGCGCCATGCTTTATTCTACATCACATTACAGGAAGATTAATTTGATCTATGGCTGAAGTGCGATGTCTTTGTAATTATAAGATGCAAAATAAAGAAATTTTGGAACAGCACATTAAACTATTCTCACTATAACTATCCGTTGATTGTGTAATTTCATAGTAAAATTCATAAAAAAGAAGGGATGCAGGAAGCATCCCGATGTTCATCCGAATACCTGCTATACTTACCAGGCTTCAGGGAACGCCATCTCGGTGTAGAGATCTTCAAGACGGGCTTTGTGTCCCTTTTCCATGGTGGCGAGCTGATCGAAAAGCATTTTCTGCTCGCTGTCGGACGATAGCTTCGCAAGCTGCGTGTACATCTGCATCGCCTCAAGTTCTTTCTTGATTGCAATGACGAGCCCGTCAAGTGGTTTTAAGTCCGGGGTCAGATCCGGGGTCTTGAGTGTGTCTGCAATCTTATAGTCAGCCTTTGCGTCAAAGTGCATCGTGGTGACTTTCTTTGAGAGGATACCCTGCAGAAATTCCCGGTGCTGTTTTTCTTCGCCGGCAAGCTCAGCGAAGAGTGATTTTAATGCCTTGTCTTTTACTTTTTCAGAAACTGTGCGATAAAATGTGTATGCCTCAACTTCCCTGTCGATAGCGAGTGAAATGATCTTCTTTGCATCGTCTGCCTTCATTTCTCTATTCCTCCATTTGATAGAAATTATCGATGACAATATTTAAAGACATTGATTCAAACCCCTTACGACAGAAAGTATCATGGTTTAACGACGTATTTGGAAATTATGGTTCCGGCAATGCAGGCATCATGTGCCACCTGCACAACGTCATGACACCGTATCAACGAAATATCTCAAGATCCCTCGTCCATCGTCCCGCAGGTCGTGCCGTGAAATTAAATACGTTCGCTGATAACCGGTGAGTGAGACAATGGACAAACCTGACAATATTCCCGAGATCGAAAAGATCCTCGGCTACCATTTTTTTGAACCCGAGCACCTGATCCGGGCGCTCACCCACCCGGCCTTTGCACACGAACAGATCCAGAAGAATACAGTATGCCTCGACCAGGAAGCCTACAGCACGCTCGGCGATGCGGTCATAAAGACCGGCTTGATTCTCTTTTTAATGGAAAAAGGTCTCCAGACAAAAGGAGCAATCACGCAGGCAAAAGAGACGCTTGAGGACAATCCAAACCTCGTCAAGGTTGGCAGGCGCCTGAAAATCCGGAAGTTCATCCTTCTTGGCCGGGGAGAAAAAGACCTGTGGCGTAGTGGTGAAGAGACAATCCTTTCCGATACCGTGGAAGCCCTTATCGGAGCGATCTTTTTGGACAGCGATGCGAGTTTTGGTGTCGTAAAACAGGTGATCGGGCTATGGTTCGAACCGGATCTTAAGAAGGTACACAAGAAAAAACCTATGGAAAAAAATATGGTGCTGCCGATCATTCCTCTGGCGGCTTCTTCCAGACGTGTACAACCCAGGCAAGTGACACACCGGTAGCGATGACTGTCGATAGGATGAGAAGCGGCATGTAATACCATTGGGACGCTATTTTACCCTCGTATATCCCGCTTCCCACGATCGTCGCAATAGTATTCGGGACTAAAAATGCCGTGCCAAGCACCGTGAGATACGCGGTGACGAGCGCGAACCGGTTGTTCAGGCTCTGCAACTGGTTGTTGTAGATGCTCTGCATCACTTCAAGCCCGGACGCGAGCACGTTTGACATCTGTTCTGAGAGCTCGATGTGCCGTTCGATGTTGTCTGAAAGGATACCAATGCGCCCCAGTAGTTTTTCGTCGTTCGTGATCAGGTCAGCGTCCCCGTACTGCAACGAGTTGATCACGTCTTTTGTTGCCCAGAGCACGTTTAAGTAATCAATCAGGACGTGTTTCATCTGGTAGATGCTGTGTGCCAGTTTTTTCTTCGAGACATTCTCGTCAATGAGTGACTTACTGATCGCGTCCCCGTGCATCTCGATCTCGCGCAGGTATTCGAAGTTGCGGTCATTGTTCTCATCGATGATCCGTTCAAGCATCAGGGTGATTTTTTCTGCGGTAGACTCGGCAGTAATGCGTTTAAAGAACGGCTGGGCATACCGGGAGAACCGGAGGAGCCGGTTGAGGTCCTCTGAATGGACGGTGAGAATGAAGTTGTCGCGGATCAGGACGAAGAGCGGGTGAACGCTCATCTTCTCGTTCTTCATCTGCACCGAGGGAAGCATGATCCCGAGTTCGGTATCATAGTCCTCGTACGCGGAATAAAAACCGGTTGTCAGTTTCGGAATCGGAATTTTGGAGAATCCAGAGGTGAGGGCAATCTGTTCGATATCTGTGTTGTCGTCCTTTGTGCTGTAATCGATCCAGGCAATGCTCGCCTCCGGAATTGCGGAAAGGTATTCTTCGAGCGGGCGGTCAATCAACCGGTCGATCCTGCCGTCTTTATAGAGGATAATGCAGAAGTTCAGCGGTACTGGCCCGGTAGCCTGCGAAACCTGGGGGGTGCTCTGCATCTTCATGGTATCGTCTCACAAACAATTATTCCGGACCGTGAATCCAGAACGTATACGAGATATTGATGCGGGAAGTGTATAAACGTAGCACCGGGCATTGAGCGGCATACGCACGGGCAGTGCAGTATGGAACGATATACGGGCGCTGACCTGCGCGAATTATCCCGCCGGTTTCTTTTGGGTTCGCACCGACAGGGCAAAGATCACGGCGACAAAGAGGGTAAGGACAAAACTGGCAAAAAATCCTGCCACATAGCCCATACTTGTGATGATCATACCGGTGACTAACGGACCTGCAGACTGCCCGATATCCATCGTGGAAGAGAGTGCCCCCATGGATGCCCCGACCTGTTCTTTTTTTGCTACATCGGCAATATACGCGCTGGTTGCGACAGACGAAAGTGACATCCCGAACCCGAAGACAGAACTGGTCACGAGAAACCCGGCAAAGGTGTGCCCGAGCGGTATCAGAGCGACCGAGAAACCGAGGATAAGGATGCCTGCGGTGATCTGGATGCGCTTATCAATCCGGTCTGCGAGTTTTCCGAAGAAGGGCTTTGTTGCCGCGATAATAAGCACCTGCACGGCAAAAATAATGCCGGTCTCTCCTGCGCCGATGCCCAGCGAGAAGAGGTAGAGCGGGAGGAATGTTTCAAACGCACCGAAGGCAAAGTATGTCGCCATATCGATAAGTGCGGTTGCTCTGAGATGACGGTTCGAAAAGAATGTGATAAAACTCTCTTTAAAGACCGGGAAGGTGGGGATGTCCAGCCGCTTTGACTGGTCTTCACGGTACAGGAGTACCAGGAGAAAGACCGGCACTGCCGCGAGGAAAGCAGCAATGTAGACCATCCGGTACTGGATGAGCCCGGGATAGAAGATGAAATACGAAATAATAAAACCCCCCACCAGTGGGGCGATTGTCCGGCCCACGAGCGATGCCGAGGCATACTGCCCGAGCATCTCGCCCTTGTTGTCCGGGAACCGTTCGGCAATGACCGCAGAGATGACCGGACCGAGGATGGCAGTGGCAGTCCCGTGGAAGAACCGGAGGGGAATCAGCCAGACCGGTGTCGATATGAAGAGGTAGCAGAGCGGCGCACAGAGGAACACGATACCGGAAGCGACCAGCAGGCGCCTTCTGCCGAGGTGATCGGAAAGCACCCCGACCGGAAACGAGAAAAGGATGCCGGCGAGGGGTGAGACTGCGGCAATAATCCCAATCACGAGGTCACTTGCCCCGAGTGCCTGCGAAAAGAGCGGCAACACCGGGTTCTTTGATACCGTCGTCGAGAAGATGGCAAAAAAGCCCACAAGGGAGAGATAGTACATCATCCGGCGTTCCGGGAAGAAACGTATGCCGGGGAGCGTCTGAGCGGGGGACATCGATCAGGTACCGTTTATGTGATTATCCGCTTTAATCTTGGTCATTACCCTGCTCTTTTGAGCACGATAATAATGCAATTCACTACAATTAAAAAAAGGATTTTTAAGGACTATCTCCTAACTGTTTGCCACGTTCGGGGTTGGATTCGGATTGTAGATCTTGGTGATGGTAATTTCATAGTTAAAAGGTGGTGTGGTCTTGTATGAATCGTCAAATCCCATCCATCTGCCGTCAACAACGTACACGTAAGGAGCTATCTTGTCGACAGTGAAGGTCTTCGTACCATCCGTGACCTTTCCCGTCACCATGTATGGCGTGAGCAGTCCCCACTGGATATTTTCAGAAGATGGAACATACTGGGGTGTAAATTCACTGCCTTGCAGCACATCAGACTGTGCTGTAGTCACCGCGTACCCGATTACCGGTTTATCGGCTTTGATCGTGACTTTATATTTTGTTCCAAGCTGAGAAAATTGATCTTTTGTTGTCTGTAAATCATACGTCTGAAAGCTTGTCGGCGAGAGCATTCCTTTCTGATGCAGGATGACTTCTTCAACATACGTCTCGGTCTTTACAGCAGTCACGGTTGCTTTTACCGTGGTTGTAACAACCGGTGCAGTAGTTGCCGGCGCGGGAGTCTGGATCGTTGTCGGTACAGGTGTCTGAGTGACAGCAGGAGTGCCTGAAGGAGAAGTACATCCAGCCAGCACAATGAACACTACCATTGTTGCCATTGCAACAGGAAATACAAATCGTCTGTCCATGGAATAGAATCACTATGATATCATATATTACCAGCGGATAACTCGCGGATAACCATTTCTGCTGATAAGAAGCACGTGAATTCTTATATTTCACCCTTACGTGAGAACAAAGTCATGATAAAAACCAAATAATTAACTCTATTATAGATGAGCACAGAAAGTCCCGTATGAAACAGATGCGTCCCTATGCAATAACAGCGGTTGCCATCCTGCTCCTCGCTGTGCTTATGGTAATACCGGTATCGGGTGCTGATGCAACGAATGTGACCCCTCAGGTCAGTGCAACTACCTCGTCTGCTACGATCAACGTGGGCGACCTCTTGATGGTGTCTGGTGCAGCGACCGGTGGCAACCTTTCTGCAGGCTTGCAGATCTGGGTCTTTGCCGGAAATTATGTCAATGTCACGACAGCCCAGGTCAACACAAAAGGAGAATTTGCAAAGACATTCCCCACCGCCGGGCTTCCTCCGGCGACATACTATATTTTCGTCCAGTCCCCGGGCAGCGATGGTAAGTTTGATATCGATACCCCGAAAGTGAGCGGGTATACGAGCCAGGTCGTGAACACAAAGACCGGTGCGGTCATCTTCAACTTTACCGGCACAGGTAGCGTTCAGGATGCTGCCGCAGCACAGCAGCTCTCTCTGGCACTCAACCAGCAGGGGATTGATGATGTCTACGCGAAATTGACCGTCAGGATCGTTTCCCCGACGACAAGTGCCACGACACTCGTCACGAGTGCTCCCGTCACGAGTCTCCCGGTAAGCCAGGTACCGACCACCGCAAAGTCGCCGCTCTCCCCGCTTGTGGCGCTATCCGGTATTGGTATGGCAGGCCTCGCTGTTTTCGCAATGAAACGGCGATAACTTCTCTTTCTTTTCCTTTTTTACGGTGTGGGTGCACCGGTTCCCGGTGAGGGTCAATAATTCAATGACCCTTTCCGATATTGGAAAATGGTGATAAAATCCACGAATCCATTTTCTGCATCCTCTTCAGGGAAATGGGTATTTTGTGTTAACTTCCTGCTACCATCGCAATACAAGTCGGAAAACATATCAGGTATTGGGAGAAGTATCCACTAAGAGAAGGACGAAGAAATTTATGCCGGGACACGAAGCATGGAGAAGAATAATCGCCGAAATGGAAGTATCATGTCCCCTGCCGGGTCATGCAAATGATAAAGTCCGTCGTCTGTTCTTTGACACTATTAATAACATGGCCGTGAAAGGCTGGACTGATTCTGAAGAAAACAGGGTTTTTGCCCGCCATATTGCCGTATGGATGAATCATTGTACCGATAGCGTACCACCAATAGAGCACCAGAATATTGCCAATTTGGTACAGACCCATTTAAAGAATTATAATACGGTGGATCTGTGCAGAGGTGGGTGCGATTGCGCGAAGGCGGCACGAGCAATGATAGACATTCTCAATACCATCGAAAAAGAGACGGTTAACGAGTCCTGAAGGTAAGCCGGATCCATAAGGGGTAAAAACAGTTTCATATGTGCATTATACGACACCATCGCTGGCATCCGTGATATTCTTGAATGCCGCTATTTTGGCGTGGACTGGGAGGTAGTTGCGGATGTTATGTATCGTGAGATCCCCGTATGAAGATTCAGGTTGAAGCAATACTTTCAAAGATAAAATAGCGGTTTTGTTGTCTGATATCTCATTATTGATCGTCATTTGCTGGATTTTTATTGACAATCACGGCATAGCATCTCATTCATGCCCCTGATAAGTGATCAAATCCTCACGTACTTTGAATGTGGGGGAATCTGTGAAAGGGAGAAACCGGGTTCAAGGTGTGACTGACGTTCAACTGAAGGCGTGGACCCTCCGCACAACACATTTAAATAAAGTCTCCCACAACCATCTCCTACTGAAGATGACCAATCATCATAATGAAGTGGGACTCTCCGAAGTTATCGGGTTTATCCTCATTCTTGGGCTTATTACTGCTGCGATGTCCATCTGGATGGTCTATGTTGTTCCCGTGAATGGCCGGGAAGCAGAGATTCTTCAGATGACTGATGTAAGAAACCAGTTCACCAACTATAAGATCAGTCTTGATTCTCTCTGGATTAACAGTAACAACGAAAGCAATGTGCCGCTCAGTTATGTAACCTTGTCCACATCATTCAATCTTGGTACTAGCGGGGGAAATGCACAGGCTGGTGGATTATTCATTCCGATGTTGCAACCCATTGCTTCTTCGGCCTCACTTGCAATATACAATACCAACGAAAGCATAAATATTACGACTTACAGTTCATCCACGCCCGTTTATCAGCAGTTCCCGATGAATTCCCTGCAATACCAGTCCCAGAACTATTATTGGATCCAGCAGACGTACAAATACCAGGATGGCGGGGTGTTCCTTACCCAGGACAACGCGACGATATGCCGTATCTCGCCGCCCATCTCGATTGTCAATAATTCTGATTCAACGTTAACCGTTGACATCACCCCTATCAATCTGTACGGGGGAGGAATTATCGCTGGAAATGGACCTGTCCGTGTTGACACCCGGTTAAGGTCTCTGCAATCGACACAGAATTCAAAATATTACGGGGTGAACCTTTCAGTCAATGTGACTGATTACAGCACCGCCATGATGTGGAAGGGCATTTTTGATGATGCACGGAAAAGCGGCGGGATCTCAAACTCCTCATGGTATGTATTGGGAAATACCACCCCAAATGTTAAACCCGGAGGTGCATTTATTAACATTTCGGGATATTACAGTGGTACTCAGGCCCAGGATGTGACCCTGACAGTTCGACCTGTTGGTTTTTCCGTATTCTTAAACAACATGGCTCCCATGAGTTCTGGATGAGGGGAGACCCAAGGTATGCTGAGGAATAACCGACACACAATGAAAATGGACCCAACGAACGGCGTTTCAGAAGTGATAGGCGTGATCCTTTTGATCTCGCTTGTTATTATCGCCATTGCGATAGTCGGGGCATTTTTATTTTCTCAACAGACTCCTCAACAAATTCCTAATCTCAATTTCATGACCGGTTCCGATGGAAATGGCAACCTCCTCCTTTTCCATAATGGGGGTGACAGCCTTACAAAAGGGACATTTTTTGTCACTGTTGACCAGGTACCCAGCTCATACACTCTTTCAGATGGTGGTAATGTGTGGTCGCTGGGAAAGACCCTCATAGTCACGGGTGTTTCAACCGGGCCACATACCGTCCAGATTATCTATAATGTCACTGGTGGTTCGAGTGGTGGTGTTCTGCTCCGCACGGCCTCGGCAAACGTCTCGACAAGTTCCCCGGGGAGCATCAGCCCCGATGTGATCGTGACCCCGACTCCTACGGAAGTTGACTGTTCGGCCGTCAATAATCCGACGTGTGCTGCCCAGATCTCTCCAGATACTATCGTTACGCAATTTATAACGAACACCACGCAGAAATCCATCAGGTTCATGCAAGCTAGTCAAGCACGTGGTACCATATCGGGTGGAGCTGGAGCAACGTATCATCTCAATTTCACCGTCTCTGATAATAATTCAACCCTTACAACAGGGGCAAACAGTGCTGGTGGGGATGCTTGTACCGCCATCGGGACGACCTATAAATTGGTAAATGGTGATAAAGTAGGAATTGTTTTGACTGCCGACCCTGACACTTTTTATATTTATGGGATAGACTCCCAGATCTGGTACATGGCTGTGGGTGGCCGTACCAGATTGACCATTCAGATCTATAATCAAACCAGGACTGCTGCAAATTTAGTCGGGACTAATTCTATTTGTAATGCATACATTAATTCATATACAAATCTTGACTCAACAATCCAGATTCTTAGTCAAACGACAAATGTCATAAAATACATGAAAGTCAACAATACAGAGTACATTAATGGTATTAATACATCGGCGATTACACTGAACAATGTTAAGCCGATCCCTAACGGACTGTTCTTAATTACATATGATGCTGCTAACGCACCGTTATATTTTATCGGTTGGACTGATTCGATGACTGGTCTTACTCCGCCGTTAGGTCTCTGATGTATTTTTTACAGAAAAATCAGTTTACCACATCACGACACTACATCAGAATTCGATAACCGTCAGATGCAGGAGTACCGGTCGAAAGATGCTAAAACGTGTCCGTCACCGTATCATCGCATATTTTATTACCTCATCCATCCATCGATTGTATATTCTGGATAGAGCATCGCCTGCTAAAAATCCCCAACCGACATAGACCCATTGGGGGTAATCAGATGAGTATATACTTCATTCCTGATTATGGTCTTCGGGAAAATCCCGGTCGAAAAATAAACTATCGCGATGGAACAAGGCATGACACTCACACCTTACAATGAAAAAGCAGCGGCGGAGCTGGTTGGGGCACTCGTACTTATTTCTATTATTACGGTTGTCATTGCCATTGTTGCGGTCGGTATTTTTTCGAAAGCTCCTCCCGCGATGATCCCTGCAGTGGATGTGCAGTTCACTGCCGATTCTAATGCACATACAATAACAATTTATCACAAAGGTGGAGATCCAATCCCGAAAGGACAGTGGCAGGTGTTGGTTAATGGCACTGTATTCTCTAATCCACAAAATTCCAATCCTTCTGGTAGTTGGACGATTGGTGACACACTTAACGTGACCGATTCTAAGATAACTCCAAATACCTATGTCGCGGTTGTGTATGTGAGTGGAGGTTCAGGATCGTACCTTCTCGCAACGAATGGTACCACCACGGTCAGCTGATCAACCCCCCCGTTTCCGGTTGGTGATACGCCGGAGAGGAGTTACTCAACCCTATAAGTGATATAACGGAAGAACCGATCCAGCAATTCAGTGGCAAACGCAAAAAGCAAATCATATAATATCCTGAACGTACAACCCGCAAATCAAAATTCGAACTCAAATCGCAATCTTTAACCCAAATCTGCCCTAAATAAGACTGTGCAGAATAAAATCACCCCTTATTTTTCAAATCTGCACAGGTAAAATTCATGCAACGACTTTACGCAACACGTACAGCTATCGAAGCCGGTGAACGCCATACAGGCTTTGACCGTATCGAGACGTATTTTGAAGAAAGAGAACTCGTGGTTTTTCCCCGGGAGGGACAATCGTGCAAACCGGAGTAATGACCCCGTCGATAACAAGGGATTTTGTTTACCACAACAATGTCAACATCATTACGCGAGCAGGGTCACTCATAAGCTTCCCTCTTCTATGTAATAGGCTTTTGCTGTTTGTGAGCCGGTGATTTCATGGACAGCAAACCAGCAGATTCTCGTCGAAGTAGCGGAAGCCACGAGTGCGCCGGGACCCCGGATAGAACACCCACAGGTACCACTGTGGCAGACACATCCCGCCACACCTTTACGCGAGGGAGGGCGGTAGAACACGAAGCCACTACCCTCCTTTCCGCCCGGGGATACCAGGTATTTTTGTGCTCCGGGACGCAGTCACCGGTTGATCTGATCGCGTGGAGCCCGCAGGGTCACCCGGCGCTGATAAAGACCGAACGCGCCCGCGTATCAGTCGGGAGCGCAGCCCAGGTTGCGAAACGGTATCGTGGGGATCTGGAAGCTCTCCGCACCGTCATACAGCCACAGCTCGCGCTCGTGCAGTTGTGGATATTATCCCCTCCTGATGGATTATGGCGGTTTTTCACCGTCTTTCCCGGCGGTATTGCGGAGGTTGCACAATGCCCGTAATCTCTCTTCTCCGCCTCCACGACACGTTCACTCTCCGTTGCCCTGTCTGCGGCAACCCGTTCTGGGCCCGTGAAGCGGCCGGGCACGTCCTATGTAGGGATTGTGGTGTTGAGGTCACGATCACCGGGGATGAGAAAAACTGCCGGGTGACGCCGGGGGTGCACGGCGCATGACGGCTGAAGTTCTCCACGCCACCCGCATACTCTTCTCACCGGGCCAGGTCGTCGAAGTCCGCGCCATCACAGACGACGGGATGGCAAGCGGTTACTTCAACTCGGCAGAGGAACTGGCGGCGAAGGTCGAAGTCCTCGATGGGCTTCATACGGTGCAGGGCATGTATGGTACCCTGAACCCGGTGAACCCGGCGCTCTTTTCCCGGCGGGCAAACCGGATCAAGGTCAGGCTCGGTAAGAAGGATGCAACGACAGCGGACATCGACATAGTGTGCCGGCGGTGGTTCCCGGTTGATATCGACCCGGTGAGACCATCCGGGGTATCTTCAACTGACGCGGAGCACGCAACTGCCCTCGCAAAAGCCCGGAGCGTCGCGGAGTTCCTTGTCGGGAAAGGATTTCCCGCGCCGGTCCTTGCTGATTCCGGCAACGGGGCACACCTGCTGTACCGTGTTGATTTACCGAACGACGAAGCGGAAAAAGCACTCGTGAAGCGGTGCCTTGACGTGCTCGCGGCAATCTTTGACGACAAACACGCGACCATCGACACGGCGAATTACAACGCCGCCCGGATCTGGAAGCTCTACGGCACGATGAGCCGGAAGGGTGACAATACGACAGACAGACCGCACCGGAGATCCGCGATCATCTCGTCTCCTGCTGTGCCTGCGATTGTTGAGAGAGAGGTACTGAAATTGCTGGCGAAGACGTTACCGGATGATCCATCCCCGCCGGTCAGGAACGGGCACACGGGAAAAACGCTTGACCTCAGGCAGTGGCTTTCGCTTCACGGCATAGGGGTGCAGGCAGAGAAACCATGGCAGGGCGGGACGATCTCTATCCTCGATGAATGCCCGTTCTCCGGTAACCACAAAGACGGTGCGTTTACTATCCAGTTCCCCAGCGGTGCGATCTATGCCGGCTGCCATCACCAGTCATGCGGTGGCGGATCACAGAGATGGCAGGAACTCCGGGAGCGGTACGAGCCGGTAGTTGAACGGAAAAGCGAAGCCTGCCAAAAGGAGTATCCGAAAGCAGCCCCTCCCCGGTTTCCGCCAGAACCATCACCGGTACTGGTGAGTGTGGAATTATCACACAACGCTGAAGCGCTGGAAATATTACAGCACGGTAACCCGAAGAAAGTCATGCTTGAAACGTTCCTGCTTGACCATGTCGGCGATGAAATCGTTGCCGAGTGTCTTATAATGTCGTTTGCATCGCGCTCTGTGGAGAACACAAAAGGTCTCCACGTCTCCGTGACTGGCGAAACCGGAAAGGGAAAGAGCGTCACGTTCGACACATTTCTTTTGCAGGTCCCCGAACGTTTCAAACTGGTGGGCGCGATGAGCAACAAAGCGCTCTATTACATCGAAAACCTGATGCCGGGAACGGCAATCGTCTTTGATGACAAAACGCTGTCGGATGATATGCAGGAAATTTTAAAAAGCGCAACGTCAACGTTCAGGAAACCAATCGATTACCGGACCGTGAACAAGGATCGGAAACCGATTGTCTGCACAATTCCCGAGCGGTGCGTCTGGTGGATGGCAAAGGTCGAAGGAGCCGGAGACGACCAGGTATTCAACCGGATGCTGACCTGCTGGATCGATGAATCCTGTGAACAGGATGACCGGGTGCTCACCCGGGTGCTGGGGGAAAATGCCGAGCTTCCCGTATCCGGGATGCAGGAACGCCGTGAAGTGCTGATATGCCGGACGATGTGGGAGATTATTGGCAAAGAGCGGTTTGGTGTCGTTATACCATTTGCCCGCAGGATACGGTTCCAGACGAACAGCAACCGGCGGAACCCGGAAATGCTTCTGGACCTCGTCAAAGCAAATGCCCTCATGCATTTCATGCAGCGGAAACGGCAGGAATCTAATGGCAGCACCTTCCTCTTGGCGACCCGCGAGGATTTTGATGCAGCAGTCCGGCTCTACAGCATGCTAAATGGGATAACCGGCGGGCAGACGACAAAACTCACGAAAAAAGAGTTCGATCTCCTGACTACAATCGAACGCTCCAGATGGGCGGAGTTTACGATTCCCATGCTCCAGAAAGTGACCGGACTGCCGAATGGAAATGTCCATAAGATCATTCATGGGTTTATCAATAAAGGCGCAAGTTACTCCGGATTGCTTGAAAAGTGCCCGGCAATTGCCTATACCGACCGCACGATTATTGCTGATGACGATATATGCGGGGTTTCAACCCGAAGAAGGACGAATGCCTATACCTTCGACCGGGACCTGTACCGGCAATGGTGTGCAGGGGGCTCGGTCTGGCTTGATAATGACCCTGATCCGGATGCAGGAAATACTTCTATCCTTCCACACGACTTCCACAATACTTCAACAGGAATTGAAGTATTTAAAAATGCAAAAATGAACCCGGATCCTGAAATAACGGGTAATTATACACACTTAGATATTAGTAATACACAAGACTTCCACAAACCGGATCACACGGAAAACCGCGACATGGAGACTGCTCACGCATCATCATGCGCATGTGAACCGGGAATTATTGAAGTGCTCAACGCAAAAACGGTGCAAAAGTATCAGAACAGTGAACCAGCTGCACAGAACCCCCCGATTACACTTCAACACGTACAGAAGTGTATGGAAGGACAAAATACGAAAACCGCACAGCAGCCGCAGAACAACGAACCGGCACCGCAAACTCCCGAATCCGGACTTCCACAAATTACAGGCAATATGGAAGGACATCTTGAAAATACGAATGGCATACGAGAACACCCCCTGCCTATCCATGCGACCGAGTACAAACCGCTCGATGTCCCGGAGCCTCACATTCCCTGCTTCGTGTGCGGGAAGAAGGGCTCATGGTACGGGGAGAAGCTCACAACAGAACGCAGAGCCCGACCAAAGGACAAACAAATTGCCCGGCGGGTGTGCCGGAAGTGTTACGATGCGGTTGTCCGGAAAGACCGGGCTGCGGCTCCTCCACTGCCCGGGGTTATCGATCTCCTCGGCATGGAGCGCCATGCCCCGGATATCGGGAAGTGTTCGGTCTGCAACCTGAAGGCGGCGACGTATCTCAACAAGGAGTCAGGAGTGAAGCTCTGCGAGCACTGCCACGATCGGGAAGTGCACCGGCAGTGCGGTAACCCGAAGGTGCAGGCATGAGACGCGTACTCCCACCCCACGGCGCACCCCAGTATGATTCCCGTGAGAACGAACGTCCGGATATGTGTTGCGCGTGTGATTGCGATCCGGATACCTGCGGGAGGAGTGTTCCCGAATGCGAACAGGCAGCAGAGGAGGCCATCGCAGAAGATGTGTTTGAGGCACGGCGGGAGGCATACGAATGATCGATATGTTCCGCAGTTTTTACCGTACAGTAAAAACATGGTTGTCCGGTGTCACCGCCGGTCCAGCCGATACACCCACCGTATCGGCCCCGGCGTCGGTGCAGTCCTCAGAGAATACAGGTATACCGATACAGGAGGTGGATAGCCCTGTCCCGGAGATCCTGGTCGGGCCCGCAGCGGAGAATGCCAGCGTTGATGCGTGGTCAGTACACCCATATGTCGATCCAGTCTTTGTGAAAGTGGGCAGGATATATCTCAACGCCGGCGATCTCATCATCCGGTCAGACCGGGATACCCGAGGATTTCTCCTGCCCGAAGACGATATTGATAAGGCACTCACGGGCGGGTCCGGAACCGTCCGGCTCCTCGACCTGACGGCAACCGTCGGGACGGCTCACCTTTCCACCTCCGGGCTGGCGCTGAATATGGTGATCGACCAGCAGTTACACACGGTGCCGCTGCGATCGCTTATACCGGTGCTCAACGGGAATCACCGCAAGGCGCCGTTGTTTGTGCCGGCGGATGATGTGAAGCCGGATTAATCCCGGCACCCGCAATTTTTTCGGTTTATTTTTTCACTGTACCGGCAAACCGGTTCATCCCCTTCGGCATGGGGTGTAGAGTGCCACAATTAATGTCCGTTTTGTTGAAAGAGTTTTTATCCGCTTTTCAGCCGCAAATACCCATTACAGTGCTCTTGAAAGTGGACATAAATTATATCACTCCCTTTTATGAAATCAGACCTCTTGTTTTTCGCATACATTTGGTTACGGTTTATCCTCTCATCGGTGTTCTGGCGAAGTCAGGTTGATTGTTGTAAAGTTGCCTTCGGTTTGCATATCGTGGGGTCATTAACCATCTGCAATCCTTTTTGTGCTACGGCATTGTTCGGGTTTATGGCAAGCGATTTATTATATGCCACCTTTGCCTCATCACATCTGTACAGGCCGAACAATGCATCACCTTTGAATGCCCATGCCCATTGATTTCCCGGGTTGATCGTGGTTGCCCGGTCAGTACATTCAAGCGCTTCCGTAAAATTGCCGAGATTCGTGAGTACGTTACCTTTGCTTGCCCATGCATCGGAATTGGTTGGATCATTTAAGATCGAATTATTGAGTGCTGTTATTGCCTCTCGGGAATTTCCGGTGTTATAGAGGGCTTGCCCTTTTCCCAGCCAGGCAAGGGAATTCTTTGGGTTAGCGGACAATGCTTTATCAAATTCCTGGATGGCTGCCTGGTTATTGCCCTGCTGCATGAGCGTGTATCCAGCATTGACAAATGCCACTGATGCATCGCTGGTTGTTGTCGGTAATTTGCAGATCGATGGATTGTCTGCATTACTCAGCCCTTTTTGTGCCCAGATAAAACCCGGGTTGATACTCAGCGCTTTATTGAATGCTGCTTTGGCCTCATCGCACCTGCCAAGTTGTATCAATGCTTGTCCTTTCCCGGTCCATGCGGAGAAATCATTCGGATTGAGGGAAATTGCTTTCTCGAATGCCGCCATCGCATCATTGGTCTTTCCCTGATTTGTGAAAACATTCCCCTTTCCGGTATATGCATTGGAATAATTCGCATTGATCGAGATCGCTTTGTCGAATGCTGTCATCGCCTCATCGTTCATTTTAAGGTTGAAGAGGGCGTTCCCTTTCCCGTTCCACGCATCAACGTTATTCGGGTCATATGAGATCGCTTTGTCGAACGCTTGGATAGCCTCCTGATATTTACCGGCATTGGTAAGATCAAATCCCTGTGTAGTCCATTTTACGGAATCGGGTGAGGAGCCGGGAGTGGCTTGTATCACGGGGGGGCTAGTGACTGTCACGGTACCTGATTGCAGCGGCGTCGGGGCTTGTGATGTCCCGGATGCCGTGGGGGACCCTGACGGCACCGATTGAGGGGATGACGGGGTTGATGTGCATCCGGCACAGATGATGAAAAATACAACCAGCACGACTAACAAAAAATAAATTCGTTTCATATCCTAATATATCCGTAAATATATCAAAAAGATTTGTATTTGATTGTCTGAGTTTGAAACGGCTCACCATTGAACAATTTTATATCGGGAAGCTGAGATTTTTTGGGGTCACAATTTGCTAAGCCTTTTCAGTTACCAGTTACACACGGTGCCGCTGCGATCCTTCATACCGGTGCTCGAACGGGAATCACCGGACGGCGCCGCTGTTTCTGCCGGTTGATGATGTGGCGCCGGATTGATCCCGGCACTCATCATTATTGCCGGTTATTCGAAATCCTCTCGGCATAAATATAAATACGGTCAAAAAAATTCCTGTATGATTGGAGAATTTGCATGAATAATATCAGGTATGTTGCTATTCTGAGTGTCCTGTGCCTTGTCCTAACCTTCTGCATGGGTTGCACCACCCAAGGCAATACCCCGGCTACGACAATTGCACAAAAGACACCGTTAGTCCAAGAAACTGTTACGCTCGCCGAACCTGCATCGGCAGTATCCCCCCAGGGAAACGCAAGCATCATCGCACAGCTTGCGGCAGTACAATCGAACAATCCTGTCTGGCTTGAGGCATACCGCATGTTCAATAATATGAAAAAGACCGAGTATATCCATAAGACCTTTGTTGATGAAAGCAAGGGTATCTATGACTTTGACTGCCTCGGCTTTGTGGATACAGTCCTGAAAAATGCGGATCCGGCTGCATATGCAGCTATCAGCCACAACTACGAAAAACCTTCAATTGCCCAGTACGCCGGGTATATCGATAAACTCGATCCAAAAGTACCGAATGCAGCGGGCTGGTCGAGAGTATCGCGTCCGATCGAGCTTAAGCCTGGTGATGTATGTCTCTGGCTGAAACCGACAACGCTTGATTTAGGGCATATGTGGATTATCGCAGGTCAGCCAACGATCAACCCGTCACAGACTAATGAAGTGCTGGTGCGAATACTGGATTCCGATGGTGCTCATGCCGATGACTCCCGGTCGCTCCAGAAATACAAGTACGGTCTCGGCACCGGCATTTTGGGAATGATGGTTGACAATGCGGGAAACCCGATTGGCCTCTACTGGAACACCAGCGCAAGTTCACTGGGAGAACTTGATACGACTATCGTCTGTGCACGATTGAACTAATAAGTGTTCTCCTCTTTTTGGGGTATATCACGATTAGGACCCGGCCCGCTCATAACGCTTGAGAGACTTGCTCCCGCGACGCACAGGGGCTCGGACTCACTGCTGATGCGGCTCGTTACCTTCGCACCCTGTAGCGGCGTCCGCTCGGGGCGCTGGCCCCTTTTCACTCTTCCCGCGCATACCCAAAAATTTAGAACAATCCACTGCATTCTATCAATCATGAAATTTCTCCCAGGTCCCGCTCTATTTCTTATACTCTGCATTCTTACCTGCGGATGCACTCAGCCGCCAGCAACGCCATCGCCGGAAACTTCCCCCAGTGCTACACTTCAGACAGCTCCCATAATTATGGCACCCACCACTTCCGCACCCGGATCCGCCGTTGCTGTTCTATCAGGCAGCCAACCGAATACAACCCTCGCTCTAAATCCCGGTGTTATCATCTTATCATTTAAGACAGAGAGCGCCCAGACGGTATCATTCAATTTTGACCTATTTTCCCGAAATGGATATGGTGCAGGCGGTATTTTTTACACAAAAGGACCGTTCTTCAACGGGTCGATACCTCTGCCGGTTCCCAAAACGGATGTGTACATGCTGAATATTTCCTGCCCGGGAAGATGGACTACAGTGGTCACCCTCCTTGATGTGGAAAATCCTTTGAAAGTTCCTGTGAATCTATCCGGATATGGAACCACGGTGACGCCGGTTTTCTACTTGGAAAAAGGGGAGTACATATTTGAGCGAAATGAAACCGGGGTTTTCTCTCCCCAGTATTCCCTCCAGTACGCGAATGGAAGTTACCTGCACGATGTCAACAATACGTATGTCCAGCCCGGCTTTGGTTTTTCGGAAGCACCCTTCCGGTTCATCACGATCCCGGAATCCGGCATATATTTCCTCAGCACTATGGATCAACAGAATCCCAATATCTGGAACGTATCCATTGTCCCAGTCCCCCCCCTTCCCCATATGGGACCAGGACCGATGATAACACAATGGACAGGAACCCCCTCGCCCTCATAAACACATGACAAACGAACGAAGAAGATTTATCGGCAATTTTCTTCATCCCTTTTTTTTTCGGGTCGTGGTGATCCAGTAGATCGCATTTCTGAAGTTTTGGATGTTGTAGCAGGGAAAGGTAGTAAATCCCTCCGACAAGAGAGGTAATGATTTATATAATGCCACCTTAAGTGCAAAAATAAGGTGATTTGGTTATGGCAGAAAAACCCACAAACGGCTTATTCAAATTAAGCCTTATTGCGTTTATTCTTATCACATGTGCAGCCCTTATGAGTATCCGTACATTCCCTACACAGGGGGTAGTCGGATGGCAATCAATCATCTTCTGCCTCCTTGCTATTATCATGTATCTTATCCCGGCTTCGCTTGTATCGGCAGAGCTTGCCACGGGATGGCCCCAGGAAGGGGGTGTCTATGTATGGGTCAAGGAAGCATTCGGGGAAAAATGGGGATTTACTGCAGTCTGGCTGCAGTGGTTCCAGATGACGATCGGGTTTATCAGTATCCTCACGTTTATCGCGGCGACCCTCTGCTACCTCTTTAATCCAGAACTCGCAAACAACAAGCTCTACATGTTCATCATTATTGTCGCTGTCTGGTGGGGTCTCACATTTTTGAACTTCCGGGGGTTGAAGGAATATGCCCGGATCAGTTCAGTATCAGTTGTCCTCGGGACGTTCATTCCGGCAGCGGTGCTCATCATCGGCGGGCTGTGGTATATCCTTGCAGGAAACCCGGTACAGATCACCCTCCACCCAACATTCAACGATTTAATACCCAATTTATCCTCGGCATCGAACCTCGTCCTGCTTGTCACCTTTGTTTTTGTCTTTATCGGGATTGAAATGACCGCGACGCATGCAAAGGAAATCAAAGATGTGCAGAAAAATTATCCCCTTGGTATCCTCGTGGTGGGTATCGTTATGGCGATCGTGAGCATTATCGGGGCACTCATTGTCGCAATGCTCGTACCGCTCGGCAACCTCAACCTCCTTGCCGGGATCATGCAGTCATTTGGCGTGATTTTCTCCAACCCTGCCTTGTCATGGGTTGTGATGATAATCGCACTTCTTATCGTAATCGGTGCCATTGGCCAGGTCTCGACCTGGATATTAGGTCCTGTCAGGGGTCTTTTTGCAACAGCCCGTGAAGGAACCCTCCCACCCATCTTACAGAAAAAAAACAAGAATGATATCCCGGTGAACATGCTGATCCTCCAGGCAGTGCTCATCACCTTCTGGGGTGCGGTCTACGTACTCGTGCCCGGCGGGGTGAACAGTTCATTCTGGATGCTCTTTGCCCTTACGACAACCGTCTATATCGTCATGTATTTCCTGATGTATGCCTCGGCGATCCGCCTCCGGTACACCAGACCAGACGTTCCACGAGCCTTTTCGATCCCCGGGGGAAAAGCCGGTATGTGGGTAGTGGCAGGGTTTGGATTCCTAATGATGGCATTCCTGTTTGTTCTTGCCATGCTCCCGCCGAGCCAGATCAAGGAAGGCAGCAGCTTTGTCGCATTTATGCTCATCGGGACCCTGCTCGTCACAGCAATCCCCCTCGTAATCTATGCATTCAAAAAACCATCATGGAAGCTACAGGATACAACAGGTACAGAAATTAAGCAATAACGTCGTGAGCAATAAAAGTATGAGTGATTAGTGGAGATGAAAAAAATGGCACCAACAAAGAAGACCAGAACGCAGAAAAAGATCCTGCCGGTGCAGGACGATATTGAAGTAAAAGCCCTGTTCCTTGGACCGCGGTCGGAGAACCGGGATTATTTCAGGAACATGCTGGATTTTTTAATGGAAGAGCACATGCACTGGCGCAGGGACTTCCACCCGGAAGATCCCAATGTAACTCGCCCAGAAGAGATGCGCAGCGAGCACTACCAGGCAACCCTTGACCGGACGAGCGAGGTGCTCCTCAACCTCTCTGCAAAACTGAAACAGACATCCATGCCCTGGTTTTCCGCCAGGTATCTCGGGCACATGAACTCCGATACCCTGATGGTCGCAAACCTTGCCTACATGGCAACGATCCTCTATAACCCCAACAATGTGGCATATGAGGCGTCCACCGCCACCACTCCAATGGAGATTGAGGCGGGAAAAGATATGGCAACAATGCTCGGGTTTGACCCGAAGACCTCGTGGGGGCACATCACGACAGACGGGACCATCGCCAACTATGAGGGGCTCTGGATGGCCAGGAACCTCAAGTCGTTCCCGCGTGCCGTAAAAAAAGTCAGACCCGATCTCGTGAAAGGGCTGGATGACTGGCAGCTCGCGAATATGCCGACGGAGAAGATCCTTGACCTCATTGAAAAGGTCAAGAAAGCGGACTGTTTTGATGCAGTGAGGGGCGAGACGGTCCGGGGCACTGGCGTTGGGGAAGGAAAACTCGGGGTTGTTCTCGTTCCGCAGTCCAAACACTACTCGTGGGTAAAAGCGGCTGATGTGCTCGGGATTGGGAATAAAAACCTCATTGAAGTACAGGTGAACGAACGCTTCCACATGGACGTGGACATCCTGAAAAAGATCATTGATGACCACGTAAAAAGAAAGATCCCGATCATGGCAGTTGTCGCAGTCGTCGGCACGACTGAAGAGGGTGCGATTGACGAGGTTGCCCGGATTGTAAAACTCCGGAACGACTACGAGAGGAAAGGAATCTCTTTCTACTTCCACATTGATGCAGCGTATGGCGGGTATTCGCGGTCGCTCTTCCTCGATGAGAACAACCGCTTCATGGAGTATGATGAGATGAAAAAACGGCTCAAAGCCGACGGGACATTTGTCTTTGACCACGACTACCCGGACAGATTGATCTATGACTCCTACAAGGCGATGGGCGAGGCAGATTCCATTACCATCGATCCCCACAAGATGGGATACATCCCCTACGCCGCTGGCGGTATTGTCATCCGGGACCGGCGTATCCTTGACCTGATCTCCTACTTCGCTGCGTATGTCTTTGAGTCTGGCAAAGACGCCCCCTCGCTGCTCGGGAGTTACATTATGGAGGGTTCGAAAGCAGGTGCAACTGCTGCGGCAGTCTGGGCAAGCCACCGGGCTGTCCCGTTAAACATCAGCGGCTACGGGCAGATCATCGGGCGGAGCATCGATGGCGCCCAGATGATCACCCGTGCGCTGAAGGCAACGAAGAGTATCAAGGTTGGGAAAAGGGAATTTTTGGTTGAGCCACTTGTCGCAAACCCGGACTTCAACATCGTCTGTATGGCGTTCAACGAGAAAGGGAACACAAACCTCGACACGATGAACAACCTGAATGCAGCCCTGTACAACGAATCATCCTACGTTTCCGGCCCGGTATACATGAACAACTGGATCACGTCAAAGACCGACCTCTCGGAAGCTGATTACGGCGGAGCGCCCAAAGCATTTGTCAAACGCCTCGGCATACCGGAAAAGGAGTGGAACCGGGTAAAGTCAGTCTATGTCCTGCGGCTCTGTATATTGAACCCGTTCATATCCCATTACGATAACCTCGAGGTCTCGTGGAAGAATTACCTTGAGATCATGAAAGGGAAACTTGAACTCGCAATACGTGCGAAGAGGTAAATCCGGTTCCTGTAAAGACCCCGCGACTAAAGGAAAGTCCGAACAGTAACGGTGAGCCCTGCATATGGAGACAGACAAGACAACCGTGTTCAGGATGGGTCTTGCGGTATTCACCTTAGTGACACTTGCCGCACTCTTCAATATCCGTAAATACCCCAACATGGCGGAGACGCAATGGCAGCTGATCGTCTTTTCCCTTCTTGCTGTTCTCCTGTACCTTATCCCTGCTTCACTCGTGTCGGCTGAACTTGCCACAGGCTGGTCGCAGACGGGAGGAATATATGTCTGGGTGAAGGAAGCATTTGGTCAGCACTGGGGGTTTACTGCCATCTGGCTCCAGTGGTTCCAGATGACCATCGGTTTTGTGGCTGCCATGACATTCATTGCTGCCACCTTTTCCTATGTAGCTGCCCCCTCGTTTGCCGACAGCAAGGTGTACCAGTTCATATTTTCCGTCATCATCTGGTGGGGCTTGACCATTCTGAACTTCCGGGGGTTAAAGACGTATGCCCGGATCAGTTGGTCGTTCCTTGTCATCGGAATGCTGATCCCCGCCGCCCTGCTCATCATCGGAGGCATACGGTATATCCTTGCGGGTAACCCGGTCCAGATCACGGTGCACCCCACGTTTCATGATCTCATCCCGGATTTCTCAAACTTAAACAGCATTGTCCTCCTGCTGACATTCGTCTTTTTATTCATTGGTATCGAGATGACGGCTGCCCACGCAAAAGATATCACCAATATCAAGAGGAATTATCCCCTCGCGATCCTGATTGCCGGTCTCGTCATGGTGGTTGCGAGTGTTGGTGGGGCGCTGGTCGTCGCCCTGCTGGTGCCAGCAGGGGACCTGAACCTGCTCACTGGTATCATGCAGGCGTTTGTGGTTATCCTTGCGGGAAATACATGGCTAGTACCGGTCATCGCCCTGTTGATTGTCATCGGGTCTATAGGAGAAGCCTCCACTTGGATCCTCGGACCAGTACGGGGGCTGGCATCCACGGCGAGCGATGGCAACCTGCCCCAGGTGCTACAGAAGACGAACAACAACGGGATCCCGGTGAATATGATGATCCTCCAGGGCATCCTGTTCACGTTCTGGACCGCCGTGTATACCCTCTTACCCGGAGGGGTGAACAGTTCCTACTGGATGCTTCTTGCGCTGACGACGATGGTATACATCGTGATGTACTTCTTCATGTACGCTGCGGCGATCAAACTCGGTATAAATATCCTGAAGTGAACCGTGCGTTCTCTATTCCCGGAGGGAAGGCGGGGATGTGGATCGTGGCAGGGTGGGGTTTTGCGGCGATGGTCTTTTTATTCTTTTTGGCGATTATCCCCCCGAGCCAGATCGCATTTACGCGCCTCTTGCCGTGGCAATATGCACTGTTCATGATCATCGGACTGATTGCAGTTGTGGCAGTCCCGTTGATCATATACCGGTTGAAAAAACCCGGATGGAAAACCCCGGAAGTGACAGGAATCCAACAGTTTGACAAGATGTAGCAGGGAATTTTAAATTGCAGAATCTAAAGAGAAATTATGGTTTCAACTGACGGAAGTGGCGATCGGCTGAAAACGTTGCAATCCGGATTACTGGGATGGCTGATCAAATACCGGTACACAGAATCCGGTTTGAAATACATTCTGCTATGCCTTTATATTGCAATTACCCTCATAATCCTGCCATTCCTCGGGCTCGACGTGATGGTTGTTATAGCACTATATATCATCTCTGCTGCAATTGTGGTTGGTCTTTCGTACTGGGAGAGTGGTGCGGGAGATGTGCGGATTCTCGTCCTGCTCCTCGCAGCAGCAGCAGTCTTTGAACGACTTACACTAATCACCGGAAGAACCGAACTCAGGATTCTCGGGCTGGCGCTCACGCTTGTCTTTGTCGGAGTGCTGACCATCTTCTGCTTTTTTGCAGTGGTTCTGGCACGTCACCCGATCCGTGCACACATCGTCTGGGCAGCGATCTCCGTGTATCTCCTCTTAGGTGTTCTCTTTGCCATTGCCTTTGAGATCGTGGGGACGATCATCAGGGAATCGATCAGGTATAATCCCCACCCGGCGCAAGTGCTCACGACGTCAGATTACATCTATTATAGTTATTCCACGATCTTTACCCTGTCGTATGGCGATTATATACCGGTAGCATCGCTTGCACGGGCGATGGCACTTGTGGAGGTTTTGCTCGGGATTTTCTTTATGGGGATCATCATCTCCAAGCTGGTCGGATACACGGGACTCCCGGGATATGAAGAGAAAACCGGGAATGATTCTCCCGGCACACCGGACAGCGAAGGCAAACTCACGGAGATCAATGACCGGCTTCTCCACATGGAACAGGTCCTCTCTACCCTGCAATCCGAGAACAGGAAAAAATAGCCTTTTTATGTCTGTTAACCTAACTTCGCCACTTTGGTTTAGCTGAGGCCACTATTTTGCCTAAACCCGATTCACCCGTGAGCGATTCCCAGCAGTTTGGAAGATCCAAAGAACCAGACTTTTTGATAAAATTATTGAGTACTAAAGTTTTTGTCCGTTTTTACCGGATCACACCCATAAAGTGCTCTTGAAACGGACATACATTATGTTACTATTTGGAACGAAAACTCTGACACACCACATATCCTAATGGTTTTCACGTATGCACTTTTACCTCAAGACCGCATTTAAACCAACACAATTTCGTGAAGAGTTAAAAAAAGTTCATATTCGTGGCTCTCCCCGGTGCAGCACTTCGAGCGGTAAGATGATCCCGATGATGATGGCGGCGATAACCCCAATGACGAAAAACCCGTTCTGCATGGTTGAGATGAACACTGCGGGCGGAATCTGAGAACCGGGATTTGCGATGAGAAAAAGCCCCTGGAGTGTCCTTATTGCGGGAACGCCCGGGACCATCAGGACTCCCGGTATGACGGCGAGCGCAATCGGGGGAACATGCAGGCGCTTACCGATCACCCATGCACAACTTGTTGCAATGACAATTGCAATGAAGACAGCAAGCAGGGGATCGGAGCCGTTGATGATGCAAATCTCGCGGACAAGCCTCGCGAGCCCGGCGAGCAGGGCGCAGCAGGGCAGGAGAAGGAGCGGGGCATTGAAGAGTATGCCGAATCCGACCCCGGCAATAATTCCCATTGTGAGGCTGAGCATGAGGAGCGTCCCTGTGGATGCCCCTACCCATGAGGGTGTCTCAACAGCATGCGAGATCGCTAATGGGATGACAAGCGCGATTGCAAGCATGCACACCTCAATGCCCGCCACAGTGACGCGGGGTATCCCACAGTTCATGTAGTCTCGCATCATGTCAAAACCGCCGGTCAAAAAGAACATCCCGGGGCTTAAGAAGAGGACGGTGGAAAGGAGGGCGAGTCCCGGCGTTGCCGTGGGGAAGACAGGGATGAGGAGCGCGGCAATAATGCCACCAGTCAATGCTATCAGGAGTGTGGTGAAATACGAGTTACGGGAGTAAGGGGCAAGGATGATTCCCGCTCCAAACGCTACCGAGGCAGCTATGAATATGATAAGAAATGCCGACAAATCGGCGTAATTGAGGACCCCGAACGCGGCGCAGGCGACCCCTACCGCCGGGATGATGAGATACCAGGGATATTTTTTCGGTGCCTCCTTTATCCGGTCAACCTCCCTGCGGATCACGGCAATGTCTGGACTGGAGGTATCAAAAGAATGGAGGAGCCGGCTTATCTCATGCAGGGCTGCGAGATCCTCCCGCATTCTTCCCTTGAGTATCCGCATGCCGACAAATGTCTCCTCTTCCGCTTTGAAATTGATCTCAATCGCATTGTAGAAGATGAAGAGATGAAGGGTGCTGTCGCCGAGTGCCGTTGCAAGGTGTTGAACGGAATCAATCACCCGTTGGGCGCTTGCCCCGGACTTATAGAGTAGGATGCCAAGGTCAAGATACAGGTCAAGCCGTTCCTGTTTAGGAGAATTCATATCCGGTTCGCTCTCATTGGTTCCCATCATTCACCATTCCGGTCACATGTGCAGGAGGTACGGCAGCAGGATGAAGCTGCGGCGATGAGATGCCAGCTCATGTGCTCATATTTGGAATGGAACCAGATAAATAGGACCGAAAGAGGCATTCCGGCTCCGGAAAAATTATTAATAGTATCTGACAGAATCCAGTATTCATCAGAGGTTTACTGATATGGCACATTCCAAAATAGTGAAAGCCGCAGTCATTGCCCTGCTCGCATTTGTGACGATCTCCGTTGCTGTCTCTGCAGCTCCAATCGGCGGGAATCAGGGATGGTACAAGGTTATCTGCAATGTTGACGGTGCAGCAGTGTTCTTTGACAGTACATACGAAGGGGTAATCACTGCAGGCAGCCTGACTGTCCCGGTGTACACTACAGGAACCCCTTTTAAGACCTATACCGTCCAGAAAGACGGGTACACGACCTATGTAGGAAACATGTACGCGGTCCCGGCAATCGGCGAAACCCTTGATCTGTATGCAACGCTAAACCCGGTTGTCCCGACAACCCCGGCAGTTATTGGCGGCAGCCAAGGCTGGTACCAGGTGAACTGCAACGTGAACGGCGCCCAGGTGACGTTCGACAACACGGCTGTAGGCACGATCACCCAAGGCTCCCTTACCGTCCCGGTATATGTTACCGGTACTCCCTACACGACATATTCCGTCTCCATGCCGGGGTATGTCACCTACACATCACCCATAACCGCATACCCGGCAGCAGGGCAGACCGTTCAGATTTATGCAACCCTGAACCCCCTGCCGACAACTGCCCCCACGACAAAACCGTCTCCGGGGGGAATTGAGGTTGCCATGGGGGCACTCGTTATCGCAGGTGCATGCGGGATGTGCTTCCGCAGAACCTGAAATCCTTTTTTTCATCACTGACATTTATCGATCCATTTACCTTATCCCGGGTTTGAAATGGGTGCATGAACCCGAAAACACACGGGGATCACTCGGTCTCCAGGAAAACCGATGAACAGAATGTAGATTATCACAAAAACCAATACCAGAACATCCACTATTCGGAGATTCTTATGAAATCTATTACCGTGAAAAATGTACGCTCATTATTCGCACATCTTGAGACAGGACACGCGGAGAGATTTTTCCGTCACGTAGCCACTGATGTGTGCTGGACGGTGATGGGAACGCACCCGCTCGCCGGCACGTATCATAACCGTGAGACATTTGTCCGAAACACTTTCGGGCGGCTCAACCGGGTTCTTAAGGATGGCGTAAGATTGCGGGTGACACATGTTATAGTGTCCGGTGAGATTGCTGTCGTTGAGCTGGAAGCGCTCTCCATGGCACTAAACGGAGCCCCCTTCAACAACCGCTATTGCTGGGTATGCAGGTTTGAAAATGAAAATATTGTTGAGGTCAGGGCATATCTTGATTCGGCTCTCGTGAAGAAACTGCTCGATGAGAATGAGCCAGAAGCACAATAAATCGTATACGAATATGGATTGGCAGTTATTTTATGGACGCCATCATGTGGCATCGAAAATATACTACCGTCCCATCTCATCATAGGCTGAAGTCATGACAGGATATGAAATAAACGATAGACTAAAGACCGTTTGAGGATCTCCTAAAAACGAAGATATTCTTTGGCACTCTCTTCATCTATCGCATAGTGTTGGTGCTCTCTACGATTCGTCGATCCGGGTATTTATTAGTGGTCTTTATTAGGGCTCACCTAATATTTTTCTCTCACATCTAAGCGGGGAAGGGATAGATTTTATCGATAATCTTATACGTATTCCCTGACGCCATCGTGACATAGACGATTACCTGGTCTGTCTGGGTGTCTCCCATCAGGGTCACTGCGGAACCCATGTGCGGGTTGATCACGAACCCGCTCACCTGCGAACCATCTGCACGGATCACATAGACACTCATCTCCTCGGTCAGGCCGAGACCATTACCCCCATTGAAGGTGACCGTGATAGTCGGGTTTGTCGTGATCGTGTTCCGGTTCACGGTCACGCTGACCGATTCATCCAAGGGGACTGTCTGGACCGGCCCGGGCTGGAGCGGATAGATTGTCGGCAATACTCCGGCAGTGGTCGTTCTGGCTGGCGGCACTGGACCGCTTGAAACGGGTGTCGGGTTACTTGTCGGTAGTACTACAGGTTGTTGTGCAGGTTGGCTGACACACCCGCAGGCAAGGATGCACAGGACGAGTGCGATACAAATAATGACGGGTATTTTGCTCATGTCATTGAGTCAATTTAAAGCCAGATTAATTCTTCGCTGTACCCGTCGATTTATATCCCCGGTGCATGCCCCGTGCAGGTGAAGAAATCACTGTCCGGCGTGGCAGGCATATGCCGGGGTTTAAGGGATCGTGCGCCTTCCTTGCAATGATCGGGTGTGGCATCGTATGCTCGTGTAGAAGATAATCCCGTTTATCACTTTTAGCGTTTGTGTCACGTCTGAGATGGTCAAAAACCCATTTTAAAAAAGAACGTAAAGATTAATCCCGCTTGCGTACCACAAGCAGCCCGATGATAACGAGCGCCATACCGGCAGCAACCGGGAGAACACCGGATTTCTGTGTAGGTGTCTTGGCAGGGTTCAGGACTGCTGAAACAGTATTTGTGGCGCCGCTGTTCACCTGCACCGTCGCCGCATAGTCATTGTATCCCGCCAACTGGAGGAGCAGGGTGTGACTCCCTGCTGTAATGTCATTTAACGTGAGCGGAGTGATGCCCCGGTATACATTATCGACGTAGGTATCCGCACCGGCAGGTGTCGATGAGACCGAGAGTCCGCCAACACCGGAAGGGACGTTCGCCGGTGTGAGGATGGCATCGACCTGCGACACCGTGCTTACAACGACGTTTACTCCAGTGGTATAGGTCTGGTACCCGTTCAACTGGAGGCTCATCGAGTGGCTGCCCGCAGCGATATTGTTCAGTTTGAGTGAACCAGACGTGGGGGTCTGGCCAACGTTCGTCCCGTCAAGGGTTACCGTTGCACCACCGGGGCTTGACGAGACATAGATCCACCCTGTGCTGCTTGTCGGGATCCTCTGCAGGGTCGCAGATACTGTCCGGGTCCCACCCGCCGGCACCGTGACGGTGGACTTCCAGTCATAATAGCCTGAGAGATCCATCTCGACAACATGATTTCCGGTCGCGACATTGTTGAGCGTGAGGGGCGTCTTTCCTGAATACGAGGCGTCAAGATAAACCGTCGCGCCTGGTGGATCTGATGTGATATAGAGACTACCGGTAGATACAAGCGGGGTCAGGCTGCCATAGACCTGAGATGTGCTCCCCGCGTATACGGATACTGTGGAACTGTAGGGGTAATACCCGGACAGTTCGATGCTGATAGGATAACTTCCGGTATAAATAGAATTGATCGTGAGCGGTGTCGTCCCCCGGTAATTCCCGTTCAGGGTTACTGCTGCACCGGAGGGAGATGACTCAATGTGTATAGAGCCAACATCCGGCGCCGGGGTAGGGATTGGCTGCAGGGTTGCCGTATAGGTGCGGGTCTCACCGGCAGCCGGCATAACCATATTACCCGTCGCCGTATAATACCCGGTTTTCTCGACAGAGTATGACGTAAACGGCGTCCCTGTCGTGTAAACCGAAACAGTCAGCTGGTTTGCACTAATCATTCCCTGGTACTGTCCATCAAAGTAGACGGATGCCCCGTTCACGTTACACTGGATCGTGATCCAGCCTTCGCCACCGCCAATCTGGGGACCGGGACCCAAATCAAGACCGGAGCATGGCACAACACAATAGAGCGATGCAATGACCAGAAGGCTTGTCAGAATTACAAAGAAAGGTAATGGTTTCATCCATGTTCTCCTTTGAAACTATACAGACAATATTTCACTATTACATAAAAAAACCGTAGTTCTGCCTCTCATGAGTTTGAAAGGAAATATACGGGAAATGTTTTCGGGAAGGCTCCGCTGTTTGTGCCACCGGAAGACCTCGCGCCGGATTATGGGGAGTGCAACCGTAAATCTCAATTTTGATGATTGGGGTTGTAGATTGCACAGCTTCAGCGTTTTTCCCACTTTCCCACTCATATACGATATATACCCTTAATTCCAAGTGCATACATAATGACATCATCAACATGGAAATGGTCTTTGAGTACCCTTACGGGTATGACGGCACTCATCATCTACTCTGTATTCACGTTCACTGCAGTTGCTCTCTATCCTGCCCCTTATAACCCGCTCTATGACTGGCTCAGCAACCTGGGAAATGTTAATTTCAACCCGGCGGGAGCTTTCTTTTTTAACAGCGGGTGTATCCTTACGGGAATTATTCTGGTACCATTCTTCGTTGGATTATACAGATGGTATGAGCCAACCAGGTGGAAAAAGATCATCCTTCTCGCAGGACAGGCAGTAGGTATCTTCGCTGGCGTGGCATTGATCATGGTGGGTGTATTTCCCGAGACGCATATCGCCAGTCACATGCTGGCTGCAGGTCTGATGTTCAAAGCCCTTTTTGTTGCAATGGTAATTCTTAACGTGGGGGCACTCTTCAACCACCCCCGGTTTATGAGATGGGTAGGATATTATGGGGTCGTGGTAGTGTTTATCGATCTGGCATTTGTTGTAGTTCTTTTAATGTACAAGGACATTCTCGGGGCGTTTCATACGACCGTTCCGGTTCCCGGTCTGGAATGGGCTGCGGTATTTTCATCTCTGCTATGGATTGGTGCTCTTTCGTATAATATGGCAAAATCCGGACTTTAACTTCCATAGCCCCAAGATTTTTTTATGCTGCCGATAAGTCCGGTAATTGAGGCCGCATCCGGCATAAACACCAAACGGGTATAAATAATGCCGGCAACGATTGGGGTGTATGCGAAATCCCCTCCCCTTGAGTATCGTTATTATACTCTATAATGTTGAGTGGATGCGTAGCCCCATAATATACGAAAAACCATAAGCTGCTGCTCCGAGATTATAAATGAATGTGGTGAGTAATGAAACTTTTTTCCCAGATCGATGAGATGCCCCAGAGAGCGACCCTGCTCGTTCTCGCTCTCCAGTGGTTTATCATCCTGATGCCATCCGCCCTGATCTACGGGATGATCGTGGCGCCAATGCTGTATCATGACCCGGTGCAGCAGATACAGGTCCTCCAGGCAATTTTCGTCGTCGCCGGCATCTTCCAGATCCTCCAGGTGTATTTCGGGCACCGCCTCCCTATCGGTGTTGGTCCGACCGGCATCCTGATCATCGGTGTCGGTGCAGGTCTCGCGTACTCGACAAATGCGGTCTTTACCTCGATGATCCTCTGCGGGCTCGTCCTCTGCGGACTTGCGGCGATAAAGGCTCACCATTTCTTGAAAAAGTTGTTCACCTTCAATATCGTCCTTACTGCTCTCCTGCTGGGATGTTTTGCCGTCACTCCGATGATTCTCTCCCTTATCATCCCCTCAGCACAACTCGCTCAGCCGGGAAATTACCTGATCTTCGTAATCCTTTTTACGCTCTTTATCATTGGTCTCTCCGGGATACTCAAAGGGATGGCAAAACAGCTCCTGCTGCCGATTGTGATGGTCATTGGTGTCGTGCTGTACATGCTGGTCTTCCCCTTTACCCCTCCGGCAATAAGCACCACACCGTTCGGGCTGTTCACCGGGATTGCCCCAACCGGTTTTGAGGTCAGCCCTTGGCTTATCGTGGCATTCTTTTTCTGTTACTTCACGCTCCTTGTTATCGATTTTTCCGCAGTCGAATCCATGGAACTCGAGCTTGAACCCACAGGAATGGACCGCCGGTTCCAGCGCGGCATGGTAGTGACAGGCCTGTCCAGTGTCGCTGCCGGGCTTGTCGGGGGGGTTGGGTGTGCAAATTCCAGTTTCTCCATGAACATCGTCCAAGCCAGCCGGCAGGGGTCCCGGTACCCTCTTGCACTTTCAGGAATGCTCTTCATCATCATCGGTTTTTCTCCCTTTATCGTCTCCATCCTCATGGCGATTCCACCGGTCGTGATCGCATGCCTTTTCATCTACCTGTTAGGCGGAATGTTTGCCGCAACAGTCAACCTTGCAAAGGAACGGACCCGGGGGATCAACTATAATTCCGGGCTTGTTATCGGCGTCTCGTTAATCTTTGCAATCCTCATTGCCTTCCTCCCGGTTGCCACAAAGACCGTGATGAGTGCACGGATTGAACCACTCCTTGCAAACGCCTTTATCGTGGGCATCTTTTCCGCTCTTGTAATAGAGCATATCTTCTTCCGGGGACAGGCGGAGAAAGAGATCAGACTAGTGGAAGAAGAAGAGACGGAAATTGAAGAAACTGCTCAACGGGAACAGGAGAGTGGCGCCAGATTAAGAAAGGACTAAAATCATGTCCTTCCCTCCAATTGGCAACCCAGTCTTTCCCTGATTTTATCGCGACAGTGCATGTACTCGGAAGAGAATTGCGTTTGAACTGGGCTTTCAGCAGAATAATCATTTATCCGGTGTTGATGACATACGTGTTTGTGTCAATTTTAGCCTTGTCGCACCGGCAGGAAATTGAACAAACACGAAAATAAAATTTAGTGTACTCTGCAGAGAGAAAAACCGATACTTTCACCGATCCCCGATTCGCAACTTTTATCCTCCCTGACGATAACCTCCCCTTACAGATAACGGGGTTCTGATAAGTTAGCGGTTGGTGACCGATGTTAACAAGGTGAAATATTGGTCACCAACGGCAAACGAAACTGAACCCAGCGTCTTATTGAAGAGATAGAGATGAGTGAGCCCTCACCAAGTTCACAATCGGTAGGGTAGTTGGAATATAATGTTCAAACTGCTCTAATCCAACCTCTTAAATCTCACATAAACTTTGTCCGATTAACATTTTCTTCTTTTAAACAGTATACTATTTTATGAAATCAAAATCCCGGCAATGCCCGAACGGTCACGGAGCCATGCACCGCTGCCACGTCAAGATCACGAAAGATAAGGTTCAATCATGGAGCGCGATCCCTTGGCAGTACTGCCCGGTCTGCGGATTGATTTTGCCGGATTAACATATTCGGTTCGGTCTGATGATTTCACCCACCGACTGCGAGAAACGCCCACAGAACCACAATAATGGGACTCCTTGACCACTCGGCAACCGTTGGGACGGCTCACCCCTCCACATCCGGGTTGGCGCTGAACATTATCATCTATCAGCAGTTACACACGGTGTCGCTGCGATCACACGTATAGGTGCTCAACAGGAATCACTGCAAAGAATGCCGCTGTTTATGCCAAAAGAGGATGTGGCGCCGAGTGATGCACACAAGCAGGTTCAGTTTCTTTGATTCGCTCATTTTCCAGATACGACCCTCACCCGGCATCGATCACGGTATCAACGAAAGTAGTCAACTGTGACATCAGCATCGGGTCAAGTCCCTTCTCCACGGCTAAAAAGACACCGGAAATGTCCATAAGCCGGAGTTTGTTCGTCACAAAATGGATGAACTTCGAAATGTTCGGCGACGTGAGGTAGATGAGCATGGTGCTGATGGAATCATAGAGGATGCAGACTTTTTTGCCGGTCTTCTCTTTCAACTCTTCTGTAACCGCAATTCCCATATCGGTCAGGTTTGACGGACTATTGATGTAGCGCACGACTCCCGGGATGTCAGTTGCTGTCCCGATTGAGGCTTTCGTTACCGTATCGATGAACGAGACCGACGCAAGGTCAACCCCCTTCTCGCCATATAGTTTCCTGAGGACGGTATACGGGAAGTTGGTCGTGACGACGATGGTGTGGTACCCGAGTGCTGAAACCTGCATAATCACATCGATATTGCGCTGGCGAAGGGTTGCAGGTGATGCAAGGATCAAAAAGATCTGCCGTTTTTCAAGTTCCTCAGGATTCACAAGATTTGGCACGACATCACCCGTTGAGGAATTCGCGGTAAGCATCCGGGATCTGGGTGTTCTTATCTACGATCGCCTTCTGGAACTCCTGAACATTTGCCATGATCTGGGTGGCATTTCTCATCTGGCTTTCAAGGATCATGATCATTTCGTCCGTGGTGATCTTCCCTGCACGGGTAAGGTCTACAACTTCCTGAATATTGTCGCGGATGATCCCGACAGGCTGTTTTATCCGCATCGCCATCTCGGTCATGTACGCAACCAACGCTTCTTCTGCTTTCCGCTGCTCGGTGATATCACGCCCGATGGCGATCTCCCGCACTGCACCGTGAAAGCCAATCTGTTGCGTGTTCCATGATATCATACGATGCTCCCCGGTTTTTGTGATGATGGTAGTTTCGAGGTTCTCGAAGAACCGGTGCTCGGCAATGATTCCGGTTATGCGCCGGGTGATGGTGCGGCGGTACTCTGCATCCGGATAGAGATGTTTCCATATGTCACGCTTCCCGATAACTTCGTTTCTGGGATAGCCGGTGATCGATTCCGCTGCCCTGTTCCAGATAATTACATAGCCCTGTGAATCAAGAACAGCAATAAGGACATTTGCATTGTCAATGATACTTTCACGGAAGGCATCAGCCTCTCTCTGACTCGTTACATCCATGCCGACCGCAATCGCGTGGGTTTCACCATCCTGTAAAATCTCTTTTGTGTTCCAGAGGATGATACGGGAGTCTCCGGATTTTGTCCTGATGGTAGTTTCGAGGTTTTCAAAATATTTTTTGTGCGAGAGGATCTCTGTTATTCTCTTCGTGACGCTGTTCCGGTACTGCTGTTCCGGATAGAGCCGTCTCCATACGGTGGTAGTGCCGATAACACTGTCCCGGGAATAGCCGGTTATTGTCTCTGCGGCATGGTTCCAGGCAATAATTTTCCCCCGTTTATCGAGGACTGCTATCATGACGAGTGCATTCTCAAATAGTCCTGCATCCGCCTCACCGCATCGATCCGTATGAGTTTTCACTACTATCCGCCTCCCGGTATCATTGAATGTCTTACACCGGTTGAGAATGTATATTGCCTTTATATGAACATTTGGGAGCACCGGGTCTGTGAACCGGATGCTACTACTAAACGCATGTTCTTTTTGACCTTATTTCTCCCCGGTTCCCGTGAACCGATACGCACCCTTCGGCACCGTAATCTCAAACCGGGCGCCCCTCCCCGGCTCACCATTCTCGGTGATGGTGATCCCAGTGATACCAAGGATCTCCCGTGAGAGGAACAACCCAAGCCTGGTGTGTTTGCCGAAACCCCGGGTGAAGAGTTTCTTTTTGTCTTCTGCGGAGATCCCCACACCGTCGTCCTCGCAAGTTATCATAAGGCCGGCATCTGACTCCTGAGATGAAACCCGGATCGTCTTCAAATCTGCACCCCCATAACGAAGTGCATTGTCAATCAGGTTGTAGAATACCTTCTCGAAAAGGGGGTCGGCGTACACTTCAGGTTTTGCAGGATCAACTTCGACATGTACCGACCGCATAGGAAGTGCTGCGACCGCTTTTCTGATGCATTCGTTTGCATTCTGCCACGCAGGAGCGGCAATACCCATCTCCTGGTAATCCTTGGTCAGGTCGATCTGGCGCTCGATCGTTCCCGCAATCTGCTGCGCTTTTTTGATATATTCTGCCTGCTGCGCCGGAGAACTGCTCCCATTCCCGGAGAGTTCCAGGTATGCTAAAAGTGCCATGAGCTGGTTCTTTATGTCATGCCGGGTGATGCTCGCGAGCAGGTTCAGTTTCTTATTCGCGAGCGTCACTGCATCAGAGAGCGTCTTCTGCTCGGTGACATCCTTGCCAATTGCAATGAACGTCTCATCGATTCCAGGAATGTCCTGCAGGACACGGGTATTCCACCAGATGATCCGCTCCTGCTCGTCTTTAGTCCGGATCCGGGTCTCGAAATTTTCCAGGTACTTGTGGGCTCCGATAATTTCCTTGATCTTTGCCGTGACTGTGCGCCGGTATTCCTTATCCGGATACATCCGGCTCCAGATGGTGTTTTTGCCGATCACCTCCCGGGCCTTGTACCCGCTGATCTCTTCTGCCGCCCGGTTCCAGATGCTGACATTCCCTTTTCCGTCCAGCACCGATATCCAGATGTTTGCGTTTTTTTTCACGCTCTCTTCAAACTGCCGGAGAGCCCGTAACCTCTCTTCATCGCGTCTTCGCTCGGTATTGTCGCGCCCGATGGCGATGAATTGTACCGCTTTTCCTGATGTATCCCTCAGTGGCTGGGTGTTCCACCAGATGATCTTTTCATCGCCGCTCTTCGTCCGTATCCGGGTCTCGAAGTTCTCGACATAGGTATTCTTTTTGATGATGTTGAGAATATTTTCTGCGACCTGCTTCCGGTATACCGGGTCGGGATAGAGCTGTTTCCAGATGGTGTTCTTTCCGATCACATCGCGAGAAAGGTACCCGCTTATCTGTTCAGCAGTGGTGTTCCAGACAAGAATCGTCCCTTTGGGATCAAGGACACTGATCCAGACATTCGCGTTGTCGATAATATTCTGCTGGAACTGCTGGAGAGTACGGATCTCTTCCTCTGCATGTTTCTGTTCGGTAACGTCCTGGAGTGTTTCGACAGCCCCGATTACATTTCCCCCGGCATCCCGGATCACGGAGGCGGAAAAGTGGAGCCATTTCCCGTCGTTTCCCAGATTAGGGAAGAAATCAGTCCCATCAAAGATACCTCCCGCAAGTCTGACCGCATCAATCTTCCCGGCATACAATTCCTGAATGGACTCGGTCTTCCCGTCCACTAAGAGGTCCGAGAGGCACGGTCGTTTTTTGTTATAGAATGCCTGCCAGTGGCGGGATGTCCCAAGCATGTCTGCTGCCAAAAACCCGGTAGCCTCTTCAAGCGCATTGTTCCATGAAATTATACGATGGTTGCGATCGATAACAAAATTTGGGATAGGTGATCCCTCTAAAATGTCATGCAGCTCCGCTTCTTTTTGTTTTAGTGCCTCTTCCGCCCTCTTGATCTCGGTGATATCTCTTCCAACTGACTGATATTCGACTACCTGGCCCGTTTTGTCAAAGATCGCCCGGTCGTTCCATCGCTGCCAGCGGACTTCACCGGATGGCATGATGATCCGGTGTTCAATGGAAGCAACCGGATTCTTTGGGGAAAGTGATACAAAGTGAGTTCTCATCACCCGGGCATCTTCCGGTGGTAACTTCACGGTATGGGGATTTCCAAGGCAACGGGTTCTGTCCAGTCCGAAATACCGGCAGTATGCATCATTGACAAACGTGAGTCTGCCATCTGGAGTGAACCGGCATATGAGTTCGGTCTGGTCTTCAACGACAGCCCGGTACCGCTTCTCGCTCTCATTTAACGCCTTTTCTGTCTGCTTACGCTCCGTGATGTCCCGGCACCCGCCATAGAGACGGTAATATCCAGGTTTCTTTTGATCAGTGACACATTTTGCAAATGATGCCAGCCACACGATGCTGCCATCCTTTCTCCGGATCCGGAGTTCGCACCGGACAGATTCTCCCGGTAAAAGTCCTGTCACATTCTTCTCAAACACCGGAATATCCTCTTCAATGACAAGGAACTTCCAGCACGTCATTTTCTTTATCTCGGTAACAGTATACCCCGTGATCTTTTCGGGAGCGCCGGTTATCCAGTCTATCGCATATTCACCCTGTGGAGCCTTCTTACAAGAGTAAGCAAAGTCGGGGATCAGTTCACTGATATACCTGAACCGTTCCTCACTTTCCCGGAGCGCTTCTTCCGCTTGTCTGCGCTCGGTAATGTCCTCCATGTGAACCATGATGAGGTCCGGGGGGACGTAGGCAGCAGTGGTATTGACGAGTCTTCCGGGAAGGAAGTTCTCAGACACAAGTTCCTTTGAAAGCCCTGTCCGTTCAGAAAAAGCCTGCCTGATTTCGGATATAATTTCCGGGCGTGTTGCATACATTTCAGATGCAGTCTTTCCGATGAAGTTATTCGATCGCCCGCTGGTGAGGGTTTGTGCTGCCTTGTTGCAATCGACAAGGATAAAATCGCCCTCCCGGTGCTGCCACGTGAAGATGGCAAGCGGATTGTTCTGGTATTGTTTACGGAACCGCTCCTCACTCGCCCGTAGCGCTTCCACCATCTGTTTACGCTCGGTGATGTCCTCCATCAGACCAAGGATATAATCCACGCTACCATCGGATTTCCGTACGCACCCTATGGTAATATTGGTCCAGATTACTCCGCCATCCTTGCGGATAAACCGCTTATCCATCGTGTACTGTTCAATGTGACCGGACAGAATACGATTAAATTGTTCTTCGTCGGCAGCAAGATCATCAGGGTGCGTCAATTCCGCCCAGTTCCTCTGAAGCAATTCATCCCGGGTATAGCCCAGCATCGAACAGATCCGGTCATTGACCTCAAGCCATTTTTTATCAGGAGAGGTAATGGCAATACCGTGCAAGGGCAAATTGAAGTACCCCCGGAGGCGGGTTTCATTCCTGCGTAACGCTTCCTCTACCTGTCTGCTTTCAACTGCTTTTTTGATCTTATGCGAAAGCTCTGCGAATTGCGACTTTGCCCCACCACCTTTCTGGAGATAAAAGGCAGCCCCTGCATTGAGCGCATCGATCACCACCTCTTCCCGACCTTTTCCCGTGAAGATGATGACCGGCGTTGTATTACCCGTATCTTTGAGATGCTTGAGGAACTCGATACCATCCATCTCCGGCATCTGGTAGTCGGAGACTATGGCATCGAATCTCTTTTGCCCGAGTATCCGGATCGCTTCGGGGGCGCTTGTTGCTATCGTTACGGTGAAATCTCCTGACCGCTCCAGGAATATCTTACAGAGTTCAAGGATGTTGGACTCATCGTCGACATAGAGAACCCGGATCATTGGTTTCCCCCCTGATATACACCGGTCTCAGCGAACCGGTACGCACCGTTCGGTACCGTAATCTCGAACCGGGCACCCTTTCCGGGTTCTCCGGTTTCAGCGATCCTCATCCCGTATAATGCAAGACACTCCCGGATAAAGAACAGGTCAAATCCTGACTTCTCACCAACACCCCGTTCGAAAAGACGGACTTTTCTTTCTGGTGGAATATCGACACCGTCATTCTCACAGGTCAAAATAAGCCTGTCCGTGGTCTCGTGACAGGAGAACGTGATGCGTGTCGTGGTCTTTCCATGTTTTTCTGCATTGTCAATGAGTTTGTAAAAGATTTTTTCAATGAGTGGATCCGCATATAATTCAAGCCCATGAAGATGAATTTCAATCGATATACCTTGTTTTGGGCTGACAAGTGAAACAGCTATCCGGATTGACTGTTCCACGGGAATCCACCGGAGCTGGGTTAATCCCATTTCCTGGTAATCTTTTGAATTTTTAATCAGTTGATAGATATCTGCAAGAATCCGTTCTTCCTTTTCGATAAAGGCTAACCGTTCGACATCGGTTTTCACCTCTTTACTGAGTTCGGCATACCCGGACAATGCAGTTACTTTGTTCTGGATAAACTGGTATGTTACTTCATTCATCAACGAAAGCTTGCGGGTGGTAAGCGCGATTATTTTTTCTGCCCGCTTGCGATCGGTGATATCCCTCGCGGTGCCGATGATTACCAGACGATCAGGCAGGTGCACTGAACCCAAACTCACTTCGACAGGAATGGGGCTGCCGTCTTTGCGCCTCTGGTGGCTCTCGAATGTGAAATGCTCGCCTGCAATGACTTTGCTCCATAGTTTATCCTTTTCGGTTTGGATCGCCTCGGGATCGATGTCCCCAATAGATTTGGAAAGCAATTCTTCCCGGGAATAGCCGAGGTTCTGACATGCCTTCTGGTTGACGTCTATTATCCAGCCATTTTCGTCGTGTATAAAGATGGCATCGGCAGCCTGTTCCAGAATAGCGCGATACCGCTCCTCGCTCGCCCGCAGCACTTCCTCTGCCCGCTTGCGATCGGTGATGTCGGTAAACATGCCGAGATTGCAGGAATGTCCGTTAATCATTATCTGGGATGCCCGGATATCCATATACCGGACAGCCCCGTCTTTTCGGAGCACCGGTATACTTTCTACAAGAGTCTTCTCCCCCCCGCGTGCCAGCGATATGAACACCTCCTGCACATGGGGAAGGTCTTTTTCCGGATGAATGTCTCTCATTTCCATTGAGGTGAGTTCTTGCGGGGAGTACCCGAGCATCTTACAGATGGCGGGATTGGCATACAGAAATTTCTGGGTGCTGATATCTGCGATTAGGATTCCCTCTGCTGCCTCGCTAAAGATGTTCCTGAACCGCTCCTCACTCGCCCGCAGCGCCTCCTCTGCTTGCTTCCTTCCCGTGATGTCCAGACCGATTGCGACGTACCGGTCTACGGTACCTTTATCCTCCACCAGTCCACGGGTATTCCACGAGATTGTCCGGATACTGCCATTTTTTGTCCGCACGTCGGTTTCGAAGTTTTCAAGGTAATTCTTCTCATGTATGATGCGGGTAATGGTGGCAGTAATCTTCCTGCGATAATCCTTGTCAGGATACATGAGCTTCCAGATACCCGTCTGCCCCATCACTTCATCTGCACGGTAACCGCTTACCGTTTCAGCGGCACGATTCCAGGCAAGAATTTTCCCCTTCGGATCAAGGATAGTCAGCCAGACGTTTGCATTATCGATGATGCTTTTCTCGTTTTCATGTGCAAGGCGGTAATCCTCTTTTTTTCTATCCAGCCGCTCCGATAGTTCGGCAACAACCACGCCGATCAGGATAAACATGCCGGTACGGAGCATCGCAGATTCGATCTCAACAATTGAGCGATACAAAAAGAACGTGGCAAGGGCAAGGTAGAGAAGAGAGAGTCCAATCAAAAACGGGATGCCGCGCCGGCGGTAAAAATAGGCAATCAGGATGATTGGCAGGTAATAGAGGTGCATGAAAACGGTGCTTATCCCGGTGGAAAGACAGTAAAGCGTGAGTGCAACAGTAGCAATTGTCACGCTTGCGATAAGGGGAAGCACAAAATACGGGGGGATCGGGTCAACGGATATAGATCGCATAAATATTGCAGTATCGATCTTGAACGGATCAATTGATGTAAGTTACGGTTTTTAACGGCAGCACGCTTCGGATTTTTGTTGTTTGGCAAAAAACTCGTGAATTCAAGAGGGGATAAACAATTTACGCTAAAATTGAATTTTTTATTGCCACTGACGCCCGTGCTCAACGGGACTCACCGTAAAGAGCGCCGCTGTTTATACCTGTGGATGACCTCACACCGGATATGGGAGGGTAAAAAAGACCCCTCATTTTTCGTTGCCGGTGTCGGTGAATCTGTATGTCCCTTTCGGCACGGTAATCTCAAACCGGGCGCCTTTGCCGGGCTCCCCGGTTTCGACAATTGTGATACCGGTGATGGCGAGAATCTCACGGGACAGGTATAATCCGAACCCCGTATGTTTGAAATATCCCCGGTTGAAGATCGCCTCCTTCTTGTCAGCCGGAATACCCACGCCATCATCCTCACAGACGATCACCAGCCCATGATCGGAGTCCTGCGACGAGATCCGAATTGCAGTCCTCTGCTCCCCGCTATGCCTGACCGCGTTGTCTATCAGATTGTAGAACACCCGTTCGAGAAGTGGATCAGCATACACCTCAAGAGTGGGGCTGTCAGTTTCAACGGCGATTCCCCGCAGGGAAAGGCTCTCTTTCGCCTTAATAATACTCTCATGCACATTCTGCCATTCCGGCGCTTTGATGCCCATATCCTGATAGTCCTTCGTGAAACGGATCTGGGCTTCGATTATGCGTGCGATGTTCTGTTGCTTTGTGATGTACTCTTCAAGTTTCACGGGATCGTGAAGGACGTCCCGCGAGAGTTCGAGGTATCCATTCAGTGCGAGCACTTGGTTGGTGATGTCGTGCCGGGTGATGCTCGCAAGCAGGTTCAGTTTCTTGTTCGCGAGCGAAACCACATCATGGAGCGCCTTCTGCTCAGTAATATCGTGGATTATACCATCAATATAGAGCGGTTCGTGATCATCCCCGTAGATTATGCGCCCCCGTTCATTGAAGGAGCGGATTGACCCATCCTTGTGGATGTGACGGTACTCCACCGCAAATATCCCATGCTCTGTGATTGCCTTTTCGACAGCGGCAACAACCCTCTCGCGATCATCAGGATGGATCAACGGTGCTATCGAACATATGGTGCCCTGTGTAAGTTCTGACTCCCTATAGCCAGTGAGAGCGGTAACCTGATCGTTGAAGAACTGCATCCTGCCATGTTCCTTCAGGTAGACACGGTACACGATCTCGGGGAGGTTTGCTGCCAGAGTCCGGTACTGCTCCTCGCTTTCCCGCAATGCTTCCTCCGCCCGTTTGCGTTCGGTGACGTTGTGGAATATCCCGCGTATCGAGACTACGGTTCCATCCTTAAGTTTAGGAGAACAGTTTCCCTCGACTGATATCGTTTTCTTATCCTTTGTGAGGAACTGCGCTTCGATATTCAGGGCTTCGGCACTACCATCGAGCAGTTCATGAAACTTTACGGAACAGTGGCGAAGAGAATCCGGATGGAATATATCAAAGACTGACATCGTCCTGATATCATCATCTGAATAGCCGAGGATTTTTTTCCATGCCGGGTTGACATGCAAGAACGATCCATCGGGTCGTATAATCTGGATCATGTCAAGCGTACTCTCAAAGAGGCTCCTGAACCGCTCCTCGCTCTCCCGCAATGCCAGCTCAGATTTCTTGTATTCCGTGATATCGAGGAGAGACGCGATGCTCTTTTTTGTGACGGGAATGATCTCAATATTCATGGAGATATTCCGGATATCCCCATCTGGCCTATTGGCCCGGAATTCATAGTGCTTCAGCGCCACCTCCCCTTTCTCGCGCCGGAGGGCATGCTGGGCAAGCATCTGTTCAAGGTCTTCCTTGACGACAAACTGCGTCCAGCGCATCTTCCCCACAATCTGTTCTCTCGGGATACCCGTTATATGCGCGAACTCGGTGTTTGCCATGCTGATAGTCGTATCCTCTTCGATGACGACCATGGCGGTACCGGTATTCTCAAATACCATCTGGTACCGCTCATTGCTCTGCCGTAGATCTTCTTCAGCTCGCCTGACTTCAACTGCTTTTTTGGTCTTATGCGAAAGCTCGGCGAATTGCGCCTTTGGTTCACCGCCTTTCTGGATATAGAAGTCTGCACCGTTTTCGAACGCTTCGACCGCAATCTCCTCTCTACCTTTCCCGGTAAATATGATGAATGGGATACTTTTGTCAGTCGCCCGGACCTGTTTTAAAAACTCGATGCCGTCCATCTCCGGCATCTGGTAGTCTGAGACGATGGCATCAAATCTCTCCTGCCCAAGTATTTGGATCGCTTCGGGTGCGTTTGTTGCTATCGTTACCGTGAAATCTCCTGATCGTTCCAGGAACATCTTACAGAGTTCAAGGAGGGTTGATTCGTCATCGACATAGAGAGCACGGATTTTTTCTGTCATCATGCACCATTCCGATCCCTATTGCCAGGTTTGTGTGTCGCTCCCTGAGTGAGAGCGGATGTGATATTTTTTCATCGGATAGACAATGATATGTCTTGATTTGGTTTCCGGGCAAGGACTCGTTTTGGTTTTTTTCATCATTTCATGAGAGACGTCAGTGAGTGATGATTGGACTATGCATACTTAATGGTTATGTTAGTGGGGGGTGATACTGTCAACTGAAACAACCCCAAATAGCCCCTGTTTTAAAATTCCGCTCTGTTGCGTGCTGTATTCAGCCATGGCACAGCATGTTTATACTCCCCTTTGCCGTACGCAGTATCAGCCGACAAAACGGGCTATAGAGACCACCAATTATGTCAGATGTTGTACAGCAATCGATAACCAAACTCGCAACCCGGGTTCTTGCCAACCCGATCATGGATGCGGACCTGTTCGAAGCAATTGTCGACACAGTCGTCACGGCCAACCCCTTCACCTGAACCGCATATACTGTCTGCGGTGTGGCTCCGGATTGATCCCGGCATTCATTATTTTTCCGGTTTATTTTCCGCCGGTCCCAGTGAACCGGTACGCATCTTTCGGCACCGTAATCTCGAACTTGGCGCCCTTACCGGTTTCTCCGTTTTCAGTGATGGTGATATCAGTGATACCAAGAATCTCCCGCGTAAGGAACAACCCGAGCCCGGTATTCTTCCCGAACCCTCGTGTAAAGAGGCGTTTTTTATCCTCTTGTGTAATCCCCACACCGTTATCTTCACAGGTTATCACAAGCCCGTTGTTGGATTCCTGGCAGTGCACACGGATTGCCTTCATACAGTCACCCCCATAACGGAGTGCATTGTCAATCAGGTTGTAGAACACTTTTTCAAACAACGGATCTGCATATACGTCGAGATCAGTGCAGTCAACATCAACGCGGACATCCCGCATGAGAAACTGTTTTTGTGCCTTTTCGATACTCGTGTTCACGTTCTGCCATGTGGGTGCTTTCACTCCCATATCCTGGTAGTTACGGGTGAACGTGATCTGTTCCTCTATTGTTGCAGCTGCCGTCTCTTCTTTTTCCAGGAATTCCCGCATTTTTACGGGATCGTTCAGCATATCTTCGGAAAGATCGATGTACCCTCTGAGTACTGTCAACTGGTTGAGAATATCATGGCGGGTGATGCTCGACAAAAGACTAAGTTTTTTACTCGCAAGAGCCAGTGCTTCTTCAGCCTGTTTGCGCTCGGTGATGTCGTGAATAATCGAATAAAAATAGGATTTTCCCTGTATGGTGATCGGCCCGGAGTAAATCTCAACATTGCGTTTCTTTTCGGATGCAAGATAATGCGTCGAAAAGAAATGTTTGGCTTTCTCGTGCTTTGCCTGCTGGAGATCCCGGACTATTTTATCCTTGGGTAACCGGTTCAGGTCATAGATCCCCAGTCGTGTGAGCTCGTCATGGGAATACCCGTAATACCGGACTGCCGCTGCATTCGCCTCCACGATCTTTCCGGTATCCGGGTCGATTAAAAGAGAGACAGAATAGTTATTGTCAAAGATCGAACTGTACCGCTCCTCGCTCTCCCGCAATACATCCTCCATTCGTTTGCGTTCAGTAATATTCCTGATAGTTTCAATGGCGCCAATAATCCTGCCATTTTCGTCATACACCGGTGATGCCTTTCCCCAGAGCACTGCAGGTTGTCCACGCGGGCGGGCATTGGTAGTTTCGGCAACCAGCGTCTTACCGTCACGTTGGATAGAGTCATATTTTTTCCAGACTTCTTCATCGTATTGAAGGGCAAGATCGATCAGGATCGGCTGTCGCACCCCATAGAACGGGAGTGCATACTCATAGTTCCCCTTTCCAACCATTTCCCGGGCAGGTACTCCTGCTAATTCCTCCATTGCTTTGTTCCACGCGATTACGGTACCTTGGGCATTAATGACGAACGTGGGATCCGGAAGGTGGTCGATGATGTCCTGCCTGAGATGCTCCGAGTTTTTGAGTTCTCTTTCAACCAGCTTGGTGTCAGTAATATCCCTGCCCACAGACTGGTACTCTATGATTTTCCCGGTGTTGTCAAAAATCGCCCGGTCACTCCACCGCTGCCAGCGGACTGACCCGTTGGGCATGATAATACGATGATCGACACTTGCAACCGGATTGTCCGGCGTCAGCGATTGGAAATGCTGCCTGACAATTTTTCGGTCTTCTTGGGGAATATCCGGAACAAAAAGATGTCCCATGATCTCCTCGCGGGTCTTTTTGAAATACCGGCAATAAGCGTCATTCACAAAGACATGTGTGCCATCCGGAAGGAAGCGCGAAATAAATTCGGTCTGGTCTTCGACGATGTTCTTGTACCGGGTTTCACTTTCCCGCAGCGCTTCTTCCATCTGTTTACGCTGGGTGATGTCCCGGGTGGCAGCGATGAGATACCGGGTGTTTCCAATCGTAATCGTATCGGCAGTAATCGATGCATTGAACAATTCGCCTGATTTGCGTCGCTCCGCCACCCGGGATTGTACAACCCGACCCTCTTTTTTGATCTGGTCAACAAAGGCATCCCGTTCCTCTTTGTTTACCCAGATACCAAGATCAATTGCGCTCTTATTAACCAGTTCATCCCGGGTGTAGCCAAAGAGGGTGGATGCTGCATCGTTAACCTCGATGAACCGCCCGGATTCAAGTTCGCTGATCGTGATTGCATCCGGGACGGAGAGGAATGCTTTTGTGTACTTTTCTTTCGTAACCTGCAACTCTTCTTCAACCCGCTTACGTTCGGTGATATCCAGCACCGTCCCGACTATGGAGATGAGGTTATTCCCGTCATCGTACCTGCCCTGGAAGGTCGAGTAATAGTATCCGGTGCTATTGTCCGGACGAAGGAACCGCTGTTCATACGTACCTGGCTCCCGTGACTCAATTGCTCTCCGAATCAGTTCCTTGTCACGCTGCTGATCCTCGGGCCATGGCGATAATGCAAGGATTGAATCGATCTGCGGAGTGAACTCTGTGGGATCGAGACCAAAAATTCTGAATACCTCATCTGACCATTCGACACGCCCCGTCTTTACATCCCATGACCAGAAGCCCAAATGTGCCATTTCCTGAGCTTCCTGTAGCTTTCTCCCACTCTCGCGGAGTACTTCATCCGCCTTCGTGCGCTCAGTATTGTCCCGTCCGATGGCGATGAACCGGATCGCTTTCCCTGATGCATCCCTCAGAGGCTGCGTGTTCCACCAGATGATCTTCTCATCGCCATTCTTCGTCCGTATCCGGGTCTCGAAGTTCTCGACATAGGTGTTCTTTTTGGTGATGTCGAGGATGTTTTCCGCGACCTGCTTCCGGTACACCGGGTCGGGATAGATCTGTTTCCAGACGGTGTTCTTTCCGATCACTTCTTCGGCCGGATACCCGCTGATCTGTTCTGCGGTATTATTCCATACAAGGATTGTCCCTTTGGGATCAAGGACGCTGATCCAGACATTCGCATTGTCGATGATGCTCTGCTGGAACTGCTGGAGGGTGCGGATCTCCTGCTCTGCACGTTTCTGTTTGGTAACGTCCCGGATAGTGCCAATAAACGCTTTTACGGAACCGTTATCTGCTCTGAGCGGGACCGATGTGATAAGCGCGTCAATGACTGTCCCGTCCTTTCTCTTCAAACGCACAGGGTAATCTTCTACATATCCATCACGTATGATTTTGGCATTGAACTCAGTTCGGGTATCCGCATTTTCATACAGATCCTGAATTGGGATATCTGCGAGTTCTTCCCGTGTGCTATATCCAAAAAGATCTATTGCAACATTATTGAAATCGATCCATTTCCCTTTCGGTGAGGTGATGAAGATGCAGTCGCGGGCGGTGGTGAAGAACTCCCGGTACCGCTCCTGGCTTCTCCGAAGCTCTTCCTCTGCCATCTTGAGCTCAGTGATGTCGTGCACGCTTCCAATGAGGTTCGTGCAACGACCGTTTCCATCATAGATCGGTGTGATGGCAACATGACCGTACTTTGTTCCTGACGGATACGGAGTGACCTCATACCACCGGACAGTTTTATTTTCCCGTATTGCCTGTTTATAGTTTTCAAGGACCACTGAAAGCGATGGTTCCGGAATGACTTCATCAACATATCTGCCTGCAACCTGATTTTCAGACAAGCCTGTGACATCCAGGAACTGTTTATTAATGGAAATAAAACGAAAACGAAGGTCTGGTTCAACAGATAAGAAATACAGGACTTCAGAAACATTGTTAAAAATTGAGGACAGTTGGCGCTCTTTGGTTTGCAGCGCCTCCTCTGCCTCAATCCTGTCGGTGATGTCCTGGTTCGCCCCGTGGGTTTTGACGGTCCTGCCTTCAGCGTCTTTCGTGATTCTAAACCGTACAATGATGTGCCGGATCTCGCCGTCCCTCCGGATAATCCGGTGCTCAATCTGCCGCGTATAGTTCGGGTCCGTGGTAGTTATCGAGTTTTGCACTTCTTGTGCGACAACGTCCACTTCATCCGGGTGAACGAATTCCCGTGCGTATACTTCCGCCGGCATCTCGTACCCGCCTTCCCGCTCTGCCGTTGTGCCATACATGGCGTAGAACCGGTCATTGAACGTAAAGATGCCTGAGGCAACATCAAACTCCCAGTTCGCCATATGTGCGAGATCCATCGCGTCCGTGAGCTGGTTCTGGCTCTTTGTAAGCGCCTGCTCCGATGCTTTGCGTACGGTGACGTCCCGGAAGATTCCTAAAGTGCACTGTCTGCCGTGTAGGGTGACCATTGAAGAGGTGATGTCAGCAAAAAAAACCGTGCCGTCTTTGCGTTGTATCGGGATGCCAGAAGACCGGTTTATCTCCCTGCGTACCTGCTTTTCGTATTGCTCGATTGAAGACGGAAGGTCTGCCGGAGGGATTATATCGGGCACTGATAGATTGAGCAGATCCGTTTCAGGATATCTCGTCAGTTCGAGCATTGCCTTGTTTACCATCACGAAACGGCGGGTTTCAATGTCGGCAATGAGCATCCCGTCCTGTGCAGCATCAAAGATGGTGCGGAATTTCTTCTCTGATTCAGCGATTGCCGCTTCTGCCTGTTTGCGTTCGGTGATGTCCCCGATAAAACAAATGAAATAATCCACGTTACCATCGGTTTTCCGTACAACCCCCACGGAAATATTGGTCCAGATTACTCCTCCATCCTTGCGGATAAACCGCTTATCCAAAGAATACTGTTCAATTTGACCACGTATAGCACGATTAAATTGTTCTACATCGGCAGCAAGATCATCAGGGTGCGTCAATTCCGCCCAGCTCTTGTGAAACAGTTCATCCCGGGTATAACCCAGCATTGAACAGATCCGGTCATTGACTTCAAGCCATCCTTTTTCAGCTGAAGTAATGGCTATTCCGTACATGGACATATTGAAATACGTGCGGAGGCGGGTTTCTTTCTTGCGTACCGCTTCCTCTGCTTCTGTTCCCTCCACTCCTTTTTTGATCTTATGCGCCAGTTCCGCGAACTGCGACTTGGGCTCGCCGCCTTTCTGGATGTAGAAATCGGCCCCGGCATTGAGCGCCTCAATCACCACCTCTTCCCGACCTTTTCCTGTGAAGATGACAAACGGCGTTTTGTCACCGCGAGCCCGGACGACTTTTAAAAACTCGATGCCATTCATCTCCGGCATCTGGTAATCGGAGACGATGGCATCAAACTTCGCGAGCTCAAGTATCCGGATTGCTTCTGATGCTCCCGTTGATGTCGTTACAATGAAATTCCCGGAACGTTCGAGGAAAACCTTACAGAGTTCAAGGAGATTTTGTTCGTCATCGACGTAGAGGACTCGGATCTTTTCTGCCATCACACATTTCCTCCTTTCATCCGCCACATCCCTTTCGGCACTGTGATCTCAAACCGGGCGCCTTTGCCGGGTTCACCATTTTCGGTAATGGTGATACCCGTGATTGCGAGGATTTCCCGTGATAGGAACAGACCAAGTCCGGTGTTCTTCCCAAAACCCCGGGTAAAAAGTTTCTTTTTATCCTCTGCGGAGATCCCTACACCGTCATCCTCGCAGATAATCGTGAGGCTTTCATCAGACTCTCGTGAAGAGAAATGGATGGTCTTCATGTCTGCACCACCGTAGCGGAGAGCGTTGTCGATCAGGTTGTAGAACACCTTCTCGAAGAGCCGGTCCGCGAAGATCTCCGGATTTTTGGGATCGACTTCGACACGAATATCCCGCATCGGCAGCCCCGCGACCGCTTTTTTTATACTGGCGTTTACGTTCTGCCATTCGGGTGCAGTGACACCCAGTTCCTGATAGTCTTTCGTGAATTTAATCTGGTGTTCGATAGTATTCGCTGTCTTCTCCTCTTTTGTTATGTAATCGGCAAGAGTTGTCGGATTGTCAATCACCTCGTGCGAAAGTTCGAGGTACCCTTTCAGCGCCATCAGCTGGTTGAGGATGTCGTGCCGGGTGATGGAAGAGAGCAGGTTCAACTGTTTGTTTGCCTGCTTCAGGGCTTCTTCCGCCCGCTTGCGGTCAGTAATGTCAACTCCCTGTGCGATTGTGGAGACAATCCTGCCCTCAAGGTCAAGGACGTTTGCAGAATTCCAGATTACCGTTCGAATGGTACCATCATTAGTTAGGATCGGGATCTCAACGGTATCCCATCGTTCGCCATTGAATGCCTTCTGGATTAAGGTCATTGAGGCTGAACGGGACTTATCAGGGAAAAGGAAGTCCAGTGTCTTTCCCCGCACTTCCTCTTGGCTTCTGCCAGTCAGGTGCTCGAACGCATGGTTAAACCGGGTTATGTGGAACCCGGGATCCCACGTGATGATCGGGGCATTGGCGTAGTCAAACAGGTTGTTGAGGTAGGCATTGGTCTCCCTCAGCGCTTCCTCCGCATGTTTACGCTCGGTAATGTCACGGATGTTACATTGGATGACCTTCTTATCGTCCACCGTGTAGACGTTACTGACGAACTCGACCTCAACATGCCGCCCATCGGCACTTTCCAGCGGCAGATTTTCGTGACGGATGTACTCCTGCTGTTGCAATTTTTTGAAGCTTTCTTTGTTGGCAACAATATCCAAAAAAAGCCCGATCTCCCATAGTTTCTTGGTAAGGAACTGTTCGCGTGAGAACCCTAACATATCGATCAAAAATGGATTCACATCAACAATCTGCCCGGTATCGGCATCGAGAATGAGTATGCCGTCCTGTGCCGCCTCAAAGAGCCTCCGGTACCGGATCTCTGAAGCTCGCAGTGCCTCTTCCGCCAACTTGCGTTCGGAAATGTCTTGCACCGTGCCATAAAGCCCAATGACCTTTCCGTCCCCGTCACGTCTCACGCCACCGAATGCATTGACCCATCGTATGCTGCCATCCGGACGGACGAGTTTCAGTTCAAGGTTGTACGGCTCACCGGTAGTGAGTGCTCTGGTAACCGCAGAGCTAAGACGTTCCCAGCTGGAGGGGGTATAGACATGAGGGTGCTCTGCGTAGGTTGGCGCTGGTAGAGAGGGATCCCTCCCGGAGATATTATACAGTTCGTCTGACCAGGTTACCGTATCGTTTTCCCTAACCCAGTCCCATGTCCCGATATGTGCCAGACGATAGGCATCTTTCAGTTTCTGCAGTGCCGCTGCCAGTTCAGCTTCAGCCCTGCTCCGCTCTGCCTCGGCTGTATAGAGGGAGTGGTAATAGTTTTTCTGCCTGCGCTGCCAGAGCAGCCCGACAACGATAAGAGCGCCGACAATTGAACCTGTAACGAGGGCGATGATGAGGGCGGAACTGCTGCGCCATCCAGCGAATGCCTCATCAGTATCGACTTTTGCCACCATGAACCAGGGCGAGCCGGGGACCGGTTCCAGCACCGAGATCACGTCTATCCCCCGGTAGTCTTTGCCCTCAAATGCCCCGGTAGTTCCCAGCACCGCCATCACTGCAGGAACATTAGTCTGGCTGAGAGGGATCGTCAGGTTGAGCGCGGTGTTATTCTGGTACCGGAGATCGTTTAAGAACAGGACGTGGTCCCCCTCACGTTCAACAAGCAGGGTTTCCGCACTTCCGCTGGGCACCGGCCATGACTGGACAAGCGGGTACACGAAATCATCCGGGTCAATCGATAATACGACTGCACCGACCGGTTTCTCCGATCCATTCGCCTTTATACGGAGGGGGGAGATCGCGTCCAGGTGAATGTCATGCGAACCGGGCATCCGGTAAAAATCAGTCAGGACGGCACCGCCGCTCTTCAGCGATGCATTAACCTGCGCTTTGACGGAGGGCTGGATTGACGTGATTGCAGGATCGAGGCTTAATCGCACATTCCCCTGCGGATCAACTAAGAGGATATTTTGATAATAGGAAGATGTATTCCGTTCGCGGAAATGACCGAGAATCTTGTCCCTGCTTTCATTATCCCCATATTTCAGGTAGTGATCAACCCCGTCGATAAAAAAGGATTCCGACGACATGCCCCGAGCGTCAAACAGCCGTTCCCCCCTCCACGCAGCAATCTGGTTTGCTTTCAGTGTTGCGATGGTCGAGAGATCGGTGTTTACACGATCTTTGATTTGATACTCCTGTGATTGGTAGAAGTAAAGTCCTGCTGCGATGATGGCAATAAAAAGTATGACTATGACGATAATCAGGCCACGGGATAGGTTATCAGATGATTTACCCGTGGCCGGCATCATATCGTTCACTTCCCTTTAGTGCATAATAAAACTTGTTATAAAAAAAGAGCGAATACTTTAGGATTGTCCCAACGCCAAACGAACTGACGGCAACCGTCGGGACCGCCCACCTCTCCACATCCGGACTTGCGCTGAATATTGTTATCGACCAGCAGTTACCCACGGTGCCGCTGCGATCGCTCATACCGATGCTCAACGGGAATCACCGGAAGGCGCCGTTGTTTCTGCCGGCTGGGGATGTGGCGCCGGATTAATTTCGGCACTCGTTATTTTTCCCCGGTTCCCATGAACCGATATGCCCCCTTCGGCACCGTTATTTCAAACCGGGCGCCTTTCCCGGGCTCCCCGGTCTCGGTGATGGTCATACCGGACATGTCAAGGAATTCACGGACAAAGAACAACCCGAATTTACCCTCCCCCCCAACAATCCGGTCAAAGATATGGGCTTTTTGTTCGAGAGGGATCCCGACACCATCATCTTCACAAACGAGAATGACACCGTCCGGGGTTTCACGACAATGAAAAGAAATACGGGTAAGTGTCTTGCCGTGTTTTACCGCATTTTCAATAAGGTTGTTAAATACCCTGCCAACCAGAGGATCGGTATAGCATTCAAGTCCATGCAGATCAATATCAAGGGAGATGTTCTTCATCCGGCTGATAAAAGATGCCTGCATACGGATTTCGTTTTCTATCGGGATCCATTGGGATTGGTCAATCCCCATTTGCTGGTAATCCTTTGTATGTTTAATCAAGGTATGGATCGATTCCAGAATCTTGCTTTCCTTCTCGATAAAAGATCTTCGTTCTGTGTCACTTACCGATTCTTTCCCGAGCTCAATATACCCCCTCAATGCCGTCACCTTGTTCTGGATGTCCTGGTACGTTACGTCCGTCATCAGGGCAAGTTTGCGGTTCGCGATAGTGATCTGCTCCTCTGCTCGTTTACGCTCGGTAATATCTTCGGAAATCCCCAGCAGATATCTCGGTATCCCTTCTTCATCAACGATGGGGAGTTTCTTGGTGTGGAGTATTCTCTCTCCCATATTTCGGGTCTGTATTCTCTCCTCGGGAACATCTTTCAATTGATTCATGCGAAGGACTTCCCTGTCCTTTCCGGTGAAAAAATCAGCCTCGGTTTTCGGGAAGAAATCATAATCACTTTTTCCCATCATTTCCTCTCGTGAATACCCGAGCAGGTCTTCACCCGCCTTATTGAACCGCACAAACCGAAGATCCTCTGCATCCTTCACAAATATCATGTCGGGGATATGTTCCACGATATTATCGAGGAATTGCTCGCTCTCCTTGAGGGCAAATTCCGCCCGCTTGCGCTCGGTTATGTCCCGCGTCACCCCGAGGACCTGTGTTACACGGCGATTCGGACCGACAAGGAGCGTGGTGATGACTTCTGTCGGGACGACCGTCCCGTCCTTTCTGGGCTGGTCGATATCATTCCGCTGGACGCGCAGGGGTTCATCACCGGCTTCGAAACGTGCAATCCGCTCTGTCAGGTTGCCGGCAATGATCTGGTAGGACTCCGGGGTAACTGAAGCGCTCATGGGCTGCGCCATCACCTCTTCCGGTGTGTAACCACGGAGCGCAAAGACCGAGGGGCTGATGTAGACAAAATCACTTGTTGGGACATCAAGAAGCCAGATGACATCACTCACATTATCCGCGAGGAGACGGTACTGATCCTGGCTCATCTCCAGCAGCCGGTCTTTCTTTTCTATCTTATCCGTCAGGACCCTGATATGCCCCGTCGTGTAGGTGGCATCGCTGGTGATCTTTGGAATCGCATCTGCAAGCGTCCCCTTCGAGATCCCGTAAAGCACCTCATTTAACATCGCGAGGAACTCATCCGGCTCTACCGGCTTGATGATGTATCGGATAGCTCCCAGCGAGAGCCCGAACTCGCTATCCTTCTTCCCGGTGTAGGTGGCAGTGTAAATGATGAACGGGATCTTGTTTAATGCCGGGTCCTTCTTGCATTCGTGGAGGAGCTGGAACCCATCCATTTTCGGCATAAGAAGATCGGAAATAATTGCATCAAAAGGTTCTTTTCTGAGCTTTTCCAGCGCGTCAATGCCGTTTGTGGCGGAGACAACCGTGTACCCGTTCGGAGTGAGCATCGCTTCGAGGAGGTGACGGTTCTCCGCTTTGTCGTCAACAGACAGGATCTTCACAGTAACGGCTCCTGGTTTCATATACATACTAATGATTTATGATTATGTTACCGGCTGATAAGGCTTTGTGGCAGACTACGGGCACGGGAGCAGAACGGGGTTTCTTTGGACACGAACCGGCAATCGATCATCCTGTAACAATCAGCGGTTGAGCCGGTTATGTACCGTGCAACTCCGGTGTGTTCGCCGGTGCCATATTCCCTGCAAAACCTCGTTCCCCGCGATCTGCTCCCGTTGAAATGGCTGTCCCGTACTAGTACCGGCAATGACCGGAACACCAGGCATTTCTCGTCACCGGGTGCGGTCTTTCTGGCACCCCTCCCGTGTCAAGCCGGACCGTAAGATGCACACCGGCAACGCTCGTCCGGGAGGAATTGGAATCCGTTTACGATGAAAAACCCGAGGAATTCCCAGTCACCGGAGATATTTCCGGATCTCATCCATGATCGTATCCGGGTTGATCGGTTTCTCGACATATCCGGAGCATCCGGCGGCAAGCGCCCGTTCGCGATCGCCAGTCATCGCGTAGGAGGTAAGAGCGATGATCGGAACCTTCCCGTCCGAGGAAGACGCCCGGATACGCCGTGTAGTTTCATACCCGTCGATACCCGGCAGCTGGATATCCATGAGGATCAGATCCGGATGTTCCTTCACCGCCTTCTCGACCCCCTCTTCCCCGGTGACTGCACCAATCACATCGAAACCCTCTCCTTTCAGGATAAAGGAGATAAGATACATGTTCCTTTCGTTGTCCTCAACGACAAGCACTGTGGTCATTCATCCTCCTGCTTCTCATACTTCAATGGGAACGAAAATGTAAAGACGCTTCCGCTTCCCGGCTCGCTATCCGCCGTAATCTCCCCGCCAAGGAACCGGGCGAGTTTCTGCGAGAGATACAAACCAAGCCCCGTTCCTTCGGTAAGTCGTCCTGGTACCGCAATCCGGCTAAAAGGACGGAACAGTTTCCCCAGATCCTCCTTTCCGATGCCAATGCCGGTGTCCCTGACCCTGATTTCCACAACCGTTCCTTTTGGCACAACAGTCACATCAACTCTTCCTTTATCCGTGAACTTGATCGCGTTACCCACAAGATTCATGATGATCTGCTTGATGCGGCGTTCATCGCTGGTGACGGCAATGGATCCGGGAATTTCCACATTCAACATAATTCCCTGCTCTTCCACGGTCTTACCAAATGTGTCTCTCACTTCGCGGATCACGTCGGCAAGATCGAACGTCGATATAGCGGCTTCGATCTTGTCCGCCTCGATCTTGGAGATGTCAATCACATCATTGATAAGTGCGAGCAGGTGCCGGGCACTTTCCTGTACCATGCTGAGCTGTTTCTTCTGCTCCGCATTGACCTCCCCCGCCAGCCCTTTCACTATAATGCCGGTAAAGCCGATGATGGAGTTGAGCGGTGTCCGGAGCTCGTGGCTCATGGAGGCAATGAACATCGATTTGAGCCGATCGAGTTCCTGAAGATGGCGGTTGGCATCCGAGAGTTCGCGGGTTCGCAGAGCGACTTTCTTCTCCAGATCATTATGGGCTTCGAGAAGTCTCTGCTCAGCCTGTTTACGCTCGGTGATGTTCGTCATCAGTACCAGCACAACAGATTCTTTCTTGTAACTTATCCGGATAGCCTGAAGAATTGCGGTAATATTCTCTCCGCCGCCGGTCCTGATATCAACCTCATAGGGGGCTAACCGGGCGCCTGACAACCGCGCTCTTATCTTCTGTTCAATATCACTGCGCTGGTAGTCAGCGACAAATGACAGGATGGGTTCCCCGATGACTTTTGACTCGGGGGAACCCAATATGTTCAGCCCGGCTTTATTTGCGAACCTGACAATCCCCTTGCTGTCGTAAATCGCGATAATATCCGGCAGGTTTTCCACAAGGCTGCGATTGAATTCCTCGCTCTCCCGCAGGGCTTCTTCTGCCTTGCTGCGTTTCTCTTCTTCTTTGACAATTCCCCGTGCCCGGGCCAGATAATACGTGAAGAACAATAATGAGCAGATCAGGATTGCAAAAATGATGACCAGCGTATTCCTGAATCCCTGTATCGTGCTCAATATTTCATTTTCCGGTGTGGAGACAATGATTGACCAGGACGTGGTACCAATTTTTACCGGGAGGTAAATAGCCTGGAATTTCAGCTCTGATGCATTCCGATGGGAATCTCTGCTGACCGTATACGTGCTGGTGCCGCTCGTCCCCTTCATCGCTTCCTGCGCTATTGTGGTGACCGTGGGAGAATTATTAAAAACGTCAAAGACTGATTTTCCGACTTGTTCGGGATAGGGGGAATAGAGCACGACACCATTCTGGCTTATAGTCCAGGCATATCCTGAATCAAGAACCCTGATATTACCCAGGTTTTTCTTTGCAAGAGTGTCAAAAGGAATCAATATTGCAATACTGCCTTTGAACGTGCCGTTCGTAAAGACCGGCATATGATAAGCGATAGCCCGGAATCCCTGCACTGAGGTGAATACATCACTGATCACGACAGCGTGAGTGTTCAGCAGCTGACGGACGTGGGACTGGGATGAGACGTCTGCTCCCGTGGATGTTTCAATGGGATACGTGTAGGATATAGTACCGTTCTCATCTACTCGGGTAATGGATGATATCTCACCAGCGTGGGTGTTGAAAAAATCCCGCATCAGTTCCCTGCCATCTGGATCAAGGAGTATGATGTGTTTATCCCCTGCAAGAAATGAAAGGGAGTTATTATACGTCGTAAAAAAACTTTCAATTCCTGCTGCTGCCTGACCAGCATGCACTATCTGTTCATTATTCACCTGTGCAATGGTTTTTGATTCAATTTCAGTATAGGTTGAGTACAACAGAAATCCACATACGACCAACAGTATAAGGAAAACAGCAAACTGCCGGATGTATCGCATTCATATCACCTGCAATTTTGTCATACATTCTCCTGCTTCACGTACGTTATCGGGAACGAGAATGTGAACACGCTTCCCTTGTGCAGCTCACTCTCCGCAGTGATATCCCCGCCAAGGAACCGGGCAAGTTTCTGCGAAAGATACAGTCCAAGTCCCGTCCCTTCGGTAAGTCGTCCCGGTACCGCGATCCGGCTAAAGGGGCGGAAAAGTTTCCCCAAATCCTCCTTCCCGATGCCGATGCCGGTGTCCCGGACACGGACTTTGACAATAGTTCCTTTCTGTTCCACGGTTAGATCGACCCCACCCTTATTGGTGAACTTGATCGCGTTACTGACAAGGTTCATAATGATCTGCTTAATGCGGCGTTCATCACTGGTGACGGTGATGGACCCGGGAATGTCCACATTCAACACAAGTCCCTGCTCTAATGCTGCTGGACCAAGTGAGGTCCTCACATCGCGGATCACATCTGTAATGTTGAACGTCGAGACACCTGCTTCGATCTTGCCCGCCTCGATCTTGGAGATGTCGATTACATCGTTAATCAATGCGAGCAGGTGCCGGGCGCTGTCCTGCACCATCCTGAGCTGTTTCTTCTGCTCCTCATTGATCTCCCCTGCCATCCCCTTCACCATGATGCCGGTAAAACCGATGATGGAGTTGAGCGGTGTCCGCAGCTCATGGCTCATCGAAGCAATGAACATCGATTTGAGCCGGTCGAGCTCTTTTAACCGTTCATTGGCATCCGAGAGTTCGCGGGTACGATCCGTTACAATCTTCTCAAGGTGATCGCGGTAGTCTGCCAGCTCTGCGAGTGCCTGTTTTCGCCCCTGCTCTTCTTTTTGGATCTTTTCGACCATCGCTTTGAACGAACGGGAAAGACTTCCGATCTCCCCGGTACCCCCTGTCTCGATCTTCTGGTCCAGGTCCCCGGTCTCGGCAATCCTTTTACTCATTTCGGTCAGGCTGGTGAGCGGACGTATAACGGTCTGGTTGAGCACAAGGATGGTGATCACACTGAGCAGGATCAATGCGATCAGGACGAACAGGAGGATCCGTGCGATGGATTCGTTAATCTTCTGCTCGATGGAACTGGACGGGACAAAGACACCGATCTTCCATCCAAGTTCCGGGGAGGTATAATATATCAGGTAGGAGTTATTGAGGACCAGTACGCCTTCTTTCGTCATGAGAAATGCCGGGGTCTGATCCTGCAGGATAGTGCTGATGTTGCCATACAGCCATGAAGAATTCCGGGCGGCAAGGATCATGCCGTTCTCATCGACAAGGATCATCTCCCCGTCACGCCCGACATTAAACCGGGAGATGTAACTGGTCAGGTTGACCAGCGTGATATCGGCGCCAACGACCCCATACACGGTCCCGTTCTGGTCCAGGAGAGCTTTTTCGATCCCGATGTTGATATCCGGTGTTGTAATTGCCCGGTACGGATCGGTCACCACCACTTGCCCCGGGTGTTCTTTTGCGAGGATATACCAGGGGCGTTCCCGGGGATCATAGGCTGTAGGCTGACGGGGATATGACCTGACAAAAGCGCCGTTCTCCCGGCCCATATAGACCGAACTGACATAGGGATGTGTTGTCTGGTAATCTTTCAGGACATCGATGATGTTCTGTTCCTGATCACTATAGGAATACCGGAACGTATCTTCCGAGGCGTTGAGAAACTTCGTAAAACCAGTATCATTAAGGGTGCGAACATCATCATCGTAGGATAATTCGAGGACATCGTACCGGACTTCCCCGACGAAATTGGAGAGGGCAAAATCGATGTGTTGGAGCTGGTTGATGGTATCTTCTGATATGGTGTTGAGGTTTTGTTCATGCAGGGAAGCAGGGAGGACTCCGCCAATGAGAACCAGTACCAGTATGGCGATACACAGGTACAGGATGAGAACTCTTGACTGGAGGTTCATGGATGAAGGCGTATCTTCTTTACTAAAAGAAATAAGTTGTTATCGTTTTTTATCAGGTATGGATGTAATGTTGTTTTTAAGTTCTTTTTTTAGTCCGGGGATTCGACCCAGATCATTCGCGATACGTGTTCCTTTGGCGACCCGGACTGATGAGAGGACAGAATAATTCTTTGCAAAGGTGAGGGGGCGCATCGGGAGATCCAGGTACGTCCGTACTCAACGGGAATTACCGAGAAAGAGCGCCACTGTTTGTACCGGCAGAGGATGTGGTGCTGGAATGATCCCGGCACTTGTTATTTTTTCCCGGTGCCGGTGAATCTGTATATCCCTTTCGGCACGATGATCTCAAACCGGGCGCCTTTGCCCGGCATACCGTTATCAGTGATCGTAATGCCGGGGATGGAGAGAATTTCACTGGGATAACCGTATTTTAAATAATTCTGGATCAATATCAACAAGTATCTATGGCTGAAACATTGGAGACAGTGGTCACGAGCGATCATATCGACATTCCACGAAAGATGCGGGAGATGCTTCGCATTCAGAAAGGGGATAGAATACGCTGGACGTGCGAGGGAGACAGACTGGTCACAGTAGTTATTAAGAAACAGAAAGGCACACTGACATCGCTCGTTGGAAAATTCAACGGCGAACCTACAGATTCAGTAAAAACCCACAATCTCATGGGAATGGACTGATGAAAAAGATTATTGATTCTGTGGTAATTATCGGTGCCTTCTATCGAAATGATCAGTGGCACACAAAGGCATTGCCAATCATTCGTGAAATCGATTCCGGATCAGAACAGGTCATTGTTACCGATTTTATTCTCGCTGAAGTGATCAATTTCCTCCACAAGAGAGCCGGTCATGATGCAGCAGTAGAGACCCTTCATGCACTGGAATCGGCGGAGAATATTTCAATTATCCGGATTACAGATTCCCAGTTTTCATCCGGGCTTACCTGCTTTAAAAAGTATCCGCGATTATCCTTGGTTGATGCAATGACTGTCGCATGTATGGAAGATCTTGGCATCACGCATATCTATTCATTTGACTCAGATTTTGATGGAATTCACGGGATCACACGCCTCAATGAACCCTCCTTGAGATAAGCAGAAGGATTGCTTTTGACATCGTATTATTACATGTAGAGTGCCACAATTAATGTCCGATTTGTTGACAGAGTTTATGTCCGCTTTGGATATGTTTTCGGTCTTTGTTGAAATTGATTTCGTTGTGATAGACTGAAGCCGGAGTCATCCATCCCAAGATCTCCTGCTTGCGCCAGTGGTTGTACTGGTGGTCAAAGTTCCAGAGTTCTCTTCTGAAATGACTGAGTGAACGGAACTCTTTGAGAGCGATGAGTTCCTGGTAGAGCGTCTTGTGATAGCGTTCGATCTTCCCGCGACCTTTTGGGTTGTATGGTCGGCCGAAGATCAATTTGATTCCGTGTTTCTGTGCTTCAGCTTTGAAAACTTTGGCGACAAATTGTTTTCCATTATCGAGATAAATTTCACGCGGGATTCGTCCGGTGCGGAGTGCCCAGCGAAGAGCATTGACCGCTGAGGCAGCATCTTTGTGAAGATAGACCTTGCTCTTCACTCGATAACGTGAGCAGTCATCAGTAAAACCGGTGACATAAATCTTGCCAACTCCCCGGATACGAAACTGAAAAGTATCGCCCTGCCACATGCTGTCAACGTGTCGACGTTGGAATCGCTTCCCGGCTGGTTGGGGTTTAGCTTTAACACGAATGAGAAGGCCGTGTCGTTTGAGGATTCGATGAACGGTTCGCCAGGAACATGGGAGGTTAAACTGGTGCTTTATACGACGGGCACCCCATGCAGGATATTTCTCTTTGAGTCGGATAATTCGGCGTTCCAACGCCAGGGATAGTGCATAAGGAGACCGTTTCGGCCCGGTCTTTTTTGGCTGTAATCCGTTCTCTTGGTCATGACTGTGAGCCTTTGCCCACCGTCTCACAGTCCTTTCGGAGATGTTATATGTCTCTCCGATCTCATTTGCACTTCGTATTCCTTCTTCATAGAATACAACTGCTTTGGTCCGGATTTCCATGGTCGCTTTCACCCGCAAGCACCTGTTCGGTGCTCTTGAAAGCGGACATAAATACTGTCACTATTTTAGGACAGAAACTCTGGCACTCTACAATTACATAAGATTTGATCCCACACATTTTTCTGTTATTTTTCTTTAGCCCCCGTAAACCGGTATAGCCCCTTCGGCACGGTAATCTCGAACCGGGCGCCTTTTCCGGGTGTGCCATTCTCAATGATGTTAATGCCGGTAATTGAGAGGATTTCCCTTACAAGGAATAACCCGAGCCCGGTGTTCTTCCCGTATCCCCGCTCGAAGATCTTCTTCTTCTCTTCTGCGGGTATTCCGATGCCATCATCCTCGCAGATGATACAATAATTATTGCCGCATTCCGTTCCAGAGAACCGGATGGTCTTAATCTGCTTACCTCCATGCCGGATCGCATTGTCCATGAGGTTATAGAAGACCTTCGTAATCAGCGGGTCGGCGAACACCTCAAGAGTGGGACTATCAGTTTCAACGACAATGCCCCGGAGGGACAGGCTCTCTTTTGCACTCACCACACTATCGTGCACATTCTGCCATTCCGGCGCTTTGACGCCTAGGTCCTGGTAGTCCTTCGTGAAACGGATCTGGGCTTCGATGGTGCATGCGATGTTCTGTTCCTTTGTGATGTACTCTTCCAGCTTCACGGGATCGTTAAGGAGATCTCGCGAAAGGTCGAGGTATCCATCCAGCGCGAGCACCTGATTGATGATGTCATGCCTGGTAATGGACGAGAGCAGGTTCAGTTTCTTATTCGCGAGTGTCACCGCATCATGGAGCGCCTTGCGCTCAGTAATGTCGACAAGCACGATGAGAGTTGCTGGCGTACCCTCGAACTCGATCTGGGTGCCATTGATGATCATGGTCCTCTGATTGCCATCCCGGCTCAACACATCAATCTCATACGGCTCAACCGTTTCGCCACTCATCCTCCGGCGCACTGCATCTGCAACCCGCTCGTGATATTCCGGGGCGATAAAATCGATGATCTGCCGATTGAGCGCTTCGTGCGGCTGGTATCCCAGTGTTTTCACAGCCGCAGGATTCGTGTACAGGATGATGCCGTTCCGGTGCACGAGGATCAGTTCTGGCACATGCTCCAGAAGAGAACGGTACTGCTCTTCGCTCTTTTTGAGTACTTCTTCTACCCGTTTGCGCTCGGTAATATCGGTAAGGACGATCAAGGTCGACGGAGCATTATTGAAGATGAACCGCGAGCCCTGCACAAGGCAGGTACGCCTCGTACCGTCCTTTGCAATGACCACTATTTCATAGGGATTAATTTGTACCCCCTCTTCCCGTTGCTGTATCGCATTCCTGATAATCTGATGCGAGTTCGATGAAATAAACCGGAACATGGGAGGCGTCAGCAACTCTTCCTTTGTATACCCAAGCGCCTGCACTGCCGCAGGATTGACATAGACAACGCCATCTTTTGTGTGAACAAAAATGTAATCCGGCAGTTGGTCTATAAGGGTCCGGTACCGCTCCTCGCTCTCCGTAAGAGCATCTTCTATCTTTTTTCGCTCTGTGATATCCTGGATCATACCATCAATATAGAGCGGTTCGTTGTCATTCCCGTAGATAATGCGGCCCCGTTCATTGAAGGAGCGGATTGATCCATCCTTGTGAATGAGACGGTACTCCACTGCAAAGATCCCGCCCTCTGTGATTGCCTTTTCGACAGCCGCAATAACCTTCGGGCGATCATCAGAATGTATCAACGGTTCAATCGAACATATGTTACCCTGTATCAGTTCCGGCTCCGTGTAGCCGGTCAGGGCGACGACCTGATCGTTGAAGAACTGCATCCTGCCATTTTCCTTCAGGTAGACACGGTACACAATCTCGGGGAGGTTTGCTGCCAGAGTCCGGTACTTCTCCTCGTTCTCTGCAAGTGCCACTTCCATCTTTTTCTTGTCGGTGATGTCCCGTATATTGTGAACTGCCCCGACAAACTTCTGTGTCTTGTCCAAAATCGGGTCAGCGGTAACGATAAACCAACGGGCGCCTATCTTCAGTTCTGTCTGCTGCCGTGTACGTGAGTGCCGCATCTGGACAAACGGGCAGCCGGGGATTGGTTCCGTCGTTTTATGCACTTCTTCCCAGCAGTAGCGCCCGATAAGGTCATCGGTATTCTTTGCACCAAGGATCTCCTGCATCATGCGGTTGCATGTTATTATCCGTTGGTCAGCGTCAAGGATGCAGATGGCATCCTGCGTCGAATCAAACGTGCTCTGCCAGCGGAGCGCCGACTCCTGGATTGCCTGTTCCGCCTTCCTGCGCTCGGTAATATCATGGATAATTGCAATAAGATAGGTTATGTTCCCCATAGACATGGTATCGGCGTTCACCAGTGCATAGAACAGTTCACCGGATTTACGCCGCTCCAAAACCTCGAACTGGGATACCGTGCCGTGTTTTTGTACCTGGTCGATAAAGCGGTTCCGGTCTTCTTTATTAAGCCAAATGCCGAGTTCAACGGCGGTCTTTCCCATTAATTCATCGTGGGAATACCCGAAGATTCTCGTTGCCGCATCGTTCACTTCGATGAACCGTCCGGAATCCAGTTCGCTGATCGTGATTGCATCGGGTGCTGACAGAAACGCTTTCGTATATTTTTCATTGACAATCTTCAGTGCCTCCTCAGCCTGCCTGTGCTCTGTGATGTCAGTGAACATGCCGAGGTTGCAGCGACGCCCGTCAATCATTACCGGGGATGTTCTGATATCCATATACCGGACAACCCCGTCTTTTCGCAGCACCGGTATGCTTTCTGCGAGAGTCTTCTCCCCCCGTGCCTGCGTCATGAACTCCTCCTGCACATAGGCAAGGTCTTTTTCCGGATGAATGTCTCTCATTCCCATCGAGGTGAGTTCCTCGGTGGAGTATCCGAGCATTGTACAGATGGCGGGGTTGGCATACAGGAATTTCTGCGAGCTGATATCTGCGATCAGGATGCCCTCTGCTGCCTGGGAATAGATGTTCCTGAACCGCTCCTCACTTGCCTGAAGCGCTTCTTCTGATTTCTTCTGGTCGGTTATGTCCCGGACTACTGATACTGATCCAAGGATGGTGCCTTTATCGTCACGGACAGGAGCAGCACTGACCTGCCGGTACCGCAACTCCCCGGTTGCAGGTGTCCGTATGATCTCCTCCTGGAGCTGCACCACCTCTCCGGCAAGAGCACGTAATGGCGGAGTCTCATCAACCGGACGGGGGCTGCCATCCGGGCGGAGCACTTCCAGACTCTTTGCGAGGGTTTCAACCTCGATTTTGTCCGCACCATCAAGGCAAAATTCCCGGAGGGCTTTTGGGTTTGCCAGTGTGAATCGCCCTTCAGTGTCAGCAAACCAGACCTCATCAGAGATGCTGTTGATCAGTGAGGAGAGTCTTTCTCTCTCCTGCGAAACATTCGCGAGCAATCGCTGGATTTCCAACTTTGTTAGTATCTGTTCGGTGATGTCCTGGTTCGCTCCATGGGTTGTGACCGTTCTGCCATCAGCATCTTTTGTGATTCCGAACCGCACGGTAATATGCCGTATCTCGCCGTCCCTGCGGATAATCCGGTGCTCGATCTGCCTCGTATAGTTCGGGTCCGTGGCATTAATCGCGTTCTGCACTTCATTGGCGACAAGAGATACTTCATCCGGGTGAACGAATTCCCGTGCGTATACTTCTGCCGGCATCTCGTAACCGCCCTCCCGTTCTGCCGTTGTGCCATACAGGGCGTAGAACCGGTCGTTGAAGGTAAAGATACCTGAAGCAACATCAAACTCCCAGTTCACCATATGTGCGAGATCCATCGCTTCCGCGAGCTGGCTCCGGCTCTTTGTGAGCGATTCTTCCACACGCTTCTGGTCTGTGATGTCACGCAGGATACCTGATATCCCGATCACGTTTTTAGATTTGTCAAATATTGCTGCACAATTGTCTTCCAGCCAGCGGATGTTGCCGGATTTATCCCGTACCCTGAAAATCGTGATCGTCGGTTGCCCGGTTGAAGTGGTGGTTTTAAAATCCTCAAGAACCCGGGGGAGGTCTTCTTCCACAACAAACGAGGTCAGATTGTTGGAGATGATCTCTTCAGGCTTGTACCCGTACCGGGAGATCTGGGGACTGACATATGTGATTCTGCCGATATGGTCTATTGAATAAATGATGTCATTTGTTTTTTCAGTGAGGAACCGGTATTTCTCCTCACTTTCACTGAGTGCCTCTTCCGCTCGTTTCCGCTCGGTGATATCGTTGTAGATGGCGACGATCTCCCCAGTCTGGAGCCGGTATACCCAGTTCTCCCGCCATGTGCCCGGGTCACGGGAATCTCGGTAGACTGCCGAGGGGAAAAACTCGGGCTTTCCTGTCCTCCATACCCGCTGGAAGACAGAAAATATGCCAAACTCTTTTACACCGGGAAATACTTCGGTGACGCGCCTGCCTGTGACTTTCTCTTTTTTGATATGATCAATGACTTCTCCTGCGGTGTTGAAGTCACTGAACACGAAGTCCTCTCCATTATCAACTGCCTTATAAATCGCAACACCGCTTGGCATCCTGAAGAAGAGCTGCCGGAACTTCTCCTCACTTTCCAAAAGAGCCTTCTCATCAATCCGGTGCTGCACTGCCCGTTGGATCTTGTGCACCAGTTCGGCGAACTGCGCCTTAGGCTCGCCGCCTTTCTGGAGGTAGAAATCAGCCCCGCTGTTCAGGGCTTCGATTACCACCTCTTCCCGCCCTTTTCCGGTAAAGATAATAAAGGGTGTTTTGTCTCCCCGTGACCGGATGACTTTTAAAAATTCGATGCCGTCCATCTCCGGCATCTGGTAATCGGAAACGATGGCGTCAAACTTCCTCAGTTCAAGTGTTCGGATCGCTTCGGGTGCTCCTGTTGATGTTGTTACGATGAAATTCCCGGAACGTTCGAGGAACACCTTACAGAGATCGAGGAGGTTTTGTTCGTCATCGACGTAGAGGACCCGGATTTTTTCTGCCATCATGCATTCGCCTCCTTGATCCGCCACGCCCCTTTCGGTACCGTAATCTCAAATCGGGCGCCTTTACCTGGAGTACCGTTCTCGGTGATGGTGATCCCCGTAATTGCCAATATTTCTCGGGAAAGGAACAGCCCAAGCCCGGTGTTCTTGCCGAATCCTTTGGTAAAGAGGCGCTTTTTGTCCTCGGCGGAGATCCCCACACCATCATCCTCGCAGAGGATCGTGAGGCTTGCATCAGATTCCTGCGATGAAATCCGGAGGGTCTTCATATCTGCACCGCCATAACGGAGGGCGTTGTCGATCAGATTGTAGAACACCTTCTCGAAAAGCCGGTCGGCAAAAATTTCAAGATCGGTACGGTCAATGTCGACATAAACATCCCGCATCGGCAGCCCGGCGATCGCCTTTTTTATATTTGCACTCACGTTCTGCCATTCGGGTGCTGCGATACCCAGTTCCTGGTAGTCTTTTGTAAATTTAATCTGGCGTTCGATGGCATTAGCTGCCTGCTCCTCTTTTTGGATATACCCCCTAAGTGTCGTGGGGTTGTCGATCATCTCTGTTGAGAGATAGAGATATCCTTTGAGCGCCATCAGTTGGTTGAGGATATCGTGCCGGGTGATACTGGAGAGGAGGTTCAGTTGTTTGTTTGCCTGCCGTAATGCATCTTCCGCCCGCTTGCGTTCGGTGATATCCCGGAAGAACCAGATCCGCCCGTAATACCTGCTATCGCTCCCGATCAGGGGGGCTGAGTACCGGTCGAGTGTCCGTGTATCGATAAGCTGGACCTCTTCCCGGCTCTTTTCCACCCTGTGCGCATAGAGATACCTGACACGGGCGAGGAACTCTTCTGGATTGACGAGCTTATCGAGTACCAATTGAAGGACAGATTCGTCCAATCGCGATGCGATCACGTCAGGAGGAATTCCCCAGATATCGGTGAACCGGTTATTGTAACTGATGATCTTCCCCGCATCATCAACTATGAGAATCCCATCGATCGTGGCTTCCATCTGGGAAGTGAGCATGGCATTTGTGAGCTGGAGCGCTTCTTCTGCCCGCTTGCGCTCGGTGATATCATGGCCAATGATGGAAATACCGATCAGATGGTTCTGCGTATCTCTGATCGGCGATGCAGTCAGGGTGACATTGATCAGCCCGCCATCATTTTTCCTGCGCAGGGTTTCGTAATGGATGAGCGGTTCGCCGTTTTTAACCCGTTCGAGAATTGTCACGGTGTCATCCGGGTGATCCGGCGGCACTAAGAGCGAGACACTCTTGCCGATCATCTCTTGAGCAGAATACCCATACATCCGTTCGGCACCGGCGTTCCAGCTGGTGATAATCCCGTCAAGCGTTTTACCTATGATCGCTTCATCTGAATACTCCACAATGGCAGAAAGACGTGCCCCTTCCTCTTCCGCACGTTTGCGCTCGGTAATGTCCCGCATGATGTGGACTGCACCGGCAAATGTACCGGAACTGTCGAGGACCGGATCAGCGGTGACTTCGAACCAGTGGTCACCGGCGGGTATTTCTATCCTTGTACGTTTGAGAGTCTTTTTTGCTGAAACGAAGGGACATTCCGGAATTGGTCCCGTGGTTTTATGGACAACCACCCAGCAGGGTTTCCCCACCAGATCCTCATCCTTCATCCCGCCCAGTATCTCACCCATCCGGTTGTTGCAGCGTATGAGATTCTGGTTGGCGTCGATTAAGCAGATGCCGTCCGATGTGGCGTTGAAGGTGGTCTCCCATTCCCGGGCGATCCTCGCGATTTCCTGCTCTGCTTTTTTCCGATAAGTGATATCTTCAAACACCGCAACAAAATACTCCTTTGCCGGAGAATATACCGAGATATGCAGCCATTTTTCTATGGGTTTGAAATCAATATCAAACGATTCCGGTGTGCCCGTCAGTGCAACCCTGCCATAGATTAAAAACAACTCCGGAAACGCCTCTTTAATACCGGGATACACTTCAGTAACCCGTTTCATGGTGATGGTTTTTGTGCCGGTAATCTGGTCAAATGCCTGGTTGACATTGAGGTAGATGAAGTCTTCAGGACGACCTTCGCGGTCAAAGATCATCCGGCAATAGGCAAACCCATCCTGCATATTGGAAAAAAGCATCCGGTACTTCTCTTCACTCTCCCGCAGTGCAGTCTCTACCCGCTTACGTTCGGTGATGTCACTAAAGATCGCGGCAAACTTCCCGGGAGCAGGGCTGAATGCATAGACTTCAAACCATTTACCGAGTTCAATCGAGTGGTTCACAAACCGGGCAGGTGTTCCTGTGAGTACTACCTTCCCGTATGTCTCGATCCAATCCTGTTCCAACCGCGGGAGAACCTCCCTCGCGGTCTTCCCCTCAATATCTTTCGCCAAGAGCCCGGTCATCCGCTCGAATGCAGGGTTCACTTTCAGGAACCGGTAATCGACCGGCGTTCCGGGGGCGTCAAGGATGATCTCGTGAAGGGCGTACCCGTTCGTCATCTCGGTAAAGAGCTCGCGGTACTGCCGTTCGCTCGTGTTCATATTCCGCCACAGGAGTGCATTAGGCTCCCGGATGCCGATGGCAACGATGGCAAGATACATGCAGTATGTGGCAACGAGCCGGAAGAGGTGCCCGACCATGTTCATGAACCCGTACACGCTGACGTACGCGGTGAACGCTAGCTCAGCCCCGATGGTCAGGATGTTTGATGCGGCAAGGAGCCAGAAGACGCGGGAATCGAATGCCGCCCGTTTCCAGTATAGGAGGACCGTTGCCGCGACAAGAATGAGGGAGATCACATATTCGCTTGCGATCTTGAACTGCGTGAGCCCCTGCCCCTCGATGAAACACGAGGGGAAGATGCCTGCATAGATTGTCCAGAGAAGGAATACGGTTGCCGCAGAAAATATCGCGAGCACAGGTGCAGTCCGCACCCGCCTGCCTGCCATGAGCGGGGCGGCGAGAAGCGTGAATGCCTGGAGATACCGGGCGGCAATCCAGAGCTGGGTGGGGAGATCGGAACTGTTCCCCGGAAAGACACCCATTCCTTTGAAAGCAAGGGTATGGGCAAGATCGATAACTCCGATGAAGAGGATTGCAAGCCCGACGACAATGAAGTAGCCGTTGTCAATTTTGTCTCTGGCGTTCCAGACGATAACGAAAATTGAGATGGCGATTGCAATGGTCGCTATTTCGACGATGCTGTGGAAGACGAGATAGTTCATCTGGCTGATGATGACAAGCACCGCAAGGACAATGGCAATACCGGCAATTTGGATGATTACAGGTTTCGCGAACTCCGGACTGAGCGGGAAACGGGTTTTTGGCATTTCTCTCTCCATTCGCTGTATAACCTACTACTCCGGACAGTATGATTAGGTTATCGCATGCATTTTGGAGAGAAGTTGTTCTGAGATAATAGCACTGCCGGTTCCTCCAACAATTCCGGTCATCATCCCCGCCAGCCTGATTCCAACACTTCTCTTTTTCCTCAAACGTCCCCAATCACCAAACGCAGCACACTGTGCGCCGCATTTCACCATATGGGATAAATGCTATCACTCCTCGAATCGCATGTAGTATCAGCCCTTAACGGGCAGGATTTACCACAACAATGTCAGATTTTGTACAGCAATCGATAACCAAATCCGCAACCCGGACTCTCACGAACCCGATCGCGGATGCGGACACGTTCGAGACGCTCGTTAACGCAGTCGTTTCGAGCAACCCGTTCACCTGCACGGCATATACTGTCGGCGGTGTAGCGATGGATGCAGTTGCGATCACCAGGCGCTCCTACGGGGCCCGCCTGGTGTGGGAAGATACCGATGCGAAAAACGTCGGGAACACCACCGAGAAGTACAGCACGAAAGCCGGTTTTAACGCCGGTATCGCCATCCTCATGGCAAGTGCCCCGCTTGCAACCCAGCACGGCGGCACGTGCATCCACGACCCGGACCTGGATACGTATTCGGCAACCATCCGGTGCCATGATGGGAACAGCGAGGTCTACACGGTGACCGTCTCCCGCGACCACATCGATGTCACGTCCTACTCGGACGACGCGATTCTCGCAAAGGTCGAGACTTGGGCGGACGGTCAGGCTGCCCTCGCCTGATCCTACCTTGACGGGACCTGGGGAGGGTGAAGACCCCCCGGTCTTCACTCTTTTCTTTTGCTCCGTCATGACGGAGCCTTTTATGGACGTTGAATTGTTAGCAGTCCTACTCGGAGCAGTGCTCCCGCTGTTCCCGGCACTCTTTGTCATTTACCAGAAGATCGGCAGGTACGATGTAATGTATGAGGAATTTGGCACGCACCGGGACGAACATGAACGATTGAAGGAGACATATCATGGAAACTGAAACAACAGAAATACCGGTCGCACGGGTGACCGGTATCTACCGAGGCACGTTCGACGGGCTTGTACCATTAACCGTGGACACCCCTCTCACAGAGGAAGAAGTGCGCCGTAACCCCATTTTTTACCAGCTCGATCTCAACCCGGATACGGCTGATGAAAACCTGATCATCGATGTGATCTACGATGGACTTTCACCGATGCGATTGCCGGACCTGCGCCGGGGCACGGATATGCCGCACGGTGTGCGGTACTGGATGGACTGGTTCGACATCCCGCACTACGAACTGATGCACGACATTGACGGGCGGGCGGTCTATCCCCGAATGCCGGGTATCCATTCGGTCCGCATTATGACCGGTCGCCGGAAGTGGGCGCAGATAGGACGGTTGCGGGACTTCTGGCCCCAAGATGGCGGCTATATAAGCGAGACATTCCAGTTCCGGATTGCGGGGGCGTAACCGTGCTCGAAGATCCCAATACCCCCACTTTTCTTTCACTTACAGCGATGGAATGGCACGCTTTCGGTTACGGGCTCAAAGAGGGGCTCTGGTTCTGGAAGAGGACACCGTTTGCATGGGATGAGATCAAGAAGATGGATGCATTACCGGATGATGAGAAACCGCTTTCCCCGGAACTGCTCTCCGCTCTTAAGGAGAAGTACCATTACTATATCATCGGGTTCGCTCTTCCCGAAGATTGTGCCCTCTTAGGCACTGGGGTGTATCTCCTCATGACGAATGCACCGGCGCTTGTTTACGTTGGGCTGTCGGTGTTTGGGTATTCTGGGTGATGGATTCGCGGTGAGGTGGGTGTCCGAACCGATGACGGTGCAGTAGGTGGTAGGGTGATTGTGTCATCAATCCCATACGTATAGGGCCAAGGAAATCCCAAAATCTATCGATCTATTTTTAATAACACATTGTGAACTATGAATTTTTAAAAATGTAATTTTTCTTCGGCACGGCGATCTCAAACCGGGCGCCTTTGCCCGGTACACCATTCTCGGTAATGGTGATGCCGGTGATCGTAAGGATTTCGCGTGAAAGGAACAACCCGAGCCCGGTGTTCTTACCAAAACCCCGGGTGAAGAGACGTTTTTTGTCTTCCACGGCAATTCCCACGCCATCATCCTCACAGATGATCATAAGCCCGTGACTGGATTCCTGTGACGAGAAGCGGATTGCAGTCATCTTCTCTCCGCCATACCTAATCGCGTTGTCAATCAAAATGGAGAACACTTTCTCGAAGAGTGGATCGGCGAAGACCTCCGGATTTTTGGGGTCAAATTCGACATGGATATCTCGCATCGGCAGACCGGCGACTGCGTTTTTTATACAAGCGTTCACATTCTGCCATGCGGGAGCAGCGGCACCCAGATCCTGATAATCTTTCGTGAATGTGATCTGGCGTTCGATGGCATCAGCCACTATCTCCTCTTTCTGGATATACTCTTTAAGTACCGTGGGGTCGTCAATCATCTCATTCGAGAGATAGAGGTACCCTTTGAGCGCCATCAACTGGTTGAGGATGTCGTGCCGGGTGATGCTGGAGAGCATATTCAACTGCTTGTGTGCCTGCTGCAACGCCTCTTCCGCCCGTTTGCGTTCGGTGATGTCAACCCCTTGTGCGATTGTAGAGACTATCGCCCCCTCAAGGTCATGGACGGTTGCAGAATTCCAGATTACCGTTCGAATGGTACCCTCTTTAGTCAGGATCGGGATCTCAACGTTTTCCCATCGTTCCCCTTTGAATGCCGTCTGGATTAATGCCATTGAGGATTTATGTGTCTCGCGAGGGAAGAGGGAGTCCAGTGTCTTCCCCAGCATTTCTTCCTGGCTTTTACCAGTCAGGTGCACGAACGCATGGTTGACCCGGGTTATGTGAAACCCGGGATCCCACGTAATGATCGGAGCATTGGCATAATCAAACAGGTTGTTGAGGTATGCATTGGTCTCCCTCAGCGCTTCCTCAGCCCGTCTTCGGGAAACTGCCTGCCGGATCTTATGCGAGAGATCGACAAACTGTAACTCGGCGTCGTCTCCTTTCTGGAGGTAAAAATCTGCCCCGTTGTTGATTGCCTGGATGACTTCTTCTTTCTCTCCTTTGCCGGTAAACATGATGAATGGAACCGGTCCAAAACGTGCCCGCACCTCAACCAGGAACCGGATGCCGTCCATATCGGGCATCTGGTAATCTGATACGATGGCATCAAATTGTTCATTTTTAAGAAGTTCTAATGCGGCAGGCGCCGATTCAACAGTTGTAACAGAATAATTTCCGGATTCCTCAAGAAGTATCCTGCCAACATCAAGAAGGGTGGGTTCGTCATCGACATAGAGGATCCGGAGTTCCTCTGCCATCATGTAACATTCCCGGCTGTTCGCCACGTCCCGTTCGGCACCGTGATTTCAAACCGGGTGCCTTTTCCCGGGACACCGTTCTCGGTAATGGTGATGCCGGTAATGGACAGGATCTCCCGCGATAAAAATAGCCCGAACCCGGTGTTTTTGCCAAAACCCCGGGTGAAGATACGTTTTTTGTCCTCCTCCTTAATCCCCACGCCATCATTCTCGTATACAATGGTAAGTCCCTGGTCAGATTCCTGCGATAATACCCGGATGGTCTTCATCTGGTCACTCCCGTAGCAGAGTGCGTTGTCAATCAAATTGAAGAAGACCTTCTCGAAGAGGGGATCGGCATATACTTCAGGATCCGCGGGATCTAGTTCGACATGGACTGCCCGCATGGGAAGTGACGCCATCGCACTTCTGATGCATTCATTTACATTCTGCCATGTGGGAGCTGCAACACCCAGATTATGGTAATCCTTCGTGAACGTGATCTGTTGCTCGATAGTATTCGTGACTTTCTCTTCTTTTTTTATGAACTCTAAGATTTTTTCCGGGTTGTCAATAACCTCACGCGATAACCTGATATACCCCCTGAGCCCGAGCAACTGGTTAAGGATATCATGCCGAGTGATGCTGCAGAGGAGGTTCAACTTCTTGTTTATCTGCCGCAGTGCCTCTTCCGCCCTCTTTCGCCCGGTGATGTCCATCGCGACCCCTGTATATCTGGTGATCTGCCCATTTTCATCAGGGAGAGGGAATCCACGGTCCCAAATATGCCGGATATTTCCATCAGGCAAAATAATACGGTACTCGTGGTCGAACGGCTGTCCGGTTTTCTCGACTTCGAGCGTAGCCAGCACCCGTTCTCGATCCTCTCCGTGAATGGCATCCAGAAAAGACCGCGGATTTTCGTAAAGGCTTTCCCGGGAACGTCCCCAAATGCGTTCGAAACTCGGGCTGATGTAGAAAATCTTCCCAATTTCCACATCACCCATCCAAAAAACTTCATCGATGGTTTCTGTAATTATTCTGAATCTTTTCTCGCTCTCCCGCCGAGCTTCCTCAGCCTTTTTAGTGTCGGTGATGTCTTGGGCAATCCCCCGGAACCCCGTAATCTGCCCATCATTTCCTATTATTGGTAAGGAACGGATCTCAATAATGCATGGACTTCCATCACGGCGATGTGCCGGAACTTCAAGTATTTTAAAGAAATTTTTATCCTGAATGTGTGCAAGGAATGTGTTTTTTATGGCAGGAGCAGATTCCGGCGGAATGAGAGATAAAAATGGTTTTCCCATAAGCTCTTCCGGAGTATAACCAAGTTGTGTACTAGTCTGAGGACTAATATAGGAAAAAATTCCCTGCTTGTCAATCTCCCATATCATGCCTGGTGACGCCTCTACCATAGAACGATATTTTTCCTCACTCGCCAGCAAAGATTCCTCCGCTCGTTTGCGCTCGGTAACATCGGTAGAAATGCCAAGGATTTGAATGACTTCCCCTCCCGAACCGGTTATGGGAACAAGGCGCGTACTCATCCAGCGTGCTCCCTTCGGGAACTGCTCAAGGAGTTCGATGACCCGTTGCTCTTTTGTCGTGACAACGAGATCGAGCTCCTCCATGTAATGACGGGCAATCTCCTGCGGGAAAGCAATGTCAGTCCGTTTGCCGATAAGATCTGCCGGAGTCTGCCCATATGCCTGCGCTGCTCGCAGATTGATATACTGTATGACCCCGTCGGCGTCAACAATATAGATTATGTCCGGGCTTGATTCGGCAAGGGTCTGGTACAGATTTTCGATCCCCGGCAATGCATCATCCGCCCTTTTCCGGGAAACAGCCGTCTTGACCTTGTGTGACACTGGTTTTTTCATTAAAAAAAATTCCCTATAGTTAAAGTAAAGTTCAATGTACATTTAATTAAACATATCCCTGTCTGTGTTATTGTTTCCATAGCAAACTTTTTTTTTAAAATTATTCACAGTAGGTTGTGAAAATATTAAAAAAATAAATAACACAACCGAAATCTTAAATTTTTGGTAATTTATAAGAGTTAACTAATTGATTAAGAGGATTTTTTATGAACAAGACACCGGTTTTAACCTTGGTAATCGCCGTCATGATCTGCCTCCTTGCGACGGCAGGGTGTACGAGTACCCCCGTCATCTGCCCACCTGCAGGTCAGGCTGTTGGGCAACCTCATGCTGTATCTTTCAACGCAACACCCGTCAAGTATGCTCAAGTCAACGGGGTTACGCTGGGATACCGTGAATTCGGATCCGGTGAACCCATTCTCATGATCCAAGGGTTCGGAGGTACCATTAATGACTGGAACCAGACGTTTATCGGCATCCTTGCATTGAAATACCATGTCTATACCTACGACCACCGGGGGATGGGATACAGCAGTGATAATAATGCGACACCTTCTATTTCCCAGTACGCAGATGATGCTGCTGCCCTGATGCCTGCTCTCGGCTATGACAATATGAATGTATACGGGGTCTCTATGGGTTCCTCGGTCTCTCAGCAGTTGGTTATTGATCACCCTGAACGCGTAAGAAAACTGGTCCTGGATTCTGTGACATACAGCATCCGGATCCCCCAGACAAAACTACTGCTCGATAGCATTGAAGCGAGTGCTGTCGATCCTACCAAGTCTGAAGGCGTCCATAAAGAGGCACAGGCAAACCTCGCGTGGAACGGGTCCTGGGACGGTCTTTCCGGTATCCATAAGGATGTCATGCTCGTTGTGGGTACCGTAGACGTATTGACTCCTGAGCCGGTTACGGTCCAGATAGCCGGGCAGATCAATGGATCGTGGCTCGTGCGGTTCAAGGACCTCCCGCATGTCGGATCCCATTATGCACCCGTCGAGTATGGGGAGAATGCACTCGCGTTCCTTGGCAATAATGAGTCGCCACCCTATAACAGATAATTTTTTCGGCTCTCTGACATTTTGTATGGTGCCCTGCCGACCACAAACCTGTTGTCGTACCACACCGGAACCATGGTACGTGAAAATGAGAGACCGGTGGAACCGTGTTGGCATTCTGGTCATCGCTGCACTTGTGACAGTTCTTATCGTAATGCCCGGGATTCATGCCGCTCCTCTGAACCAGTCCATGCGTATGGGGAGCGATTTTGTCGATGCGCTGACCGCGAATAATGCGTCAACCTGGAATATTTCACACCCGATACAACATCAGGAAAACGTAAAACCGATCACGCTTTTCAGGGCCGAATGGAACGAGACCAGTCTTCCGGGACCCCGGTACATGGCGTATGGACCGAGCGTTATTGCCATGACGATTGACCCGCTGCTTCTTGTGATAATTCTGGCAACTGTCGCGCTCTGCGGAGTTACGTGGTATATACTCCGGCATAGGCAGAAAGCAGGAGACGAGGAGGAGTGATTTTTCCTGTACCCTCTCCGGCAATCCCTCCCGTGATCGAGTGCCGAACAGAAATCATTTATCAGACCACGCTGCATTCTGATCAGTAGACAACCCGGCCGGAGTGGATGAACCCATGAGATCCCAAAAAACTGTCGCAGTCATCGCCATCATACTCCTTGCTATCCTCATCCTGCCGGCTTCTGCGGCAATTGTCCCGGTAACCAGCCTGCACGATACCATTGTCAAGGGAGACACGGTAACACTCACCGGGTCCGGGGCGACAAACGGTACGGTTGCCATCTGGGTGATGGGACGGGATTATTTCGCAGTAAAAACGGTTCAGCCGGATAAAAAGGGAAATTTTACCTTGGTGATAAAACCGGAAGAAACCCGCACGTATTCCAGCGGGCAGTATGCCTTCCTTCTCGTGGATCCCGGATTGGATAACGCGATCGAGATCGAACCTCTTGTCTGGGATGAGGGTATACAGATCGCTCTCCGGGGAAAGATTATCACAAATGTCGGGAAAAAAGAGGATCTTCCGGGGCTCATCGGACCGAAAGTCGATACCATTCTCACCGCTGCGACACGTCCCGGTGTTGATGATATCCTCACGCCCTATTTCTTTTATGTCGAAACACCGGGCATTTACTTCGATGGACTGAGCGGGTCTGGTTCAAGAGCCCGGCTGCCTAACCTGACAACCGGTGAAAAACTTGAGATCACCGGTACCACGAACATGGGAGTTGAAAACCAGCTCCATGTTGAGATCCGTAACCTGAGTTCCCGCATGCTGCTCACTTCGGGGAATATTCCGGTAATTGAAGGACTGATCCTGAACCGCTGGTCATATGTACTCGCGGCTCCGGGTCTGCCCGCAGGGGATTATTCTGTCAGAATATGGCGGCAGAACGGGGACATATCTGAAACCGACACTGCACTACTGACTGTCGAAGGGCACAGTCCATCTCCAGCACAGAACCGGGGAGAGATCCCGGGGTTTGGCCAGGATTTCGGGGTGCTTTTCCCCATCTTCATCAGTATCGGTGCGCTGGGGGTTATCTGCATTATCATTATCGCATCCGTGAAGAATTGACGCTTGAGACGGGTTTGGATTTTGTACCCGCGTTCTCGCACGGTTTCGTGAGTGATCGCCACATATACCCTGTTTCGGGCACGAGGAAAGTGAAAGGAAAGTGAAGAGACGGGAACTTTCGCGATACAGTAGAATGAGACTGGGTGCAGGAATTTTTTCTGATAAAAAAAGGGTGAACCGGCTATCGAGTATTCAGCACCGGTCACAGATGTATTGAATATTCACATTCGTGTGGCGCATATCCCCGGCGATCCGCTTCTTGGCGCCGTAAAAGAAGATCTTCTTGCACTTGGCCAGGCCCCTGTTCCGCTATCCGACGCAGTCTGCCAGTCGTTTTCTCCCGAAGATAAAAGAATCCTGAATGGATATCCGCCTCCCTCATCAGGTATTCCAGGGTCTTCCGGGCGATGGTGTTGATATCCACCACGTTCAGGGACACGAGGTATTCGCCGAGGGCGGCCTGCCGCGTGAATTCCCGTTCCAGTTTCGCGTGCTGCTGCGACAGCAAGCGGCGGCTTTCCTGAAGGTCGTGCTGCTGGATTTCAAGTTCACGAATGATGCTCTGGATTCTCCCGGCCATGGAATTGAAGGTCCTGGCCAGCAATCCGATGGCGTCGCTGCCCTCCATCTCGCATCGCGCGCTGTAATCGCCCTCCTCGAGGGATTTTGCCACTTCCGCCATGAACATCAGCCGATAATTCATCCGTTCGTATGACGATAAAGCCGACAACCAGGCCGAGCAACGCGGTGATGATATTCGCGGCGAGGAGCACTTCGCTCCGGATGGCTCGTGACCTGGGGCAGCACGGCTAGAATGAGCAGCAGCAGTATGATGCTCAGAAACAGTCGACTGAAACGATGCATTTTGAATTTGGGAAGGCTTCATCCCTCTATTTTGCCCCTGGATTCCATGACATTGTTGATGGCCCGTATGAGAAGCGCATCGTCCACAATGGGGTTTGCTGAAATATCCGTCGAACCCCGAACCGATGAACCGCGCCTCATCATCCTTCATGGCGTGGGCGGTCAAGGCTATGGCCGGGATATTTGCCAGCCGGGGGCCGGATCGTATGCGGAGCAGAAGCTGGATCCCGTCGATTCCCGGAAGGGAGATGTCGACCAGGAGCGCATCCGGCAGAGGCTTTCCCGGGTTTTCCAGAACAGCCAAAGCCTCATGGGCATCCGCACAGCTTTCGATATCGAACAGGCCCTCGAGCATTGCACAAACCAATTCGCGATTGTCCTCGTTATCCTCAACCAGAAGAATCCTCTTCACTTTGCCACACCTCGCAAAAATCCGGCCCCAGACCGGAAGCGTCCCTTTTCCACTCTTTGCCCCGCCGGGAGACAGGCGGTGGAAAGAGGACAAGGATTGAGTCCATCGAAAGAAAAGAGGCCCTTTTCGACGGCGGTTTGAGTGTGGGAGGCGCAATGACGGCGATTTCATACCCATCGGCACCGTTTTCGGCTTACCCTTCACGCGGGTGAAGAGAACCCGGAAGCGCCGGGAGGAGATTCCCCTCTACTGAAGGGCCTCTCCGGACATGCCCGACAACCACTAATACCGCATTACAGACTTGATTTTCAACGTAATCACAAAGGGCCTTTTCTCCGGATCCGTGAGCGGGTTTTCAACCTGTCTCATCCGTCGTCTGAAAGGCATCCAGGAAAAGATTGCCGTTTTCACTATCTAGATCGGAGAATTGTAATGCAATGTTTAATGCCGGGGCCTCGAAAGATGCGAAAAAACGGCGCGTTTTTGGAAAACCGACGAAGATCGTCCCAACCGGGTTTCTTGTGTAAGTGCCCGCCGGGCGAACCGCGGGCATATCGCATCCATCGGTCCGGCCCTCCGGTGAAAGAGGCCGTGGTTAATGATCGCGAAGGCCAAGTATGAAATACGGCATTTTCATAAAAAAACGGGAGCGGGATTTGAGCCCCGCCCCCGTCCTTTACTGCAATGGAACGTCGCATCGGTGTCAACCGAAGGTCACGCTTCTATCTTTTCCCGTCTTGCCTGCCCCGCGCCTGCTCCTGGTGGGATTGGTGCTGCATGCCCGTTCCCTGCTGCCGCATCTGATGCCCGCCCTGATGACGCCCCTCACCGCCCTGCATCCCGGCTCCGGACGGTTGCCGTACGCGATCCTGGCGCATCTGCCCGCCGGTTCCGCGGGTTCCCTGCTGCAACTGCTGCCTTGACCGGGAACGATCCTGGCGCATCTGTTCCCCCCGGTGCGCGCCGGAGGAGGTCCCGCGCGAACCTTGCCTGAGCTGCCGATCCTGGCTCGGTGCCGCACGGCGGCCCTGCTGCATCTGCTGTCCCTGCCTGCGGGATGTCCCCGCCTGCCCCGAGCGGACGGCCCCTTGCGTGCGGGTCCTGTTCTGCAGGCCCATTGTCTGACCGCCCTGTTGCCGGCCCTGTTTCAAACCGGCTTTTCCCCGTTGCCCGGCCTGGGGCTGGATCTGGGGTGACTGCTGGGGTTGCCTGCCCTTTTTGCTTGAGTTCCCGCTGGCCGAAATTGACTTCCGAACGGGGTTTCCCCACCTGGCTGGAGGGGACCATCTTGTTGGATATCCTCGGCGCCTGTACGGAACCTCCCTGGCCGAGCGTTCCCATTCTGGCCTGGGAGACGTTTTGCCGCACGGCCGCGGCATTCAGGTTACGCCCTTCCTGCGTGGTGATCTGCTGGTTGCGCTGAACCCTGCCGAGAATACTGTCGTGAGGTTTGTTCGTTACGGTCGCATTGCTGAAATTGTACCTCTGACGCATACCGCTGTAGTTGTTGATGACCTGGTTGTTGACAACGGGCGAACCCCGGTAATTGTTGATGATCGTAGTCCTGTTGATGTTGGTGATCCTGACCGAGTTGTAGCTGTTCACATTGAAGAAATTGTTCTGGTTGATGATCACCGCGTGGTTGACGTACGAGAACCGGTTGATGTTGATATTGATGGAGGCGACATTGGTCACCACGAAAGCCCTTGGTCCCCAGTAACGGTGGCAGTAATAGGGTTCGGTCCATCCGAGCGGGAACCATCCGACGTTGACGCCAGAGTAGAGCCAGCCGACCCTTCCGGGATACCATCCGAAACCGACTCCGAGGAACGGTCCTGCACCCACCGAGACGCGGACCACGGGCGGCGCCCAGTACCAGGAACTGCCCACGTACACCCAGTTGCCGTAATGATGGGTCACGTACCCGAACGGTTCGTTCGGAACCCAGCAGTTGTCGCCGTACCATTCCGTCCATCTGCCGACGGTGAAGGGGGCCCAGTCCGGGCCGATGTTTGCGGGACGCCAGAAGTTCCGGTAGGATCCTTCATAGTAAACCCGCTCCCAACGTCCGTTTTCTTCGAGAGTGTAAGCCTCGTCGTGCAGCCCCTCGGGCAGGTATCGTACGGAATCTCCCTTTACCTGCACCCTCTTGGCCCACAGGCTGTCGCGGTCGAGGTTCCAGTCATCCCAGTCGGCATCGACATTGCCTTCCCCCGTGCTGGTCTGTCTGCTGTCGGCGACAAGGGATGCGGACCCCGGAACCACCTGGTACTTGGAATTGTCACTCTCGTGGATAAAGTCCACTTCCCCTTTCAGTGCGATCACTTCCAGGGATTCATCCCCGACGTACAGGTCGAAGGACGATCCAGGCTGCGCGGTGACGTAACCGAAAGGCGTTGTCACCTTGACGACTCCCTTGGAACTCCTGTTGTAAAAACGCGATATGCCGGAGGCGATATCCATTTCCGTGAGGTCACCCTTCAGGGTGATCATCTGGATCTGAGTATCCCCTCCGATTCTTGCCCACATGTTGTTGGGCATTATGAATTCGGCTTTCCCGTCGTCCCCGGAATACATGGCGTCGTCGAGTCCGAAAGGGGCGTCTTTCACGGTGGCGACCCAGTCCTTCTCATCGGGCACATAGCGAAGCAGTTGCCCTTCGATGAATGAAATGCGGCCGACCAGGACACTTTCCCCTTCCTTGGCGTCGGACCAGGAGGCGGTGACGGGCAATGCCACGAAATAGAGAATGAATGTGAACAATAACAGTTTGATCACCTTCCTCATTTTTTCTCCTTTCCTTCAGTGCCGTCAGCGCGGATGGCATGCGGCCGGGGACGGCTTCAGGCGGAAAAGGGCACTCACAGGTGCCCCCCCGTTCCGCCGCAACAGGCAACATCAAAAGTCCGTCTCTGCCCGGTAACCCGAGGATCTCCATCCCGTGTTAGGAGAGGCCGGCAGGGGGGCAAACCCACGGATCACTCTTTCCTGAGCGTATCCCTCATTCTCTCGAACAGGAAGGGTGCACCGGCGCGTTCCCGATAGCGTTGACCCGGCGATGCAAGCTTTTCCAGTCGTCTCATACGGAGTCGAAAAGCCGCAGTGTACCGGCTTTCCAGTGGATTTGCCCTTTCCGGTAGAAACGTCGGAATGCCCGCCGGTCCGCTTGAGTCAACGGCATTGGACGTGTTCCGGTTCGGTCGTAGGCCGGATTTCCATACAACAAAGACTTGTATGATGCCGCAAAAGTCTACAACCCGGGAATATAAAACGTCTCGCACTAATATCGAGCGCTTTTCTCGTCCCCATTAGGATTTCCGTCACATTTTCCGGGCGGGCCGGGTGCCTTCCGTTCTCAATGGTGCGCCCCCCGTCGGAATTCTTAGGTCAAGATTCCCCATATCATGCTATCATCATAAAATAAGATGCCAAAGATACGAATTTTCGACCCGAGACGAAATAATTCCGAAGGTCGACAAGAAGGAGGGACCAAAATGCTTAGAGCTGAAGAGATCATGACGACGAAGGTGATTACGGTTTCTCCGGACATGGAGATTGTCCGAGCGGCGAGGCTCCTTCTGGAGAAGCGCGTCAACGGCGTTCCAGTGGTCGACAAAACGGGCAGACTGGTGGGACTGCTCTGCCAGAGCGACCTGATCGCACAGCAGAAAAAATTTCCCGTACCCTCGGTCTTTAACCTGCTCGACAGTCTTATCCCTTTGATGTCCATGAGTAAGATTGAAAAGGAAGTGCAGAAGATCTCCGCGGTCAAAGTCGCGGACGCCATGACCCCCGACCCGGTGACCGTTGCTCCCAACACCGCCATCGAGGAAGTCGCGCGCCTGATGGTCAATAAAAGTCTCCACACCCTGCCGGTCGTCGAACAAGACAAGCTCGTCGGGATCATCGGCAAGGAGGACGTCCTGCGAACCCTTATTTCCGGGGAAAAGAGGGACCGGGCGGAAGAGGCCGCTGCCCGGGGAGATTGAGGGAAACAAGCCCAATGGCTTTTTGCTTTCCTTGTTCGCTCGATATCGGAAACGGTGTTCTCCGTATCGACAAGCCCCTTTGAATATCGTATCAACGAAGGACGGTCGGATTGAAATCATGAACGTGAAGAGTGTGCGACAACAGCCGGGAGGGAACACATTATGAGGAAGACGGTGGTTGTATTTTTGGCGGCGGTTGTGTTGGTTGCCGTGGCGGCGGTTGCTTACGCGGATTCCATCCCGGACAAGATCTCAAGGCAGGAGGCCCGAATCGGCCAGGGGATCACCAGAGGGGACCTCTCTCGGGGCGAGGCGGATATACTTACCCGGAACCTGAACTACATCAAGGACAGATATTACCGGATGATATCCGACGGAACCATGACGCAGGGGGAACGGCATCGCCTGTCGAGAATGCTCGAGGATAACAACCAGATGATTTATCGCAAGAGGCACAACGCGGTGAGGCAACTGTACTGATACATCCGAATGGAATGACGGTCGACTGAAGACTTTCAGGCAACAGCAGAGGAGCCCCCCTTGAGGGGGTTCCCGATAAAAAAGCGGAAATGGCTGACAAAGGTGCTTGCGTGGAAGAAGGGCCGCGAGAACTCCCCGGCCCTTTCTTTTGGAATGTCCCGGCAGGCGCGGGAGACGCTCTTACAGTTTCTTGACGTTTACCGCTTGAGGTCCCTTGGCGCCTTTTTCGATCTCAAAGGTCACTTCCTGGCCTTCACTGAGGGTCCTGAAGCCCGTACCTTCAATGGAGCTGTGGTGCACAAAAACATCCGGCCCGTTGCTCGTTTCAATAAAACCATAACCTTTTTGATCGTTGAACCATTTAACCCGACCTTCCGCCATTGTCCGATCCTTTCATAAATGTGTTTTTCTTGCTGGTGGCACGCTACTTGAGCTATTTTGGAACCGTTCTGCGCAGGCGAAAGACCGATTTCCTGAATAACCCGAGATATCGAACCGCTCGCTTAGACTAGACTAACTATCATCTATACCACCAAAAATGCAAAGTTCAAGAAAATAGACAAAAAAAAGAGCCGGGAGAGGTGTCAGCAGTCCGCTTGTCCAAAGGAGGCGCTAATGAGGCCCCTGAGGCAGGACCCGGCATGCGCCGACGTATTTCCTTTGCCAGTACCGGTGGGAAAACCTGTCTTCCCTCACGCAACTCCCGGTGCTCGGGCAGTGGACGAAGCGGTTGTCCCCCGTATAAATCCCCACGTGCGACGGACCCCTGCGTTCGATATCGAAAAAAACGAGGTCCCCCGGGCGCAGGTCTTTTTTTGAAACCTGGCGGCCCGCCGACATCTGGTCCGCGGTCTGCCTGGGAAGGTTGATCCCGTTGCGATGGTACACCCACCAGGTAAAGCCGGAGCAATCAAACCCGCCTTCAGGCGATAATCCGCCAAAACGGTAGGGTTTGCCGATTACCGAACGAGCGGTGCTGACGATTTCCCCGGCGCGGGGCGCGACAGCCCCCTCTTTCAGTTGAGGGGTGTGGCCTCCGCACCCGAAGCAAATCCCAAAAAGAACGGTGACCAATACCATTCGTAGAAAAGACCGGGCCGCCATATTCCGTTTCTCCCGAGTCTTGTATGCGGCAATGCCTTTTTTCAATAAACCGTTGCTGATACAATGACTCCGGGGGCAGAAGCCACCCCGTGCAAGAATTACTTAACCCGGTGCCATTCATTGGAGCCGTATCGTCACAAGCACGCGGAGACGCTCAAAACTCGACTTCGAGGTGGGCTTTCCATTTCTCTGCCGTGGCACGTCCAACCCCTTGAATTTCTTCCAGTTCATCCACCGCACGCCAGGGCCTGCCGCAGCGGCGGCGTACGATAGCATCCGCGGTTTCGGGCTTCATCTGAGGGACCAGACATAAGTCTTCGATGGCTGCCCGGTTCAAATCGAGCTTCCCCCCGAGCGCCAGCGCTGCCGCCGCCCCCATCCTTTCAATCCTCATTTGCGGTTCTCCGGGGTCTTTTCGAATAAAACGAACCGCCTGCCCGCTCGTCAGGCCCTGAAGCGAAGAATCAGGAGAGATCTTTACGGGGGGGCCATCCCTGAAACCGCCTGCCGCAGTGAGAATGCGGGAGGCGGTGAGGCATTCCCGGTTTAATGCATAAAGGCCCGGGTTCCGGACCTCCCCCCTGACTTCGATGAACAGCGGCGCGGGGGAGGAGGCGTTTTCGTGCCGGCTCCCCGTTCCCCATAAACGTGTAAGGAGAACCAGAAAGACGGCGGTTGCCAGGGCGGCGACGGCCGCGGGCAGTTTGCGTTCCTTATGCAACGGAAAACCCCCTGGACCCGGTGATTCGCAAAGCCTTACGTGCCCGGGGAGCGGGAATCCGGGCTTCAGCTTTGCTGACAGTGCTTCTCTGCCTTATACAATTTGTAGTTGATGCTGTCCACCAGTGCCTGCCAACTCGCCTCGATGATATCGTGGGACACGCCGACGGTACTCCAGTGGTCCGTGGTGTCATGGGATTCGATGAGCACCCTGACTTTTGCGGCCGTACCGGGCAGTCCCGGCAGCACCCTCACTTTGTAGTCGCTCAATTGCATTTCCCGGAGTTCGGGATAGAATTTCTCGAGGGCTTTTCGCAAGGCGTTGTCAAGCGCATTCACGGGACCATTTCCCAGCGCCGCGGTGTGCTCCGTTTTCCCGTCCACGGTGACCCGGATCGTTGCTTCCGCCACCGGCTCCTGGCCTTCGCTCGGTTTTTGATCGATCACACGGAAGCCCAGCAGTTCGAAGAAGCGTCTGCTCCGTCCCATGGCCTTGTTGATGAGGAGTTCGAAGCTCGCTTCGGCGGCCTCGAACTGAAAGCCCTGATTTTCCAGTTCCTTCAGTTCCTCCAGGACCTGTCTTGCGATGGGGTCGCGCTTCGTGAGGTGAATGCCGTAGATTTCCGCTTTGAGCTTGACGGCGGCGCGTCCGGACAGGTCGGAGATGAGGACGCGCCTGTGGTTTCCGACCAGTTCGGGACTGATGTGCTCGTAGGTCTTGGGGTTTTTCCCGATGGCGCTGATGTGGACCCCGCCCTTGTGTGTAAAGGCGCTGCGCCCCACGTAGGGCTGAAACCGGTTGGCCGGAACGTTGGCGGTTTCCAGGATGAATCGGCTCACCGAGTGCAGTTTCCGCAGGTTTTCCGGACTCAGGCACGGGATGTTCATCTTCAGGCACAAATTGGGAATGACGGAAGAAAGATTCGCGTTCCCGCATCGCTCCCCTATCCCGTTGATCGTCCCCTGGACCTGAACGGCGCCCTCTTCAACGCCGACCAGTGAGTTGGCGACGGCCAGTTCGGCGTCGTTGTGAGCATGGATGCCGAAGGGAACGCCGGGCAGTTTTTCCTTGAAAACGGATATGATTTCACGAATCTCCCCTGGAAGGCTGCCCCCGTTGGTGTCACAGAGGATCATGCATGCGGCGCCGCCTTCGACGGCATGCCGGAGGGTGGCGATTGCATAATCGGGATTTGCCTTGAATCCGTCGAAAAAATGTTCGGCGTCATAAAAGACGGTTTGGACGTGCCCGTGCACGTATCCGACACTGTCGTGGATAAGCTCGAGGTTTCGTTCGAGCGTGGTGCGCAGCGCATCCTTCACGTGAACGGTCCAGCTTTTCCCGAAAATTGTGACCACGGGAGTCTTTGCGGCGATGAGGGCCTTCAGGTTTTCATCGGTTTCGGCATTCCCGGTCGGGTGGTGAGTTGCTCCGAACGCCGCGATGCGCGTCTGTTTGAGGCCGTGGTTCCTGATTTCGTCGAAAAAAGCCATGTCCTTGGGATTGGAACCCGGCCAGCCGCCCTCGACGTAGTGGATTCCGAGGTCATCGAGTTTCAGGGCGACCCGGACCTTGTCTTCAAGGGAAAGCGTGAAATCCTCGGCCTGAGTTCCATCCCTCAGGGTCGTATCGTAGAGCTTTACTTCCTGCATTTTCTGATCCTCGGAAAAATGTCTAATCCCGGCCTGGGAGCCCGTGTTGGGCCGTGCAGGCGCATTTGCGGACGGGGAGGATGGTTGTCGGCCCCGCGGGGCCGTTCCGCGCAGGCCGAAGCGCGTCACACGGGCGCCGCTCCGGAATTCCGGAGCGGCTTGAATCCGTATGCGTGCAGCCCGCGGGCCCGTGTATCATCAGCGTCAAGAACGAACGGACAGTGAGGAGGCGGTGCTCGGGAAAAAAGCGGGGCGGATCGGCCGCTACGCGACAGGCTGTTTGATCGGCAGAATCTCTTCCTGAATTTCAATCCGGCCGTGAGGGTCTTTTTCCAGCTCAAACGCGTCGTGGAGCACTCTTACGGCGAGTTCCGCGTATTTTTCATCGATGATGCAGGATACCTTGATCTCGGAAGTGCTGATCATCTTCAGGTTGATGTTCTCGCGCGAAAGGGTTTCGAACATCTTGGTGGCGACACCGCTGTGGCTTCGCATTCCAAGACCGATAATCGATATCTTCGCGATGTCGGCATTGCCGTGGATCGGGCCTGCGTCAATTTCCCGGGCGACTTTTTCGACGAGTTCCATCGCTCTCTTGATGCGCGGTTTTGGGGACCGTGAACGAAATGTCGGCGCGTCCGGGCAGATCGGCGCTCCCCTGTACGATGAGGTCCACGTTGATTCCCTCGGCGGCGATGGGGCGAAACACCTTGGCGGCCATGCCCGGCAGGTCCGGAACGTTGGTGATGGTGATTCGCCCTTCGTTCTTCGTGTAAGTGATTCCGGAAACCACCACATTTTCCATTTCTTCATCCTCCTTGGTGACAAGCGTGCCCGGGGCGTCCGTAAAAGAGGAAAGGACCATGATGGGGACGTTGTATTTCATCCCGAATTCAACGGATCGCAGGTGGAGCACTTTGGCGCCCATGCTCGCCATTTCCAGCATTTCTTCATAGCTGATGCGGTTGAGCTTCCTGGCTTTGGAATACACGTTCGGGTCCGCCGTGAAAACCCCTTCCACATCAGTGTAGATCTCGCAGATATCGGCGCCCAGGGCGGCTGCAAGCGCCACCGCCGTCGTATCGGAACCGCCTCTGCCCAGGGTGGTTATATTCCCTTCATCATCATATCCCTGAAATCCGGCCACAACCACTATTTTGCCTTCATTCAGCTTTTCCACCACGGGCAGCGTCTGGATCGAATTGATCCTTGCCTGGCCGTGGTTGCTGTCGGTGATGATGCCGGCCTGATAGCCGGTCATGGAAATGACTTCAAATCCGAGGTCGCTCACCACCATGCTGAAAAGGGCGATGGTCGTTTGCTCCCCAGTAGCCAGGAGAACATCCAGTTCGCGGCTGGAGGGCTCAAGACTCACGTCGTGTGCGAGCGTCAGCAGGCGATCCGTTTCTCCTGCCCGTGCAGAGAGAACGACCACGAGACTGTCGCCCTTTTTCTTCCTGTCGACCACCCGTTTGGCTACAGCCTTTATCCGTTCGGGATTGGCAACGGAAGTTCCCCCGTATTTCTGAACAACAAGCGCCATACCAATAGCGACCTCCCTTAATGTGCGGTTATGACATCAACCTGCAATCGGCGCGCTCCCCGGATGTCATGTCGGGCGCAGTGAACGCCGCACGCGGAGCGTTGAGGGATTCCTTCCCGGCCGCGGGCGGGTTCGGAACGGCGGTTGAACGAACCCACCGGCCCGGACCGTCGATCCTCTTTCCGGAGCGGTCCGGATCCTTTCCTCGTCCTGCGGGAAACTTCACCCCGCCCAGTCGAGGAAAGCTCTATCTAATAAAATAAAGAGACACTTTTGTATAGAGTTTTTCTTGAATACCACCTTCAAAACAGACCCGTGCGGGACCGTTTGGCCATCGGCTTTCAGCGCAATGCGCCGGGTTCCGTCAAAACGGGAATGCAACGGAAGATATGACGCATTGGCATTGATTTAATGAACGTCAGGCTGTACAGTACCAGTTAAGAATAGTCCTGTGTTTCAGTTTTTTAGAGCAAGGATGTCCCGATGAAGATTTTGTTTGTATACCCTCAGGTATCGGAAACCTTCTGGAGTTTCAGGCACGCGCTCCGCGTGGTCCGCAGGAAGGCCGCTTTCCCTCCTCTCGGTGCATTGACCGTCGCCGCGATGCTGCCTTCAACCTGGGAGATGCAGCTGGTCGACCTCAATGTCACCGCATTGACCGATGACGAAATACTTTGGGCCGATTACGTGTTTATAAGCGCGATGATCGCTCAGAAAGATTCGGCAAGGATCGTCGTCGACCGGTGCCGGAAACTCGGGACCAAAATAGTGGGCGGAGGTCCGCTCTTCAACACCTACCGTGAAGAATTCTCCGACATCGACTATCTTGTCCTCGGAGAAGGCGAACCGATCGTCGCCGAATTGGCGTCCGACATCGAAAAGGGCTCCCCGAAGCGGCTTTACAGGGCCGAAAGATATCCTTCTCTCGATAACATCCCATTCCCAAGTGGGATCTCATTAACTTCAAAGACTATGTCAGCATGAGCGTCCAGTATTCGCGTGGGTGTCCCTTTGACTGCGAATTCTGCGATATCATTGTCATAAACGGTCGTGTGCCCAGGAATAAACACGACGATCAGGTCATCGCCGAGCTTGACGCTCTCTATGATCGCGGGTGGCGCGGGTCCGTGTTCATGGTGGACGACAACTTCATCGGGAATAAAACCAAGGTCAAGGGGCTTCTTCGCAGGATTATCGCCTGGCAGAACGAAAAGGACCGGCGGCTTTCTTTCTTCACGGAAGCCTCCGTCAATCTCGCCGAGGACGAAGAACTCATGGCGCTCATGGTGGCGGCGGGCTTCAGCAAGGTTTTTCTCGGTCTTGAGACTCCTTCCGAAGACAGCCTGAGGGAATGCGGAAAGGCACAGAACCTCAAGCGAAGCCTGTCAGAATCCGTTGGTATCATCCATGCCCGGGGTATGGCCGTCATGGGAGGGTTTATCATCGGCTTCGACAACGACCCTCCGGATATCTTTCAGAGGCAGGTGAACTTCATTCAAAAGAACGGAATCGTCACCGCCATGATCGGACTGCTCACCGCCATTCCCGGAACGAGGCTCTACAAGAGGCTCGAGGATGAAGGCCGATTGCTCTTCAAATCTTCGGGAGACAATACGGATGTGGACGGCAGCCTGAATTTCACTCCCAAAATGGACCGGCAAACCATCATCGAAGGTTATAAATGGGTCATGAACACCCTCTATTCCCCGGAGATGTACTATAAACGCATCATGGCTTTTCTGAAGACCTATCACCCGAAAGTGCCGGACGCCAAGCTGGCGAAAAGCGACCTGACTGCATTCCTGCGTTCCCTCTGGTTCCTGGGTGTTGCGGACCACAGACCCTGGTACTATTGGAAACTCCTGCAGGAAGGGCTTTCAACGTACCGGCACTCCTTCGGCGAAATGGTGACCATGGCCATTTACGGGTACCATTTCCGAAGGCTGTTCTGGACGCCCGGCGTCCCCCTGAAGTGGGAGGACTGGCGGTGGCTGCGCAGCGGCGAGCCCGGCAAGTGAGCTTCCGGGACGCGGTCCCATTTGCTCCGGCCCCGTAAAAGCGCGCCCGCGGTTCCACCCGTTGTTTTCGCGCGGGTTTTCCTTGCGCGTTCCTGATTTCCCCACCTGTTTTGGAAGAACGGAATGCCATCCGTGGCGGGATGGTTATCTTCCTTCAAGGATCGCTGTTCCCCGGCTGTCATGAAAAGGGGACGCGGGCGGTCTTGCCCGGCCCGGAAACTGCCCGGGCAGAACCGTGGGCATGGCGAAACCGCGTCGGTATTGGATCATGTTGCGTTCAGAAAAGGTCTGGACAATCGGCGGCATCGGCTTCTGACGCCGGATGCCGGGCAATAAAACGGGGTATTCGGAACCCATTCGGATCACAGGAGCTTTGCCATGAACGGTACGGAAGAAAAGAAGATATCACGCGGCAGGATCGCCGTAAGGCTGCTGTACAGCCTGGTGTGCCTGATCATATTGGAAATCTTGAAGTTCGTGGTCCAGATCACCGTTATTTTTCAGTTCATTTACCTCTTGATCACCCAGAAATACAGCGAACCCCTCCGGGGCTTTTCCAACAAAGTCGCGGCATACGTCTACAGGATCATCCGGTACACCACGCTGAACGAAAACCGGAAAGTGTTTCCGTTCAGCGAATTCCCTCCTGAACTGGAAAAGCCCGAAGACCACGTCGATTTCGATTAGAATCCAGGGTTGACGGCGAACTCCCCCGCGCGGTTCTTCACGGGATCAGCGGCAGGCGGAAGCTTCCGCGATGAGGTTCAGTTCGTGGAACCATTTTTCGGCCCTCGCGGCGTTCTGCTCGCCGTGTGCCTCAAGAGTGAAGGTGCGGCTGTCGTCCCCGGTGATTTCGATGCGGATGTCCCAGCGGTCTTCCGGGAGCAGCGGTCCCATCCTGTCGGGCCATTCGACGACGGCTATCCCTTCGCCGAACAGCGCTTCCTGCCAGGCCAGCGTATCCAGGTCGTCGACCCCGGCCAGCCGGTACAGGTCGATGTGGTAGAGATGAAGACGGCCGTCGTATTCGTTGATGATGGTGAAGGTCGGACTGGTGATCGGGATGGACGCGGGTACGCCCAGGCCGTGAGCCAGGGCGCGCGTGAGGAAGGTTTTGCCCGCTCCGAGTTCCCCCCGGAGCGCCAAAACGTCGCCCGGCTCGAGGTTTTCCCCGATTTTACGCCCTATGGCACAAGTGCACCGTTCTGAAGGAGAATGCAGGACGATCGTCTTCATGCGTTGCCCCGATAGCCTTCCAGGTGTCCGATCACGTGGGGGATTTCCTCCAATATCTCCGATGCCGGGAGGCCCCTGGAGGCGACATTCCCGATCCGTCGGTCGGCGGCCGCTCCGTGAATGAAAACCGCAAGGCAGGCCGCTCGAAACGGCTCAAAACCCTGCCCGAGGAAGCTCGCCGTCATACCCGTCAGAGTGTCTCCCATTCCTCCGCTCGCCATTGCCGGATTGCCCGTGCTGTTGATGGCGATTCTGCCGTCCGGTGCGGCAATAACCGTTCTGAAACCTTTGAGAACGACGACGACCCCGTACTTTTTGCTGAATTCGGCGGCGGTTTCAATCCTGCTTTCCTGAATATCGGCGGGGCTGCCCCCGATGAGGCGGGCCATTTCGCCGGGGTGAGGGGTCAGCACCAGCGGCTTCGGGCATCCGCGCAGCAGATCGGGGTCTTCGGCCATTATGGTGAGGGCGTCCGCATCGAGCACCATCGGGCATGGGGCATGAACCACCAGTTCCCTGACCAGCTTCCGAGTGTCCGGGTGGAGGGAAATTCCGGGACCCACGGCCAGTGCCTGTTTGCCTTGTGAAAATGCGAGAATCTCGGGGAGCGAGGCCGAAGCCGGGGAGTGGTCCTCCGTTTCCGCGATCGGAAACGTCATGGCCTCGGTGAGTTTAACTTCCATGATCGGGTTCAGGCTGGAGGGAATGAAGAGCGTGACCAGGCCCGAGCCGCAGCGGGCCGCTCCCAGGCAGATGAGCGCTGCGGCGCCCGTCTTGCCGATGGAGCCCGAGAGGGCCATCACGTGCCCGGCGGTTCCTTTGTGGACATTTGCCGGGCGGGGGCGCAGCCAGGGGGACAGCAGGTCCCCGGTGAGCAAAAACCGTTTGATGCCGTGCTCTTCCGGAAGTTCCGGCGGGGTCCCGATGTCGACGACCCTGAGCTGCCCGACGTAATCGGTGCCCGGATCGATCACCTGGCCGACCTTCACGAACCCGAAGGTGGCCGTCGCAGTGGCCCTGACGGCGATTCCGAGCGGCTTCCCCGTGCCGGAGTCAAGGCCCGACGGAACGTCCACGGCAAGGACCGGTATGGACAATTCGTTCACCGCTTCTATCACCTGTCGGTACAGGCCCAGGACTTCGCTTCTGAGGCCGGTCCCGAGAATGGCGTCAATCACTGCGCCGCTTTCACGCACGGCGGACCACTGGGATTCGAAATCCTGCTTTTCATCCCATGTCGTGACCGTGATGTCGAGTTTCTCCAGGATGCGGAAATTGGTGAGGGCGTCTCCCTGCAGCCGTTCGGGTGAACGCAGACATACCACCCGGACGTTCGCGCCGCTGTTTCTGAAAATGCGCGCGAGGGCGAAACCGTCCCCTGCGTTGTTGCCGGCCCCCGCCAATACCGTGATGCGGCGCGAGAGCAGATCGGGAACGGCTTCCGTAAAAAAAGCCGCCGCCCCTCTCGCGGCGTTTTCCATGAGCACAATGCCCGGGATTCCAATTTCCTCGATGGTCGAACGGTCGAGGCCGGCCATTTCGGACGCTGTTACGACAATCATTGAGACCTCCTCAGTGGAACCGGAAAAAACGGCAGGGGACGGAACGAAACATCAGATGCGAAAGGCATGACCGCGAAGGTGTGGGGCTCCGGTTCCCACGGCAAAGAGCCCGGGGTCCCGGTCCTTTTTACGAAACCGTCAGTCGGATGAATTTTCGATCGCCACGACGGCGGCCCCGTATTCGCCGTCGTCGGTGAGGCTCAGATGCCAGGCCCGAATGTGCCGTTCCCGGCAGAATTCCAGCGCTCTCTGCGAAAGCGAGATCCGCGGTTTCCCGAGCGGGTCGTTCAGGACTTCCATGTCCAGCCACAGGACCGGTCCCCGGACCCCGGTGCCGAGCGCTTTGACAAAAGCCTCTTTTGCGGCGAACCTCATCGCGAGACAGGCCGCGTAGCCGGACCTTTGCGAACAGGCCTCCCGTTCGGCCCTGGTGAAAATGCGGTTCTCGAACCGTTCTCCCCAGCGGTCCAGCAGGCGTTGAAGCCTGTCAATCCTGATCAGATCGATGCCTATGCCATGAAGTGCCATCTAACCGTTTACCAGATCCAGCATTTCACGGACGGCCCGTTCCATTCCCACGAGAATGGCGCGCGCAATCACGGCATGACCTATGCTGAATTCCTGGATTTCCGCGATGTTCCTGACCCACAGGATGTTCTGGTAGTCGATTCCATGGCCGGCGTGGACGCTCAATCCCAATTTGCGGGCAAGCTTGGCAGATGTAACGATCCGTTCGTACTCTTCCTGCCGCTTCTGATAGGAATCGGCTTCGGCGAACGCGCCCGTGTGCAGCTCAACGTACTCGGCCTCGAGCCGATGCGCCGTCTTGATGTACTGGGGATCGGGGTTGATGAAGAGGCTGACGGCGATCCCGCCTTCATGAAGGACCCTTATCCCGTCCTTCAGCGGTTCTTCGTACAATACCACGTCGAGTCCGCCTTCGGTCGTGAGTTCCTGGCGTTTTTCGGGAACGATGGTGACCATATCCGGTTTGACGCCGAGTGCGATCTGGACCATTTCCTTCGTGGCGGCCATTTCCATGTTCAGCTTGGTTTTGACCGTCTGCCTCAGCAGATGAAGATCACGGTCCTGCAGATGGCGCCTGTCCTCACGAAGATGGGCAACGATTCCCTGTGCTCCGGACAGTTCCGCAAGGGCGGCGGCTATCACGGGGTCCGGCTCCTTGGCGCGGCGCGCCTGCCTGACCGTGGCCACGTGATCGATGTTGATTGCAAGTCTCGCCACAATTCCTCCTTTTTATGAATCGATGAGTCGTACAAAGCCCCGCAGTGCTGTGCCCGGGGGCTCAAGACATGTCGAAAGTCTCCTCCGCTCCCTTGCCCCGCGCAGCTAATCCCCCTTCATATACCACTCGAAGCTCTTTTCCGGGTGGCCGAGCAGGCCGAGAAGCTCCAGGGTTTTTGCTTCCATTTCCGCAGCTTCCGATTCCCCCTGTTCGTGGTCAAACCCCACGAGGTGAAGAATCCCGTGCGTCAGGAGCAGATCCATTACCGCTTCGAAAGACGTCCCGTGCAGTTTACTCATGCGCTCCGCCATGGGGGCCGAAATCACCACGTCGCCCAGAACGTCCGTGCACACATCCCCGAATTCACCATCGCGCATGGAGAACGAAAGCACATCGGTGGATGTGTCGATCTGCCTGTATTCTTTGTTGATGGAGGCCATTTCGTCGTCGTCGACGATCAGAACGCTCAGTTCGGCGTCAGTGAATCCCAAGGCGTTTAAGATCAGGCTTGCCGCGGTCTCGATTTGAACACTGTTTATCCCGATCCTGTTTTGATTCACGCTGATTTGGGTCAGAGGCATCAGCCTTTCCCTTTCCATCGTTGGGGACGGCCGAGGGGTATTCGATGCGCTTGTGGTGGACCGTGGCCAGGATCTGATTGAAGTGCTTGGCGATATGGTGCAGGTCCTTTAAGGTGAGTTCGCATTCTTCCAACTGACCGTCGCTGAAAATATTGTTGATGAGCCGGTTGACAAGCCCCTGGATTCTTGCCGGGGTGGGTTCCGACAAAGACCGGCAGGCCGCTTCCACGACATCGGCCAGCATTACGAGCCCCGCTTCCTTGGTCTGAGGCTTCGGGCCGGGATAGCGGTAGTCGTCCATGTTGATGGCAGGGAGAACGGAGCCCTTACTGTTCTGTGCCTTCTCGCGGGCTTCCATCGCCTTGGTGTAGAAAAAAGAGATGAAACTCTTCCCGTGGTGCTGACTGATGATGTCCGTGATGCTTTTCCCGAGCCGGTGCTGCTTGGCCAGTTCGACCCCGTCCTTCACGTGGCAGATGAGAATGAGGCTGCTCATGGAAGGGGCCAGCTTCTCGTGGCGGTTTTCGCAGTCGAACTGGTTCTCGATGAAATAAAGAGGTTTCTTGATTTTCCCGATATCGTGGTAATAGGCTGCCACCTTGGCGAGCAGAGAATTGGCCCCGATGGAATTGGCCGCCGCCTCGACCATGTTCCCGACGATGATGCTGTGATGGTATGTCCCGGGGGCTTCCACCATCAGTTCCCGCAGCAGGGGCTGGTCCATGGTGGCCAGTTCGAGCATTTTGATGTCCGTCGTGTAATTGAAGGCCATCTCCACAAGCGGTGTGACTCCGGCGACCAGGATTCCCGCGAACAGCCCCCCGCAAAAGCCGAAGAAAGCGTTCGTGACGATCCCCATGAGGACCCACTGGTCCTGGAGATAGGCGCTCAGCAGGATCAGCAGCACATTGGCGCATCCCACCACGAGGCCTGCCTTTATGGGGATCATCCGGTTCCTGCATGGGGATACCCCGTGCGCGGCAACGAACGAACCGATCATGAAGTAAAAGAACATCCCGAAGTCCTTCCCGAAAAGCATTCCTGCAAACAGGGTCAGGACCAGGGAAAAAATGAGCGAAACGGTGACGCCGAAGAAAATACACGCAATCATCGCCCCGGCGGTCAGGGGAATGGCGCAGATGAATGTTTTCGTGGTGAGGTTTGCCGAAGCGTCTCCGATGAGCTGCCCCACCCACAAGCCCCCGCGCCCGATGCTCAGAAGGAAGATCAGGAGAATTGCCAGGAACAGCAGATCCTCGAAATCGATATGGGAATAAAGCAGATGCTGCCTTGCCACGTGCACGACCACCCAGATGCACATGGTGCTGAACATGAAAATGGAAAAGAACACGAGCAGCCAGTGCCGGTCCGTCCCTACGTTCTGATGGATCTTCAGCTTCTGAAGCTCTTCGGGACCGATCCGTTGACCTTCCCTGACCAGCATTTCATTCTTCGTTACCTTGAGCGTCACCGGCTTTATCGAGGCATAAGCCTGCTCCCGCCGGTGTTCCGTCTCTTCAAGGTTAAAAGTCAGGTTCGGCTGCAAAAGCTGTGAAGCCAGGGAAGAGTAGGCCATCATTTCCTTGATGTCCCGCCCTTCGTCCAGGGCCTGCATGACGACGAGCTTCCGGGATTCCTCGATGTCCGGATAGGGGTAGGGGGGGTGGACCAGGTGCTCCTCGTTCGTCGAGAGTTTCCGAATCACCAGGTTATTGCCCTGGTTCTGGTTCATCCAGAGCTTATTGGCCACGATGCCCTGCTCAAGCGGACCCTTGAGCAGCTGAACCAGCTTTTCCTGGATTTCCCGGGTGAACTGCCGTTCAAAAAGGCTTGAAAAAACTTCGGGTGGAACCTGGATGCCCAGAATGTTCTCAAAGTCTTTTTTTCTGCGCAAAATTTGCTGACCCGGTTCGGAGAGGGATAGCACGGAGACCGCGCCGGAAGAGGGATTCGACCCGAACGTCTGGTCCTTGGGCAGGTCCAGATGCGGCGTCGAACGGCTGTCTTCCATCAGGAAATCGCGCATCGCCTGGAAGGCCGTTTCAATCTTTTCCAGGGCATTCTCGGAAATGTTTTCGTCCAGATCGTAGACAACGGGTGCCTGCTTCACGGCCTCCTGGCGTTTCCGGGCCGTGGCAGTTTCATCGTCCACGAGGAAGTCCCGTTTGGCTTTTACATTTCGGTCGGCGATGTCACCGAGACGGAACGGCGGGCTGTTGGCCGTGAAGGAGGGAGTGAGCAAAAGGGCGATGATGATGCTGACTGCGACCAGAATCAGGGCTTTTTGACAATAGATATCCTCGATACTGCAGGGCAGCAGTCTGCAAAGCAGGCTGGCCCTGGCCCTGGTCTTGATTTTCTCCGGTTCCCGTTTCTCCTTGTCCATACCTCTCACTTCTCTGATGAAGTCCTGGCGCTTTGGGCTTTCCGAAGCTCCGCCTGCTCGTAGGCTTCTATAATGTCCTGCACGAGCCGGTGCCTCACCACGTCCTGCTTTGAAAAGAAGACAAGGCGAATTCCCTGGATACCGTTCAATAGTTCAATGGCTTCGACAAGGCCCGACGGCTTGTTTTCAGGGAGATCTATCTGCGTGATATCTCCAGTGATAACAGCCTTTGAACCAAGTCCGAGCCTGGTGAGGAACATCTTCATCTGCTCGGCCGTGGTGTTCTGCCCCTCATCCAGAATGACGAAGGCATCGTTCAACGTGCGTCCCCTCATGAAAGCCAGGGGCGCGACTTCGATGACACCACGCTGCAGCAGGTTGGTCGCCTTCTCGAAGTCCATCATGTCGTGAAGCGCATCATAGAGAGGGCGTAGATAGGGATTGACCTTTTCAGCCAGATCCCCCGGAAGAAAACCGAGCTTTTCTCCCGCTTCCACGGCCGGGCGGACCAGAACGATGCGCCGTACCAGTTCCTTTGTCAGGGCGCCGACGGCCATGGCCATAGCGAGGTAGGTCTTGCCGGTCCCGGCCGGGCCTACTCCGAAAACAATATCATAATGGCGGATCGCCTCGATGTATTCTTTCTGCTTGACGCTCTTGGGTGTGATCACCCTTTTGTTCGAGGCAATGAACACATGATCCAGAAAGATGTCTTTCAGCGGACTGTTGATATTCTCGCTCAAAATCCGGATGGCGTAGAGTATATCGCTCCCGAACAACGGGTATCCGCCGTCAATCAGGGACTCAAGGTTTTTCAGCAGTCGCTCGGTCAATTCTACGTGAGGACGGTCGCCGGATATGGTGAATTGATTTCCGCGGAGATGGATTCGTACATCCAGCTGCTTTTCAATGATCTTGAGGTGACTGCTATGCTCGCCTGCGAGCTGCTGTACGACCTTGTTGTCCTCGAAGGATATCTGGGTCGTACTTTTCAAGGCCTTATCTTTGCCTGTAGTTGAATCGCCCAAAGCTGTTTTCAAAACTCCTGCATGTTATCGCCAAACGATGCCCGGTCAAAATTTCCCCGGATGAGGATCGTATTAATATCACGTGTTTTTCGTCCTGACAACATTCACATAACAGGCGGAAAAACGTTTTGCGTCCCTTTGGGGGCCCAATGGGAAAAACACGAGTGGAAACCGGGTTCCCGCACGAGAACAAGCCCGCCAGAAACGGGCTGCCGGAGCCTCGCTTTGAGCCACATCCCCCGGAGGCCCGCGGAAGGTTTCTCTTCAGACCTGCTAACGGAGCATTTTACCATCTTCAAAAATAAAGTCTTTCCAATATTGAGGGATGTTGATAATTCTTGGTTCGGAAGCGGGGGCCGAATGCCTTTCTCTTTAAGACGCCGATGTCATGCAAAGGGAACACCGGTCCGCCGCTTTTGCGCGATGTGCGGGTTTGCCGCGGGCGCTCGCAGGCGTGTGCTGATTCAACGGGCGATTGAACGCAGTGGGCCTTCAAACGAGAGGACGCTGAAGGGACATGAACGGTCTTGACTGGGTGATGATTGGTGTGGGGCTATTCTGCATGCTGCGGGGCATCGTGCGGGGGGCGGTCTCTCAGGTCTTCAGCATCGCCGGGCTCCTCTGCGGGTTTGTCCTTGCCTCCCATTATTATGAATCCCTGGCCGCTCAACTGGCCCATGCTTTCCCGCGGCTTTCAGGCACTCAGATCATCGCCTTTATCCTGGTCTTTTTATTGGCATGGTTCTGTGTCGCCGTGGCGGGATACTGGATTGCCAAGCTCCTGCGGAAGGCGGGCCTCGGTTTTTTCGATCGTCTCTGGGGCGGGATGATCGGCTTTGGGAAGGCGCTGATTCTCTGCATCGTGGCCATTTCCGTACTGACCCTGTTCGTTTCGCCCCAAAATCCGCTGCTGACCCGATCCAGCCTGCTCCCTTACATACAGGAAGCCGCCCGAATCCTGGTCCGGGTGACCCCTGACAACGTCCAGAAGATCTTCGAAGAAAAACGCAAAGAACTGGAACGATATTGGCTGGATTCGCAGAAAACCTCTGACAAATCCGACCGGGCACAAAAATCAGGCGAGAGGAAGAATAAATGACCGAGAATGAAAAAGGCCGCTGGGACAAAGTCCGCGGCGTTTATGAAATAATCAGCCGCCTTCGGGGGGAGTCGGGGTGCCCCTGGGACCGGAAGCAAACCCCGGAATCCGTCCAGACCTACCTGATCGAAGAAGCGCATGAAGCCGCCTCCGCCATCCGTTCCCGCCGTCCGGAAGAAGCGGCCGAGGAACTGGGAGACCTGCTCTTCATGGTGTTTTTCATGATACACCTTTACGAAGAAAAGAAGGACTTTCGCCTCGAAGACGTTTGCGACGGGATCTGTGAAAAAATGATTCGCCGGCACCCGCATGTTTTCGGCAACGTGGATATCGCCTCAGTTCAGGATGTAAAGGACAACTGGGAAAAAATAAAGAAGGCGGAAAACGCTTCTGCGGGAAAACCTGCGAGCCGCGTCCCCGAATCACTTCCGGCCCTCATGCGCGCCTATCGCATTCTTTCCCGCGTGCCCGACGGAGAAAAGCCCGGGCTTGGCGACCTCGACGCTCAGGCGCGGGCTCTTTCCGAAAAGGGACGAAAGCTTTGCGGGGGCATCGGCGGGGACATGCCCGTTGAATCGCGGGACTTCGGAGACATGCTGCTGACCCTTGTGAACATGGCCCGCCTGAAGGGTTTCCGTGCCGAGGATTGTCTTCATGAGGCCATCAACCGGCTGGACAACGCTTCCCCCCGTGCCGATCACTGATCCCCCGCCCGTTCCCTGGCCAGTGCCAGGAAGTCGTCGTACATGGCCAGGTGTTTTTTGAGTATTTCCGGTATGGGCAGGTTGTACGGGCAACGGGTGACGCATTCGCCGCATTCGATGCAGTTGCGCACGGTCGCCATGGTCTTGGACGCAAAACCGACCGCCTTCGCCGCTGACATGCGATGGACGAGGACCCCGTACATCATGGCCGGCGTGATCATGACCCCTTGTTCGCAGGGCTGGCAGTATTCACATCTCCTGCAGAACTGCTGCCCGAGTTCGGCCCGGTAGCGTTCCATGGCTTCCAGGTCTTTGGGGGAAAGCACGTTCTCGGATTCGTATAAGTCGCAAACCTGGTCAACCTTCTCGACCGAATCGAATCCCGGCAGAGGGATGACGTCGGGAAATTGCCTCAGGAAAGCGAACGTGACCCTGTAATCGTCCAGTACGCCGCCCCCGAAAGGCTTCATGCCGAGGATGCCGATATTCCGGGCGCGGGCCCTGGGATGGAGTTCGTTTCGCGCCGAGTCTTCGAGGAAGCTGAAGGGAAACTGAACGGTGCTGAACAGGTCGGTATCGATCATCTTTGCGGCCATCTCCAGGCTGTGCGAACTGAAGCCGATGTGCCGGACCTTTCCCGCTTCCCGTGCCTTCAGCACGCTTTCCAACCCTCCGCCGGGCGCCATCAGACCCTGGTAGTCCTCTTCCTTCGAGACCTGGTGGAACTGGTAAAGATCGAGGTAATCGGTCCGCAGGGCGCGGAGGCTCTGTTCGATGTCCGCTTCCACTCCCTTGCTGTCACGCTTCATACTTTTGGTGGCGATGATCAGCTTCCCGCGCAGGCTGGCGAACGCTTGCCCCATCTTTTCCTCGCTGTCGAGGTACACATTGGCGGTGTCGTAAAAAGTGATTCCCCTCTCGTAGGCCCTCCGAAGCACCCGGACCGATTCTTCCATGGACAGCCGGATGATGGGGATGCCCCCGAACCCGACTTCCGATATCTCCAGCCCTGTTCTTCCAAGTGTACGGTAACGCACTGGTTTGCTCCTTTTCTTTGACAGAGATCGTTTGATCCCGAGTTGCTTTCAAGACTATAGTCCCGGCACTTCCCGTGGATCGGCCCACCCGTCGGCGCTTGCGGCGCTGCCGCAACGCCCCGGTACTCACGCGGCGGGCTGCGTTCCTTTCCATTCAAGGCAGTTGAGAACGCCGTGGCAGCGGCAACTCGTGGCGACGAGGAAGCGTCCGGGGTTTTCCCGCATGAGGGCCAACTTGTCCCACAGGCGCCCGGCGGGATAGCCGCCCACGCCCGGGGCCAGTTGCAGGCTCCGAACGACGGCTACGGAGCAACCCGGAAGCCTGATTTGTTCGAGCCGCTCGAAGAGGTTGCCCGGACGCGGTTTCCCGGTATGAGTGCAGATCTGCCCGGATTCGTTGCACACATCGGGGCAAATGAAGGTCGCATAACTCGCGTAAAGTGTTCCGTCGGGGACCCGGAAGGGGTTCGGCACCTGGGCGTCCACCGCTTCGGGAACGGGAAGGAGATTTACGCGGCCCAGTTTTTCCAGTTCGCCCGCAATCCATTTGAAGGCGACGTGAACAGGGATTGCGGGGACAATCCATACGTCGTCCGGAAGGACGTTTCTTCCCATAAAAGATTGGGCTTCCTCCCGATGCACGGGAATCCCAAAGTCCTTTTCCGCCGATCGGAGTTTCTCTTCGCGATTGTCTATGAGAAGAAATCGGGCGTCGGGAAATCGTTTTTTCAACCGTTCCGCCGCTATCCTGCCGAAGTGGCCCGCACCGAGGAGCCAGAACCACTTCGGGGAGGGAATTTCGAGGTTTGAAGAAGGATTTATGGTCATCGGCGCCTTCCGTTTGCTCTTTTGAGGAATTATGCTAGATTGGCATGCGGAAAATTATCCGGGGTATGGATGCCCGTGAGAATATGACCTGCTTTTTCCATGGTAAAGCATTTTATACGGGTCGAAAAGGGTTCCGATGGACAATATTTTCGCCGTATTCGAGAAGCTCGCGGATGAACGGATCAAAGAAGCCGTCAAACGGGGGGACTTCGACGATCTGCCGGGGAAGGGCAAGCCGCTTACTCTTGAAGACGACAGCCATCTGCCCGCCGACATAAGGCTCGCCTATAAGATTCTCAAAAACGCCAATTGCCTTCCACCCGAACTCGAACTCCGCAAGGAAATCAAAACGACCGAGGCGCTGCTCTCCGGGATGAAGGACACCCAGCAGAAATACCGGCATATGAAACGGCTCAATTACCTCATCATGAAGCTCAACATGACCCGCCGCACCTCCGTGTCGCTCGAAAAAAACCAGCTCTACTACGACAGAATCGTCGAAAAAATGGATGCGGAGAAGGGGGATGCCTAAACTCGGAAAGGGAATTATACGCGCAGCCGGATGCCGGTCATCCCGAAGTATTTCGTTTGGGGTCTGCCCCGGTTCCGAGATGTTATCCCGGGTTTCGTGCATGGAAAGAGTAGAAGGAAATCCGTTCAGATTTTGCAGAGCTTTTGAGCCGATTCATTGAATCTTACCGAGAACCTGCTTTCCAGCACGACCTTCGCCGCATCTGAAATTTTCTTCCTCACTCCGTCTCTCTCAGGGCAGAATACGTGTCCCCGCCAGTTGTGTTCGGCGTAATTCTGAGCCCAGTCATCGACCTGGAAAATATCTCTCAATTTCTGGAAGTCCGGGTTTTCGAGACCGCTGATATTCACGTAGGTGTCGTCTGCCATGCCGGTCGGCGGCAATTTCGGCAGATCTATCCACACCTCCAGCGGATCGCACGGATTTCCCGCAGCGTCGCAGATCTCCCCGGCCATCTGGCGAAGTTCGTGGTCATCGTTCCTTAGTTCGCCGCAGAACCTTTTCAACCGAGTGTAGCCGAAAAAGTCATGGTCCGGCTTTTCCACCGTTGCCCTCGATATGATCAAAGCCCTTTTCCACAATCTTCGGTATTTGATGTCGTGGATGAGCCGGTGCAGCAGATCATCCTGGGGCAGGTTATCGGCCTCCGCATACAGACGATCGTCCGTGATCCAGAGGAAATCCGTCGCCCGCTTCAGTTCGCGGCCGCCTATCGGTCTTGCTTTTTCCCTGCAAAATTCAAAAATCGCCTTCATCATGCAATCGCAGGTTCGAACCTTGTGGTGGTGATAAAGGCTTGAAAAAAGCACCATTTTGGAAAAGACAATCTGTTCGAGTGAAGTGATGCCGTTGATGGACATGACGAGCATCCGGACATCTTTACCGTTCACAGGGACGGAATGGATTTGGACGCAATGCCACAATCGGTCAAGGTCGATCTTCAACGGCAGGCCGCTGAAATGACCGTCCCGAAAAAGATAATCAAGTTTGTCCGCATCAAAAGGACCGTTGATAACATCAGCAATATACTTGGAAAGAGGCTCCTGCCAGTTCCCCAGGATTATGTCGGCTATCTTCCGACATCTATATTCTGATGGTAAGCCCTTAAGATCTTATCGAATCCTTTTTGAACGGTTCGCTTTTCACAATATAATAGGCCAGTACTTCATGTGGATTGCAGTCTTCATGTTCTCCGCCGGGGCCTATCATGGCCTGCATATCCGGCAAAAAGCGGTATATTTCTTCACTGGAGTGGCTGAAAGGCCGTGTCCGCAATCGTGTAAAATGGCGGCAGCCCTGATGAGGTTTTCCTGGCCCTCGATCAGGCCGCTGTCCGTCGTGTTCTGACGCAAGGCCTTCAGAAGCTTGTCGCTCTGAAAAGTACTCCCAGCGAATGTTCGAGCCGGGAGTGGGTGGCGGACGGAAAAATCAGGTAGGCGAACGCCGTCTGCTTGATCCCGCGCAGACGTTGGATCAGCGGAGTATCGACCAGGGCAAGCTCATGGGGACGCAAAAACTGGGTGCCCCAAAGGGCATCGTGTATAACCTTTCCCCCCCTCACCGCCGGGGGGGATGGATATCCGTTGAAATATTCATCGACAAAGTCTTCAATTTCTCGCGTAAATGTCCCGGCTATCCCCTCAGAATCGCGCATAGCTCTCCGGCAATCTCCTTGATTTCAGGTTCCTTGTCACCAAGGGTGGACTTGAGGTCTTCATTCCAGAGCTTTTCCAGGCGATCCGGCTTTATGGAATACCTTTCGAGGTCGGGATTCATCTTTCCCAGGAATTCAGGCTGTAAACTGGCCAAGATATCATCAAGGAGGTGCGAGCGGGGAAAGAGAAGGCTTTTCCTGAAGCTCAAATCATTCAATAAAGCCCGATGCTTTTTCCTGATCCGGTAGAAGGCGGAATGCAGTTTCTCCCGGTTGTTTTCAAACTCTTTTTCTGGAAGAAAATGGAAAATCGCCGAAATTACGGCGTAGGGATTGACCGAGGCCATTCACTGCTCCTTCCTCTGCACCCTTCGGGAGCGGCCAAGCCGTCATTTCAGTAACAACATTCGCCTGCTTTTCACCATCATACCGAAAGATAGCGCATTCGTACCAACTTTACCATAGTTGGAGTTGCGCCGAACATTGCCAGTGGGACTTGCCGGGGGGGCAAGGGGCTGCTTATCGAGCGAAGAAGCACATAAGACATGCCGCTTTCTCTTTTCACCTCCTGCCGAACATACATTCACCCC
>CAXXQB010000019.1:0-10352 GCA_963676405.2 uncultured Methanoregula sp.
CGAGCGTATTTGCTGCGTTCAGGCATGCTACACGCCCCACGACCGGGCTTTCGATATTCGCCTTCCACCCGATATCATCGTCCCGGTCTACGCTCAGGACAAGAGTCCGACTCACGGTCATTCGTATACATAAAATTGCAGTAAATCTATTAAATTATTGCCTACATTAAAAAAAGAGAGTATACTTCCGGGATCAGATGAGTTTTTGAACGCTGGAGGAGCAATATATCATCCGTGGTAAGTTTTTCACCTGCACGGAAATTCTTGAAGAGGTGCTCTGCTTCCTGTCGCACTGCTTTCTGTTCTTTTGTGACCTTGACCTTCTTCGTCTTCTTCCGGAGACCCGAGATCACCTTGTCGTAGTCGCGCAGTTCCTTCTGGCAGGCAATGAAGAACTTGTGCTCGGAATCCGCAGATTCCTGTGATTCGACAAAACTCTTGTGCGCTGCGTCAGCAGATTCGCGTGACTTGTCGGCTTTCCCGGTAGGACTCGACCATCAGGTCATGGTGTTTCTGTGCGAGCTCAGCGACTTCCGTCACCTTCGCATGGAGTTCGGAAGCGCCTTTCCGAAAGTCCCGGGCAGAGGTGATCTTCGTTCGCATCTCCTTGTTCTGCTCGAGCTCGGCTTCCTGCTCTTTTACCTGACCTTTCATCTGCTTGATCTTTTCGATCAGTTCGCGTTCCTTATCGGTCGTGAAGACTTCGGTCTGCTGGCGGTACTCCATGTATTCAATCTGTTTCTGGAGTTCCTTGATCCCCCGGTTCTTCAGCGTGCCGTGCTCTTTTTTGAACGCTTCAATATCTTCGAAAAGAACATTTGCCTGGTCGTTCAACTCGTTCCGCTGTGCTTTTAAGTCAAGGACTTCCTGGTTGTATTTGTCCCGGAGATCCTTGTTCTTCTGCGCCTCTTCGACAAACTCCCGGGTCTGGTTGTTTAATGTATTGCGCTCGCGTGCTGCCTTGCTTGCGGCGGCATTAAGCTCATTTCTTCGGTTTTTATGCTGTTCAGACTCGGCGAGAATCTTCTTTCGTTTTTCCATCAGGTCATTCAACATGCGTTACCACTCCTCATCTCATTCCCGGCAGGGAGGCGCACGCACAGGGTCAGCAACAGGGATATACAAAAGAGCGATTGAGCCAACTCTCGTATCTGTCTTACGTGACTGCTCTGCATGCAGGATGCAGGGCGAAAAACATCAGAAAAGGATCGTAGCGTAGAATTCTTGTAAGACTTCAATCTGAAGTCTTTGTTCGACACACGGTTCATGATGTTCAACTCCCGGTACATGGTGCAACCATGGAAAATGGTTTCACCTACATTCTCCCTGCGAAGGTTTGGTCGAATGTACTATATTTTAAAGGCGGGGAGCCTTATTAAGTATTTCGCCGGGTTTCCGGGGAAGAGAACCGGGATAAGTGTGCAGGTAATTCCCGGAATAAATACGAATAAACTCGCAAAAAGGATGTTGGTAGGAATTAACCAACAATTCCCTCAAATCGTTTGGGAGAATGCTTTTTTGGAACGTTTCTTTCTGGATGTGTGTGGTTTTTATTTCTTATACCCACTCGAGAGCGCCGCCACTAGGCTGGTCCCTTGATCCTGTCCTCCTGCTCTGGGGCATCTCAACCGGCTTTGGGTTGGCACGCTTGTTCTCGATGTCGTTGATCATGGTCTTGTAAGACTGGCGGGTGCCGAGGATCTGTGCGCTCTTGACACCGGTCATGATCGCAAGTACGCGGATCTTTCCTTCCATGTCGCCTCGAACACGGGCGCCCCAGATCACATCTGCATGCGGATCAAGTTCATACGTGAGCGATGTTGCAACTTCTTCTGCGTCCTGCAGCGTAAGGTCTGTACCACCAGTGATGTGGATTAGGCTTCCGGTTGCACCGCGATAGTCAATATCCAGCATCGGGTTGGACAGGCATTCACGGACAACGCTTTCCGCCTTGTTCTGCTGCTTCGACTCACCGACGAGCATGACAGCTACGCCACCCTTGGACATGATTGCACGGACATCGGCATAGTCGATGTTGATGAGTGACGGTTCAGTGATAGTTTCCGAGATTCCCTTAACCGTCTCACCGATCAGCTGGTCCATGACCGAGAATGCCTGACCGAGGGGGAGGTTCGGGACGAAGTTCTTCAACCGGTTGTTATCAAGAACGATCACCGAGTCTGCTGCGGCTGCAAGTGCTTCGAGACCCTCTTCAGCACGGATGAGCCGGGCTTTTTCAACCTGGAACGGATAGCTGACCATCCCAACAACAATTGCACCCTGCTCCTTTGCGATCTGTGCAACAACTGGTGCGGAACCGGTACCGGTACCTCCACCCATACCTGCAGTGATGAACACGAGGTCGGCGGATTCAAGGAGTGCCTCAAGGGTCGGGCGCGCCATCTCAGCTGCACGTTTACCGACATCCGGATATCCACCTGCACCAAGACCCTTCGTCAGGGATTTTCCGATAAGGACACGTTTGTCCGCCTGGATCATGTCGAGGTGCTGCTTGTCCGTGTTGATCGCAATTGTTTCAGCACCGGAAACGCCCATATGATGGACACGATTCACGGTGTTGTTCCCGGCCCCACCGCAACCAATGATAACTATTCTCGGTTGACCGACAAAGTCATCGTCAGTTGCATTTGCGCCGGGCTTGTTGATCTCTTTCTCCAGCTCGGCGTTTTTTAACGCATCGTTAATTATGCTCTGCATTTCTACCCTCTCATACCTTGAATGAAACCTGGTCGTTCTCCTTCAAGACACGGCTTGCTCGTTTTTCAACAAGCTCACGGACGGCTGCCCGGACAGCTTCGGAGACATTCGGATATTCTCCTGCATCCACCATCTGCTGGAGGAGACTGATCTGCTGTTCTGGTAACCGGAGCGTGATCCTTTGCATCATCGTATCTCACATTTCTGACATATGTCAAGCCTTTTGTCATTCATATGTCAGACAGTGAGAACTCGCATGTCTGACTAACCAGATAAACCAAAATGAAGCACCAATGTATAAAAACTTTCTTCTTTGAATTCAAGCAGGGTACAAAACGAATTTATCAGTTCCAAGCTTAGTATTTGGCAAAATAAGGGATTTTTTATGGCTGTTCATTTTCCTGATCGTGTCGTGCATGGGGGTAATGGAAAGCGACAGCATGAAAAAACGCAAAAAATGGTGCTGGATTTCAGCGCGAGTGTGAACCCCCATCCTCCGCGGTTTGAATGGGAGTGCAATCCGGAATCCCTGTCGTACTATCCTGATAATAATTATACGCAGTTAAAGGAAGTAATCGCAAAAACATTTCACCGGGACGTTGACGAGGTCTGTGTCGGGAATGGATCAATCGAGCTCATCCGGGTCTTCTCTTCTGTCGCGCTTTCCGGTAACAAGCGGTACTCAATTGAAAACCCCACATTTGGTGAGTATGATCTTTCAGCAAAACTTGCCGGTGCCTGCCCCGCGGACTCCATTCACAAAGCTGATGTTTCGTTCATCTGCAACCCAAACAATCCAACCGGAACCCTTCGTACCCGAAATGAGATGCTCGCGGTATTGGATACTGTATCATCCTTTGGCGGGACGTTGTTTGTTGATGAAGCGTTCATCGAACTTTCCGAACCAAACGAGAGTCTCGCAGATGTTAGTAACGATCGCCTCTTTGTCATGAGATCCCTCACCAAGAGTTTTGCCGTTCCCGGAATCCGGTTTGGATACGGGTTTGGTGATCCAGAACTCATCAACAAGATCGAAATTGTACGCCCGCCCTGGAGCGTGAACGCGTATGCCGAGGCATTTGCATTGCAGGCATTCCGGCACATGGATGCACTTTTTGCATCCCGCACTTTTATTACACAAGAACGCAACTGGCTCAAATCAAACTTGGAGGCCATTGGTCTTTCATCTCAGCCATCTTCAGCCAATTACCTGTTAGTAGAAACCGGGCGCAATGCGACTGCGCTTTGTACACAGCTTGAGACGTTTGGTATTCTCGTCCGGGACTGCACATCCTTTGGCTTACCTACCTGCATCCGGATTGCCGTAAGAACCCGAAAAGAGAATCGAATTCTTGTCGAGGCGCTCACTTCATGCGTGCATTGATTATGGCAGGAGGTGCCGGAAGCCGGCTCAATCTTGGCGAAAAGCCACTTGTAACCTGTGGCGGACGCCCGATGATCTCGTATGTCGTGGATGCATTTTGCAATGCCGGTTATGAACCTGTTGTCGCCGTGACCTCCCGGACGCCCATGACGCAGAACTGGTGCCGGGCACATGGAATTGCATTTTGCACGGCTCCTGGAAAAGGGTACATCGAAGATATGGTTGAAGTTGTAACAGCACTTGAAGAACCACTCCCGCTTTTTGTCAGTGTTTCCGACATTCCTTGTATCACATCGACTATTTTACGGGCAATTTATGACCGCTATATCGATTCCAAAAAGGATGCCTGCTCGACATGGGTTCCTGCCTCGCTTATGCATAGTAATCTTGGGGAGGCAATCTGCCACGAACAGGTTGACAACATCACAGCATGTCCGGTCGGCATAAACATCCTGAGAGGAGACCGTATCAAAGACCCGCAGGATGAACTACAATTATTGTTGTCCGATACCCGGCTTGCGATGAATATCAACACCCGTGCTGATCTTATGAGAGCTGAAAAGTTCATGACCGTCAACAAAACCTGATCCCGTCCTTGCATCTCCACAAACATCTGCTTTTTCTTTTGTAACCTGACAATACTTCTCAATCTGGGTTATTCTACTCAAAACGGGCTCAATTCTGCCATTTTTTATAATAATGCATATTAAGGGGGATCGCCCAATAGTATCCTGTATGGCGGAGTCCCAAGAGATTGAGCTCGAAGGTCATATTATCGATTCGGGGATTATGACCCAGCTCTTCGATAAAGTCATGGATATGGGAGGAAATTTTGAGATCCTCGCATTTGATGTGGGAAAAAAGAAGACAGATCCCAGTTATACACGACTCCGTATTGCGGCATCAAATAAAGAGAAACTGCGTTCCATCCTCTCGGAACTCCACCGTCTCGGCGCCCACCCGCTGGAAGTAAAAGATGTTTATCTTGTTCCGGCAACCGGTGACCGGATCGTTCCCAAGGACTTCTATACTACCACCAACCACCCGACACAGGTAAAAGTCGCCGGAGAATGGATTCCGGTCACCGCGATCGAGATGGATTTTCTTATTGTCGTTGATGTGGAGAGGAAACAGGCACGATGCATGCCACTCGGGAAGATCCATAAAGGCGATAACGTTGTAGTTGGGGAACAGGGTGTTCGTGTCAGTTATCCGGATCGCCCCCGCGTCAGCAGCACCTTCGAGTTTATGCATGGCACCGTTTCACCGGAACGCCCCAGTGAAACGTTAATCGCACAGATCGCAAAGGAGATCCTTGAAGTCCGAAAGAAGGGAGGAAAGATCGCACTTGTCGGGGGACCGGCAATCATTCATACCGGTGCGGACAAGGCACTTGCCGAGATGATACGCAAAGGATATGTTGATGTCCTCTTTGCTGGCAACGCACTTGCAACGCACGATGTCGAATATAATCTCTTCGGCACATCGCTCGGCATGGATATCTCCACGGGTAAACCCGTGATGGGCGGGCACCGGCACCACCTCTACGCAATCAGCGAGATTATGCGTGCAGGATCGATACAGAATGCAGTGGACAAAGGGGTGCTCACTGGCGGTGTCATGTACGAGTGCATAAAGCATAAAGTACCTTTCGTCCTTGCCGGTTCAATCCGCGACGATGGACCCCTCCCTGATGTAATCACCGATTCAATGGAAGCCCAGGATGCGATGCGCAGGCAGATCGGAGGGTGCCGGATGGTGCTGATGATTGCAACACTTCTCCATTCCATCGCGGTTGGAAACTGCCTCCCTTCTGATGTGAAAACTGTCTGCGTTGATATCAACCCGGCAGCACTCACAAAACTTATGGACAGGGGCACGATGCAGGCAATAGGAGTGGTCTCTGATGCCGGTACATTCCTCCCGCTCCTTGCAAAGCAGCTCGATATCCAGAGCGGCATTAAAAATTAATTTTTTCCTTTTTTCTTGATCATGAGAACCGGTTACCGGGTCAAGGGCATTGCGTACGGTTGCTCATTCGCGAGAACATATTCCCATTCTGCTTTACAGGAACAGTCTGTGTCCAACAGTGCACGAATGAGATCCCGGTCACCATTCAGGGTATAATCCCGGATCCCTTTGACAATTTCATAATCGCATTTCCCGCAATTATGGGGTCCGCGATGCTGCCCGCCCCCAAGCGGATCGCATGCAACATACACCGGGACATCGGCAAGGATTGAAAGCACGCTCCAGAGATATGGTGGACGATAGGCACCCTCACGCCAGTACTTTTCAAGTTCAGTCCGCCTCTGCACCGTGCAAGGATTCATAGAGATAAGATCAGCATGATGTGACGCTTCGGCAATCGAACGCCTCATGTCGCAAACTGCTTCCCCTTCGGTAAGGAAAAGCGGTTTAAACAGGAGATACGCTTTTACACCGGCTCCCGCTGCATGTGCAACGGACGCAGCCCGGACAAATGCGGAAAAAGTAAAACCTTTATCGATACATTTCTCCCGGATATCATCGTTGGTCGTTTCCAGCCCGATGGCACAATATACCGGGAGGGCGTGACTCCCATCATCGATCCCTTCAATGAACCGGTTGAGCGGTTCGCTCTCCACAAATTCCGGGCGGGTCTCTGCAACGACAATTTTGCTGCGGAATGCTGCAGCAACTTCGGACTGGAAGATTAGAGGAACTTCTTCTGGATCAAAAAAACTTCCGGAAGTAAAAATTTTTACCATCTGGTAATCTTTGGGCGGGTATTGTGCCATAACCCAGCCAAGCTGGCGACGGAGGTGGTTGGTGAGTGATTCCACGGACTGCTTCTCGTACCGCTCGTTCCGGTAACTGCACATACGGCACCGTGACCACGAGCACCCGGCAGTTTTGAAAATTATGGTCAGACAATCTAAAAGCCCGTTGTCGTACCGCTCTTTTCCCCGCCAGCAAGCGAGCGGTTTTTCAATTCCATCAGCAATCATTAACATTGTATTTATTGAACATGTACATAGATGAAGAAGATCGTCTTTGTGGTAATAGGACTGCTTTTTCTCTTCGGCAATGCATCAGCGTTTCTGGTGAACATCGAAACACGTGATACCCTCACGGGGGAAAGCCCCTTATTTTCGTTGAGTCCCACCGTACCTGCCATGTTCGATACTCCCATTCCCGGTGAGACCCAGCATACCCTGGTCTCACCATTGACAGGGATACTCGCTACCGGGATCACCGGTTACTGGTGGTTTCGGCGGGTTTGATCAAACCTGGATCTAAAATAATCCCCAATTGATGCTCTCCTTCGTTTGGCAGAAGAAGCATTTTTTAATATCTCCCGCCCAACAGATAGACACAAGCCGGGGTAGTCTAGTCCGGTAAGGCGGTGGCCTTGAAAGCCACTGGTGCCCTGCACCTCAAGAGTTCAAATCTCTTCCCCGGCGTAAGAACAAAAAATTTCACTTTTTTTCCGGTTCAGATCGTTCAATTCTGGTTTGCTACGCTAAACCGTTGCATTATTTCACATAATTTGAATCGTTGACTCCTTATGGACTGGGTGCAGTCATGCCTGTAATTTAAAGCACAGATAATTCTTCTCCCGACTTCTTTTGCGTCCGTGAAATATGATGTGCAGGATGATCTCATCACTGTTTTTATGTGCATAAAGAACGCATTACTGCTCTGAATAGTGCGAGGATATTTCATGTGTGTTGCAGTTCCCGCCGAAGTGCTGGAGATAAAAGAGGGGAACATCGGTCTCGTGGATTATGGAGATCTCAGGCAGGAAGTCCGTCTTGATCTGGTCGATGTAAAAATTGGCGAATTTGTTCTCGTTCATGTAGGATTTGCCATACAAAAACTCTCCCGGGAGGAGGGACTGGAAACCCGCGAGATCTTCAGACAGGTCTACGCTGCATTGGAGGAGTGATGCACGAGTACAGCATCGCGTATGACCTGTATGCAACCGCAAAAAAGGCCGCACTTGAACATCACGCAGATACGGTTAAAACGATCCGTGTTGAGGTCGGAAAAATGGCGATGGTGAACCCCGACCAGGTAATCTTCCTTTTCGATACAATAAAAGAGGACGACCCCCTTTTTAAAAAAGCAGTTCTCGAATGCAGTGAGGTTGCTCCGGAGACCACCTGTTCCTGCGGATATTCCGGGAGTGAGATCTTTGTGTGCCCACGTTGCGGGGCGCTACCGGAACTTGTCCGGGGACGGGAGATTGTCGTAACGAACATCGAGATTGAGGTTGACGACGCATGAAAGTCAATATGATGCATGGCGCTGGCGGCGAAGTGATGGGCGAACTTCTTCAGACGCTCACGAAGTTTACGCACAATAATGCTGGTGGGATTGGGCTCGAGGCGCTGGATGACGGTGCAGTGATCCCGCTCAATGGACAGAACCTTGTCTTCACTACCGATTCCCATATCGTCCGCCCCATATTTTTTCCCGGCGGGGATATAGGCAGGATCTCGGTGTGTGGGACAATCAACGATCTCGCGATGATGGGGGGCAGACCGATCGCGCTTTCGTGCGGTATGATCATTGAAGAAGGATTTGATATTGCCGATCTCGCGAAGATTGTGGCATCAATGGACGATGCACTGGGAGAGGCAGGCGCAAATCTTGTCACTGGTGATACGAAGGTGATGGAGAAGGGAGCGCTTGATGGTATCGCCATCAATACTGCGGGTATCGGTATCGCACAAAAAGTCGTGCGCGACAACGGCTTACAACCGGGAGATGCGATCATCGTCTCCGGAACGCTGGGTGATCATGGTCTGGCAATCATGGCGCACCGCGAGGGATTCGATCTCGGCGAGCAGATCAAATCGGATGTTGCACCGCTCTGGACAATGGTAGAGAAAGTGCTGGACGCTGGCACGGTTCATGCGATGAAAGACCCCACCCGTGGCGGGTTCGCAAGTACAATTAATGACATGGCGAGGAAAAGCGGTGTGCAGGTCCGCATCAAAGAGGATCTCATCCCAATAAGAAAAAACGTGAAGAGTGCTGCTGCGATGCTCGGCATCGACCCCCTCGAAGTGGCAAATGAAGGAAAGGTAGTGATGGGTGTCCCGGCATCAGATGTGGACGCGATCCTTGCCGCTCTCCGCTCGCACAAGTACGGGAAGGATGCGACCGTTGTCGGAACAGTTACAAAAGGTGCCCATGTGATCATGGAGACTTCCATTGGGGGCGAGCGATTCATCGAACCGCCCATGGGAGATCCGGTGCCCCGGGTGTGCTGACCAGCAGAATCTCTCGCTTCTGTCAGTCAATATGCGTCATCAGGAGATCAAGTGCCGCGAGTTCCCGCTTTCCCCCGCATTTCCGCACGATCCCCGCGTGGTAATCGATCAGATTTTTCAATTCAGGATCCTTTTTCATCACGTACCGGGTCGCGTGCACGGTTGCGTCAATAATGCTGTTGAACCCCCGGTTCACCGGGTGGATGAACACACCTTCAACAAGCTCCTTTTCTGATGTGAGCCGGACGACGAGTCTATCTGGTGTCCTGTTTTCAACCGTTGCAGAGAACGCAATCCAGGCTTCGGCGCTAAAAAGCCGGTGCATCACCTTACCGGCAACCGGTTCTTCAGCAAATGCATCACGGGCGAGATCGCCAAAGGCTGTCTGGACATACAGGACCGGATCATAGACAAAATTTGCAACAACCCAGCCATCACGCTCAATATTTTTTGCCGTATGGCTTCCGGAAAAAAGGATCATACGGGCGTTTCCTTCACGATAATGGATCCCGATTGGTGCTGCGTTGAATGCGGTTGTGGCAATTACCTCATTGATACCGCCCCTCAATAGTCCCATGACCATCCCTCCCCGAGCGCAACAAAGATGGCAGCAATGGTGATATCGGCAATCGATCCCGGGTTAATGTCCAGCGCGATGCATTCTTTATCGAACTCTTCAAGTGACCGGGCACCGTCAAGAACTTCACGGGCCTTATGCATTGTCTGTTCCGCGACAGTTCGCCCGTGCTTCTTTATGATGAACGTGTCGGGTTCAGACGCAAGAAGAGTCAGAAACATTCTGCCGATTGAGTCCCGTCCGGCACCATACTCTTTCAGCAGATCCACCCCGCGCCGGGTGAGAGAGAATCCCGTTACCCATTCACGGGCAACCATATCATGGGGAGCAGAGTGCTGCATGACATCAAGGAGTGTCATTTCCCGTTCGCGAAGCTGGCGAAGAGCGGCGGGATCGTGTACATCCAGTT
>CAXXQB010000020.1:0-49653 GCA_963676405.2 uncultured Methanoregula sp.
CTTGCCCGGGAGAATGTTGACGACAAGAAAAATCTTCTTGCTTTTTTTGACAAAGGAGAGAAGATTGCTGTCGGGATTGAACACCAGATCCAATTCACCAAGGATTACCAGAATATGGGTGCAACAGACCCTACCTGGCAGAACGTGAGTGAAAGCATAACAAAAGCGATCGCACGGTTGCCTATCCGTGATATCCGGGTTGACATTGACCGCAGGGATCTTGAAATTTACGCAGACCCGCTCGCTGAAAAAGTGTTTTACAACCTGATCGATAACGCACTTCGTTATGGTGGTGAACAGATGACAACCATCCGAATCTCGTCACAGGAATCCGACAAAGGACTTACGATTGTCTGTGAAGATAATGGTGCGGGAATTAGTGAAGTTGATAAAAAGAGCCTGTTTACGAAGGGCTTTGGGAAGAATACCGGACTTGGACTGTTCCTCTCACGGGAGATCTTCGCAATCACTGGCATAACGATTACCGAGACCGGAGAACCCGGCAAAGGCGCCCGGTTCGAGATCACCGTGCCGAAGGGCAATTACCGGTTCACCCACGACACGTCGGGATAAAAAATAATTTTTTGCGGTTCGTCGCACGCAATGCAGAACGGTTTTTCCGGCGGCTTACGTGCAACGGAATAATCGAAAGCATGTAAGGCGTGATGTCAACCACTCCATTGAGCGTAATCCAGTAAATCTTGGGATTCTTCCCCCCACCAGAATGTATAAACTCATAAATACACTTGCGATATACTATTGCCCATGAGGGAAGAGAAGAGCCGTATCCGCCAGATACTTCGCGGGCGCAAAGATTCGATGGGCCCCAAAGACCGGCTGGAAAAAAGCCGTATCATCTGCACGAATCTCCTTGGGCTTATCCGTGACGGTGAGACCGTGATGGCCTATACATCCAAGGAAAAAGAGGTCAATACAGTCCCCCTGATCACCGCGCTGCTCCACCGGGGGAATCCGGTTGTCGTCCCTATTATCGTCAAAGAAGATGTGAGCCTCCGTTTGTCGTACCTGCGGGATCTGGCTGTCCTCGTCCCGAGCACGTTTGGCGTTCCCGAACCCATAGGGAGCGAGATTCCGGTAGCGCACGGGGATGTTGATACGATCATACTTCCCATGCTCGGCTTTGACCGCGAGGGGAGACGGATAGGGTATGGCGCCGGTTACTACGACCGGTTCCTTGAAAAGAACCGGGACCTGCGAAAGATTGGGATTGCGTTTGCGTGCCAGGAGATGGAGAAACTTCCGGTTGACGAGAATGATATCCCCATGGACTATATTATCACCGAGAATGGTATCGTATTCTCCCGCGGGTGAAAACCGATGAGTACAACGGCGTTGAAATTCTTGACACCTTTGCCGAGGCATTTCCCGTCTGGATTTCACGGGTCATTGTAACCGCCGCGACTGAAGAATGGGCGTACAAGGCAGCAATGGAAGCGACCGGTTTTGCAACATCAAAGATCGGGTGCCCCTGCGAAGCGGGGATCGAATGCACGCTCTCTCCGGCTGAAACGCCGGATGGCAGGGCAGGTGTTTCAATTCTTATCTGTACAGAAAAGAAAATGATGAAAGCCAATGTGTCTGCACGGATCTCGCAGTGCATCCTCCCCTCCCCGACTGCATCGGCTTTTGACGGTTTTCCCGAATCAAAATCCCGGTTCTACACGAGGATGCACTATTTTGGGGACCTGTACGAGGAGCGGTGCACGGTTGGTGGCAGGAAATGCTGGAAGATCCCGATCATGGAAGGCGAGTACGTGGGAGAGGAACGCTTTGGGACCGAGAAGGGGATAGCCGGCAGTAACTTTCTTGTGATGGGGGATAATCAGAGGGCGGCTCTTTCCGGTGCAGAGGCAGCGGCTGAGGCAATCCGAGCGATGCGTGGGGTTATTTCGGGCTTTGCCGGTGGCATTGTCGCAAGCGGTTCAAAAGTCGGGTGTAAAAATTATTCCTTCCCGATGCCGGCAAGCACCAGTCACCAGTTCTGCCCAACGTTAAAAGATCGGATCGCTGATTCACTCTTACCGGATGGCGTCCGATCGGTGTACGAGATTGTCATCAACGGCATCGATGAACCGGCAATTAAAAAAGCGATGCGGGCGGGCATAGAGGCAGCTACCGGGTGTCCCGGAGTAAGGTACATTGGCGCTGCAAATTTTGGCGGTAAACTGGGGGAGTACCGGTTCGCGCTTCACGATCTGTTTTAGATGCGGATTCTACCCGGTTTGCTTGCAAATGTTGATCATTATCCGGGATCGGGAAAATAAAAAAAAAGAATGGTAGTTAGGCTGCCGGTGCAGCCGCTGCCTTCTTTACCGTAAAGGAAACAATGATGGCGGCGAACCCGGCGACCAGTGCAAAGATTCCTGCAACGAACGGGAGCAGGGCTGCGGCGTATATCGGGAACACCAGCAACAGGATGCCAAAGATAATGCTGACAATCCCAAGGAGACCAGTACCAGCGTCTTTTGCGGCAAATGCCTGGTAGAGATGCATGAATCCCATGATACACGCCCAGAACCCAACAAATATGATAAAGAACATGAGAAGGACGAGCGTGCTGTATAATGGGTATGCAAGGATGATGAGACCGACGATGATATTCAGGATGCCCAGGAATATCTTCCATGCCCTCTGGTTTTTATCAACCGCAGCACTGGCGAGAGTGAAGATTCCCCCTACAAACCAGAACGCTCCAAGGAGCGTGATAACGAGAATGGTCGTAATCGCCGGCGTGGTGAGAAACATGATGCCAATAAAAAGGGCGAGCACACCCCATAGGAGTACTACCCACCAAGGTAAGAGGCTGATTTTTTTCTGTAACATCATTTCAGGAGTTGTTGGTTCGTCTGCCATAGTTGTATCATTTATGACATAGGATTCCTGCATCATATAAATATATGCGAGATTCTTGACGGGATTACCGCATTTTACCGGTGCAATATTCTCGAGAGGCAAACCCGTTTCAGACCAGCACAAGATCATTTTTCCGCAGGTATTGATCTTTTATCGATATCAGTAACGAGCCATACACAATACCTCTTCCACATTCATCCGGGTATGACGGGTATACGGGGCGTGAAAACCCAATTAGGAACATATTAAACAACGACGGTGAAAAGGCGGGAAAACACGCTGTAACAATCGAAATGTTCTTTCACAGAACGAGCATATGATATCAACCGCATCAGATCAAAAAGGTGATGACTACATGCCAAAACGAATTGATACCGGTACGCCGGAAGGGGACGCACTGGATTTTACCGAATCGCTCTTTTCGGGTTGGCTCGAGATTTTTGAAGACCACCGGTTGTACCTTCACTACATTATCTCACGGCATAAAAATGAAGGCAACACCCAGCGCATTCTCACCCGGTGGATGCGCGATGGGTATGATGTCCGGATCGTCAAACCACGTGCCATTATGCAGCATATTATCGAAAAGTTCGGTTTTGCACCTGCTTACGAGTACCTGCCCGCACATTATGACGATGAAGTTGAGGTCTGGCGTAAACCGTCTTTGCTCGATCACCTCACGCATATCGATTACCCGCATATTATGATGAACCAGATTACCGCTGTTTCCTGATTTTTTCACCTGTTATGACGAAGATCATTCACACGGATCCGGGGCTGATACGTTTGAACCATACCGCACGATTTTCTGTGACAGGTCTTACCCAGCGCTTCCCGGAACCCGAATCCGTCCCGGAATCCGGCGCCTGCTGGGTGCTGGTGTCAGGCACGAGTGTCGCAATCACGCGAGATGATCCACCCCGGCTCTTTGTGCAGACCAATCCAAAGACTGCCGGTTGTACGGTTGAAACGATCCGGTATATCGGGCACCGGGAACAGACTCCCTGCTATGCTGCCGAAATTGCCGGTGACGCCCCGCTTCCTCAGGAAATGAAATACGCGAACGTGCGGGAACTGTTCGGACTCCTGCCTGATGACGAACTTGCGGTTGCTGCATACGCGGTACGGATCATTGAGTTTGCCCGGACTACACGGTACTGTGGCAGGTGCGGGGCGAAGACCCGGCAGCTCAGGACTGAACGGGCGCAGTTCTGCACTGACTGCAACCTGATCACCTACCCCCGGCTCTCTCCTGCAATTGTTGTTTTAATTCAGAACGGTGATCGGATCCTGCTCGCCCGGTCCCCACATTTCCCGGTTGGCATGCACAGTCTCATAGCGGGGTTTGTGGAACCGGGCGAGTCACTGGAACAGACGGTGTACCGCGAAGTACTGGAGGAAGTCGGCATCACGATCAAAAATCTCCGGTATGTTGCAAGTGAACCATGGCCATTCCCGAACTCGCTCATGTGCGGGTTTGTCGCGGAGTATGACAAGGGAGAGATCGCAATCGACAACAACGAGATCGTTTCCGCCGGCTGGTTTGACCGGGACAATCTTCCGGTGCTGCCGTCACAAATGAGTCTCTCCCGGGCACTCATTGATGCGTGGGTAACAGGAGATCAGAAAATTCCCTGAAAAACAATACGGGAAAAACATGCGATTACCTTTTGGATCGCATCATAAATTCCGGTAGAGAGCCAAAAGGGGGAACACACCATTTGGTGAGATCACCTGAATTTTCCCTACTTTTTACACACTACTGGTTGTGGACAGTTTAAATTGTTGAATCAATATGCCCAACAATGCTCACAAATTTGGATGACCGCATGCACCAGGTGTGATATAAATTAATGTCGTACCCTCAGGACGGGAATAGATAACCAAGTCTTTTAAAATTAGCGTATATATTGTAGTTTGAAGATAGCATGACGCAAAAGAAGTATAACTTACCAATGATGGTAGTCCTCCTTTCCCTTCTGGAGGGGCTGGTTATATACCTCAATATGGTAGTACACCCTGACAATCAGCCCGGCCTCACCATCGTTATCGTCATTCTTTTTGCCATCGCAAGCGGACTCGGTGTCTGGTATAGAACCAGAGTTCTTGGCACCGTAATCTCCTGACGAATGCAAGGATCAAATTAAATCGATTATATCCACAATTTTAAGTGTCCTTGACCAGTACACCAATTGCTTTGAGAATACCGTTCTGTTTTGGCTCAAGTGGCACATGCACATCCCAGATCAAAAATGTTTCCGGATTGGATTGGGATGGATCTTTTTTACCGACACAACTGCGTCCCCGCACCAAGAAAAGTGATGGCTGGATCACAAGGAACAGATTTTCCGGTGATAAAGATTCGCTGCCATGACTCACATGTAACAATGCCCGTTTTGATGAGACAGGAATGCTATCCCCGGAGAGTTTGCCAGATCACCAGTATTATCTCGAGCGCGATCAGGATGATGATAATCCATTCGAGGAAATTGGAGTGCTGGATCCGCACTTCGTCGGACAGCATCGAATAGTTATCCCGTATCACCTCAATCTTCCGGCTCACGCTCTCGCTCCACTGGCTGCTCCGCTGGACTTTTAAGGCCGTTGCGTACACGCGGGCATAATAGACATCTTCGGTTACCTTGATCAGGTTGTTCACTTTCTCGATAATCTCGGATACTGCCGCATAGGTCTCCATCAGGTCCATCATGATCGCGTGGTATTGGTGGCTCCGCCGGAACTGTGACATCCGGTCAGCATGCTCGATGTCATCGTACATCTTCTCCATCTTCCGTGTCAGCTCCTGGTCATAGTAACGGAGTTCGAGCACCTGGACGTTTGCAAACTCGATGAGATCGATAATATCGGTCGGGCTCGCCGGTTCACACAAAAGGGCAGAGTCCCATGACAGGATCGCACGATCTTCAGTGGAATAACTGAGAGAATTTTTAATGATCTCTTCCCGCATCTGTACCGAGATCTGTGTTCTCTCCCCGATCATGAGCGGCACCGGGTCGATGGCATCGTCCCGCCTGTTCGTGACATAGATGGTGTAATCCTCAAAAAATGCCGGATCGATGGCAAAATTTTTGATGTGAGGCTTTATGATCTCCCCAAGTGTCTTGAGATACTGGACATAAAATTCCGCCAGCCCTTCCTGACCGGCAAACTGGAATGCAATCTCCTCAAGCTCCGTGTAATCAGCATCCGGGTTCTGGTACACGAAACAGAAACTGATCGCCCCGATATCATACACACGCGCAACGACAGAAAATTCAAATGGTCGCCCCTGGCGCTCCACCTGAATTGGGTGCATCTGGATCAGGAGCGGGGGCGCCTCCAGGACGATGGACTTGGGTTTGACCCGGAGAAAACTCGTCCGTGCCGTAAAATAATTCTGGGCAAGAGACTTCTCCAGCCAGTCAAGATCAATCTCCCTGCCGATATCGTATATCCGGTAAAAGCGGATGGAGATCACGATCGGTTCACCCCAAGAAGCCGTGAATGAGATAACGATTTGGATATCATTGCAGGTTCCCTTGCGAAGAATGAGTCAGTGAAAAGTAATAAAGCGATCGGGTGCCCGTGATTTACTCCTTATAAAAGCACTATAAAGGATATCAGCACCTACGCACCAACACTACCGGAGAAAAGAAATTTTATGCGCCGAACGGATATCCCCGTCTGTGTATCCTGCCATAGTGAATTCTCTCTGAGGAGCGTCTGATATATGGTCTTTGTACCGGTTGATTTTATCCTCCATATCGATACATCGCTTGCCCAGATGACCATAGAACTTGGCATATTCATCTATGTTGTCCTGTTCTTCATCATCTTCTGCGAGACAGGACTTGTCGTTTTTCCTTTCCTTCCCGGAGACTCACTCCTCTTTATTGCCGGGGCGCTCGCAGGCACAGGTACACTCTCACTCCCCATACTGATCTTTGTGACTGCACTTGCCGCAATTCTCGGGGACACAGTCAATTTCTGGATCGGGCGGTACGCGGGGGAAAAGATCGTAACCGGCCGGTTCAGTGCGTTTGTCAAAGGAGATTGGATCGATAAAACCCGGCACTTTTACGATAAGTACGGTGGAGCGACAATCATTATCGCCCGGTTCGTCCCGTATGTCCGGACTTTTGCCCCATTCCTTGCCGGTGTCGGGAAAATGCGATACGGATATTTTCTCCTCTGCAATGTGATCGGTGGTCTCCTGTGGACGTGTGGGTTGATCCTTGGGGGGTATTTCATCGGCAATATCCCGGTTGTCCAAGACCATCTCTCTCTTTTGATGTGGCTTGTGCTCATCCTCTGCATCCTCGCCATTGCAATGATTGCAAAGACACTGGTATCTATCGCGCTGCACAAGAAACAGGATTGAACTCCAGCAGCCGATCACAACTGAAATGCCGGTGCCGTATCAGCGTAAAAAATATTTTATGCCGGATTTTAACCGGACATCATTCGGCCGGAGGGATAAACCTTTAAATAACACAGGGGTAAAAAGAAGAGTAATGACTTTAACGCGGCTAAAACCGCTTTTTGCCGCAATGGACAGCAGTGATTTGAGACCAAGCCACGCTGCACCCGACGCCGGTGGTTCGCGATGCAGCCCGAAGGTAAGTGACGCGCATTTCCGGGAGAATTATTAATGCGGGCGTATTATTTAGCGCGTTATCATTTCTGGTGGAGACGAAGGTGATGGATACTGATCCGCAAGGTACCGAAAGAGACAGTATTGATGTATTCGTGCTCTGTAGCAATTCTTCAGATGCGACGCAGCTTTTGCCGCTGCTGTCACCACATGGATACCGGGTAACAATTTTCACTGACATTCCGCAATTGTTCGAGAACATCCGGGCAGAAAAACCGAATCTTCTCATTTGTGACGCTGCGGACACGGAACCTGATGGCTATGAATTCTGCCAGGAGATTAAAACTGACTACGATCTCTACAGGATACCCGTGCTTCTCATTACCGGTGTATCCGGTCTTTCTGACCTCTTAAAGGTGCTTGATTCCAACGCGGACAACTTCATCGCGCGACCCTATGACCTTTCAGAACTCCTCCCGCTCATCGAGAATATGATTGCGGAACCGGTGGAAAGGCCAGATCCAGAACGAGTGAAGACACGGTTCAAGATCCGCCATGATGACCGTGATTACGTGATCATGGCGGACCGCCGCAAACTGCTCAATTTTCTTCTCAATTCCTATGAACTGGCGGTGAACCAGGCACAGGAACTGGGGAGGGTGCAGGGAGACTTTGAAGATCTCAAAGAAGAACTGGAGATCCGGGTGAAAAACCGGACGCAGGCACTTTCAGATGAGGTGGAACGGCTCGAAACGCTGGTAAAAGAGCATTCTCGTACACTTGCACAGAAAGAGAAGATCAGTCAGGAGCAGGAAGCACGGGAAAAGGAACTGCATGCGCAGTTGCGGGAAAACGAGGCAACAATCTCACGGGGAACGGCTTCATTAACCAAGGTAAGCGGGGAGCTTGAGGAAAATAAGATCCGTTGCGCTGAAGCAGAGGAGAAGTGCCGCACAATCGCGCAAGAGAAAGAAAAACAGGCACGATCGCTCCAAGGGGAGATCGATGCGTTGCGCATTGCGCGAGATGATATCAAGGCGGAACTTGATGCAACGAAACGGGCACATTCCGAAGCGCTGGACCAGATCAGTTCTCACGAAGTCCGGCATGCAGATCTCGCGACCGAGAAAGAGCAGACTGAGACCACCCTTCGCTCATGCTCTCTCGAACTCGACAATCTGAAACAGGCTCTTTCCGGACAAAAAGACCGTGCTGCGGCGGCTGAGAAAGAATTGCAGTCGGTGAAGCAGGCAAAAGCGGCAACGGAACAGGAACTCAAGAAGACCGTTAATGACCTTACCGGGAAAGTAAAAGAACAGGCAGACGAACTCCTGAAACAAAAAAAGGTTCTTGAAGCCGAAACCGGACGGCGAACCGCGTTAGGACAACAGGTGCAGGCTCTCGCACAGGAGAGAGAGAAATGCGAAGCAGCTCTCGGTGCGGAGAATGCAAGTCTTCGGGAACAGCGGGATGCACTTCAGGCAAAATTCGATACAACCACTGCAGCACTGGGAGCTGAACGACAAAAGGCTGCTACGCTCTCAAATGAGCTCACGAGTGCATCGGCAACAAATGAGAAGATTCTGGAGGAACTGCATATAGCGACCCGCCGGCTGGAGATTGCCGAGATCGCCTGTGAAGAAGCAAAACAGCTGCGCCTTATATCAGAAAAGAACGCAAAGGAGGCTCTCGCTGCACAGGAAGAAGCAGAACAATCATACCAGAAACTGCTCGCGAGCCTGCACGAAGATAAAAAAACCTATACTGAGGACATTACGGTTGCAAACCGTGAGTTGGACACAGTTCAGTCCATAAAAAAGAGACTGGAATCCGATCTGGCTGCTGCAGTTCTTGCGAGGGTACAATCCGAAAAATTTGCCCAGTCGCTTTCTCACGAGTTAGAACAACTACGGTCCCAGCTGGAGACCGAAAGAAGGGATCGGAAAAGTTCTGAAGACAGCTTAAAGGAAGAGAGACAGGCAAAGGACCGTATCGATCAAAGCCTTCGCACAATCACCACAGAAAAAGCACACGAACACGACAATCTTCTCGTAAAATTGCAGGAGATTACATCAGCATTTGATAAGGAGCGGGCCGGGCACCGGTCTCTTGAACAACAACTCGCTGCCGCTGCGAAACAACAATTGGAAAAAGATGCAGCGTTACAGAAACTCACTAAAAATTTTGAGGAAGCGCTTGTACGGCAAAAATCACTTTTAGAGCAAATCACCACTGCCGCAAAAGAGCGATCAAAATCAGATGAGGCATTCCAGAAGATCTCCAAAGATTATAAGGAGTTGCAGGTGGCGTTTGAATCTGAAAAAACACAACTGAACATCCAGAAAGAGCAACTGGCGAAAGTGCAACAGGAACTTTCCCGGGTACAAGCCCGGATTCAGCAAGCCGAAAAAGAGACTCCGGTGATCGTTCCCAACCACGCTCTTACGATCAAAGGACCGGATCTTCCCCAAGTCGTGGAAACGGGAAAACATTCTCTTACGGTCGTGGACAACACACAACACCCCCATGACATTGTTGCAGTTCCTGCTGACCCTGCACCGCCGGCAACGCAGGAACCGGATGAAAATCCCCCTGTAGAAATTCATAGTGTGGAAGACCTTTTTGAGGACGAGCCCGACATGGATCTTGACGAACTTCCGGATGCCACCAGTGTACCGGCACCTGATGAAGAGACTGCCGGGGATATTCCCGCAATCAAACCCGTTGAGATCCCCCATCCTGTCAAATCGATGGATGAGGTGGCAGGTCAGGAAACTGTTGAAGAAAAGAGGCAGGAAGCACCAGCAGAAACCGACGATTCCGATGTTTCTGCTGAATCGCCGGATGCAGGGACAATCACCGGTGAAATCCCTCGTGATGCAGAAAAGAGTGAGAGACCAGAAAGCGAAAAGACACGGACGATTGGCACACTGGACGAGTACGGGATTGCTCCTGCACCCGTCGGCAGCAGGATGTTCGATCGCCAGCAATGGTTTGATCTCATCAGATGGGCCCATAACACCCCATCGCTTTCACGGGAAGAGAAGCTCCGTTTCGTCCGGTTGGGCCGATTACTCCAGAAGGGCAGGAGACTGACCCATTCGCAGGATGCTCAGGTGGCAGAACTCGTCACCCTTGCATATTCCATGGGTTACAAGCCCCGTTAAATTTTCAAGATGAAAGTCGGCAAACCGACTTTCATCCTGACGTGCTTGAACCTGCATGTTTTATCGGGGTTTTTTGTTATATGAACAGGTAGCCGGTTACTTTCGGACTTTTGTATCCGGTTATGGGCAAAGAAAAGAACGAGTGGAAGAAATCTTCCTACAAAAGTATCGGTTTTCAATCCGCTGATGGAGCGCGTACCAAGGTGAGGGGCCACTTCCCGCAGCATTCTGACGGTTTTTCCACCATCATTTTCTTGCGATGGTGATATAGCCCGAATGACAGACGCTTGTCGAGGGGCGTGTCCCGCGTTTTGAACGGGTCATCTCCCGTTCGATCAGTTCGTGGGTATGCACTTCGCCAAACCGCTCCTGCGCCGCATCGACCACAATTGCCATCTGCTCCAGAAACGGCGTGTAGCAGGCAAGATACCCACCGGTGCGCAAAAGGCTGAACGCATGCGCCACATACTCCGGCATAATCTGCATATCGAGATGTACTACGTCAAACATCCCGGTTGCCGAGAGGACATCCGCATCAACTGCTTCGACATTATCCAGTTTTGCTTCCCGGATATTTTTTGCTGCAAGAGCGGAAAAGTCCGGGCGCACCTCGTACGTCTTCACGCTCTTTGCGATCCCGCCAAAATAGATGGCGGCAATCCCGCTTCCCGTCCCTGCGTCCAGCACGTCATCGTGGTTGTTCATCCCGGTATACGCGATGACAAGCCCGATATCTTTGGGGAGCATCGGAGCACCGGACCGTTTGCCGTGCGTAAAAAAATCTGTCGGCCGGGGAATTCGCAAAATAAATCGTGCACCGGTGTGTGTGGTGAACACGTCACCCGCCGCTGCACCAACAACGGAACCAAGGTCCAGTTGGCCCTTGTCAGTCGAGAGTGTCCCGGCACCGGCTCTCACAAAAAATTCCCTGCCCTCTCCGACAAGCAGGACTCGGTCGCCCGGTTCGATCATGGTGTCGAGAGTTTCAGGATCGCTTCTGCAATATCGCCCTGCGATGCCACAAGCGCTTCCTTTGCCTTTTCAATGGAGACATTTGCCTGTGCCGCAACCATTGTCACATCCTCGTCCGGGATCAGGACCGCCGCCGGTTCAAACCGGGCCTGCCCGTTGACCTGGTATGTGGTGACACCCTGCATGGTCATCGCTGACACTTCGGACGGACCAAAAATATAGTTCCCGTGCGGAGTCTTTATGACAATACTCTCTACATCTTCAATCTGCTCGACCTGCATGCCGAGCTTCTTCATCATCGCCTTCATCTGGCGCGGGTTTATATTTCCCGGTAGCATCTTTCTCACTCCCCTGCCGTACTTTTACCGCTACTCCGTAATTAAATGCAAGCATCTCTGTACCGGAAACCTGCGCAGCACCGCAGGCGATCAGTCGGTCGTGTGCGGCGACAACGAGTACATCATCTCCCGCGCGGATGTCAGGGTCTGCGGCAATCACGTGCTTTGCAAATGCGTTTTTTCCCTGTGCCACAAATTCCGCTACATCGTCACGGATGACGACACGATAGCCGGGCGCGGGAATGAGCGCCTGCAACCGTTTTGCTCCTTCGATGCCCAGCGTGAGCCGCCCGTCAAATGCCCGGACGGTTGCGAGCCGGACACCTTCGTAGAGGATCTGCCGGATACGCCCGGTAGTCGAGAGGATGAACGTGCATCCTTCAGGAAAGAGCCCGACACCGCACAGGTTCCCGAACTGGTAATCAGCTATGGTCTGGACTCGCGCGAGCGAACTGTTCTCCGAGTATTTTGTTGACACGGGTGACAAACTCCTGTTCTGCGGATTTGGGGATAAATGCACCTGCAGCAATCTTATGCCCTCCCCCGCCTCCGCCATATTCAGCCGATGCGTCGCTGATTGCCTGCTGGAGATCAATGCCCTTTTCCACGACGCGCTCGGTCGTGCGCATCGAGACTTTGGTAAGATTGGGATCTTCCGGCACCGAGCACATAATCAGGATAGGTTTTTTACTGTTCAGTTTCGAGAGCGCCATCCCTGCACCGATACCGACAATCGTATCCGGGTACCGGTTCCCGACATGCATGTACTGGACGTTCTCGATCTCGGTTACACCGGTGTTTATGATGAAAGAAAGCAGGTCCCGGATGATCGCCCGGTGGTTGTTTAACATGTGCTCGGCTTCGCGGTACGCAGTACCCCGGTCTCCCCGGAGGATGGCACTCCCGATAGCGGGTTTTGTCCAGCGCCCGCAGGCGTTTAAAACGGTTGCATATTCCTGTGCGTTCCTGAGAGGAGTAAGGGGGATCTCATCCGGGAATCCATAGGTCTCCGCGTGCAGACGGTCGACACTTTCACCCTGCTCGATCAATTGCCGGGCAAGACCGGTGATGATCGTCCGTTTGTCGTCCATCTCCAGTTCCTCCCAGACCAGCCACCGCCCGCCGTTTACCTGCTGCTGGATTCCCAACCGTCGCAGGAACTGCTTTGCGCCTTCGGGATTGTTGCTGATCCCCCGGACGAACGGGTCATCGTTATACGCGAGCGAGAGATAGACCGGGCGCGTGGCCGTGCCGTAACAGTTCAGGTCACGTTTCCGTACCTCCACTGATCCGTGGCGCACCCCGTCCTCAACGATTTTTTCCCGCGCAGGACCGACCAGCCCGCACTTCTCCCGTGCCATCATATCCCCGACATTCCCGATCACCGCGAGTTTTGCGAGGTCGATGTTGGCACTGTCGATCTGCTGTGCGAGGAAATAGGAAACACCGGCTGCACTCATGCGGGTGTGCCCGTACGGCAGGCAGTTTACCTGCGTGTACTGCCGGTTGCAGGGTTGGCTGACGTGGTGGTCAACGATGATGACATCTTTTTCAAGAAGCCCGCGGGCTTCCATGAGGTTCTGCTGCCCGGCACCAAGATCGGCGAAGATTTTGAGGGAGGAATCATCGGGAACCTGTGGCATCGTGAGTGGTTCGAGCTGCCGGACAAAAACGGAGCGGACGGGAATCTCCTGCCGCGAGATCGCCTGGGACAGGATCGCCTCGCAGGCAATGCCATCCGCATCGATGTGGGAGATGATGGTAATTTCCGAAGCTGCCGAAATCTGTTCTGCGGCAGCCTTCACATCATCACAAAAACCCATTGCATATTATTTAGGGAGTTCATACAGATGAATTGTGCTGGGTATGCATTCGGGTATGGCTGACAGGTTTCTGGAAACGGGTATAATCACCCCGGAGAGGATGCGGGTAGTAGATAAAAATGCAATAGCCCTTGGCTTTGGGGAGCTCCCGATGATGGAGAGCGCGGGAAGAGCACTTGCCACGCGTGCGCTTGCCTCGCACCCGAATCGGGTGCTTGTCCTCTGCGGGAATGGCAATAACGGCGGGGACGGGATGGTGGCTGCACGCTATCTCCAGTCCGGTGTGCAGGCAGACGTCTGCTATCTTGATTTCGGGAAACGAACTGTCTCCTGCGAACACGAGCTTCGTCTCCTTAAACACTGTAATGTCACACTTCACCCGTTCTCGTCCCGTGATGACATTGCCGCACTCGGCCCGGTCTTTACAAAAGCCGATGTGATCATCGATGCACTGCTCGGCATCGGCGCACGCGGAAAACCACGGGAACCACTTGCCACGTGCATTCTTCAGGTAAACGCATCCGGTGCCCGGATCATTGCAGCAGATGTCCCGACGCCCGGCATGCGGGCTGACCATATCTGTGCGTTCCACCGCCCAAAAGTTGAAGGTTCAACGGTTATTGACATCGGCATTCCTGTCGATGCTGAGTGCATGGTTGGACCGGGCGAACTCACGCTCCTGCCCCACCGGAATTCTCGAAGTCACAAAGGTGCAGGGGGTCAGGTGCTGGTCATCGGTGGGGGACCATACCAGGGAGCGCCATATCTCGCCGGGCTCGGTGCGCTGCGGGCAGGGGCAGACATTGTCCGGATCGCGTCCCCGGTCTTTGAGCCGATCCCGGACCTCATCCATGAACCGCTTGCGGGCGAACGGATTGGCAACGAGCATATCGAACGACTGATTGCACTTGCAGAACGGGCGGATGTTGTCGTGTGCGGGAACGGGCTCGGGACTGAGAGCCACATGGTTGTACTGGCTGTTGCACCGCACTGCAAAAAAGCGGTCTTTGATGCAGATGCACTCCGGCTCCCGCTCCCGCGTGCACAGCGTGAGACGATGTACACGCCTCATGCAGGAGAATTTGAACGCATGACCGGCGTGAAACTGCCTGCTGACACGGCAGGGCGGGCACGTATGGCACAGGCAGCGGATGTGAATGGCACCATCCTTTTGAAGGGGCACGTGGATATTATCACGGACAAAAAACGTGTCCGGTTCAACCGGACCGGCGATCCCGCGATGAGCGTCGGTGGGACCGGGGATGTGCTTGCCGGTGTGGCAGGTGCGCTACTCTGCCATCTCCCGGCGTTCGAATCGGCATGTATCGCCGCGTACGTGACAGGCAGCGCCGGGCAATATGTTGCAGCAGAGCGCGGCGAGGGGATGCTCGCATCCGACATTGTGCATCGCATTCCGGCGGAATTATTCAAAAGAAAAGGTGTGTGAATGGTCGAGTTTTCCCATATAGCAAACGACCGGGCGCAGATGGTCGATATCAGCGCGAAAGGGGACGTTATGCGTGAGGCAGTGGCAAGCGGAAAGATCTTCTTGCGTCCCGAGACACTTGAGGCAATCCGTGAGGGCACTGTCGTGAAAGGCAACGTGCTTGCCACCGCCCGGGTAGCTGCAACGCTGTCCGTGAAAGATACGCCAAGGGTCATCCCGATGTGTCATTCCATACCCATCAGCGCGATCACAGTGGATTTTTCAGAGGAAAAAGGGTATATTGAGTCCACCGTCCGGGTAAAAACCACCGGAAAGACCGGGGTCGAGATGGAGGCGCTTGTCGGTGTTTCTGTTGCGCTCCTGACCATATGGGACATGGTAAAATCTGCGGAGAAAGATGAGCATGGGCAGTACCCGGTAACAAGGATTGAAGAAATCCATGTCGTGGAGAAGAAGAAGGGCGTATAATTCCCGTTTATCCCGGGTGTCGGCACCGTGCAATTGTGTCGGAATGCCGGTGTACTTTAATACCCTGCCACGCCAAGTTTATAGGAATACGGGATCCGTCCCGTTGTAAGGAATGTAGCCCGTAGGGGCCGAACCTTGAGGTGAGTCTAAATGGTTAAATCGATGTATGCCTTCGTCAGGGAGGCATGGAACAGACCTGAAAAGAGCGAAGTGAAAGCACTTCTCTGGGACAGGATGCAGTTGTGGCGCCGTGAGGGCAGTGTCACCCGTCTCGAGCACCCCACCCGGATTGACCGCGCACGGTCGCTCGGGTACAAGGCAAAGCAGGGTATTGCAGTTGTCCGCGTCCAGATACGGCGCGGGGGGCGCCGGAACTCACGGTATGTCCGCGCACGCCGTTCCGCACGGATGGGCAAGAACCGCATCACCCCGGGAAAGAGCCTGCAGCGTATCGCTGAAGAGCGCGCATCCCGCAGGTACCCGAACATGGAAGTGCTCAACTCGTACTGGGTAGGGCAGGACGGGAAGCTCAAGTATTACGAGGTCATTCTCGTTGACGGCCACCACCCGGTGATAAAAAGCGACCCGAAACTCTCGTGGATCGGGAACACAGTCCACCGCGGGCGCGCAGAGCGGGGCAAGACCGCAGCCGGCCGGAAGGGACGAGGTATGCGGACACGGGGAAGGGGTACTGAAAAGACCCGCCCGAGCATCCGTTCCCACGCGAACCAGGGCAAATAACCTTATCTTTTTTTCCCGCAATGGTATCTTCATGAAGATCACCGACGCCTGCGTGTACCCGTATCCCCCGGGAGATTCATCGGTACGCAGGCTCGCTCTTGAAGCGCGGCAGCTTGGATATGACAGTATTGTTGCGTTGGATACACCAGCATGTGAGACTGAAGGGGTCACTGTCCTCTCCGGTTTGATGATTGCCGGTATGCCGGTTAAGGATGTTACAAACCAGATAAAAAGGGGAAAAAGGCCGGGTGTTGTCGTGTCAGTACAGGCACACGATAACGGGTTCAACCGGGCAGTCTGCGGGTTAAAAGGCGTGCATATCCTGCGGGATATCGCGTGTGCGGACAAGTATGCATTCGACCACGTAGCAGCAAAGATAGCAGCCGATAATGGTACGGCAGTTGATCTTGATCTCTCGCCCATCATCTCCCAGCGGGGACATGCCCGCGAGAAAGTGATCCACCGGTATTTCGATATCCTTGTCCTGCACAACCGTTTTGAATTTCCTCTTACGATTTCGTCTGGCGCCCGTTCGGTCCTTGACATGCGCTCGGTACGGGAAGTATCCGGACTCTGTTCACTTCTTGGCATGAATATACAGGATACAGAAGACGCACTTGCCGGTATCGGGAAGATCCTCGCACCGAAAGAGACGGCAGTGAAGGTGCTTTCATGAGCACCCGCCCCCCCACGCTCCGGGAGAAGCGACGCTACCTTCTCGCAAGAATTGAGCCCTGCGGTGTGCCGGTTGACGGAAAGGATCTCTATTACGCAATCCACGAAGCAGCGACCTCGCTCTGGGGCGATGTCGTTGTTGCTGTCATGCAACCAACAGTAATTGCGATTGAAGATGGGTACGCAATCCTCCGGTGCCGGAGGGGAACCGAGCGGGAGTATGCTATTTCTCTTTCTACCATCACCGTATGCCGTGATACCCGGATTGCGTTGCGGATCATCGCGACTTCCGGTACGATCGAGAGTTTGCGGGACCGGATAAAAGATATGGGGCCGTATGTCATGGAAAGTGGCGAGGTTACCGCAACGGAAACAAGGGATAATAACGGAAACCCATTTGTGAAAACCGGGGATAGCAATGGGAATACATCAACTGACACTCGGGATTGTACATTCGACACGCGGATGTACCAGATCGTACATTGTGACGGTCACAAGGTTGATGTGATTGAAAAGGGATTTAAAAATACACACCGATTGTTTTTGACAACAGCAGATCTGGAGGAAAAATAAATGCAACCACAATATCAGATGGGATACGACCGGGCGATTACCGTTTTTTCGCCCGATGGGCGACTGTACCAGGTAGAGTACGCCCGTGAAGCGGTGAAACGCGGGACAACCGCGGTTGGGATCAAGGCAAATGACGGCATTGTCCTCATCGTTGACAAACGGGTGAGTTCAAAACTGCTCGAAGCTTCATCGATTGAGAAAATTTTCAAGATCGATGATCATATCGGTGTCGCTTCATCGGGACTTGTCGGGGATGCACGGGCGCTTGTTGACCGGGCGCGGGTCGAGTGCCAGATCAACCGGGTCTCATACGATGAACAGATCGAAGTAGAAGCTCTCGCGAAAAAACTCTGCGACCACATGCAGACCCTCACCCAGTACGGTGGCATCCGTCCCTATGGTACGGCACTTCTTATTGCCGGAGTGAGCGATGGTGAGAGCCGGTTGTTTGAGACAGATCCCTCCGGGACACTCCTTGAGTACAAGGCAACAGGCATTGGCATCGGCAGGCCAGCCGCAATGAAGGTCTTTGAAGAGGAATACAACCCTGACGCAGAGATCAAAGATGCGATCCTCCTTGGATTAAAAGCGCTCCACTCGGCAACCGAAGGAAAATTCGATGTTGATACCGTTGAGATTGGCGTAATAGTGCGTGAAAACGCACAGTTCCGGAAGATGACAAAAGACGAAGTCGCCTCGTTTGTTGAACAGTTCAAACAGTGATCTTCTATGATCTCCCTTGAGAATGCAGTCGTCGCACGCCTCGAAAGTTTCGGCGAGCGGTTTGAGATTTTAGTCGATCCGAACCTTGCGGCACGCGTTCGGCAGGGAGAGAATCTGAATATCGAAGATGTGGTTGCAGCCTTAAACATTTTCGGGAATGCATCGCGGGGGACCCGTGCTTCGGATGAATCTCTCGAAAAAGTCTTCCATACGACAGACTTTGCAACGGTCGCAAAGAGAATTATCGAAAAAGGTGAGATTCATCTTACTGCGGAACAACGCAAACAGATGATCGAGGACAAACGCCGGCAGGTGATCACGTTCATCGCACGAAACGCGGTCAACCCCCAGACCGGGCATCCCCACCCGCCTCATCGGATCGAAATGGCGATGGAGGAAGCCCGGGTGAACATCGATCCCTTTAAGCATCTCGATGAACTCGTCAAAGAGACCGTGAAGGCACTGCGCCCCCTGCTCCCGATCCGGTTTGAGGAACTGCGCCTTGCAATCAAGATTCCCCCAGACCATGCTGCACGCGCATATGGCGATATCGCTGCAGCGTCAACGATGGAGAAGGACGAATGGCAGAAGGACGGGTCGTGGGTATGTGTCGTCCGGATCCCTGCCGGCATCCAGGGGGATTTCTACGACCTGATCAATAAGCTCTCAAAAGGCGAGGGTCAGGTGAAAATCCTCAATCAAGTATATTAATTGCAAAGACAAATGTGAAAAGACATATTGGTGGGGGAAGAGAAGCCCTCACCAGGTACGTATCATGGCAAGCTCAGATAAAACAGCAAAGGGAAAAGTAACAGGTAGTGCAGGACGTTTCGGCTGCAGGTACGGAAGGTTTGTCCGGAAGAGAGTTGCCGAGATGGAAAAGATCTCGCGAGCTTTGCACCGCTGCCCGAAGTGTGACGTGGACGCTGTACAGCGCAAGGGTACCGGAATCTGGAGTGCCGGAAGTGCGGGTACAAGTTTGCCGGTGGGGCATACCAGCCGCAGACGCCAGCATTAAAGATCGCACAGCGCACCCTCGACCGCAAAGTGGAAGAGAAAGCATAAGTCAGTGAGCGGTCAGACAATGGCAAGTTCATACAAATGCGCCCGGTGCAAACAGAAAGTGGAGATTGACGTAAACGTCAGGTGTCCCTACTGTGGTCACCGTATCCTCTTCAAGGAACGCGGCGCAGCAATAAAAGAACTCAAGGCACGGTAATGGTATTCGATTCGATTACCTGCCGTTCATCTGTTTTTTATAGTTTTTATCCCATATTCCCTTGAGGGACTCTCGTGCCGTTCCCGCATGAAGCACTTTTCCGGTTCACAACACCGCATGCCGAAAGGATTTACCGGGCTATCGAGCCGGAACTTTCTGATGAAGTGAACCCGCGTTCAACGACGCAGTGCTGGCTTGATGGGACTGATACGCTCGTCATTAAAGTCGAAGCGCAGGACACCGCTGCCCTGCGTGCGGCGCTGAATATGTATCTCAGACTTGTTAATGTAGCGGAGGAGATGCAGCAATTGATCTGATACAGATCAGTATCATTTTTTCTGGTGGTTGCCCAAGGCATAATTTTTAAACGCTTTTTTTCCCAATCATAATCCAACAGCCAACAACAGCCATCCCCACCCCCCATCACAATCATTTTTATCGATCAGAACGCCAACATGATCAGGAGAGCCATTATGCAGAACATTTCACCCAAAATCCAGAACCAGCTAGCGATGCTCCAGCAGGTGCAGCAGCAACTCCAGACTGTCCTTTCCCAAAAGAACCAGTACGAGATGGCGGTGCGCGAAGCAAAGCGTGCGCAGGAAGAGATAAAGGATGCCGCTGATGATGCACCGATGTACATGAGCGTCGGGACCGTCATGGTGCAGAAAAAGAAAGATGCCGTAAACACAAAACTCACCGAGAAAGTGGAAACCCTTGAGCTCAGGATCAAGTCTCTTGAGAAACAGGAGAAGATGCTGCAAGGGAAGTTCGAGCAGCTGCAGGCTCAAATCAAGTCAGCACTCGAGGGCAAGAGCGCTCCATCAGCAGCATAATTTTTTCTGCTTTTTTCTTACACCGGAATATAGTGCACGGGTAACAGAGTTCCGGATTTATTGATAATCTCCATACGTTGACGGAATTTTGCTGTCGTTTCTCTATAATTTCAGGATTTTCCGGATCGTGCAGCAGTTCCCGTGATCCGAAAAACCCGGATACAAAACAAAAGACAGATACAGGTTCCCGGTAAAATTTTTTTGCATGGGAGCACGGGCAGCATTCATGGACGAGGATCCGGAGTACCGGCTCTTTTCAATAAAGATTGCTGCTGATCATGCATCGCGTGCGCACAAAGGGCAGTTCCGTAAGGATAAAAAAACGCCGTTTATCACCCATCCCGCACGGGTGGCAGCACTTGTCGGCATGTTCGGCGGGACGCACAGTGCGATCATTGCCTCCTGGCTCCACGATATCTACGAAGACTGCACACCAGTCTGGATCGTAAAAACACAGGGTGTCATCAACGGGCTCCCGCTTGGTGCAGATGACCGGGATGATATTGCCGCAATTGTTGATGCGCTGACGAAAAAAAATACGATAAAAAAGAAATCCGCCCGGTTATCGGACAGCCTGAACCGGATCCTCGATGCACCCCCTGAAGCAACGCTTGTCAAGATCTGCGACCGTATTGACAACCTGCTCGATTCGGCAGACCGGAACGGGGGATTTACGAAACGATACCTTGCGTCAACCGATGAAGTGATAGGTACGCTCTCAACCCGGGCGGGATGGTACGGGTATGAACCTGCGATACAGATGCTTACTGCTATTCGGCATGCCAAACTGAAAATTGAGTGAAAGGGGGGGCAGTTAGTGTGCCCGGTTGATCAGGTTGATCGCGTTCACGAGAGCCTCAACTGAGGAGAGCACGATATCGTCACCGCTTCCGCTTGCATCGAAGATATGCCCATGCTCGTCCTCAACAGCGATCGTGACATGGCACATCGCGTCCGAACCCCCGGAGATCGCCTCTATGTGAAACTCCTTGAGCTGGACTTTCGAGGGAGTGATCCCAAGAATTGCATTCAGGGCTGCATCGACAGGACCATTCCCCACCGCAGAGAAGATGTGTTCCTGTGCGTTCACCTTCGCCTTCACGCTTGCAGTCGGGATCATATGGTTGCCGGTCATGATCGCGATATCCTGCAGATCGAACATCTTGTGATTCAACTCGATACCCATCGTGCTCTCGGCAATCTCGTAAAGATCCGCCTCGGTCACTCTCTTGCCACGGTTCGCGATCGCCTTGACTTTCTCAACGATAATGTCCAGCTGGGGATCGGAAGGATCGATATGGGCATCGGCAAGCATCTGGCGTACCGCGTGCCGTCCGACATGCTTACCCAGCGTGAGACGCCGGCGGTGACCGACCATTTCAGGGGTCATGATCCCGGGCTCGAACGTCTCGGTGCATTTGATGACCCCATGCGAATGGATGCCGCTCTCGTGCGAGAAGACATTCTCCCCGACTACCGGTTGGGTGGGGGGGATCGTGATACCTGAAAACCGGGAGACAAGGCGCGACGTTTCAACGAGGCGCTCCTTTCTGATCCCGGTTTTTATCCCGTAGATCGACTCCATGATCATCACGGTCTGGGCAAGGTCTGCGTTACCCGCCCGTTCTCCCAGCCCGTTGATCGTCACCTGCACCTGCGAGGCACCGGCTTCCACCGCCGCGATTGTATTTGCAACCGCGAGCCCGAAGTCGTTATGGCAGTGCACATCAAGCGGGCAGTCGACGTTGTGGGTGATCCGCGAGATGAGCGCCTTCATACCTGACGGTGAGATAACACCTACCGTATCCGGGATGTTGATGATTGTTGCTCCTGCATGTGCTGCTGTCCGGCAGACTTCAAGCAGGTAATCACCGTCAGTCCGGGTGGCATCCATGGGAGAGAACATGCACTGGTCAACATGCCCGCGGATATACCGGATAATTTCATCGGTGATTGTGAGTACTTCCTCACGGGTTTTGTTGATCGTGTTCTCCCGCTGGATATCCGAAGTCGGGATAAAGACATGGACCATGTCCACATCGCAGTCAAGGCAGGTATCTACATCGGCTTTAACCGAGCGTGCGAGCCCGCATATGTTCGCACGAAGACCGAGTTTTTTGATGGCAGCAACAGTCTCTTTTTCAGCGATGGACGATGCAGGAAATCCTGCTTCGATCACGTGAACGCCGATTGCCGAGAGCTGGCGGGCGATCTCAAGTTTCTGTTCAAAGGTGAATGCTATCCCCGGGGTCTGTTCTCCGTCCCGGAGCGTGGTGTCAAAAACAGTCACTTCTTCACGAGCATGGCTATCGGTGAAGAAGGCAATCCCCCGCAACATCCTTGCGAGCAGTCATACTCTGTTATACTCACGCGGATCTTATAAATAAAACCCCAGATATGTGGCATTTTTTTCTGTTTAAGCCGAAATTCTTTCGCATTCAACGATACGTTTAATACCAATTTATCCCTACATTAATAGCGCAGTGCCCCGCCTTAACTCAGCTTGGTAGAGTGCGCGGCTGTAGTTTGGATTACCGTCATAGGTAACTGCGCGGCTACCGCGATGTCCCCGGTTCGAATCTGGGAGGCGGGATAACTGTATCATCAAGAGCCCAGGTAGTGTAGCGGCCTATCATGTTTGCCTGTCACGCAAACGACTCGGATTCGAATTCCGACCTGGGCGTGATTCTTTTTTAATGAGAGAATTTTTGGTTTATCTGATTAATTGCAATGAGATATGGAGTTCTTGAATCGGAATTCACGGGAATTTTTTTTGGTTCAGAGTAAAAAAAGTTCAATCACTCCCTTGGAAAACCCCGGTCAAGCAAAACTCTGTCACTCTACACCTATGTCATCGTGGATTCGTCGCAACCGGGAATAAAAATCAAATGACAATCTCATCAGGAATGCACGAAGTATTGAACATTCCCAAACAAAGGATGAGTGCTTATTGTTTCCCGGACCGGTAATCAGAAAAAAAGAATGCTAAAGGTGATAGAAGATTTGTCACCGGATTTTATCCGCCGCTATCCGTGCCAGGTCTTTGAGCGTTTCATAATCCGTCGTGGTGCCACCCATTTCAAGTGTTTCGAACACATCTTTTTTGACAAAGAGGATAGTATAGACAGGTAAGGAATCAGGAGCGCTGGTATTCTCTCTTTTATAGGCAATGCTCTGGTCACCAATTTTCGCAAGAGGGAGTTCAAAGATCGTTCCTGTCCCGCCATTTACCGGTGAGACCATCTCATCCTTTGCCATCTCAAAGACCCGGTTCATATTCTGAATTGGATACCGGGTAATGGTCTGCCGGAGCCCGGTCATGTCAAATTTCTCCTGGTTCATGCGAAAGAATGTAACCGAATACCCTTCTCTCCAGCCAAGATCCCGTGACAACTGGGTTGTCTTTGAATAGGGCACATCTGATCGGTCTTTCAGGATGTAATCGGAAGGGATATCCGCAAGCTGGAGTGCCATCCCTGAAATGCCTGTCATCGATACCGGGCTTCCCGTTGTCGGGGATGCAGCAACCTGCGGCGGCGGTGTCGGTTCAGGGGTTGTTTGTGCAGCAGGGGCTGATGAGAGGCAGCCCGCCGAACCGATGATCAGGAGCACGATAACGATAGCAGAGGCACCAATCTTCATGCAGGTACCATGTGCGATACATGATAAAATCTTGTTGGATGGGTACACGGCACCATTTCCCTTTGAAGCATAAGGACTTTAATGCCGCAGACAGAAGATCATTCACTGGTGATACAGATGCCTAAAAACAGTATTGGAATGCTTGACAAGGACCACCACGTCCACCTGATACCCTGTGAACGGGTACTGATGATGAGCATAGAGCACTCGGCAATAAAAAAAGTGGAGAACGAACGTTTTGAAGTCGAATGTTTCATCAAACTATCCGTGGAGGGTTTTCCCCACCCGCTGGAGGATGCAATCCGGTTCACGTTTGCCGCGGTGAAAGCGCCGGGGCAGCAGTTCATGACTGAACTGACATTTGTCCAGAACCACATAATCAAGCACGTGTTTGACCAGGGGATTTCAGGAGAACTGAGCATCTGTCTTCCTGATGATCCCCATGCAAAAGAAAGCGGGGTTACGATATCATCCGAGATCAAGGCACACATGCTTGTATCACAGCAGCTCAAAGAAGTGCTCGCCCGGCATGGAGCACTCCCGGAATCCATAATGCTCCCCCATTAAAAGAGAGATCATCAGACCTTTTTTACGTCATCTCTCCCAACTCTTCGCTGTGAGAGAACGCAAGAACTGAGGGGCGATGATACGCTCACGTCGTTAATAAATATCTTTTTCTTCGCATACAACCCATTCAAGAGAGAAATGTGGGAATGAGTGGTACCATGGACGACCCAGAATTAAAGAGCGATGAGACGGTTCTCGTGCGGACACCGGGGGTTTTCGTCAAGTCGATACCGTTTGAAGGAATTCTTACCGATAAACGGATCATCCTTGTTGACCGGGCAAAGAACCTCCTGCCCCCAAAAGAGATCCCGCTTGCCACGATAAAAGAACTCCAGCCGGGAGAGAACGCAATCCGTGACCAGACGATCACGCTCTCAGTTCTTGCAAAAAACAACACGACGCGACAGGTTATCCTGACATTCTCCCGTGTTTCCGGCGGGAACCGGATCAAGGAACGCGATGAATGGGTACGGCAGATACGGGATCACAGCCCTTCAACCTTTGGGCAGGCAATCCGTAAAGCAATTCCCGGTCGTGAACCGGCACCCCAAAAGAAAACGGGTGCGTCGTCCCCGAAAATTGAGATTGTAAACTCTCCGGTTGTAGTTTCCCGACCGGTAATAACAGAACCTGGTAAAGTACCCACGGGTACTGCAAGTCCGGAGATTTCTTCCCCGTCCTCCCAACCACCGGTTGTATCGCAATTATCGTTTGGCACGTTCTGTACACGGTGTGGAAACCGGGTGCCGGATGGTTCCGCATTCTGCAATAGGTGCGGTACCAGAATTGTCACCCCAGTCGATAGTGCACCGGCGCCTGCAATGCCACAGGTTCCCGTTTCACAACCTGCTCCTGTCTCTTCTGGCCTCACAAAAAAAGAGCGTGCTATCGACCGTGAGATCCAGTCCATTGAACCGCTCATGGAGAGATCTGCAATCAAAATCCCCGCAGATCCGTTGCGTGCAGCCGCACCCGCGCACGTGCCTGTCTCCCCACAGACACCGCCTTCACTAGTTCCACCGCAGGTGCTTTCCCAGCCGGAAAAGGCACAACCCGTACCAACCGCTCTTCCGGAAACTCCCCAACCACCTCAGGTAGTGCCGGCACCCGCACCGGCCCTATCTCAGAAAAAACCCGCACCCCGACGATTTATCCCCCGGCTCTTCTCTCCTAAGGATCTCCCCCCGACACCGCTTGTGCCCGGATCAATGCCCACTGCTGCTCCCCGACACCCCCAAAACCCCGTCGCGGGAAAGGGAAGATCATTGCCACTGCCGTCATTGTTATCGTCATTATAGCCCTCGTTGCCGGAGTTTTCATATTCCTGAAACCTAAGATCGGTGCAGGTACCAGTGCCAGCACACCTTCCCCTTCAGGTACGCAAGTACCGGCTGGGGCAGTATCAGCCACCCAGACTGCCGCCGGTTCAGCCGTCACGATTGCCCGCGCAGAAACAACTGCTGCTACTATCCCATCAGCCGAGGTTTCCGTCCACGTGAGTTATATTGGGGGATGGAAAGGCACGTATGGTTCTCCGGACGCACCACAGCAGGTAACAAATTCTGGAGAACGGTTCTACACAGTCGAGAACGCAACCGGCACAGTACAGGCATCGTTCTGGAAACTGGATGGGTCTTCCCACGAGATCCTCGTGGAGATCTATAAGGATGGGAAACAACTCACAAAAGGTGTCACTTCCACACCAAACGGGAAAGTTACCCTTTCGGTTGACACAACGACCGGCGTCGCACAAACTCCTGTAATCAGTGGAAACAGTGGAACTGTGGTGACCACTACATCACCGCAAGGTACTGCCACGACGACCCCAACCGTAAAAACCACAACGAGCCCCACCACTGCACCGTGATAGGTTCCCGCACCTTTTTTTACGATACTCTTTTTCATTTGCCCGCCAACCAATTCAATCAGATATCATATGGAAAAAGAGATGCATTTCCCCCTGAACACACCGTTTAAAACCATCGCGATCGATCGTCACACTTTTTATCGTGGACTTTGTCGCATTCCTTATTTTTATCGGGTGCTTCACCGCGTTTCCGGCACTGTCGATATCGGATTTTAACCTGATCGTTACCGGTGTAATTGTCTTTTTTGCGATCATCCTCATCCTGTTTTTTGTCACATGGGCGCGGCTCTACTACGAGAGCATGTGGTACGAACTACGTGACGATGAGATGAGCTGGCGGCGCGGAGTCTGGTTCCGGAAGACAGGAATTGTCCCGTACAACCGGATCACGAACCTCGACATCAGGCAGGGACCAGTGATGCGTGTTCTCGGGATTTCCACGCTTTCCATCCAGACCGCCGGGTACTCCGGGCAGGCAATACCGGAGATTAAGATCGAGGGGGTAGAGCATGCCGAAGAACTGCGTGAATTCGTGCGATCGATGGTCCGCGGAACCACATCACACAGCGATGGTACCGGGGGAATGCCGGTACAGTCTCCAAAGACGACGGATCAACAGGTCCTGTCAGAACTGGTGAAAATCCGTACACTCCTTGAGGAGAAGAAAAACTGATCTTTTTACCATTCTGCTTTTTTGGGAGTGAAATTATCAATCATCAACCACCCCAATACCGATTAGCCATGTACTGTTATGGTGCACTTTCTGGTACAGGAAGTACTGGCATTTCTCCTGCGCCGGAAGCATGGAGAGGCACGCCGGTAAAAATACCCGGACCCTGAAACTTCAACAAAAAATAGTTTGGTAAATTACTTTTTCTCAACAGGCTCTGCCGGTGCAACCGCCGGTTTCTTTCCTTTTCTCCACCGGAAGATGCCATACGCTGCACCGCCGATGATTATGAGGGGGAGGAGCGTGATGAAAAGAATAATGAGCACATCGATCATGCCAAGGAACCCGGCAATCCCTTCATTGAGGGTTGCAACGAAGTTATGTCCGGTATCGCCGCCCACCGGTTCCGGCTCCTGCAGGTTCACGGTGATAGTCGAGAGATCGATACGGTTATCGAGATACTTCAACCTGCCATCAAGCCGGTTGAGTTCTGTCTGAACCCGATCGATCTGCTGCTGCACCTTGATGATATCCTCAACATTCACGCATTTTTTCAGGATCTCGTTGTATTGGTTAAGCTGGTTCTGGTACGAAGTCTTCTGTGCGGTAAGATCGACATATTCTTCGGTCACATCCTGCCCCTGCGTCGAAACCGATGTTACGGTCCCCAGCGCCTTTGCTCCCAAAAGAGCAGCATCGAACTGGGCGGCAGGGACACGGACGATCACGGTTGCCGAGAGGCGACCATCATAACCCTTCTGCATTTTTGTTGAAGAGAGATAGCCCCCTTTGGCTGTCGCAATGGTTTTGAGAACCTCGATGGATCCGGGAATGTCTTTTACTTCGAGATTCAGGGTGGCGGTTTTGATGATCTTTGTATCAATGACAGCAGCACCTGATCCGGGATAAGAGGGTGTTTGCGTCGCCATAGGTACCGGAGCAGCGGGTCCGGTAGCAACCATCCTTGTTTCAGCAGTCCATGTATCCTGCATGTTATCTTTTGTGACCTGATTTGCAGGGGAAAGACTTGTGCAACCGGCAGTCATGATGACCAATCCGATGCAGAGCACCATGACTGCGATCATCTTATTGTTCATACAAAGACATCCACACCGATTTATATAAAAGATTGGTAAACTACGAAATTTTTTGCAGTTATATCGGAAAACCGGTTATCGTAAGAGCACATTGTTCCCGCAATATCTCTAACGAGCCGGTTCTCCCCCATATGCAGCTGCAACGGGTGATCGCACTTAAATATGAATGTATCCGATACTCATCAGATTTACATGACCGAACCGAACGTACCCCCAAAACCGGAAGGGGCAGAGGAACTGGAGAAGCTGGGGCTCGAAGGGTGGATTCACGCCTTGATTGACAATACAGATCCGAATGTACGGCAATATGCGGCATACCTGCTGGGAAAGACCAAAAATCCGGTTGCCATCCAGTCACTTATCATTGCGCTTGCGGATTTTGATAAATCCGTTCGTGAACAGGCAACCCTTGCGCTCGTACAACTGGGGAAGGCTGCAGTAGAACCTCTCACTCTCGCAATGAAGCAACCAAAGTGGGAGACCCGGTACCGTGCTGCTGAAGCACTCGGGAAGATCGCTGATGAAAAAGCAGTCAAGCCCCTGATCCAGGGGTTAAAAGACAACCGCGACCATGTCCGGTACATGGCGGCAAAAGGGTTGCGCGTACTCGGGGATTCCGATGCGATCGCGCCGATGATTATCCTTCTCAAAGATGAAAACCGGTTTGTCCGTATGATGGCAGTACGGGCACTCAGTGCCATTGGCGGGAAAAACGTGAATAAAGCGCTTTCACAGGCACTTGAAACCGAAACTGATGAGAAAGTCCGGGAAGCGATCACTGAAGCGATGAAATAACCAGAAACTTTTTTTCACGTTATACTGTCACCGGATTCATTGATTGCAGTACTCATCCTATAGATACCACACGAAAACGTTGGGATGGTGTCTCATTACCGCCACCCTGCTGGACATATTTTAAGAAACGGAGAGTCCACACATCGGCTGATAATCAGGGAGGGAAATTCCGGGATCCTTCGTTTCTAATGGAAGTCACACGAACCACCTTCTCCCGGTATCACTGGCTTGATCCAACATGGTATCGCACCCACCCCCGGAAAGGAGGTTTGGTAACCTCACATGAGGAGAAAGGGTTTACACATCTCGTTCCATTTATTGGAGCACCCGGAAAAAAGGAGCACAAACAATGGCGATTTGGAGACCCGGTGAAAACCAGATTATGCATCATCACGGGCAGGTTCGGTTCTGATCACATCGGTAACCCTGCCTACCGTTCCGTCCTTTAAGCGTACCTTTATTCCATGAGGGTGAAAACTGGAGTTTGTCAGGATCTCCTGCACAACCCCCCGGGTCTTCTTATTACACCGCTGGTCCTGCTTCTGGATGATATCAACGATAAAACCTGATTGGATTGCCGTCCTTTGCCTGCTATCCCTGACACTTTCCATAGATCTCTCCCGGTCGATACCTGTTCACATTCACTGCACAGTTCAGACTATCCAAAAAAAGGATTTGGTGAAAAAAAATTCAGGGTGTGATGACCGGGACATCATAGGATCCTATGCCGGATTCAAGCCACCCTCTTGTTGTGGTCCACCCGTGATTGTCACCCAACATCAGTACATCAATCGTGTTCCGGTATTCATTGTAGCGCGGTTCAAAGATCTTCCATTCATTTCTTCCGGTGATTCGCGAACTGATGGAGAGTGACGCGTTGGGATCCGCGGAATAATCGGCATAAATCGCAGTCAGGTACTCGATGCAGCGTGGGGATCCAATACTCGCACCGGTATCCTGTGGGCACGCGACGTCACGCACATTTTGCACCGGGCGGAACACCGCGTCGTCGGTTGCAGGTGTCAGGGTATCGATCACTTTTGGTGAACGCACTTTGACGGAGAACCGTATGGTATATGGCGTGGCAGTTCCGTTCCCGCCCAGGGGTGAGATCTTCGGCGCGGTTATCTTCAGGAGCGTTGCTTTACCGGTTCCATAAAGCGTCACAGTCCAGTCAGCGGGAAGCCCGGGAACATCCTTTGAACTTATCCTTTCAACGACCGGTGAATTTCCGGATGGTTGTTCAGGAACAGGTATGAAGAACGTAACATTGGATAACTCATAAGTTGTGGTGATCGCAAAAGAGTAGGAATAGGTGCTGTTCAGCGAAGTCCGGTACGCGTTATCAACAAACATCGTGTAACCAACGGATGCAACAAACACGACAAGCACGGCAATAAACAACCCAAGTGTGATTTTGATAATTTTATCCATCATAATCCCCCATGAAACCGGATGTTCTGATCTGTTTGTGTCACACTATAACCATCTGTTTTCTCCGGCATCCTGTATTATTATTTCCGGTTCGATACAAAAGGTATCGTATCAGTCACTGCATGTGATCCGGGTATACTGATGATGGGATACAAATCATCACGTCTATATGGTAATGAGAGAATCTGATCAATATGGGAATGCAGCCCGGTCTTGTCCTCAAAAACGTTAGTCTTCCCGGCGGGCGGGTTACCGATATAACGATACATGAGGGAACTGTTGCTCATGCTGGTTCGGGAGATCTATCCACAGAGACGATCGATTGCACGAACCTGTTCGTACTTCCTGCTGCTGTCGATATGCATGTACATATGCGAGGTGGCACCCAGTCAGCAAAAGAAGACTGGACGAGCGGGACGAAAAGCGCTCTTGCAGGAGGGGTGACGGTTGTTGTCGATCAACCAAATACACTCCCTCCGCTTACCATCCCGGAACTTTTCCGACAACGTGTTACTGAAGCTCGGCAAGGTGCACTCGTACGATTTGCAATCAACAGCGCAGTGACCCCGGGAACTCCTTTGGAAGATATGTGGAAAGCCGGTGCGATGGCGTTCGGGGAAACCTTTGTTGCAGCCTCAAGTTATGGGGACACCCTGGACGAGCCGTCCCTCACCCACTCCTTCCAGCGCATCAGGACACTCGGTGCACTTGCTACCGTCCACGCGGAGGATGTGAAAACGGGACCGGATCCCGGTCTTATCTCACACGATACCTTACGATCCCCCGCGGGAGAGTTACGGGCAGTAAACTTCGTCTCACGGTGTAACACCACGAATTGTCGCTTGCATTTCTGCCACTTAAGTACTTCAGCATCAGTTGAAGCCGCAACAGGCAGCGTTGAAGTGACTCCTCACCATCTTTTCCTTTCCCGTGAACAGTTCAAAGACGATGATGCAAGTGGTAAGGTAAATCCTCCTCTCAGGGATGAACGCGAGCGGCGGAAACTGTGGTCACAGTGGAACCAAATTGACGTGATTGCCTCGGATCACGCACCCCACACCCGTATGGAAAAGCGCACATCCTTTGCACACGCGCCTTCCGGGATTCCGGGTGTGGAGACGATGATACCGCTCCTGCTTGCTGAAGTAATGAACAAGAAAATTTCCCTTACAGATGTGATCCAAAAAACATCGCACACACCTGCGACACTTCTGGGTGTTCCAGCCGCCGGGTTTTCACCAGGCAACTGCGCGGATTTTGCCCTGTATCCCAAAGAAATCACCCGTATCGATCCCGATACCCTGCATAGCAAATGTGACTGGTCACCCTTTGCGGGACATCCTGCGGTCTTTCCCACAAAAGTAATAATGGACGGGAAAATTGTCTATGATAATGGCGAGTTTTTCAAACGAGAACCGGTATGGATCCCGGGAAAAGGGTATCGCGGTAATCGATAACACAACCTGTCACGATTTTCCATACTGCCAGCTGCAAATGACCTGTCCGGAACTGCTAAATAGACAAAACACTGATGAAAAATGGTGCCGATACAGCGCAGCCATAGGTCCCCGGGTGATCGATTGGCGGACGCCTGGATATGATCCATGGGACAACCCGGTTGCGCGACAGGCATCGCCCGGCTGAGGGTTATTTTCACCGGTGAAGAAACGGCATCAGCCACTTGTGATCCGCGTGCGTTTAAGCCGGGCGACATCATCCTTTCGGGGTGCGAGGATGCCAGACATCGCAGATGCTATTTTTGAAGATGCACATGGCGTTTTTATCACAATTGAAGTTTCTGCCGGTTCAAAAGCCAGTCAGTTTCCCGCCGGATATAACGAGTGGAGAAATGCGGTGGGATGCCGCGTTACCGCTCCGGCAAGTGAAGGGAAGGCGAATAAAGCTGTTATCGCTATCATCGGAAAGACGCTCGGGGTGCCGGCATCGGCAGTCAGTATCGTTTCCGGGATGACTACATCGCACAAGAAGATCCATATAGCCGGATTATCAAAATTCCACGTCGTTGAATTACTTCTTTCTGTGCAGAGCACACGATTGAATGAAAAAGTATAGTACTTCTCGTTAAACCCGTCCATGAGATAATCGGGTATACCAACCCTTTAAGTAATTCCACAGGATATATATATTTTATACCTATGATCAGGCATAACCATTACCGCATGATCGATGGGGGTGCGTTTACATGTATTCACCGGATACTACCAAGTACCTTATTCACATCAGCCTCACTGCAGAGGGGGTGGTCGAGAAACCCGATGTCGTAGGTGCCATATTTGGGCAGACTGAAGGGTTACTCGGCGAAGACCTGGACCTGCGTGATCTCCAGAGGACCGGACGTGTAGGAAGGATCGACGTCCAGATAGCATCAAAGAAAGGCGAAACAAAAGGAGAAATACTGATCTCCACTTCGCTTGACCGGGCGGAAACGGCAATTCTTGCCGCATCACTCGAAACGATCGACCGTGTCGGCCCCTGTGTCGCGCACGTGACGGTCGAATCGATTGAAGACATCCGCGTCAGCAAACGAAAGAAGATTGTCGAACGGGCAAAAGAGATCCTGATCGAACGGTTCGAAGACGGGACGATTGACAGCGATGAACTCCTTGATGATGTCCGGCAAAGCATCAGGATCGAGAAGATTGGGTCCGTTGGCGAAGAGCGGGTTCCTTCAGGTCCAAATGTTCTGGATTCCGACGCGATAATTGTCGTAGAAGGCAGAGCCGATGTCCTGAACCTCTTACGATACGGTATCAAGAACGCGGTTGCCGTTGAAGGGACAAATATCCCAAAGATAGTCATCGATATGTGCGAAAAGAAGACGACCACCGCTTTTTTTGACGGGGACCGGGGCGGGGAACTGATCCTGCGGGAACTGTTGCAGGTTGCAGATATCGATTACGTCTCGTTCTCACCACGGGGTAAAAGCGTTGAGGACATGACACGCAAAGAAGTGATAAAGACTCTGAGAAATAAAGTGCCGGTCGAATATGTCCGGGACCAGTATTTTGAAAGTTCATCTGAACTCCCGATCGAGCTCCCGAGAATTCGATCATCCTCTGAAAATGGCGAACCTGTGGATCGAACGACCCGTTTTTCTGTCAGTGAAAAAAAAGGGAAAGAGAGTGCCCCAAAGATGCCCACGACCCTCAGGGATCATATGGATGATGTAAAAGGGCGCAGTCTTGGGCGGTTCCTCACAGAGGATCTGACGGTGATAAAAGAGGTCCAGTCAGATGAGGTGGAAAAGGCAGTGGAGACACTGGATACTCCCGCTACAGGGCTCGTTGTCGATCGGGCAGTTGACCAGAAACTGCTTGACCGGCTGGTCTGGAAAGGACTTGAGTACGTTGCGGCAAAAGATTTCAAAGGTATTATAAAGCGCCCGCTATCCATCCGGTTAATGAAAATGAACGCGTAAAATCATTTTTACACAAATTTATTTATGCTGCTTTCGACCATGTTACTGTCTGGAGTGATCGAATGCACAAAGAAGAACTTATCAGTCTTCACCAGATGCTCTATGATGTGAAGGATTATTTCGAAGAGATAAATCCGGAGCTCAAATTTTCACAGTACACTGCATTAAAGATCTCCCCCACCCAGCAGCACAAGAGTAAGATGGAGCACAAGTATGCCATCTTTGTGCTGGGAACTGAGATTGCCAATGCGATGCGCGAGGTGGATTATTCGTCCTCTTCCCGGATATCAGCACGGATGAAGGATCTTGCGGATAAATCTCTTAAAGAAATGGATTATTCATAATTTTTATCATTTTTTGCCTCTTTGCATTGAATGTGGGCACTATAGTCGATTGCATTTCTCCTGAATTCGGCGGTTGTAGCGCCACTGGGATCTTTCCATTGAAATACATTTGATACGGTTTGGGGATTTTACCCATCCCCCGACAGGCTCACGAAAATTTTCAGGATCCCTGAAACGGATTTCACATAAATCGCTTTGCAAATACGTATCCGACAATATATCGTGCCAACACCCAGAGGAGAGGGACAATAACCTCACCATACAACTGAAGATCTCTTTACCTCGTTCTATCTTCTTCCCACTACACGACAAAAATGTGCAGTACTTCATTTACGCCATTCATTGACATGCGCCTATCCGTATAATACCAGCCGGTCATCGCGTGGATGCCATCAAGCGCATATGTTCAAATCCGATGAACATCGATAATCGTCCATGCAGTACTTCCCGGATGCACACATGAATCTGGACATCGCTGAAATTAACCGCGCGGTGGAATCCGCGTTTGCCGATCACGGCCGGGGACTTGTCCATATGCCCCCAAAGATGTACGTGACACTGCCCACGGGGGACTTCCGGACGATGCCCGCGTACCTTCCCTCGTTATCGATTGCCGGTGTAAAAGTGGTAAATGTGCATCCTGATAATCCCAAAATGGGGCTTCCCACGGTAATGGCACTGACGATAATTCTCGATATTGCTACCGGTCAACCGACGGCAATCCTCAACGCCACCCGGCTCACGAACCTGCGGACCGGTGCAGCGGGTGCCATTGCTGCAAAGTATCTCTCGCCAAAAAAGGAGGTTGTGATTGGGTTGATAGGGACAGGACAGCAGGCGCTGGCACAGGTGATGGCGATCGCACAGGAACTCCGTATACAGGAAGTACGGGTATGGAGCCGGAACCCGGTCAACGCGGAATCATTTGCTGCTGGTCTTCACCTGCCAGACTGCCACAGTGTCCCGATCGAGCAGGCATGCGACTGTGATCTGCTGGTCACTACGACGCCGTCACGATCTCCACTAGTGAAAAGCGAGTGGATACACGACGGCACGCATATTAATGCGATCGGTGCGGATGCCCCGGGAAAAGAGGAACTTGACCCGCAGATCCTGAAACGTTCGACAGTTTTTGTGGATGATCCCATGCAGGCTGTTCATTCCGGCGAGATCAACATTCCCATCGCAACGGGAGCATTTACACGGCAGGAGATTGCAGGAACTCTCGGAGAAGTGGTTATAGGGAAGAAGCGACGCAGGACTCCGGACGAGATTACCGTCTTTGATTCCACCGGACTTGCCATACAAGACCTTGCCATTGCAAAAATTGCATTGCAGCACGGAAAATCTATCGATCTCCCGTTTCCCTGATCCTTTGAAAAAAAATTTGAAACCACTATTCTTTTTGTTGTGCGTATTTTTTCCAGACTTGTTCCCGGTAGACGGGTCCGCTGTTGTAGGTGCAGAACGGGATAAGTTTTCCGTCAGGTGTGGCATAATGGATGCAGCACCGCTGGACACGCTCAAGATCGTAGTTATACCGGTCCATGAAATGCATGGTCCCGATGAAAAGGGCATTCCAGTGGAATTCCCGCAGGGCATCAAAATTCTGCCCGATGAGAGTCTTTCCGATGAGCTTCCAGAATTCGGTGGCATTGCCCTGCTCGCCTTTTTTGAATGAATCGTGGAGATTTTTCACTCCAGCCAGGAGTGCCTTATACTTATTGATCGCGCCGCCTTTCTTGAGCGTCTCCGCCATCTGCTCGATCGCTGCAAAGAAACTCTCGACATCAACCATACGGTTGACCGGCACCATTCCGTCTTTTGTGATGAATACATATGTCGCAGCGCCACAGTGCTGGTGTGCAGTGAACCGTACCTGGGGGCGGCCGGTATAGGCTTCTACAAGGTCTGAGAACGGGAGCACGCAGGGAACCGGGTAGAAATCATCCTTTTTTATAACACCTTTTGTCTGGTCCTCGATGCATTCCAGTACTTCAGGGATGGTGATACGGGCTTTTTCCAGATCTTCATCGCTTGCAGCACCGGTAAATGCCACCGGCTGGAAGTTGACACCACGGATGACTGAAATATGATCAGCAGCAAATTTGATGATGTCTCCCACTTCATGATCGTTCCTGCCACGGATGACCGTTGGGACAAGGACGACACCCAATCCCACTTTTCCAAGGTGTTCGAGAGCCTTCTTATGAATCTTCAGGTACGGGTTGGTCTCATGCGAGACCCCGTCAAAGTGGAGATACACTGTTGATAACCCCGCGTCTTTGAGCTGCTTGGCAAGGTTCGGGTCTTTTGCCAAAAGAACCCCGTTTGTTGCGATCTGGACCTGGGGAAACCCCATCTCCTTTGCCTTTTTTATGATCTCTACGAGATCATGCCGCATCGTGGGTTCGCCACCGGAGAACTGGACTGCAGGAGCAGGAACGGGTTTTTCGTTTCTGAGTACCTGCATCATCGCAACAACATCATCAAACGTCGGTTCATACACAAACCCGCAGGCACGGGCATTGGCAAAACAGAAATCACAGTCGAGGTTGCACCGGTTGGTGAGATCAATATTTGCAAGGAGTGTCCCGGAATGATGGTTGTTGCATAACCCGCAGGAAGCCGGGCACTTATCGGCAGGGGCAATATTCTGGGGATTTGCCACACCGGAACCAACCGCATCATACTGTGCAAACCGGTGATACAACACCGGGTCAGACCAGTAAATATGCCGGAAACTACCATGTTGTGCGCACGTTCGTTTGATCCAGACTTTGCCATCTTCTTCAACAATATCCGCTTCCAAAACGGACTTACATGCGGGGCAAAGGCTGCGCGTCTTTTTTATCAACATTGATTTCCACCTATTGCAGCTGAATAAATGCTCTCGAATAGAGTAACTTTAATCTTTATATCTGCTCTTTATTACAGGTATTGGAGTGCTACATTATTAGTGTTGAGTCCTTCATAATACCATTGCTGTTTGCAGTGCTTTCTGCAGTCTGGATCATGCTCCCCGCCTATCTCCCGAATCCGGTGGCAGCACTCCTCGGGGGGGGCACCCCGATCGACTTTGGCAGAACACTTTCAGACGGGAAGCGGATACTGGGTGACGGGAAGACATACCGGGGATTAGTATGCGGGGTTCTCGCCGGCATTGCCGTCGGGCTTGTCCAGATCTCGCTCGCAAACCACTTTGAATGGAATTTTCTGCCTCATCATACGCTCGCATCCATCACCCTGCTTTCATTCGGGGCGCTCCTCGGGGATATGGGCAAGAGCCTGATCAAACGGCGGTTGGGAAAAGACCGGGGCGCAAAATGGCCGATCGCCGACCAGTATGATCTGGTCATCGGGGCATTTGTGCTTACGCTCATCTTTGATCCTTCGTGGGTTTTTGCAAATATTACCCTGCCAATACTCGTGATTATAATCATCATCACGCCCATCCTCCACCGGATGGTAAATATCATCGGTTATCTGGGTGGCATCAAGGAGGTACCATGGTGAAAAATGTAATTGCAGAACTGCTCGTGACACATAAGGCAATCGAATTTGGGGATTTCACGCTCGCTTCTGGCGCACAGAGCCGGTATTACATCGATGTCAAATCTGCCATCACGAATCCTGACCTCCTCTCTGCGATTGCATCGGCAATTGCAGGAGCACATGAATTCGATGTTGTTGCCGGAGTTGCGGTTGGCGGCGTTCCGCTTGCCACTGCAACAGCCCTTGTATCAAAAAAGCCCTTTGCGATCATCCGCGCAACAGAAAAGACCCATGGGAAAAAGGATGTGATCATCGGCAATGTCAAGAATAAACGTGTGCTCCTTGTGGAAGATGTAACCACCTCGGGAGGTTCAGCGCTCTATGGGATTGAAACCCTCCGCAGGGCCGGTGCAGATGCCAATCGTGTTGTGACCGTCGTCGACCGTGAACAGGGTGCATCGGAGATGTTGCGGGAACACCATGTTGAACTGCTCCCTCTCGTGAGAGTGAACGAGATCCTGAAAAGCCATACATGATTCCCCAGTGGATACATGCATACAGCACAGGAAAACAGCACGAGCGTTTTCACAGTAAAGAGTAAACCCTTTTTAATGCAAACGCACATGAGTTTGATATGAAGATACTCGTTGTCGGGGGAGGCGGACGGGAACATGCGATAGCGTGTGCGTTGTCCCGTAACAGCGAGGCTGTGCTCTTTTCTGCAATGGCAACGCGAAACCCGGGTATTGCCCGGCTTGCAAAGGATATTTGCCTCTGCAAAGAGACCGATGTTGCACGGATTGTTGCGTTCGCGCAAAAAACCGGAACAGATTATGCATTCATTGGTCCTGAAGCCCCGCTCGAAGCGGGAATAGTAAACCAACTGGAAGCGGCAGGTGTTGCATGTGTCGGTCCGACCCGGGCGGCAGCACGCCTCGAAACTGATAAAGCATTCTGTCGTGAGATGATGGCGCACCATCACATCGACGGGTGTCCGGAATACCGTGTCTTTCACGATACTGCCGATGCCATCTTGTTTATCCGTGATCATGATGGCGACCTTGCCATCAAACCTATCGGGCTGACCGGGGGAAAAGGTGTCCGTATTATGGGAGAGCAGGTTGATCGCGCCGGTGCCATTGCATACGTGAAACAGATCGCAGGAGATGTTATTCTCGAAGAGCGGTTGATCGGAGAGGAGTTTACCTTGCAGGCATTTGTTGACGGTACTTGTCTCGTCCCCATGCCCCTCGTGCAGGACCACAAGCGCGCGTTCGAAGGGGATACCGGACCGAATACGGGAGGGATGGGATCCTATTCAATGCCCGACCATACGCTGCCCTTTGTGACACCTGCCGATTACAAAAAAGCCATTGCCATCATGCAATCCGTCGTATCTGCAATGGCACGGATTGGCGAACCATATAAAGGGATCCTGTATGGGCAGTTCATGAACACAAGAGACGGCCCTAAAGTGATTGAATTCAACGCACGCTTTGGCGATCCGGAGGCGATGAACGTGCTCACATTGCTCTCATCCGATCTCTGTGAACTGGTTACGCGGATCACTGATGGATCCCTTTCACAATCCAACGTATCCTTTGCGCATCTGGCAACAGTATGCAAATATCTCGTGCCCGAAGGATATCCTGATGCACCAAAGAAAGGCGAACCGCTCACTCAGGGGGATACCGGGAATGCCATCCTGTATTATGCAAATGTGGATGAGCGTGACGGGCACCTTGCAACCCTGACATCCCGTACGCTCGCGTTTGTCGGCACCGGACCAACACTACGGGAAGCAGAGGCGACTGCGGAACACGCGGCATCGGCTGTGAAAGGACGGGTGTTCCACCGGAAAGATATCGGAACACAGGCACTTCTTGCCCGGAGAATCGCCCACATGAAGGAGTTGCGATGAAGAAAGATTTCTTATCAATCCTGGATATCACACGAGAGGAACTCTTCGAAATCCTTTCGCTCGCCGAGCGCCTGAAACGGCAGAAGCGGGCGGGAGTCCCGCATGAACTCTTACGGGGAACAACTCTTGCGATGATCTTTGAGAAGTCATCCACGCGGACTCATATCTCGTTTGAAGTGGGTATGAACGAACTGGGCGGGCATGCACTGTTCTTAAATGCAAAAGACCTGCAGATCGGGCGGGGAGAAGAGATACGGGATACCGCACGGGTTGCATCGCGGTACGTGTCTGCGGTGATGATCCGTGCCAACCGGCACAGTACCATCGAAGAACTGGCGGAAAATGCGACAATTCCGGTCATCAACGGACTTTCTGATCGTGAACACCCCTGCCAGCTTCTTGCCGACATTTTAACGATCAAGGAACATTTTGGTAAAATGCAGGACCTCCGTGTTGCCTGGGTCGGGGATGGCAATAATGTCTGCAACTCGCTCGTCCTGTCGTCCTCCCTGACAGGCATGGATGTCACTGTCGCAAGCCCGAATGGGTATGAAGTCTCACCGGAATTCGTGCAACGGGCACAAACACTCGGCGGCAAGGTGCGGAAGGTAAAAAATCCTGAAAACGCAGTAAAAGACGCGGACATAATCTTTACCGATACATGGGTATCGATGGGTGACGAAGCGGAACGCGCAAAGAGGCTTGCTGCATTCCAGGGGTTCACGGTCGATGACCGGCTTCTTGCCTGTGCGTCGCCGGACGTGCGGGTCCTTCACTGCCTTCCCGCACACCGGGGTGAAGAGATCACCGGTGAAGTGATCGACGGCCCCCAGAGCCTCGTCTGGGATGAAGCAGAGAACAGGCTCCATGCACAGAAAGCGCTGCTCGTTAAACTATTGAAAAAATGATGATCAATTTCCAATAAATTCTTTGAGCCGCTGGATCATGAATTTCTCCACCTGCTCGACAACTTCTCTTTTGCCCCGGAATGCCAGAAGTTCGCGTTCATCACCATCCATATTGGCAAAACTAAGCTTCTCTTTGCGTTCGACAACTTCAACATCGTATTTTTGAACAATCTCTACAATGATGGTCCTTGGCACCCCGGGGGGGATGATCACATCGAATAACGGTTCTGGTTTTTTCTCTTCTTCAGGCATGGTACACCATACTTACTTACCGATTTTTATCCGCCGTCTCATAATACAGGGACCGCCACGGACACCGCCAATGGGATTTTTGGGTTTCCCCAGCGAGTTCATGCACCGTCCCATCAGGGAGGCGCCGCGAGCAAGCCCGTCATCGACAAAGACGATATGGTCATTGGGGTCATCAAAGAGATTGCGCTCAATAATGCCATCGAGGATATACTCCGGTTTTCGCCCGGAGATTGCCGCCCGCCCGGTGAACCCGATGGATGCATTCCGGGGAACAAGGTTTTGTTCTGCCGCTACATCAATGAGACGGAGCGCCATCTTCGCGCAGACCCGGTCGACCACTTCGTTTAAGGTTGCCATGTTATAATTCCGGTGAATCTCGGCACCGATTGCAAGCAGTTTATCGAGATCGCTTGAGTTTATACCACAGTCACACCCGATCATCGCAATGCCGGAGTCCTTTGCAAGCCGTGCATTGACCGGTACCCGCCCGAACCTGTCACGTTCCGGGGGTACAATGCAGATGTCTATATGTTTGTGACAGCGCTCCACAAAATCGTCAATGACTTTCTTGTTTCCCCCGGAGAAGAGTCCCCCGCTTACGCTGTGTTCGCCAAAGATATCAAGGGCAGTTCCCGTCCGCTCCTGGACAAGCCCGGTGCCCCGGACGATGGCATCCGGGATCGCACCAGCAAGACCGCAGAAATTCCCGATGGTCTTTGCGAAGGGATTTGGGTTGTCCGGGCTCACATCGCTTGTGATCCTGCCATCAAGCGTGGTGCCGAAATCAACCGAGAGACAGGGATTGCGGAAATCGACTGCAGTCCATTTTGCACCTTCTTTGATCCCTGCCATGGCAAGTTCTCCTTCCATCTCATTTGCGACCATCTCGACACCAGTTGAGCCGACAGGGGGAATGACCCCCGCCACTGCGCCAATGAAGACCACTTTATCGGCAAAACTGAATGGCTGGAGTTTTGCGGACTGGTTCGCCTTGGACATGGGGGGCGTCATCTTTCTCGGGGGAACTCCGGCCAAGAGGCAGCCATTTGCGAGTGCAATAACAAAATCCCCAATCTGGTCCGGGGATTCCATCTCGGCAACTACACCCGTGCTCCTGACAACAAAATCCAGTTCGGTTTTAATGCTAAGGTGGGCTTCCTCATGGCACTTTTCAAGGGTGTCCCGGACCAGTTCCGTCACCGACTCACGGGTGAGCTGTGTCCCGTCCAGGGTTTCGCCAAATATTTCTTCTCCGGGTTTGGGTTTGCGTATGTCCCGGCTCATGCTCACATGCTTGTTTATCACATAGGACATACCCGTTTCAAGGTTCACTCCCGTGAGGATGCACTTGGTGGTGGTATTTCCCATCTCTACAGAAGCCACAATAAAATAGGGCTTATTCTTGTATTCCGGTATTTGCATCCCGGCACCGTGTGTAATCGAGGGAGGAGGAGGACTTTCAACAATATGCGGTTTGAGTTTTGTGAAGCGGGAAAAAAAATTGGCGCACATATTAACCGATTTGGTTGTCAATCCATATAATTTTCTATTTGAAACGGAAAAGACCCGTGTGCAGAGGAGGAAACGGTTCTTCAATGTCTGGATTTTTCGCGTACATTGAGAATAATATTCCTGAAGGATCCAAGGGGTTTATCTTCTGTATAACGTTCAGAGAAATAGGGGCTGTCTGTGATAGTAATCGACCTCTTTTGAGATCAATGGCACATGTCCCAAATTGGAGTGCTATTTAGCCGTACGTGGAGCGCAAGGCATAAGCACATACAGGATACAAGACTGGTCATTGGCGTGATTCGCCAGACAAGGGAGGATATGAAAATGGTTGCACTCACCGCAGAGATGAAAGAAGTATTTCAAAAGAACAAAGTTTTCGCCATCGCCACCGCATCAAAAAACGCAATCCCTAATGTTGCGCCGATGGCAACCGTGCAGCTTGTTGCCGATGACACAATCTGGATCGGCGACAACTACATGGTAAAGACTCTGGCAAACGTGAAGGAAAATCCCCACGTTGCACTCTATGTCTGGGACCCGGAAAAAAAGCGTTGTTTCCAGATCAAGGGGACGGTTTCGGTCAAGACAAGCGGCGCGGAGTACGAGAAGATCAAGGTACAGATCAAGGCAAAAGGTCCGCATTACCCGGCAAAGGGGTTGTTGATCGTGAAAATTACCGAAGTCTTTGATTGTACACCGGGACCAAATGCCGGAAAAAAAGTTGAGTAATCTTTTTATTTTTTAATTTTTGTATTTTTCCGGGTCTGCAAGGCATGCACCAGGCGTGCCTGTAGACCAAAGTAATGGGAGACACCTATCGCGTGACACTGGTCGATGGCGGCGCTATCAAACGAGACGAGGTCACCGGAATAAATTGCATCCGGGGAACTCCTGCCGAGTACCCGGGCGCTGCCTTTATAGAGCTCAAGATCAACGCTGCCGTTCACCCGCTCCTGTGTCGTGTCAATAAAGGCATTCATTGCCGCATACAGCGGCTCGTACACGAGCCCTTTATACGCAAGCTCTGACCACTTGTCGTCTACCATCCGCTTGAACGCAAGTTCCTGTCGGGTGAGCACGAGCGCTTCCAGGTCTTTATGTGCAGTAAGGATCACCGTCGCCGCAGGGTGTTCATAGTTCTCCCGCGCTTTCAAGCCCAGAATCCGGTCTTCGATCATATCGTTCCTGCCAACCCCATGCTTTCCCGCCAGTGTGTTCAGGGTCTGAATCAGGGCATACCCGGAGAGTTTCTTCTTGTTCAGGGAAACAGGGACTCCCGCTTCAAATCCGAGGGTGATCTTTTCAGGCTTTGTCGGGGCTTTTTCCGGGGAGACTGTCCAGAGATAGATCTCTTCAGGGGGATGATATGCTGGATCTTCCAGTTTTCCGCCTTCGATGCTGCGGCTCCAGCAGTTCTCATCCATGCTCCACGGTTTGTCCTTTTTGACCGGTACTGGGATATTATGCTCTTGTGCATACCCAATCTCCCAGTCACGGGTGAGGTTCAGTTCCCGTATGGGTGCAACAACTTCGAGCCCGGCACCGCGGATGATAAAATCGAACCTAAGCTGGTCGTTACCTTTCCCTGTGCACCCATGCCCGACAGCCGTTGCCTTCTCTTTATGTGCGATTTTCACGACTTCTTCGGCAATAAGCGGGCGGGCAAGCGATGTTCCCATCGGGTATCCTTCGTATGAACCATTCGCTTTGATGGCAGGGAAGATATGCTCTTTTACAAATTTTTTCCGCAGGTCAAGCGTATAATGGCGGTCAGCAAGTTTTTTCCCCTTCTGTGTTGCCATTTCGATTTCGTTATCGCTCTGACCAACATTCACCGCAACGGTGACTACCTGATCATAGTCATAGCGTTCTTTTAAAAGCGGAATGCAGATGGAGGTGTCAAGCCCCCCGGAATATGCAAGTACGATGGTTCCTTTTCCCATAGTGGATACTCCATATGAATATTATCTTTTGTACAGATACGGGCTATCAGTTTATATTTTCTCAGACATCAACATCACTTCCAAAGAGGAGATTATTCGTCTGCTTTGTAAATGCGTTGATTTTGAGTTGTCATTGGATGATTTGCATCAGGACAATAAGTGCGTAAAAAGACTAAAACAAGAACGAAAAAATTGTATTCAGGATCTGGTCCTGAATAATTTATCACTTTAGTTTAATATACGATTATCGTTGCCTGCGTATTCGGCTGGTATACGGACATGTAACCATACGATCCCGCTTTGTCAAAGACAACCGAAAAGTTCCCATCGTGAGGGATGGGTACAGTACCGGTACCGAAGTAATATGAAGCACCAGTATTAGTCGATTGTAATGAATGATCCTTATAGGGATCATTGTCCCACCACGTGACCTTGGTTCCTACTGGAACACGTGCATTTCCAGCATTCGGAACAATGGTCAGATCCTTCGTGAATGTGATAATATAATCCGGTAATGGAACTGGAGTCGCCGTAACATTAGGTGTGACATTCTTCACTACAACCACCACGACCTGTGTCGGTGCAACGGTTGTCACAACAGTTGTCGGTGCAACCGTGGTCGGCACCGGGGTTGGAGTCGGGGTGGCCACAGGAGCTGCCGGCTGGGTTGTGCATCCCGCAAGCAGGATCCCGATAAACAGGACTGCTAGTACAACAAGAAGTTTCTTCATGCATGTTTTTTTGTTATCTCGGTATATAAGCATATTCAATTATTGTGCTAGCCGAAGACACGCACGGACATTAGGATATATCTATGCCGATACAATTTTGTGCATAAAATGGGATCTGTCAGGAGAATTTATTTTAAATAATGGCTTATTGGCTCCAGTGTCATCTTCTCGCGCTTGATTGCATCGATCGCAAGCGCTGCCGCACGCGCTGCCTGGAGCGTCGTAATATATGGGATGCTGAAATCCACCGCAGCCCGCATAATCTGGTAGTGATCCTGCCGGGACTGCTTGTCCTGCGGTGTGTTAATGATCAGCCGGATCTCTCCATGACGCATCATATCAAGCACATTGGGAGACCCCTCCTGCACTTTCCGTATAAGGTGCGCTTCAACACCCGCTTCATACAGGTAATCCACAGTTCCTTCAGTGCCGTAGAGCGTGAGTCCGAGATCGCGCAGATGCCGGGCGATGGGATCACATCATCCTTCTGCTCCATATTGACAGAGATGAAAATATTGCCTGTTAAGGGAAGCTCATTATCAGCTGAGAGGCACGCCTTGTAGAACGCAAGCCCGAAGTCGTAATCGATCCCCATCACTTCCCCTGTACTTTTCATCTCCGGTCCAAGAACGGTATCGACACCGGACAATTTGTTAAAGGGCAGGAGCACCTCTTTTACTGCAACATGGGTGATATCGTGCTCTTTGTAACCAAGATCGCGCAGTCTCTTACCGATCATCACTTTAGCCGCAATCTTTGCGATAGGGATACCGGTTGCCTTAGATACGAACGGCACCGTGCGGCTTGCGCGGGGATTCGCCTCGAGCACGTACACGATGTTATCCTTGACTGCCAGTTGGAGGTTAACAAGCCCGACAACCCCAAGACCAAGTGCGATCTTTTTCGTGTGCTCGCGCACCATATGAACAACCGCAGGCGAGAGAGACTGCGTGGGAATGACACAGGCAGAATCGCCTGAATGGATACCCGCCTGTTCTATGTGTTCCATGATACCTCCGATCAATACATCTTCGCCATCGCAGACTGCATCGACATCGAGTTCTATTGCATTCTGGAGATAGGAATCGATCAGGACAGGATGGTTCTTGCTGACGCGAACGGCTTCTTTCATATATGTCTCAAGCTCAGTGGCATCATGGACGATCTCCATCGCCCTACCGCCCAGCACATACGAAGGCCGGACGAGGACAGGATACCCAATCTTCTCCGCCTTCTCACGCGCTTCTGCTTCCGAATATGCCGAACTGTTTGCCGGGCTGGGGATGTGCAGTTTATCGAGAAGGACGCTGAACCGGTCCCGGTCTTCGGCAATATCCATCGCATCCGGGCTGGTGCCAAGGATCTTCGTTGGCAGCCCGAGCCGTTTGATCTCTTTTTCGATGGGCACCGCAAGATTCACCGCGTTCTGCCCACCGAACTGGACCATCACACCATAATAATGATCCTTTTTGAGGATGTTTGCAATGTCCTCAAGCTGCATCGGCTCAAAGAAGAGACGGTCAGACGTGTCGAAGTCAGTGGATACAGTCTCCGGGTTATTATTCACAATATGACTTCAACTCCCTCTTCCCGGAGTGCCTTTACCGCATGAACCGTGCAGTAATCAAACTCGATCCCCTGTCCGATACGGATGGGCCCGGACCCAAGAATGAGCACTTTCTGCCGGGTTGTAGGAACAATCTCACAGACAGGTTCCTGTGTTGAGTAGAAGTAAGGAGTGGTTGCGGGGAAATTCCGCTGCGCAGGTATCTACCATTTTGTACGATGGGGTTTGTACCATTGCTTCTATCTTGTAGGGGTCCAACCCAGTGATGGCAGCAATTTCCGTATCCGTAAACCCGTTTTTTTTTCCCGCGATGATATCAGCAAGAGTGTGGTGGCTGGCAAGGTGTTTTTCCAGATCCACGATATTTTTTATTTTCTCTAAAAAGAACGGCGTGATAGAGGTGAGTTGCACGATCTCGTCAAGGGCAAATCCCTGCCGGAATGCATCGAAAAGGCAGTGAAAGCGCTCATCGGTCGGACGTGAGAGAATCATCCGGATCTCGCTTGGGCTTGTGTGAGATCGCACATCGGTATCGATCGAGCGCTTCGCTTTCATGAACGCTTCTTCAAGCGTGCGCCCGATTGCCATCACCTCCCCGGTACTCTTCATTGAAGTCGTAAGCGTCCTGTCGGCCCCCTTGAACTTGTCAAACGGCCAGCGGGGTACCTTCACGACAACGTAATCGATGGTCGGCTCGAACGATGCCGCTGTACACCCGGTCACTGTATTCCTGATCTCATCCAGCCGAAGTCCGATCGCGATCTTCGCAGCCACCCGCGCAATCGGATATCCGGTAGCTTTCGATGCGAGTGCCGAAGAACGGGAGACCCGGGGGTTCACTTCTATGACACGGTAATCCCCCTCCCAGAATGCAAACTGGATGTTGCAACCGCCCTGTACGTCAAGTGCGCGGATGATATGTATCGCAGCAGTCCGCAACTTCTGGAACTCATCATCGCGGAGCGTGAGGATCGGGGCGACAACAACACTTTCCCCGGTATGGATACCCATCGGATCAACATTCTCCATCCCGCAGATGATGATGCAGGTATCCGACGAGTCGCGCATCACTTCGAACTCAATCTCTTTCAGCCCATCACGCTCTCTTCGATGAGCACCTGGTGAATACGCGAACGGGAGAGCCCGAGTTCAACAATCCTCATCAGCTCTTCCCGGGTGCGGGCGATCCCTCCACCGGCACCACCGAGAGTATATGCCGGACGAACGACCGCGGGAAGCCCGATCACTTTGATGGCATCATCAATCTGGCTTGCAGTGTTGAGGATGACACTTTTCGGTACCGGTTCACCGATCTCGTTCATCAGATCCCGGAACTTCTCACGGTCCTCCCCTTTGTATATTGCCTGGAGCGGTGTCCCAAGAATCTCCACGTCTTTCAGCGCTCCCATCTCGGCCAATTCTGCGGTGAGGTTGAGTCCCGTCTGCCCGCCCATACCGGACAGGATACCATCGGGTCGCTCTTTTTCGATAATTTTTGCTATGATATCAGCCCGGAGCGGTTCGATATAAATCTCGTCCGCTGTCTCCGGATCGGTCATAATTGTCGCCGGGTTCGAGTTAACGAGGACTACCTTGATACCCTCTTCGCGAAGTGCCTTGCACGCCTGCGTCCCTGAGAAATCGAACTCCGCTGCCTGTCCGATCTGGATAGGCCCTGACCCGATCAACAGGACTTTTTTGATATCCGTCCGCTTCGCATCAGGAAAGCCTCCTGAAGAGCCCGTCAAAGAAATGGGATTCTGTATCCCGTGGGCCTCCAAACGCTTCGGGATGGAACTGCACTGTTGTGAGTTGGAGGTCTTTGTTCTCGAAACCTTCCACGGTTTCATCATTCACGTTGGTGTATGTAACACTGCAGCCTTCAGGAAGTGTGTCTGCATCCACCGCAAACCCGTGGTTCTGCGTGGTGATGTAGATCCGCCCGCCAATGTGCCGCACCGGTTGGTTCGCGCCCCGGTGCCCGAATTTGAGTTTGTATGTGTCGCCGCCCAATGCAAGTGCCGAGACCTGGTTACCCATGCAGATGCCGAAGATGGGGAGTTGTCCCAGAAGATCCCTGATACACCGTATCGCCTCTTTTGCCTGCTTCGGGTCGCCCGGTCCGTTGCTCACAAAGAGTGCATCAGGTTTGCAGGCAAGGATCTGATCTGCGGTCACATCGTGGGGAAGACAAAGAGGTCGCCCTTTCTTTTTGCAAGCTCGTGATCATATTCTTCTTGATGCCAAGGTCGATCACCGCAATCCGTTTCCCGCTCCCTTCAACATGGTACGGGCTTTGCACGAGACATTCGGGATAGGGATTATATCAGAAATCTGCGGTGCTCTTTTGGCAAGCCTTATCGCCGCTTCGCCATCATCGCTACCAGTGATGAGGGCAGCACGCATTGTCCCGTGCACCCGGGTCTTGATGGTCAGTGCACGGGTATCAACGCCTTGCATGCCAAAAAAGACCCTGCTCCTCGAAATAGGATCTGATGGATGGTTTACCGGCAGGCTTCTCACAGATCTCTTTTGCAATGCAACCGAGTGCGCAGACACGAGGGTTCTGGAAGTTCGCTTCATCAACACCATAGTTGCCTATCTGGGGGAACGTGAACATCAGGATTTGCCCGAAGTAACTGGGATCGGTAAGGGATTCCATGTACCCGGTCATCTGCGTATTGAACACAAGTTCCCCGGCACATTCCCCCTCCACTCCAAATCCTTCGCCAACAACAAATTCACCATCCTCAAGACCCAGAACCGCCTTCATGATTTCCATATCTTATGCGCCTGATATGTTATTAACGATAATGCAGGTGATAACCGGGCGAAGGAATAGTTGGTCCCTGCACGGGGGATATACATAAAAGGATTGACCATCGATATTCCATTAACTCACCGGTTTTGGAGAGTGAACTTCATGGGAACATTTGGAAGAAAGATTGTTGATGCCGATGTTGAGGATCTGGTGAAAGTCCTCAACAAGGTGTATTCCGATGAATGGCTCGCATACTAC
>CAXXQB010000021.1:0-7509 GCA_963676405.2 uncultured Methanoregula sp.
CTTAGCGACCGGAACCGGTTGCGTGACGTTGACCCACGTGACCTGAGTCGAGATGTTCGTACCATACGCGTTTGTCGCATTCAGTTTGATAGTGTAATTGCCGGCCGTTGTAAACGTGTATGATATGTTTGCCTGATTTGGCGGGGTTCCATTAAACATCCACGTCAACGGTGTTGCCGTGTTGTTTGTTGCATTCCATACCCAACTGCTCGGAGGTGATCCGGTTGATGTATCGTTAAACACCATCGTAAACGGCGCGAGACCTGCCCAGCCTTGCGATGTGCTATTCGTTGCTAATGTGATGTTTCTAGACGTGAAAGATGCTACGGGTGCCGAACTCACATTCACCCATGTGACTTGGGTTGAGATGTTCGTACCTAGCGAGTTTGTCGCATTCAGTTTGATAGTATAATTGCCTGCTGTTGAGAATGTGTATGATATGTTTGCCTGGTTTGCCGCGGTTGTATTAAACATCCACGTCAACGGTGTTGCCGTGTTGTTGGTGGCATTCCATACCCACGTTGCCGGAGGTCCGGTTGATGTATCGTTAAACACCATTTGGAACGGTGCGACCCCCGCCCACCCTTGCGATGTGCTATTCGTTGCTAGTGTAATGTTTTTGGAGTTGAACGAGGCTACGGGTGCCGAACTTACATTTACCCATGTGACTTGGGTTGAGATGTTCGTACCTAGCGAGTTTGTCGCATTCAGTTTGATAGTATAATTGCCTGCTGTTGAGAATGTGTATGATATGTTTGCCTGGTTTGCCGCGGTTGTATTAAACATCCACGTCAACGGTGTTGCCGTGTTGTTGGTGGCATTCCATACCCAACTTGTCGGAGGTGATTTGGTTGATGTATCATTAAACACCATTGTGAACGGTGCAACTCCCGCCCACCCTTGCGATGTGCTATTCGTTGCTAGTGTAATGTTTTTGGAGTTGAACGAGGCTACGGGTGCCGACCAATATTCCTGCGCACCAACGGTATAGAATGTGTTCGGGTTGTTCTGGTTGTTGTACTCGGTTGTGATCCAGCTGGCTGAACGGCTTATGTTGGAGATGCGGACTTCGTCAATGATCCCCGACATGTAATTTCCTAAGCTGGGATCAAAGTTGGCACCAACGGTTACTAGGTTGTCGCTAGTGGCATATGTGAAGGCACTGGTACTGTTAATCTGGTTTCCATTCACATACCACCGGGCCGTTGTTCCATCGAGGGTGATTACATGGTAGTTCCATATGGACGTCGTCGGAGTGCTTCTGGTGTCCCAATCGTTCCCTCCGCCATACCCCCAGAGGTTATAATTTTGTATTGCTGGACCAGTTGCTGCAGTTACCAGTGCCCCGAACTCCATTGCATTGGCATTGCTCCCCCACACGACCATGGATTTCTTATTCGTATCAATCAGATTTGCCCAGAAGGATACCGTACGCGGTTGATTGCCGGTAATGCCAATTTTCTTCGAGGAATTAAGGTAGTCAGTAGTTCCATCCAGATTGTCTCCTCTGAAAATCTTTCCCGTCGTAGATTCAGTTCCCGCATAATTTTTCGGGATTAATGGATTGTTATTATTGGTGGAATCGGCTCTGTTAATCGTCCCGGTCTGGTTAAAGTGCCAGACAGCCGTATAGTTGAAATCCCAGACACCTGCCGCATTTTGCTGGCTGCTTACGGTGGAATTCCCGTAATACATGTAGATAGTAGTGTTATCAGTAATGGAAAGGCTGGAAACGTTGACCCATGCAGTTAATGTTCCTGTACTTTGTGTGAAATTGTCTATTTCGTGGGGAGCTTGATCGTCCCATCACCGGAGGTGAAGAGTATATCATTTCCATTACTCTGCACCGAGCTTGACGACTGGAGATACGGACTACTGATATTGATAAGAACGGGAAAATTGATGATGTCTGTGCCACCGACCATCGAATGATCGATGCTGATATTTTGACGATAGAGCCAGCTTGTGTTATACCAGCCCGAGGTTGCATAGGTAAATGCATTCGTCCCGGTTGCAGTGCCGTTGAGTGTGGTGACGACAACGTCAACGGCTCCGGCTCCATGGGATGGCGTGATTGCTGTAATTGTGGTGTCGTTGTTAACCGTTATACTGGTTGCCGCGTCACCGCCAAAGGTTACTGTATCCTTAGTCGCTCCGATAAGGTTCGTCCCGGTGATGATTACTGTGGTGCCGCCACTTGTATTTCCGGAAGTTGGAGAGATTCTGGTGAACGCCGGAGAGGGCTGCGCATAGGTAATATGCATTCGACATGTTTACGAACTGGCCCCTCTGGTTACTGATATTTACCCACGTGGCTCCCGCTGTGCCGGATGATGGAGTGGTCACAATTATCGAAGTATTGGTGGGAGAACCAATGATGGTCGCTGCGTTACCACCTATGAAAACCGAATTCGTTCCCGCTCCCGCAGTAAAACCTGCACCGGTGATGTTTACCGCGGTGCCGCCACCTGTGGAGCCGGTCGTCACATTCAAGCTCGTGACTGTTATGGCAGGGTACCGGATAATAACCACACCGCTGCCACCGGCTCCGGAAGCAGTACTAGAACCGCCACCACCAGAACCGGTTGCAGCTACTCCTGCCGTACCAGCAGTACCAGCTATAGAGCCTACACCTCCAACGGTTATGCCAAGTGTTGTATTCTTACCCCCCGCACCTGCCGTACCAGAACCAGGCATACCGCCGCCACCACCCGCAAGAACTAATGGCGTTCCAGTAATCATCGTGTAAGTAGCTTGTCCTCCAGCACCACCGATTGCTGCGGGTGTAATGACACCGCTACTACCATTAGAGATGGCCCCACCACCACCACCAGCCGCATACAAAGTGGTTGACGCTTTTCCATCCCCACCGTAATTGCCATGACCTGGTTGGTTTGAAGCAGAACCATTCTGTATCCAAGGTGATGCTAGATTTGGAGTCCCACCACCACCACCAGAACCGCCCGGGGGAGGATATAAAAGCCGACTCCCCCCGGCAGCACCGCCATTAGCGAGAATACCGGTTATAGGACTGCCAATAGAAGTGTTGAATAACGTGGAGTTTCCACCACGATACCCAAGCCCATTGGTGACTGATTGACTAGCCCCACCAGCACCCACAGTAATATTATATATTATTCCCGGTACTACAGTTGTTGTACCTTCCCAATATGCTCCAGCCCCACCGCCACCAGCATTTCTCCTACCGCCACTACCACCGCCACCAACAACCACATATTCTATAACTGTATCTGCTGTGACGTTCCCCGTAGCAACCCATTTATCCACTCCAGTAATGTTCCACTTTACAACGGTATACGTATCATTATAGGATATGTTAGCTTTGCCATAACTTGCAAAATTAGTGAAGGCGAAGCTAGCACTGGCAGTACCGACAAGCAGCATAAGAACTGCAACCAGAATGAAAATGAAATAAAATAGCTTCGGGATGCGTTTCCTCACTCCCCCATTCTGGGGTAACTGACATGCTCCGGTACGGTGCGCATCAGCAGTCAGCTCTGTACCGGAGGGAGTCCTACGTGGAACAGTAACAATCGCCGCAGAACCCCAACCCCGTGCACTCGCTGACATAGATGGTTACATGTTTTTGTTACCTCTGTCGGACAGCTATGATTGCAATCTTCTCCTCGTTATGAGGGATGTATACAGGTGCTTCCGCCGGAATCACGTTCTCCTCATTGATAGTATACATTACAGCAAACCTCTCAAAAGTTGGCTCAATAACCCGATTGGCGATTATGGGCATCAGACTGTTCGTTGGGTGCCATGCAGTACACTTTGCTACAAAATTAGTTAAGGTGGTTGCTGCACTCGCAGTACCGACAAGGAGCACAAGACACAGAATGCAAATGTAAAGATTACCTGTACGGCTCATTTTATCCTTCCACCGTATGCATGAACGTATCTGACGCATCAGTAGCACTTGTGCTGTTCGGTTGGGTGACGGTTACGTTAACGATACCAGAATCGGCGGTGGACGTGGAGGAAAGTTGAGTGGCTGATGGAATATCCGTATAACTGAATCTGGCAACGTCTGTGGGAATGCTCGTGCCGTCAGGTCTCGTGACGGTTACGTTGACTATACCGGAACCAGCGGGCGACGTGACGCTGATTTGGTTGGCTGAATTAACCGTAAATCCTGTTGCAGCTGTAGTTCCGAACGTGACTGCCGTTATATCGATAAACCCGGTGCCGCTGATCGTAACGGCTGTGCCACCGGCTGTTGGGCCACTCGCCGGCGTGATGTGAGTTATTGCCGGTATATCCGTATACGTGAACTTGCCAGTGTCTGAGGGAGCGCTCGTGCTGTTCGGTTGGGTGACAGTTACGTTGACAATATCGGAACTGGCGGGAGATGTGGTTGCGAGTTGGGTGGCTGATGGAATATCCGTATACGTGAACTGTCCGGCAGCAACTGGAGCGCTGGTGCCGTCAGGTCTCGTGACGGTTACGTTGACTATACCGGAACCAGCGGGCGACGTGACGCTGATTTGGCTGGCTGAATTAACCGTAAATCCTGTTGCAGCTGTGTCGCCGAACGTGACTGCCGTTATATCGATAAACCCGGTGCCGGTTATCGTGACTGCAGTTCCACCGGCTGTTGGGCCACTCGCCGGGGTGATGTGAGTTAGTGCGGGTATATCCGTATACGTGAACTGTCCGGCAGCAACTGGAGCGCTGGTGCCGTCTGGTCTCGTGACCGTTACGTTGACAACACCGGAACCGACGGGCGACGTCGCGGTGATCTGGCTGGCTGAATTAACTGTATATGCTGTTGCTGCAATTTCTCCGAACCTGACTGCCGTTATATCGATAAACCCGGTGCCGCTGATCGTGACTGCTGTGCCACCGGCTGTAGGTCCACTCGCCGGCGTGATGTGAGTTATTGCGGGTATATCCGTATACGTGAACTGTCCGACAGTGACTGGAGCGCTCGTGCCGTCTGGTCTCGTGACGGTTACGTTGACAATACCGGAACCGACGGGCGACGTCGCGGTGATCTGGCTGGCTGAATTAACTGTATATGCTGTTGCTGCAATTTCTCCGAACCTGACTGCCGTTATATCGATAAACCCGGTGCCGGTTATCGTGACGGCTGTGCCACCTGCTGTTGGGCCACTCGCTGGAGTAATGTTTGTTATTGCGGGTATATCCGTATACGTGAACTGTCCGGCAGCAACTGGAGCGCTGGTGCCGTCCGGTCTCGTGACGGTTACGTTGACAATACCGGAACCGACGGGCGACGTCGCGGTGATCTGGCTGGCTGAATTAACTGTATATGCTGTTGCTGCAATTTCTCCGAACCTGACTGCCGTTATATCAATAAACCCGGTGCCGGTTATAGTAACGGCTGTGCCACCGGCTGTAGGTCCACTCGCCGGTGTGATGTGAGTTATTGCCGGTATATCCGTATACGTGAACTGTCCGACAGTGACTGGAGCGCTGGTGCCATCCGGTCTCGTGACCGTTACGTTGACAATACCGGAACCGACGGGCGACGTCGCGGGTAATCTGAGTAGCTGAATTAACCGTAAATCCGGTAGATGCTGCGTCGCCGAACCTGACGGCCGTTATATCCGTAAACCTAGTTCCCGTGATCGTAACGGCTGTCCCACCGGCTGTTGGGCCACTCGCCGGCGTGATGTGAGTTAGTGCCGGGATATCCGTATACGTGAACTGGCCGGCTGTGACGGGAACGCTCGTACCATCCGGCCGGGTGACCGTTACGTTAACAACACCGGAACCCGCTGGTGACGTCGCGGTAATCTGGCTGGCTGAATTAACCGTAAATGCTGTAGCTGCTGTGTCGCCGAACGTGACTGCCGTTATATCGGTAAACCCGGTGCCGGTTATAGTAACGGCTGTGCCACCGGCTGTAGGTCCACTCGCCGGCGTGATGTGAGTTATTGCCGGTATATCCGTATACGTGAACTGTCCGACAGTGACTGGAGCGCTGGTGCCGTCCGGTCTCGTGACCGTTACATTGACGATACCGGAACCGGCGGGGTGATGTAGCGGTAAGTTGAGTGGCTGAATTAACCGTAAATGCTGTAGCTGCTGTGTCGCCGAACGTGACTGCCGTTATATCGGTAAACCCGGTGCCGGTTATCGTGACTGCTGTCCCACCGGATGTTGAACCACTCGCCGGTGTGATGTGAGTTATTGCAGGTATATCCGTATACGTGAATCTGGCAACGTCTGAGGGTACGCTCGTCCCATCCGGTCTCGTGACCGTTACGTTGACAACACCGGACCCGGCGGGGGATGTCACGGTAATCTGGCTGGCTGAATTAACCGTAAATCCGGTAGCTGCAATTTCTCCGAACCTGACTGCCGTTACATCGGTAAACCCAGTGCCGCTGATCGTAACTGCTGTGCTACCTGCTGTGGGGCCACTCACCGGTGTGATGTTCGTTATTGCCGGGATATCCGTATACGTGAACTGGCCGGCAACAACTGGAACGCTCGTGCCGTCAGGTCTCGTGACGGTTACGTTGACTACACCGGACCCAGCGGGTGACGTCGCGGTAATCTGAGTGGCTGAATTAACTGTATATGCTGTTGCTGCGATTTCTCCGAACCTGACTGCCGTTATATCGATAAACCCAGTGCCACTGATCGTGACTGCTGTTCCGCCTGCAGTTGGGCCACTCGCCGGCGTGATGTGAGTTATTGCCGGGATATCCGTATACGTGAACCTGGCAATGTCTGAGGGAACGCTCGTACCATCCGGCCGGGTGACCGTTACGTTAACAACACCGGAACCGGCGGGGGACGTCGCGGTAATCTGGCTGGCTGAATTAACCGTATATGCTGTTGCTGCTGTGTTGCCGAACCTGACGGCCGTTATATCCGTAAACCCGGTTCCCGTGATTGTGACGGCTGTTCCGCCTGCAGTTGGGCCACTCGCCGGCGTGATGTGAGTTATTGCCGGGATATCCGTATACGTGAACTGGCCGGCTGTGACTGGAACACTCGTACCATCCGGCCGGGTGACCGTTACGTTAACAACACCGGAACCGGCGGGGGACGTCGCGGTAATCTGGCTGGCTGAATTAACCGTATATGCTGTTGCTGCTGTGTTGCCGAACCTGACGGCCCTTATATCCGTAAACCCGGTTCCCGTGATCGTCACGGCTGTCCCACCGGCTGTTGGCCCACTCGCCGGCGTGATGTTAGTTACTGCGGGTATGTCCGTATACGTGAACCTGGCAATGTCTGAGGGAACGCTCGTACCATCCGGCCGGGTGACCGTTACGTTAACAACACCGGAACCGGCGGGGGACGTCGCGGTAATCTGGCTGGCTGAATTAACCGTATATGCTGTTGCTGCTGTGTTGCCGAACCGGACTGCTTTTATATCGATAAACCCGGTTCCCGTGATTGTGACGGCTGTTCCGCCGGTTGTCGGGCCACTCGCCGGCGTGATCCGGGTCACCGTCAGTGCAGACATACTCGTACTGTTTGTAACAGTAAATCCACCGACCA
>CAXXQB010000022.1:0-47856 GCA_963676405.2 uncultured Methanoregula sp.
TGGCAGATGCCCCCACCAATATCAGAGAAGTGCAGAAACGAACTTTTCGCGAATTCCCGAAGCTCGTGCTGGAGCGTTGCCGTCATCGAGTTGTTCGCCGGAACGATGTGATCGAAGAGGAGGGAGATACGGGTCGAATCAGATAACCTGCCGGCACCCATGCTCTTCCAGGCTTCGAGCGTAAGGACACCGGTACCGTCATGGGCATATGCCCGGTCAACCTTCCGGTCGACATACGTTCCCGCAGGGGAACCGAGGATCCGTTCCGATAGTGTACTCATGCAGGCTTCTCCAGCTTTACCTTCCTGATCAGTGTCCTTAACACGTCTGGGGTGATGCTGCATTTCTGCTCGGAATGTTCCTTCACGAGGTCAAGCACCCGGCAGATCTGGGGTCCTGACAGTTCGCACCCGAGCGAAGAGACGACATGCTCGAGTGCTTTCTTTCCCGTGTGTTTGCCAAGAATGAACCGCCGTTCCCCCCCCACGAGTTCTGGCGGGAAACACTCGTACGTGTGCGGATCGTCAAGAATTGCCGCGATATGGATGCCGCTCTCGTGCGAGAACGCAAGTTCACCGGTCACCGGTTTGTTCCGGGGGCGGGCAATACCGGAATACTTCTCTACCATGCGGGAGAGAACGTTGAGGTGCGAGAGGTCGTACCGGTCGATACCGGCTTTCATCCGCAGGATGACGAGCACTTCTTCCAATGAGGCGTTGCCCGACCGCTCGCCGATCCCGTTCACCGTCGTATGGAGCTGGAACGCCCCGGCTTCTGCTGCGGTGATCGTATTTGCCACTGCACACCCCATGTCGTTGTGGCAGTGGGCACAGAGCGGGCGGTCTGCTGAAGCGACGAGATCCTTCATGATCGTGTGCATCTCGCTCGGGATGAGATATCCCACCGTGTCGGCAAAGCTGAGAAGTGCGGCGTTGTGCTCCGCTGCCCGCCGGTATACTTCCTTTAAAAATGCTATGTCAGTCCGGGATGCATCTTCCGCGGCAAACCGCACCTGAACACCGTGGTCATGGGCATAGTCAATCATTTTTAATGCCTGGTTAAGGACGACTTCCCGGGGTTTTTTGTATTTGAGCCGTATGTGGAGATCGGACGTTGCAATGAAGATCGACACCATGTCTACCCCACAATCGATAGCGGCGGTGACATCCGGTTCCCGTGCCCGGGCAAGACAACAGATCCGGGCGTCAAGTCCCATGTTGGCAATCGCGGCCACGCATTTCTTTTCATTGGGTGAGACTGCAGGGAATCCCGCCTCAATGACTTCGATCCCGATCGTGTCCAGCTTCCGTGCGATCTCCATCTTCTCATCGCAGGAAAATGATACGCCGGGCGTCTGTTCACCATCTCTCAACGTCACGTCACAGATCTCAATATTCCACGGTTTCATGTTTCGACCCCTTTGGGCATTCGCCTTCAACAATCACGGTCACCGGCGCTGGTGCGCGATGGATAACCTGTCGCAGTGTTTCCGTATCCTCGGCACGGCATACCACCGGTTTCGCCCACGCGAGATACTGGACCGGATCATACGATGGCTGTTTACCGGTCATCGCCATGCAGTTGTTCTTCATCACGATACAGAGGAGCGGGAGATTTTTTTCATACACGTCAATAAGCGCGTTCATGCCGGAATGGAGGAGGGCGTAATCCCCGATCAGAGCCACCCCCGTGCTCCGTGCTGCCACCGCAATACTTGAACCCATCCCGTAGCTTGCGATGCCCAGTTCATAGGGGGGTGTCATGCCCAGGACCGAACACCCTGCATCGCAGATCATCTTCATGTCCCGATTCACGAGAATGTTTAAGAGCGATTTAAACGGGCATGCAGCGCAGAACGTCTTGTAATAGCCCCGGTCCTCCATCGATTCCGGGCGTTCCTGCGGTACCGGTGGCTGGAGCCCGCGATGGTCATGGACAAACGTCCGCCCGTACTCGTTCACGGTATGCATCTGTGCTGCACGGGCGGGCAGGGGATTGACGGTAACAACCCGTGAATTTCCCGGTGCTGCCCCGACTCCTAACGGTTCCCCGTTCCATCGGTTTAATGGCGAGGCATCTGCCCATCCGAACATCGTACGGTACAGTTCCTCTGCCGCAGTCACCCGCCCGTTCATCGTCCATGTCCGGAGTGAAAGTCTCCCTTTGCGGTCCTCCCTCCGGGCAACGTCCTCTTTTACCTCCCCGTCAAGCAATTGCGGCGTGAGCCGGAGGATCGCAATGCGGGAGAACTCTTCTGATGCCCGGAGTGCTGCTTCCACACCGCTGTAACAGGTTGTTTCATCGGGCTCGATAACCGGAAGTTCCGCGAGTTCCCCGTAATATCGCGAGTCCTGTGCGGTCTGCGACAGGTGGGCAAGAGGATCATCTCCTGCAACGATGACAACACCGCCAATAAGCCCCTGTGCCGTTGCCTGGAGGAGCGGGTCAGCGCATGCGTTCAGCCCCACGTTCTTGATAATGACCGCTGCCCGTCGTCCGGAGAGCGAGTCCCCGAGAGCGTATTCGAGCGCTGTCTTCTCGTTCACCACCATCTCCGCGTTTGTCAGTGCACCGAGTTCCGTGATCGGATATCCCGGTACGGTGTACTGACGGTCCGTGCAGGTTCGGATTGCGAGAGCGAGCGCTTCGACTCCTCTCATGCATCCCTCCCCGGTACAAGATCGCAGCCGGTACAGTTCGTGCACATCGTACGTGCCTGCCGGGTGTCAAGCCCAGCCGCAGCAAGCGCCCGTTCGTGCACCGCATATATCTTTTTCAACCGTTCTGCAGATGGGCGCTTCCGGCCGGTGAGTTCCGCGACCGGGTTTAACGGGCGCAGAACCGGGATCACACCGTGCGAGGTGAGTTTGTTGATGCAGGTTTCCATTTCAGCATCCGTCTCACCCAGACCAATGATGACGTTCGCGAACACCCGCCCTTTGCCAAACAGTTCCACAGATCTGTCAAGGACACGCCAGAGCCGGCCGTAGTCAAGCCCGGGGCACTGTTCTTTGAAGAGCGTCGGTGTCGCTGCTTCGATATTGAACTTGACTTCCACCACACCAAGCGCCTTGAGCCGGTCCGGGGTCTGGTCTGTCGGGTAGATGGACACACCAATCGGAAGACCGAAGACTGCAAGGTGTTTGACCACATCGAGCACGTAGGATTCCTCTTCTTCGATGCTGCCCGATACCCCGCTTGTGATGGCGATGGACTTGATCCGGTGCCGGGCTGATTCCACCATCGCCATAATCTCATCGATCGTCTTTCTCCTGCCACTAAGACGTGGGACTGAACAGTACCGGCACCGGAATATGCAGCTTTCGGTCACCGTGATAAACGCTTGTTCCGGGCAATGGAGACCCGGTTCCAGCAGTGTGCCGGAGATTTTTGTGCCTTCATAATTCAAATCTGCAACACCATTTCCCTTATGCACAATTTCGATAGCACTTGCAGGATTAAGCGCAAATTTGACCCGGTGAATGCCTACTGCAAAGAAGATTGCACCGCTCCCGCCGGCTCCCGGGCCGGCAGTTGACCGGGCGATGTACCGTTCTGCCGGTTCACCGGTTAACCGGGCAGATCCGGTTGCAAGCAGGTGTGCCTTTAATTCCGCCCATCGCATAAGTCCAGCGCCTCCTCGTACCGGGTGTAAAACGGCAGGGCTGCAACCGCACCGATAATACCCCTGCCGTTCATGATGATTTCCAGATGGTCATCGTTGATACTGCGAAACAGTCCGGGATCCACTTCGCCCCGCTTTACCTTTCGCCCGAACGCGAGGAGCGCTTCGGATGGGGTAAAACCGGTGTATGCCGCCATGCCGGTCTTTTCCGAGAGTGTGTACTTTTGGAGAAGGTTGTGGAACCGGGTGATAAGTCGTTGGGGTTCGGTGGTCGCAAACTCCGCGACGAGACTGACGCAGTTCTTCGTACGGTACGGCACCGGGAAGAGTTGCACGATCGTGTGCGAGAGGTATGAAGACTGTTTGTCCTCTACGGCTTTCGCGATATTATGGACAAGCGTCCACGTTGCCCCTTCTTCCGGGGTGTCTGTATCGTCAACCCCGATCAGCACCCGCTGTCTTCTCGGGAGCCAGATAGTGGCTTCTGCAACTTTTCCGCCACCGGATTCATCAGACCGGCCCCGCAGAACCCCTTTCGCATCCGCACGGCAGGATGTCGCACCGACACCACCGCCACCCATGCCGATATAGGTGACTGCGATCTCTTTCTCATCAACGGTCACGCACGAAATCCCGGCAGGAAACCGCGAACCTTCGAGCGCGAGGTTGACGGTTCCCGGACGGAGCAGGTACCGCATTGTTGACCCAACGCAGCGGACGTCTTCGACAATCGGGCTTTTTTTGTAGTGACGCTGCGACCACATCGCCCCGCCCACGCAGTCAAAGAACTCGATAAGTTCCACCCGCTGTGCATCATTGTCACTCACCGCGACGATCTGCGGGTAGTGGATGATATACGGTTCAGAGAGACTCGCCATACAACCCCGCTGCTTCAATCCCCCGGTTGCCCCACAGCACCGCACCGAGCGCACCGATCCGTCCTTTCCTCCCGTTCCGGTCAAGGAACCGGATGCCCATTACCTGTGCTTCCCGTTCTGCCTGTTCGAGCGTCAAAATATCGGTCTTGACAGATTTGAAAACCGGTGAATCATGAGGGAATGCTATTCCCTGGAAGCAGGCAATACCGGTATCTTTTGAGAACGTGTGCCCGAGAATAAATTCGCGGACAAAATCCTCAAGGGCGGAAACCTTTTCAGGCTTTGCCGCGAAGTTCAACGCCGAACCGACGCAGTTCGTCGTCTTATCCGGCACCGCGGGATTAAGCTGGACAAGCCTCATGTTTAAAAATTCAACGCCGGGGATGGTACAGGCTTCGGCACATTTCAACGCCGTCACCCATGTCGCCCCTTCAGTCTTTGTGTCCGTGTCATCGATACCAAAACAGACCTTCTCGTACCGGGGCGAGAAAATCCTGACCCGGTTTGTCCGGGCACCGCCGATCTTCAGGTCGTCTTCAGTAGGATATTCAGCGTGGATGACACCCGGTGCCTGCGGGAGGCATGCAGCGACACCGACACCGGCGCCTGCGATACCAGCCCAGGACGTGACCACAACATCACCGTCAACTTCCACTGCTTCAAGTGCCTGCCCCCCGATTGTATCTGCCGCTGCCCCAAACTGCGCAGGAAGCCTGCCAATCTTCGCACGGATCGTCATCGCGTTGCCTTCGACAACGCACCCGGTTACGACGCCCCCGGCTCGCTGGCGGTTCATCGCGTCCCATTCAATGGTGCCACGGGCATGGCACTGTTCAATGATCTCTGCGATACCGGAACGTTCGTCAACCATTACAAGAAATTTTTTTGCAAATAGCGGCCCGAACCGCTTCTTCACGTCGTCGGGTGTAAGCGTGATCATGTTACCGCCGAAATTTTCGTTAACAAAAGAATCGGCAATAACACTATTTATAGAGATCGATAATGAACAGGACATCCCTGTCCCATCCAGAGTACCTGTGAGAAAATCTGCTCACAAAGTTATGGATGCCGAAAAGAGAGGATTACTTAATTTCAGGACACATTATCCGGCGCAGGGTATGCCTAAACCCATTACCAAGTATTCTCTTCTGACGGTAATGAGTCGTTTTGGTAAACGAAATTCTGCCTAATTACAGGAAAATCCCTTATGTTCTACTAATCACGTTAATACACCACTCACGAGGAAACCCCGGGATACAACACAAACTATAATGCAAATCCCCCTCAACACACGCTTATGGAACAATCATCTGATTCTCATGCCAAGGTGCCTGAGATTAATTTCGGTCTTCTCATCCTCTCCATCTCGCTCGCTACGTTTATGACCGCGCTGGATGGCACGATAGTAAACATTGCATTACCGACCATCTCCCAGTCCTTTAATGTCTCATCAACCACCGTCAGCTGGGTTGCCACTATCTACCTCTTGGTGATGGCAGGGTGCGTGCTTGTCTTCGGGAAGATTTCTGATATTATCGGTTTCAAACGCGTCTTCCTCTCGGGATTTATCCTGTTCACTCTCGGATCTTTTGCCTGCGGGTTGCTGCCGGATCTCTTCAATTCCTTAAACGTGCTTATCGGCACGCGGGCATTCCAGGCGATCGGCGGTGCGATGATCACCGCTATTGGTCCTGCAATGATTACCGCTTATATCCCGATGGAGAGAAAAGGGAAGGCGATGGGCATCATCATGACAATCGCAGCCCTTGGAACTGCGATAGGACCAACAATCGGGGGGGTCCTGACCCAGTACCTGTCGTGGCACTGGATTTTTTTTATCAATATACCGGTCGGTATTTTTGCCGTGGTGCTGGGTGCGAAGGTTATTCCGGCGGGTGCGACGGACCGGAAGCTTTCGGGCTTTGATAAATACGGTGCGGCACTTATATTCATCGGGCTTGCCTCACTCCTCTTTGCCGTTTCTGAGGGGCAGACAATAGGGTGGACTTCCCCCATTATTGCCGGTATGCTTGCACTTGCAATCATAACACTTGGCGGGTTTGTGTGGCATGAACTGAAAACTCGTGACCCGCTTCTTGAACTGCGCCTCTTTAAAAACAAAAATTTCCTTTTCACCAACCTCATAATGTCGCTTATCTTTTTCAGTTTTGCCGGTATCAATTACCTGTTGCCCTTCTATCTCCAGTACGTGCAGGGCTATGACACCTCCACTTCCGGGCTGATTATGACTACACTCTCAGTTGCGATGATGGTGTCAGGAATTCTTGCGGGAATGTTGTTCAACCGGGTCGGGGCACGACCGCTTACCATCGCTGCGGGTCTCATCCTTGTTCTGGGTTACTTTATGCTGACGTACGTCCGGGTCGGCACAACGATAGCATTTGTGGTGCTGTGCCTCCTTGTCATCGGTTTTGGTCTCGGACTTGCAGTGACCCCGGTGGCAAACATGATCATGAACTCTGTTTCAAAGAAATACCAGGGAATGGTCTCCAGTCTCACGAGCCTTGAGCGGTTTGCACCCATGACGATCGGCATCGCCGTTTTCAACACGGTCTTCATCCAGGGAGTGATATCGATTGCTGCACGTCAGGAGATCGCAGAGACTGCTCCTGTAAATCTTAAACTACCGGTAATTGTTGCCGGCTTTGCCCTGACCTTCTTTGCGATATTTTTAGTGGGGATTATTATTCTGGTCCTTACCTTCGTTGCACGGCAGGAAATCCACCCGGATTATCAATCCGGGACTGTTCAGGATGGCCCGGTGACTGGATTGATGTGAAATACAACTAACCATATATTTTCCGTACGACAAATGGTAGTTTATTGGTGACGATATGGGTCTGGCACGTCTTATCAAATGGATCGGTGTGGTTGCACTCATTATAGGCGTAATCGGATTCCTGCTTCCGGGAAATTTTATCTATTCCCCGACGCTCGATATGTACCTCTCCCAGTACGGTAATGCTCTCTTCCCCGGTATTGCCTCAAGCTCCTCCACAAAAATGCTCATCACAAAAGCCCCGGCCATTGGTCTGGCTTTCGTCGGATTCGTTATGGTATTCTGGGGATTTATGAGAGACCTTACAGAATCCCCACGCACAACGGGAAAGAAAAACCAGGATTCTAAAAAATCTATTCAAGAGTTATTAGAATTACAAAAGAAAGAGGATACGAAAAACAAAGATTCCATGAAATCTGTTAGTGAGTTGGTAGATCGCAAGAAACCATAAGGGATGGTATGCTCAAAAGACAGTTGAATGGGAAAAGATCATGGTTACACTTTTTTAGGGGATGTAGGTTTTTTACAGAACAGATGGTTGAAAACGGGGGATGTAATCCCCGTCGTCATAACGACTATTAGGGAATCCGGCGCAATAGTTCAAAGAGAGAGTTGTCGTGACCTCATACCAAGACTGCCGGCAATGCGGAAGATGCTGCGAGAAGTGGGGCTGGGACCAGAAAGGTGTTATCGAAGACATCATACCCTGGATGGACAACAACCGCACCGATATCCTCATGCATGTCGGCATCAGGCTATCGGGAGGACACCGGTGCACCGGAAAAGACCTTACGGCGGGGGATCTGCCCCGTGTTGCCCGGATTGATTATTGGGTCGATGCGGATGGCAGGACGATACAGTATTGCCCGTTCTTCTTTCGCGCCGGAGACGGCAAAGTGTATTGCCGGATTCATGATACCAAACCGAAGGTGTGCATCGGGTTTACTCCATGGAATGAGGGGATCCGTGATTATGCCTTGAACTGCCCCGCATGCAGGGATACAACCCCGTAACAGTATAGTTCGAAAGTAATCTTTTACCTAAAAAAGGCTCTGTTGAAACCCTCATATAAAACCGCTATAAATTATCCTTTACCTCAACCAAGCCACTTATGCACGATTTGTGAATAGTTTCAACAGAGCCCTAAAAAATTAAACAGCCTTCGCATTTGCGGGGTTGCGTACCTGCTCCTGCTGCTCATCACTTTCCGCAGAGGCTAATTCAACACGCCATGGAGGGCGGTATGAAAATGTTTTGAGTTGCATCTGCGGTTGATATGCAAATTCTTTCGAAGTGAAAAATCCGTCACAACCCGCAAACTCAACAGCAACTCTTTTTTATATTACTGAAAAAGAAAACGGGAGAAATTCTCGTATCAGGAGATTCTTTCCCCCGTTGATCATACCAGTCTATGGCATCTGATGTGTGCATGTTGTCCTCTGGGGTGTGTTTGACCAAGGGACAATATAGTATAGGAATTCAACACATTATAATACTTTTTCATTAACATTGATAAAAAATCAAAAGGAATAGTTTATCATAAACCACACAAATTAAATATAGAATGGAGTGATCATCAATGCAAAAACTATGGAATAACAAGTACTCCGTATACATCAGTATCGCAGGTCTACTACTGTTCGCATGTCTTATTGCCGGCTGCACGACAACGACACCGCAACCCGTTGCAACATCGGCGCCAACTGTAACCGTGACAGCAACACCTGTACCGACAACTGCAGTTCCATCGACAACAACTGTGGCACCGGTTGCAGTCAAGACGACTGCCACACCAGTTCCAACATATACATATAAAGCCAGTAATCTTGTCGTCTATACTGCGGCATCACTGACGGGTGCATCGGGTAAACTCGGCACTGGATTCACTCAGATGTACCCGGGCAATACTGCCGTTTTCAACCTTGACGGGACCCAGGCCCTTAAAACCCAGGTCCAGAACGGCGCATATGCAGACGTGTTCATATCAGCGAGCAATACCTATACCAATGAACTTAAGAGTGGCGGGTATTTTATCGATGGTACCGTACAACCCCTTACATCGAACTATATTATCGTGATCCTGCCGGCATCAAACCCCGGTAATATCAAATTGCTTGCTGACCTCGCAACGCCGGGGAAGAAGATTGCTATGGCGGCATACAGTGTCCCGGTTGGAACAGCCTCCTATGCCGTGCTTGCCAATCTTGCGAAGTCGACCTACAGCCAGGATTGGAATAAGTCCGTGTTCAGTAATGTGGTTTCTTACGAAACCTCTGAGCCCGCTGTCGCGACCAAGGTCTCGCTTGGTGAAGTGGATGCCGGACTGGTCTATGAATCCACATATGCTGCAGCATCCCCCGGTACCCTGACTGCCATAACGATACCGCAGAAGGACAATTACCTCCAGACCTACACGATCGGCATTCTGAAACAGACCAAGAACACCGGCGCATCGGCGGAGTTCGAGAACTTTATGCTCTCATCTTACGGCCAGCAGATCCTTAAAGACTACGGGTTCAGACCGGTATCCTGATTTTTTTTGAACATCAACAGTATTTGAACTGGATAACCGTTCCACTCTATGACCGTTTCGTTCCTTGAACCGGGCAACTACCGGCGCACGCTCACCACAATTGGTGCGATCGTACTGGTCGCATCAGTCACCCTCTACCTTGCGCTCCCGGTCGTTGCCCTGTTTTTCCGAACGACTCCCGAACTGTTCTTCTCCTCTCTCTGTGATCCCGCAGTCACGAACGCCTTGTGGCTGAGCCTCTTCACCTCGGTTATCTCGCTTGGTATCGTGATCCTGGTAGGCACCCCGTTTGCATACGTCCACTGCCGGAACACATACCCGGGGAAGATGATCGTTGACACCCTTATCGATCTCCCACTGGTGCTCCCCCCGGCAGTAGCCGGCATGGCTCTCTTAGTCTTATACGGAAGGGTCGGCCTTGTCGGGCGATACCTGAACATGTTCGGGATTACGCTGGCATTTACAACGGTAGCAGTTATCATGGCACAGATTTTCGTAGCCTCGCCTTTCTACCTGCGGCAGGCAAAATCCCTTTTCGAACAACTCGACCCTTCGTATGAGCAGACTGCGCAGACACTCGGGGCGTCACCATTCAGGATTTTTGCCACCATCACCCTTCCTCTCACCGCCAGCGGACTTGTATCAGGTGCGGTTATGACATTCGGGCGGGCGCTCGGTGAGTTCGGGGCAACCATCATGTTTGCCGGAAACCTTCCGGGAGTGACCCAGACCATGCCGCTTGCGGTCTATGTCGGTCTGGAAGGAAACAACTTCAACATCGGTCTCACGATATCCATCCTTCTCGTGATCATCTCGTTTACCATTATGATCGCGGTCAGGTTCCTTGCCACAAAGGAGGTGCGACATGCTCGAAGCAGATCTCCATAAACAGCTCCGGGACTTCTCGCTCGATCTGAAGATTCAGGCAAAACCGGGGGAGATCCTGATTTTGATGGGGGAGAACGGGGCAGGAAAATCAACAGTACTCAACCTGCTCTCCGGATTATTGAATCCCGATACCGGTTCGATCCGGCTGAATGGTAAAGATCTTTTTGAGTCCACGTCAAGAGTCTGTGTGCCGGCTGAGGCCCGCCGTATCGGGTACGTCCTCCAGAACTCTACTGCATTTCCCCACCTTTCCGTATCAGAAAATGTTGCCTATGGCATGAAGGCACGCCACATGCATAAAGACCAGATCGCAAAACAGGTTGATCAATGGATGCGCCTCATGGACATCCGGAACCTTGCTGACGTAGAGGCAGGAAAACTATCCGGGGGACAGAAGCAGCGCGTTGCCATTGCACGGGCTCTCGCCATCGAACCCGAACTCCTGATGCTTGATGAACCATTCACCGCTCTCGATACAGAAAGCAGACATTCCGTGCAAGCGGCGATCCGTACGTGTGTTTCCGATCTTCACATCCCGTGTCTCGTAGTAACGCACCGGGTTGCCGATGTTCACGAGTTGGGGGACCGGGTGTACCTGCTTAACCGGGGTGTCAACCGCTGGGAAGGTCTACCATCGGATATACCCTCTTCTGGAACAAAGTTGTCAATGAGATCTGACCTGCGGTTCAATGGGAATGAGGGAGGAGATCTGACAATGTAAGAGTTTATACCATTCAATGGTCTGGAACCTGAGTAAAGATGCCCCGGTTTGGCAAGGGATAAGGAACCGTATATTCCGCGCGTAATGAGATATTACGGCAATAAAAATCTGTAACAAATATTCGAATCTATTTTATACAATAGTTCCTGCGGGAAAACCGGTCCCGGTTCCAATATTCCCCCTCGTCGGTTGTTAAATTGATGAGCGCGAGTAAAAATGATAGTTAACTATTTGAAAAAAAAGCGATTTGCATATTAAGTAATTCATATTTACCGCCTGAAAAATTAACAATCTTTAATTATAGTGTTGGGTCAACTCTAAAATTAATCAAATTAGTTTGTGATAGTATGGCGTTTTCAGTGCATGTTAATATGGAACGATGTTCGGGGTGCAACAACTGTGTTGTCGCATGCCCGGTCAATGCTCTTGAGTTATTCTCATTGGATCCTGTGACGAAAGAGAAGATCTATGTGGTTCAGGATGGTGTCGCAATCAGTCTTGACTTCAAAGATGAGCTCTGTGCCGGTTGCGGTGTTTGTGTTGAAGCCTGTCCCATGGGTGTGATTACCCTTTCCGGTAGAGGCGAAGATCAATCCATGGCTCATACCTAAACCGATGGTGATGAGGAATCCGATTCCATTTTGGATGCGTTTGATCAAAATTCACGAGGAGATTCTATGTCAAACAAAATTTCACTTAACATGATCACATGCCGGAGCATCAAGCAGGGTGTTGGCATGGAAGCAGGCAAGACATCCCAGAAATACTTCGATGCCTGTTCAATTATTGAAATGCACGCAGACGATTTTAAGAAACTTGGCATCTGGAAAAACACCAATGTCAAGGTCACGAGTTCTGTTGGGAGTGTCATTCTCAAGGCTGTCGAGACACGGCAGGACCTGTACCCGGGCCTCGGTCACATTCCGATGGGACCATGGGCGAACAGGATTGTTCCGGCATATACCTTCTCTACAGGCGAGCCATGTTTCAAAGGGTTCCCGGTTACTGTGGAAGTTGCCATGAACGAACCGATCATGAGCGCAGTAGACGTGGTCAAGGATGCCTGTGGCCTTTTAAGGAAGTGATGTGCGATGCCAAAAGTAGTAACAGATGTAACCTGTCCGTTCTGCGGGACACTATGCGATGATCTCGAAGTGACCGTATCAGATGACAATAAGAAAATACTCTCTGTGAGGAATGCCTGCGCAATCGGTGCAGAGAAGTTCAACCACACCAGCCTTCCCGGCCGGGTCACCCGCCCCCGCAAGCGTCAGCCCGATGGGACATTTAAAGAGATCTCATACGATGAAGCGATTGACTGGACGGCAAACATGCTGGTCAAGTCTAAAAAGACCCTGATGTACGGCTGGGCATCCACCAGCTGCCAGGCAATGAGCGTGGGGCACGAAATTGCCGAAAAAGTCGGCGGTGTTGTCGACAACTGTGCAACCGTCTGCCACGGGTCATCCCTGATTGCAATCCAGGATGTCGGCATCCCGAGCTGTACCCTTGGTGAAGTCAAGAACCGTGCAGACCGTGTTATATTCTGGGGCTGCAACCCGGCGCACGCCCACCCGCGCCACATGTCGCGGTATTCCATATTCCCCCGGGGGTTCTTCACGGTCAAAGGACACAAAGGCCGTAAGATCTACTGCGTTGACTGCCGGTACACGGATACAGCACGCGTTGCAGATGAGTTCATCCAGATCCAGCAGGGCCATGACTACGAAGTCCTCGATGCATTCCGGACTGCTGCCCGGGGCGAAGAACTGCCTGCAACTATCGGCGGAGTTCCCAAGGAAAAGATCTATAAGATCGTTGAAGAATTGAAGGAGGGCAGGTTCGGCGTCATCTTCTTCGGCATGGGTCTCACCCACACGCTGGGCAGGAACCATAACATCGACATCGCGATCAGCTTCACCCGCGACATGAACGACTATACGAAGTTCTCGATCATTGCCATGCGGGGACACTGGAACGTGACCGGGTCCGGTCAGGTACTTTCCTGGCAGTACGGGTTCCCCTATGCAGTTGACCTCTCCCGCAGGACAAAGGCACGCTACCAGACCGGCGAGACAACTTCAGTCGATCTTCTCGTGAGAAATGAGGTGGAGGCCTGCTTCAACATCGCGACCGATCCGGGTGCACACTTCCCGATCGATGCGGTCATCAGCATGTCCAAGAAACCGACCGTGACCGTTGACCCGCACATCAACATGTCGACAGAGATCTCCGACGTCCATATACCGGTAGCACTCGTCGGGGTCGAGACTGGTGGGTGCGCCTATCGTATGGATAACGTGCCCATCGAGACGAGGAAGGTAGTTGATGCACCGGATGGCATGCTCACGGACGTGGAGCTTTTGACAAAGATCAATGCCCGCGTGGACCAGCTGATGGGGGCGAAATAATGTCAGAATATCTTATTAAAAACGGACACGTCTTTGACCCGGTACAGGGCATCAAAGGCGACAAGAAAGACATCGCAGTAAAAGACGGAAAGATCGTCGAGACCTCGGCACTGTCCGCATCGGCAAAACAGATCGATGTAAAGGGCAAGTCAGTCATGGCAGGGGCGATGGAAATCCACGCACACGTTGCCGGGCCAAAGGTCAACCTTGGCCGCTGGTACCGTCCCGAGGACAAGCTCTTCGATTCGCATAAGACCCCTGGCATGACCCGGATTGAAGGCGGCAAATCAATTCCGACCGTCTTTAAAACCGGGTACAGTTACGCCCGCATGGGATACACGTTTGCGATGGAAGCTGCAATGCCCCCACTTTATGCACGTCACGTGCACGAAGAGATCCACGATACCCCGATTATTGATGAGGCGGCACTCCCGGTTTTCGGGAACAACTGGTTCATGCTCGAATATCTCAAGAATCATGAGATCGAGAACAATGCAGCATATGTCGCATGGGTCCTCAACCAGACCAAGGGATACGGCATTAAAATTGTCAACCCGGGCGGAACTGAAGCCTGGGCATGGGGACTGAACTGTCTCTCGGTGAACGACCCCGTTCCCTATTTCGAGATCACACCTGCTGAAATTATCAAAGGTCTCATTGAAACCAATGAATACCTCGGTCTGCCGCACTCCATCCATATCCATGGAAACAATCTGGGTAATCCTGGTAACTATGAGACCACCCTTGATACCCTCAAACTTGTCGAAGGATACAAGGCAAAGAACAATTTCGGCAGAAAGCAGGTGATGCACCAGACCCACCTCCAGTTCCATTCCTATGGCGGAGACAACTGGGGGAACTTCGAGTCCAAGGCAAAGGAAGTCATGGACTACGTCAACAAGGAGAAGAGTATCACGATGGACACGGGCAACGTGACGCTTGACGAGACGACCACGATGACCGCGGACGGGCCCTTCGAGCACCACCTTGGCGGGCTCAACCACCTGAAATGGGCAAATGTCGATGTGGAACTGGAGACTGCCGCCGGTGTGGTTCCCTACATCTACAGCCCAAGTATTTCCGTCTGCGCCATCCAGTGGGCGATCGGACTTGAACTTGCACTCTACGCAAAAGACCCGATGCGGTGCTTCATCACGACCGACCACCCGAACGCAGGGCCGTTCACCCGGTACCCCCGCGTCATCAAGTGGCTGATGTCCGCGAAAGCCCGTGAGGCCCAGATCAATGCGTTCAAGCACAAGGACAAGGTCCTTTCACAGACCAATATCGGCAATCTTGACCGTGAGATTACGCTCTACGAACTCGCAGCAATGACCCGTGCCGGTCCCGCTGCGTCGCTCGGTCTTGGGAAGGACTACGGAGGTCTCAAGCCCGGCATGAATGCCGATATTGCAATCTACGATATCAACCCGGACAAGATGCCGTCAGATCCCGAGGAGATCGAAAAGGCATTCTCGGGTGTTGCCTACCTCTTCAAGGACGGTAAGATCTGCGTCAAAGACGGGATAGTTGTCGACAATGGAAACAAGCGGACGTTCTGGGTGGATGCAAAGGTCAAGGCGAATAAGCAGGTTGCGCACGATGTGAAAGAGAAATTCCTCAAGTATTACAGTGTGAATGAGGGGAATTACTCTGTTCCCGACAGCTATGCGCCGCATCCCTATGTGATTGCAGTGGATGCAACCCAGTGAGGTGACAAGAAAATGAAGACGGTAACACTGACTGTGAAACAGGCACCTGAACTCTATCTGGAATGCGAGAGCATTACACCCGACTCGTTTGCAGGAAAAAAGGCAGATGAGATCGCAAAACTTCCGGCATACCAGGGAAAAGAAGACACTACGCTGGGCGAATATTTCACTATTGCCGGTGAGGCCGGAGCAACGGCAGCAGAGACCCAGATCGTTCTGAATGGCGATTGCTCCAAGATGAAATACCTCGGTGTCAAAATGACCGGTGGTGAAGTCATCGTCAATTCCAGCACGGATATGTATACCGGTGGCTGGATGAAGGGCGGTAAAATAGTTGTGAAGGGGGATGTCCACTCCTTCTGCGGTCTTGGTATGGAAGGCGGCGAATTTCTCATTGAAGGCAACGCCGGCAACTACCTTGGTGCTTCATACCGGGGTGACTGGCGAGGAATGCAGGGTGGCAAGATACGGGTGAAGGGTAATGTCGGATCCGATATCTGCACCTTTATGAACGGCGGAGAATTGATTGTCGAAGGCAATGCCGATGTCCATATAGCCACCCATGCAGAAGGCGGAAAGATCGTCATCAAGGGAAACGTGAACCGCCGTGTCGGTGGCCAGATGGTGAAAGGCGAGGTTATTGTATTTGGAAAGATTGGACTGATGATGCCCGGCTACAAGTACACAAAGGATGTGGATCTTGAGGTTGACGGGACCAAAGCAAAATTCGCTGAGTATATCGGTGACCTTGGCGAGCGCCATCCAAAGAAAAAGGGCGAACCGGTTTACGGGAAAATATTCCTGAAAAAATAAATTTTGAGAGGTTACTACTATGGACACGTATATTTGCAAAATGTGTGGTCATATCTATGACCCGGCAAAAGGAGAGGCGAAAAAATATTCAATACTTTTAACGGGTGTCGGGGAAGCTGGGCCGGCACAAGCTGCTGGTCCGTCTGTAAAAGCCGGAACTGATTTCTCTGCTCTGCCGGCAGACTGGAAATGCCCGGTATGTGGTGTGAACAAGTCTTACTTCCGCAAACAAATGCCTGAACGGCTGGCTTCAATGAGAACGATGAGCTGAAGAATGTGAATCGAATTCACTTTTTTTATACAAAATATCCCTCTCCCCGTATGCACAACCAATTTCAAATCATTGGTTAATTTTTCCATACACAATTCGATGGGAAAACCCCTTTAGTTCCAGTGGAAAAATGTATCTCATATTATCTAAAAATTCTGGAATTATCTGAGAGGTATTCAAACACAATTATTACAACGGAACACAAAGAGCAGATCACTCATAACCGGCTGCTTTTCTTCATGGGGTCCTTGTAGTATTTCCCAGCGACAACGCGACGGACTCCCCCCTTGGGATTATCGGTATCTCCCCGGTACCGGGGGATAAAATGGCAGTGGCAGTGCATGACGGTCTGTCCGGCTGCATTGCCGATATTATACCCGATGTTATACCCGGCCGGCGTGAAATTTTCTTCGATGATTTTCCTGCATTCATCGATAAGCTCCACCATTGCCAACTTCTCTTCGGCAGTCAGGGAAAAATAATCCGGTGTGTGCCTGAACGGCATGATCAGCAGGTGTCCCTTGGAGACCGGGAACCGGTCCCAGCGGGCATAGCACAAGGTATTCCTTGCGATGACATCATCATCGTATGGCGAGCAGAACGGGCAGGTGACTTTATTTTGCATTTCCGGATTTTAATTTTGTCTTGCAAGGAAATAAAAGCCGTGTTATTTGTTAATCAGATCACGACCCGAACAAAGTGCAAAGACGAGCTGTTTACTCCTTCTCGCATTCACCAGGTTAATCCCGGACAAGATAGTACAAATCATGGCACTTGTGATCAGGAAAAAAGAGTATTCACTGGACAAGAGCAACGATTGTTTTCTTGAACTCGTCAAATTCCAGCTCATCCAGTTGTTCCGGCAGAAGACTTCCCGCTGATGCCTGCCGATAAATCCAGTTGATGATCTTTTCAACGACCCGGATTACGTCTTCCTGTGTCTTGACTGTAATCAGGTGCCGACCGATCTTCGGGTGCCTGCCCCGGTGCCCGCCGACCGTAATCCGGTACTCAGGATCGGCACCCTGAAGAATCTGGAACTGGCAAGCCATGATACAGAACCCACATTCCATGCATTTTGTCTTGTCAAGCACGATGACTCCGTTTTCCACCCAGATTGCCTTTTCCCGGCAGTAACTTGTACAGGTGCCACAGCCTGTGCACAAGCCGGGATCCCGGATAGGTTTCCGGATACCGGTGATGCCGATCTCGTTAAGCCGCTCACTCTCGCACCCGTTCGGGCAGGAAGATATCGCAATCCGCACCTTCACTGGCAGATCTTTCCCAAAAAATTTCCGGTCGATCTCGTGTGCGAGTGTAACACTATCAATGATACCAAACTTGCAGTGCATGGTGCCGAGACACGCGGTAACATTCACCACTTCTTCCCGTTCAGCCCCAAGACGCGTGCCATTCGCTTCGAGTTCCGAGACCAGACCTTCAAGATTTCTCGGGTCTACATGCGGGAATTCCATGGTCTGGCGGGTGGTGAGATGGATTGACTCAACACCGTAGCGTTCTGCAATCTCTCCCAGTTCCTTCATCTGGTGTGGGGAGATCATCCCGGCCGGCATGCGGAGCCGGACAATACAGAAATCGGGATTGCGTTCAGTGATAATCCCTCCCCGGGTATACAACCCCTGGTTGATCGGCATGCGGCTTGACATATGCAGAATAGATTGTGCGTGTTAAATAATAGATATTACCCAATGACAAATAATTATAGTAAATAGTTACCAATCATGTACACATGACAAAGCAATCCGAATATATGGAGGCTTTTTTTGGGGTGGAACTTAACCAGAAATTTGCGGATATGATCAGTGATCTCAAAGAGATCGAAGACAACTTAAAGGCTCTTTCCACCGATATCGCGAAACTCGGCGGAAATCTGAACCCGGAGGAATTTAAAGGGACGATAAAGGAATGCCGGGCGTCCGCGTACGAGTTTGCCCAGCAGTTAAAGGACTCACGCCAGTTCCTCGAATTCTATCTTAAATCCGATAAGTCCTCCACCCATATTATTCTTGAACGGGATGCCTACATGAAGATCTACCAGATTTTCAAGTGGGACGGGAATGATGTACGGGACCTCAGGCGCTGGATAAAAGAGCTTAAAGAGATCTGTGACAAGGTGGGATTGCACATGGAAGATCTCATCAACTTCCAGAAACTGACTGCACAACCCGTCCCGGATGAATTCAAAAAATTCCCTGTATATGCTCTTGACCGTCAGGGATACTGCCTGACCGGCAAAAATTTTGATGAAGTGATGCATACTGAAGAAGTCCGGGAAAAAATTGCAGACAATTCAGAAAATAATTAATGCCCAACCCCCTTCATTTTTTCTATTCTTTTTTATTCTTCGGATATCGGAGTGTACGGTAAAGGTTATGTTTAGTTAAGGTGCCGTGCATCAGAAAAAATTTAAGTAAATTACATATTATTAACAAAGCGAAAATATTTGACAAAATTTATTAACACTTATCAGAAATGTATTATCATGGCCGTAACAAAGGCAAAAAGTAATGAGAATATATCCTGGCTGGACAGCCTTGCGAAAAATCCGCTGACAGTTGGAATTCTCATTGGTGTTCTTGCTGCATTCGTACAGGTATTGTTGATCAGTGCGGGTGGCCCTGAAGCGTACGGGTTCTGCGTTGCCTGCCACACGCGGGATGTGGTAAATGACGCGGTCAATTCGATTGCCGGGACAAAACTCGCCGTTGCGGCAATCTCCCAGAATGCTATCCTTCCGGTTATGACCGTGATCGGTGTTCTCATCGGGGCATTTGCCTCGGCAAAAATCTACACTGAATTCAAGACAAAAACCGGATCCCCCATGTCGTACCTCTGGTACCTGCTGGGAGGTCTGTTATTTATGATCTTTGCCCTGTTCATGGGTGGCTGCCCGTACCGCATCGGGCTCCGTATCGGATACGGAGATGTTGTTGCATTCATTGGACTTCTGGCTATTATTGCTGGTGTCCTGATTGGTATAAAAATTGCCACAAATCTGGCGGAGCGTGAGGGTTAATTATGGTAGCATCAGGCTGGTTAACGAAGGATGTTGCGATCATCGCAGTTCCGATTGTAACCCTGCTCTTTGGTATTCTGATCGGATGGCTCGGGCAGCGGTCCGGGTTCTGTTCCATTGGAGGGTTCCGCGACTTCTTTATGTTCAGACACACGCGTCTCCTCTACGGGTATCTCGCCCTGATTGGAGGAGCGTTTGTGGGGTATCTCCTCTTCTGGCTGATCACCCCTTCCGCGTTTGAGCACTTCTTCTGGTTAATGACCAGTGGTCTGACCCCAGTCCCGGGTGCCCCAGCGGGTTTAACAATCGCCGCATATATCGTCCTTGCTGTAATTGGAGGAATCGCAGTTGGTGTCATTGGGGTGTTGCTCGGGGGCTGTCCGTTACGACAGCTTGTTATGACGTCGGAAGGTAACATCAAATCACTCATCTTTGTGATCGGAATGTGTGTTGGTGCGGTTGTATTCACCATATGGATATCCGGATGGGTCGTTGCACTCCTGAAAGGACTGGGTATTGCATGAAGAACCTGATCTTATTCAGACAACGGTGAAATTATGGTTACAATTAATCTCGATATTACCGGAAAAGTCTGCCCGTACTGCCTGCTCGTTGTGCAAAAAAAAGCAAAATCTATGAAGCAATCGGATGAACTGGTCATCACCTGCGACCATCCCTCGGCGGCTACCACCTCGATACCCCAGTTTGCACGGGATAATGGCATGATGATCGATTCAAAGAAGGTTGCCTCCGGCGTATGGGAGATCCGGCTCGCTAAAAAGTAACAAAATATAGTTAACATAACCCATAAATTATCAAGTTTAAAAACATAGTAAAAGAGCCCTATCATGACATCCCATTTTTTTCTCCTCGGAACATCGATAACCCGGGAACGTTTGAGCTGGATCGAGGAAAGTCTGAAATTTTTCTTCGTAAAATTATATCCCGAAACCCTGCGGCACCATGCAAAACCAAAAGATAATGTGTTTACATTCCTGATCACCGGTGACGCATTATACAGCCTGCATGAACCCGAGACACAGCAAATCTGGGAAATAATTCTCTTGCTGCCATCAGTAAAAATCATCTGCGATCGTCAGGAACTTGACCTCAGGGGGATTTCCGTTGAACGCCTGAAAATGAAATACCCCGAACAGGTTATCGATTACAATAGCCTGAGCATAAACGGGCAGACATCGTTCTGGCGGGATGTTGTGAAAATTGCACGACAGCATGAGCAGCCTATGCCCAGCACCATCGGGTACCTTCATCTCGAATCCCCCTATATGCACCGTTCATCCCTCTCTGCGGTGCAGTGCCTGGCAGCCGCCCTTGAAGTGCAGGCAGATATTGAATTCTATGCATATCTTGACGGTGTCCATTCTGGACATATGAGCCAGAGCCCGACTGAGTTTGATAATATTGGTAAAGGGCTTGAAGATCTGGTAGAACTGGCCTCCAAAAGAAACCTGCGTTGCCAGATGCTTGCATGCAGCCGGTGTGCAGCTGCACGGGGGTATAGTACATGGGATGACGGGCAGGGATTAGTCATCTCAACCTGCACGATAAAACCGTTCAAAATCCGGAACATTAATGAGATGATAGCCAGGTTTGATCGTAATCACCTTATCCTTGGGGAAAATGTTGCATCTATCCAGCTGGCAAAAAAAGGGAAGCCGACAATCTTGGCGGGATCGGATAAAGGCAATGCGCCACCGATAACGATTCTTATCACCCGGTCACCCTATGGAACCGAGCATGCATTCGGCGCACTTTCATTTGCGATTGCATGTGCACACAACGGAATTCAGACCAATGTTATCTTCATTGAAGATGGAGTGTATGCCCTTACCGGCACCCACCAGTTGAGTAAGGATACGCAGTACTTTAACCTGCAGGAAGTGATCAATGCGATTGCCGGAAGCGAGAACCTCCAGCTCTACGTTTTCCAGCCTTCACTCCAACAGCGAGGTATCGCAAAAAACAGGGAGATGACTGCGGTACTCGATATTGGCGTGGCAGAACTTGGACAATTGTTTTTCAATTCACTGAAGAGTGTGCAGGCAAACCACCAGAGAATACTGTTCTTTTAAGCTGGGTTGAAAATGACGGCAGATAAAAGCAAGATACCGGATTTTTCCGGTTTCACCTGCACAAACCTGATGATCCGGTTGAAGATGCTCTTAAAAAATGCCCCAACTGATTCGGTAGTTGAAATTATTGTCCGCCGTGACCAGACAGATATGATCGAAATTCCATTTTCACGGACAGGGTATGACGTGAAAATTCTTAAACTTGACAACAATCTCTTCCACGTCAAGTTGCATAAACGAGATTCTGGAGCAGGCAGTTGATGCCTCTATCGGTTACGATTTCGAAAAATCCACCGGGTATGTGCCCGGCATGACCGGACCTATTGCATTTTTCTGTACATTCACCGGTGAATACACTACATTGTGCCGCCATCAGTTCAATACCTGAACTGAAATCATAGACCCTTTAAAAAGATTATCCTGTCCTTCGGGTATAGAGGTTATTGCATCAGCCTCAGCTATGTCTCGCAAACGACTGCTGCCTTTTATCGGGTAAAAGACCGGAGATCCCTCCTCTTCTCCAAGTGTGCCGAAGAAAAAATCGGTCCAGTCACGCTGGCGTCCCTTTAAATCAACGGCAAGCCGGGCATTAATCGTGGGAAGGTTGGGATGTGCATGACCGGCGAGGGTACGCAGGCCGGGCAGGGCGATCTGTAAAAACCCCATTAGGTTCGAAGACGGTCCGCCAGGCAGAATGAATACAGGTTTTTTGTCCAGCATGCCAAATCCGACTGCCTTGCCCGGACCGATGCGAATCCGGTGAAAGTATTGCTGCCATCCAAGTCCTTCAAACACCTGCGCTACCAGATCACGGTCACCGGTCCACGCTCCTCCGCTTGTTATTATCGCATCTGCACGTGCAGATATTGTTTTAATCGTGCTCGTCAGGGTATCAAAGTCATCGTTTACAACCGTCATGAGGGTATTCATTTTGTACCTTTTACACCATGCATGGATAGTCATGATATTGCTAGCGTACAGCTTGCCCTCTGTGAGAGGCTCTCCGGGGAGAACAATCTCATCCCCGGTGCCGATGATGGCTATGGTCGGGTTTTTGAAAACAGGAACCATACTGTGTCCGGCAGCAGCGATGAGACCGATAATTCCCGGAGATAACCGTTGGCCCTTTTTTATGATATATGTACGGGATTCCACGTCTCTCCCACGAGGCTGAATGTTCCGTCCTGGTTCTGCAAAATTCATGACCAGCACATCATTGCCATCCGGTTTTGCGAATTCTTCGGACAGAACGGCATCGGCACCTGCAGGGATCCGGGCACCGGTCAGGACCCGGACAGTTGTCCCCGGCTTCAGCAGAATGTTCTCTTCCCCACCTGCTGCCATCTGACCGGCCATTTTCAGGCGTACAGGCATCTCCGGTGTTGCTTCGGCTACTTCATGAGATACTACCGCATATCCGTCTTTTAAGGAGGAATCCATTGACGGGGCGTCTACAAGTGCATAGAGATCCGATGCAGCAACATGGTCAGTACTTTCGGCCAGTGTAATACTTTCCACCGCCAAAGGCGTGATGTGTTCAAGAGTTATACTGAGCGCTTCTCCCAGACCAAGGGACAATTTTTTCATTGGTGCCTCTTTATCCCTCAAAAGATTAATGAATTATTTTTAGTTCCGGTTTCAACCTGATTGCATGGGTGATAGTGTACATACCCATACAACTCTTTAGGGCATAGTCCTTGAGATCGTGAAGAACGGTATCAGGTGCATCCCCTGCCACTTCCATAATTATTCTGTATTCGTTAATGAGGGAATTATCCCCAAGTTTGAACTGAGCTGTATAATCAAGATCTGCTTCAACACGCGTTTTGACAGAGGTCAACCGGATGTTCCGCATTGCTGCTTCGGTCACATAGGTACTTGTGTAACAAGCAGCAAACCAAAAGAGACCGAAAGCCATCGGACCTGGCCGGATGCCGGGGCCGGCAAAATTCGGGTGGCTTGCTTCCATTGTATAGGTTCCATCCCGGACTTTAACCGTTGAACGGAACTGCGGATCCCCCTTATTGAATAGCCATTCACCTTCAATTTTTGCAGTGAACTTTGCTTCCCGAGGATCTTTTTTTATTTCCTCTTCATAATCCCGTACCTGTTTGGTATCGATGTTATTCAGATTCATGGTTAACAGTATACAATTATTTGTTGCAAGAGTAAAAATATTTTGTTTACTATAACTATGTCATCAACTGTAAAACATTAACTTGTCCGGGCTCGACAAAAACCATTGCTAAAAACGGAATTGTTTGCACCAGTCTCATGTGAAAACCACTCGAACCGTTTTCATACCTTTGGATGCAAACGCGTAACCGTTCATGTGCATTTTTTAGTGATGATCTCCCGCTTCGAGGGCAATCCAACCCCATCAGCCCTGTCATATATATGTTGAAGAAGAGGCATTGACAAGGAATCTGGATGACAGGAAAGTAAATGGAGGAGAGATTCCGTAACCCCCCTTCATAGCTGGTATACAGTGGCAACTATACACACAATGGCAACGATATCCATTTGTCGAGGTCCAAGGTTCGAATCATGGATAAAGTACGGAATTTGTCGCCCGGATGGGCAATAAGTTTTGGATTTTATGTTTATTAATAATTATTGTTAAATAATTATATTTTACCTGTTGCGTATGAATTAGGACGTACACAGTTCAATTATTCCGATAATTGAATTTGGTTGACACTATGAAATGAATGTGAAAAAGGGGTTGTCAAATTGTGGTGCTTCAACGTATTTAGCTCAACTCCCGTAATATTTATCGGTGAATCATGCCATTATTCCACCAGTATTTAGTAAAAGAACTTTATTTCATTATATTGTAAATGTAAATTGTTAAATCATAAGAAGTACCATGTTTGTCAGGATAATTCACTGCTATCTGAGAGATGCAGAAAAATTCCCTTATAATTATTGACAGTTGTTAACCCTGGGTGGTTCTGGTATGGCAAAACGGTACCTCACACTAACTTCCCTCGAACATGCTCTCTCTATCCTGAAATCATCCTTTAAGGTACCGGAAGGGAGGGAAACAATTCCGATCACACGGGCTGTTGGTCGGGTGGTTGCGGTCCCGGTATATGCACAATACTCTGTCCCCGAAGTAAACATCGCGGCTATGGACGGCATCGCTGTACGGAGCTGCGATACGATCGGGGCGAGCGATCAAGATCCTCTGACCCTGGTGCAGTTCTCCCGTGTCAATACAGGTAATATCGTTCCGAACACGTTTGATGCAGTTATAATGATCGAGGATACGTGGGAGAGGGAAGATACCCTCCAGATACGGAAACCCGCGGGACCAGGCCAGTATATTCGGCCGGCAGGGGAAGATATACGACAGAACCAGATGGCGCTTCCTACCGGTCACTTGATCAGACCATTCGATATCGGGGCGCTTGCAACATATGGCATCACCAGCGTCGAAGTCAACAAAGTGCGAGTTGGGATTATACCGACGGGAAGCGAACTGGTCCCTCTTGGTGTCCGCCCGGCACCGGGGCAGGTCGTGGAGAGCAACACGGTTATGGCACAGGTACTGTTAGAGGGAATGGGAGCACGCTGTACCCGTTATCCAATCGTGCGCGATGAACCCGACCTGATCTCTCGCGCACTTCAGGATGCAGTATCAGAAAACGATCTGGTTCTCATCTCTGCTGGCTCTTCGGCAGGTACGCGGGATTTCACTGCCGGAGTCATCAGCTCGCTGGGAGAGCTTCTCTTCCACGGCGTCGCGATACGCCCGGGCAAACCGGTCATGTTGGGCAGAATTCAGGGCAAACCCGTCCTTGGTCTTCCCGGTTATCCGCTGGCTGCCCAAACGATCCTCCGTGAATTTGTTGTACCTCTTCTGGAAACCTGGGGACTTGCCCCGTTACAACGCTATACGTTACGAGCAAAGCTCTCTTGTGCAATCAATTCGGATCTTGGGTTCGATGATTTTATTCCGGTATATGCAGGTCGCATAGGACAGATGTGCTGGTGCGTTCCCCACATGAAGGGATCCAGCGTCCAGATGGCGACAATCAGGGCAAACGGTTACATCCACATACCTGCACCTCTTGAAGGATACGAGGGGGAATCTGAAGTCGATATTGTACTTACAACCGATCCAAACAGGGTCGAACGGACCCTGATAGTGCCGGGCTCTCTGGATCCCTCACTAAAAGATCTGGCAAACTTGGTCCATAATAATGGATTATTCATCCAGGCAACCGAAGTTGGAAATATGGGAGCTCTTTTGGCCCTGCAGAAAAACACCTGCCATGCTGCCCTGATGAGCCTCCCGGTTTTTTCCCCGCTTCCCGATTGCCGGTTCCTTGTGCAGCACCTGCCGAAAGTTGGTCTTGTTCTCATCCACATAGCGACAATTGAGACAGGAATCGCTTCGCGGATTGAACTGGATCCAGAAGATCTGGTAAACGTGCGGTGGGTCAACACAAGAAAGGATTCCGCATACCGGATGCTTTTCGATGCCATGCTTTCTTCGCGACGGATTGATCCCGCCTCGGTGAATGGGTATACCCATGAAGTAAACGGACCGGATGCCGTTGCGACTGCAATTTGTAACAAGATCGCGGATGCCGGTATGTGTAATGCCGGGATCGCGGCTGCATCAGGACTCCACTTTATCCCGACCGGGCTGCAACGATATGAACTTGCAATACGACCCGAGATGATGGGTGATCCTAAGATCTGTTCGCTCATCGCCGCAATACGATCCCCGGAGTATCGCTGCCTCCTGTCAAAACATTCCGGGTATGACCTGTCGCAGACCGGAACCGCCCACCAGTTCTCTCCAGATCATACAATAAGGAAAATATCCAAAAACCCTCCTTTCGAGGCAGTGTCTGTAAAAGTTCACAATTGAGAGAGAAGACCTGCTCCTTTTGGACTAAAAAAGGAAAAAATTAGTGTTTGGAGAACGGGTTGAAGACATTCTCGTAGATCATGTCGCTCCCGGTGTTGTGGAGCCGGGCACGCTCTTCCGGTTCCTCAACATATGCCATCAGCGGCAGTTCCATGTCGACACCCGGAACATGCCCGAACATCTTTTCAAGTTCGACCTGCTGGGCATGCATGAACAATGAATTCGGGATCTCAGCCGGACAGACCTCCTCGCACTGGCCGCAGTTCACGCAGGAATCGGCGATATGGGCGTACCGGATCAGGTGGAACATGAAATCGACGGGGAGATACCCCGGCGCGACGAATTTTGGATTTTGCGTCGTGCATTCAACACAGTAGCAGATCGGGCAGGCATCGATGCATCCGTAGCACTTTATGCACCGTGAGGTCTCATCCATGATCTTCTTTAAGCGTTCCTTACCCTCTCCAAGCGCTTCGAAGTCATGCTTTCGCCACTTGTCACCCAGCTTGAACATTGCACCCTCAACCTTGGCGCGGATCTCCAGACCCTTGGGGTTTGCCGCTTCGGTCGCAAGGATGCCATTCTTGACAGCCCCATTGACAAGATTTGCACCCTTCTCGCTGCAGACTTCCACAAATGTTGCCTTGCCGGCGCGGGGTCCTATTACTCCCCAGTTGCCGCAGGCGAGGTCGGCCTGGCGCGGGATCTTCATCTTGCAGCGGCGGCAGTTGCTCCGCCGCCCGTAGCCGGCCTCTTCAAGCTCATCCATGGAGATGCCTTTGTGACCACCTTCGTACTCGATAATGAACTGGCCCTTGTCGATCTCTTCTTTGTGAACCTTCTCAGGATCGACACCAAATTTATCGGTGATCATCTTTCGTGCGGTGACCGGGCTGACCGATCCACCGCAGTTGACGCCGATCATGATGATATTGTCAAGGTTGATCTGTTTTCGCTTGGCAAGTTCATAGAACGCCATCGCGTCGCATCCCTTGACGGTGACACCGATCTTCATGTGTGCTGCGCCATTGAGATACTTCTTGACAAGCTTGGGGAGCAGGAGCGTACCGCAGTGGAGTGAGCCTGCCGTGTCCTTGAGCTTGGCAGGATCAGTAATAATCACCGGCTTGGCGTCATACAAATCCACGCCTTTTGTGACTGCCAGTACCGCATCAACCATCTTGGTTTCAAGTGCGAATTTCCACAGGCTGGTTACCGCACCACCAAGTTCGGCTTTCATCTGGATCTCTGCGTCGTTGGTCCATGCGTAAAGCATGTCGCCTTTCTTTGCCATTTACTTCGCCTCCGGAATCTTTTCGACGGCAACAGCACAGTGCTTCAGCTCCGGCATCTTGGAGAGCGGGTCGAGCGCCGTGTTGGTAAGGTTGTTTGCACCTTCGGCAAAGTGCATGGACATGTACAGGACCTTCGGAGCGACATCCTCGCTTACCCGTGCAATAGTGATTGTCTCGCCACGGCGGCTGCGCACTTTTATCTTTTCGAGGTTCTTGATACCGAGCTCCTTTGCATCCTGGGTGTTGATCTGGATGTAGGACTCGGGCACCTCGTAGTGCAGGCTTGCGCACCGGTCAGTCTGGGTCCTCGTGTGGTAGTGGAAGATCAGACGACCCGTCATGAGCGTGTACGGGTATTCCTTGTCCGCCACTTCTGCTGGTGGGCGGTACTCAAGGCCAAAGAACGTCCCGAGACCGTCAGCAGCGGAAAACTTTTCCTTGTGGAGGATAGGTGTTCCCGGGTGCTCGATGGTCGGGCAGGGCCAGTGGACAGACTCGGGCTTCTCCATCTTCTCGTAGGTTACACCGAACTGGCCCGGGGTGCATGCCCGCATGTCATCCCAAACATCCTGGCCACTCTTCCAGTCAAATCCCTTGAGGCCCATCTTCTTCGCTAAGAGGGCGATGATCTCCCAGTCCAACTTCGATTCACCGGGACCGTCAACAGCCTTCCGGACGCGGTTGACCCGCCTCTCACCGCTGGTAAACGTCCCGTCCTTTTCTGCAAAGCAGGTGCCGGGCAGGACGACATCCGCGTACTGGCAGCTCTCGGTCCAGAAGATATCCTGGATGACACAGAAGTCGAGCTTTTCCAGCTGCCGCTTGACATGGTTCGAATCAGGGTAAGAGACAACCGGGTTCAGTCCGAGGATATACATCGCCTTGATCGGGTCGCCGCACTGGTCGATCTGCTCGGTTAAGGTGACGCCGTACCAGTCGGGCAGGGAACCTTCCTTTAAGAACCATAGCTTCTCCATCTTTTCACGGTTGGCGGGAACTGCGACAGCCTGGTACCCGGAGAAGACGTTCGGGTATGCGCCCATATCGCAGGCACCCTGCACGTTGTTCTGGCCACGGAGCGGGTTGACACCCACGCCCGGGCGTCCGATGTTGCCGGTGAGCATCGACAGGTTGCCCATCGAACGGACGTTGTCGGTACCGGTAGTGAGTTCGGTGATGCCGAGGCAGTAGATGATGACCGCGTTCTTTGCCTTGGCATACTGGCGGGCAAAATCCTTGACCTTCTCGAGCGGGACACCATGAATCGACTCGACGTCTTGATACTTCTCGACCATCTTTTTGAGGTCTTCAAAGCCTTTCGTGCGCTTCGCGATGAACTCCTTGTCCTCAAGACCTTCCTTGATGATCCAGTACATCATGGAGTTGGCAAGCGCGATGTGGGTTGACGGGTTGAACCGTATCCATTCATCTGCAATCCGTGCTGTCGCGCTGAACCTCGGGTCAACGACAATGATCTTGATCCCCTTCTTCTTTGCCTGCATGACGCGCCGGCCGGCAAGCGGGTGCGCCTCGACAGCATTCGAACCCCACATGACGATCAGGTCTGAGTTCAGGACATCCTCGAATGGGTTCGTTGCTGCACCAGAACCGAACGAGAGCGAGAGCCCTGCGACAGAAGGTCCGTGGCAGATGCGGGCGCAGTTATCGACATTGTTGGTCAGGAACCCGGCACGCGCCCACTTCTGCAGAGCGTAGCAGTCTTCGTTAACGGTACGACACGAGGTCTGGAAGCCGAGGGCTTTGGGCCCGAGCTTATCGGAAGTTTCCTTGAACTTCTTTACAATCAGGTCAAGGGCTTCGTCCCAGGAAGCTTCAACAAACTTCCCGTCCTTCTTGATCAGGGGTTTTGTTAGCCGGTCTGGGCTGTTGACAAATTCCCAGCAGGTCTCCCCCTTGGGACAGAGCTTGCCTTCGTTAATGGGGCTGCGCTTATAGGGTTCGACACCGACACATTTTCCATTCTGGACAACCAGATTAAGCCCGCACCCCACACCGCAGTACGGACAGGTTGTAGGCACATACTTCAACAGTTCTTTTGTTTCACTCATCAATTATCACCGTTTGTGACTAAAAAGCTGTAATAACAAATCCTTACATTTTGAATTTGTTAAGCAAATTAACTTTTTAACAACCAAGGTTCATACTAAAATTATATAATTATTCTGAAGAGCAATCGAAATTTGGAGATTAAAAGTGGGTTAATATATAAAAATTAACAAAAGGATGATAAGGATTTATTATTTTCACCATTTGAGGATCCGGGTCGATGCCCTTGGAATATGACGCAGGTACTATACTATGAAACGACCACGAATCCCTCCAATCCTCTGTGATATTGTTCAGACCGCATTCTCTGCCTGCGAAGGCATTTCATTCGACCGAGGGAGTGTCTGCCCCTATTGTGGAGGACCCGTGACAGGGTATGATAAGAAAAAAAAACAATTTGCAGTTCTTACAGATGGACAGAAACATACAACAATTTTTGTTGTTGTTAAAAGGTTCAGGTGCAGTGCCTGTAAAAAAATTATTTCTGCTGATGCCCCGTTCTATCCAAAAACACGAATCGGATCCCCGATTGTGGACTTGTGTATAACGCTTGGACAAACAATGCCCTTTTCACGAGTGTCCGCACACCTGGACTTTCTGGGACTTGTCGTTGATCGCTGGACTGTCCGAAAATACATACTTGCTAACAGGCACAGGATGATAGCAACAGCAGACCTGTTTGGCATAAAGGTTCCCGTGTCTCTGGTCTCCCTTATCTCGCTATTAGCGAATACTAACGAGAAAAATCCCCTGGACCCGCAGGAAGTTCTGGCAGCGTGTGGTTTAAACACTCCTTATGAATAGAGCGGAAATTTTAATACGACCTGTTATATCATAAAACCAGGCTTATCTTTCATAATTGATTGTATCGGCATTAATGCTACTGCCTGAGGGGATAATTAATGCATACACATTACCATTCATAAATTGTTTATCAGATGCAAATCAATATCTACTCATGAAAGTCGGTTCTTCCCATTATACCAATGATCTTAATATACGCATGGACGCTTGCAACGTCCCACCTCATATCAAAGATGCAATCAACCGATGTGTTCTATTTCACACTTCACCTGCACCCGGTGTCCTGATCGGGGCTTTCATGATAGATTATGCAATGGATCTGCTTGGTATAACACCCGATCAGAAAATATATGGTGTCTGCGAAACCCCGAAATGCCTGCCGGACGCTCTTCAGGTGATCGCCCATTGCACGACAGGGAATAACCGGCTGAAGATTGTTCCTATTGGTAAATTTGCCATAACCTTAAACACTACAACCGATGGTTCCACGGCTGATGCCGTCCGGGTGTATGTCGATCTTGAAAAGCTGAAAAAATTCCCGGTCATTGATATCTGGTACGCCAACAGCCCGGACTATAACAAAATGACGATGAATGAACCCCTCCAGATGGAAATATTTTGTGCCGGGCGCCAGATACTCTCCTTTGAACATGTTCGTGTCAAGGTCAGCGGTAAAAAGAGATGGAAGTCGGTGACCTGTCCCTGTTGTGGTGAATCGGTACCTGACTACCTGATCGAAGGCGATCACTGCGGAGCATGCGGCTCGATGAAATATTATGAGAAGATTTCAGGATAACCTTCCACACGCTTATCGGACTAAAATCCTGTAATGCTAATTCCGTCCGGCGAGAACCGATAAAGAAAAACACTTTATTTATTGCTTCTTTTTCCCTTTATGCTCGTCTGGCACGGGTTTTAAAAAGACAACCTCAGCGCTGACATCCTTTGCGATCTGTTCGATCTCGAATTTCCGGAAATGGGTTGCTTCAATCTGGAGCTCGCCACCGGTAACCGCAACGATGCGGTACTTCGGTGACTCGACACCCTCGCCAACTTTCTGGCGTTCACGAACGTATATTTTCATACACAAACTCCTCGCCAATCGACCGGCACCGATACCCATTGAAGGACTCGGTACACATGATTGACGTCTGATATACCAGTTGGTTTACGTGTACTTATAATTTATCCTCTCAAGGGATAACCGCTGAACAAAAACCAAAAGAGATTATGGCAATCGTATCCGTTCAGGCACGCTGTAGATCATTGCTTTTGGCGGGCGGACAAAGCCGGCGAGGGTCATATTAACCTGTCTTGCCAGACAAATTCCCGTGGAAAACGGTGCAGTATTGCTTGCAATAATGGATATTTTAGCCCGGTAAGCCTTGGCAACCATCCCGGCTGGCAGTCTGCCGGTGCATACCATGAAACACCGGGACAGGTCAAAACCATCAAGAAGGGCTCTTCCCACTGCTTTGTCGACGGAATTGTGGCGTCCCATATCTTCAATTCCAGATACAAGGTTTCCGGACTCGTCCAAAATAACGGTGCAATGGGTTCCCCCGGTAATACGCCAGAGCGAGGCGCATTCGTTGAGTTTTTTCATACCTGAAAAGAGCGTCTGGAGGTCGATTGTTATCCCTTCACCGAGAGGCTTGGTTAACGATGCCCACTGGGTCCTGATACCAACACACCCGGAGCTCCGGATCTCTGTATCATTTGATGAGAGGTTTCGTGAAAATGAAGAAATTGTTACATAAATATTCGGGAAATCGATACTAACGTTCTGTATCTCGGATATATCTGCAACAATCCCCTCGCAGATAAGATATCCATATGCATATGCTTCGAGATCCCGGGGGGATATGGTGAGACTGGCAATACGGTTGCCATTCACGATGAGATTGATACTATCTTCAATACACACATCAACCCAGGTTTGGAAGATGTCGTCATCAACAATATTGACGACATCATACGCATGAGTAACTGGTGGTTCTTGATTGTTGCTTTCTGTCATAGGATTCACAATGATACCGGTAAAATGCGAGTCATCTGCCAATGAAAAAATATACTATTGAAAAACCCGTGTAGCTGGTGGTTCCCCACATTTGATTAAGTACCTTTATTTTATTAAATAAAAAAAGTAATTGAATCAGAGCACCTTGTGGAGCTCGATCTTGTAGGGTCCGAGCGTGCCGCCAAAGTTACCGGCTGAAATGAATTTCACTCCCGGCACCATCGCTGCCGCTTTCACACCGGCACCCATTGCCGCTGCGACGCTCTTTTCGTCAATCCCGTCAATGACGATCTCGTACACAGCCTTGATGCCTGCGGGGACTTTCGTATCCGGCACTTTCTCGCGAAGTGTCGGGCAGTACTTCTCGTTTGTCGATGCCACCATGAACTTGTACTTCAGGCTCCCGACCTTGGAACCACTGCCGACAATGCCGCCGGGGAAGCTCGTGATGACGCCTTTTACCTGCGCAATCGCATCAGATGCTGCCTCTGCTCCAACAAGGGCTGCCATCTGGTTCTCGCCCATCACAAAGAAGTTGCCGCCTGCCACACCCTTGACGATACCGAACTCCTCTTCACCGACATATTCGCCGTTCATGATCGGAATTGCCCAGCACTTCCTGCCACCCACTTCCTTCTGGTACTCGTACCCGTCGCCAAAGAAGTGGAGCTTGACCGCGATCTTTTCCTCTGCGTTCGTGATACCGTTGAAGACGGCAGTAGTTGGGGCGGTGAGCACGCACTCAGCGAGTCTCTCGACGACCTGCTCTTTCAACTTCTTCTTTCCTGCACAGATAAGAATTGCAACACCCGGTCTCCCGTCAGGAGTCTCGGATGCAGGCACATCGCACTCGATCCCTGCTTCACACGGGCAGCCAATCGCTGATGTGGCAAAACCTGTTGCCTCAGTTGCCGCTTTCCGTGCCCAGTCTCTCGTAACCGCGGTGATAATCACCCGGCAGACCCAGGTCGGGAATGCCTCTGCGTACGTATTGTCGATAGTAACGCCGTTGATTTCCATAACATAACCTCCGGTATAACAAGAGTACCATGATGTTTATTGAATAAATTTTCTAAATTGATCTGCATAATCAAAGCGCATAATAAAATGCGTGTATTGTAAAGTTGAAATGGTTAACAAGATCCAAAAATGAAGCGCCAGAAATTTAAAATCGTCGTTAAATAGCCCCTTTTCCATGGGATAATTTCAGAACCTTTATCTATTTTCTTTCACCATTTTTGGATAATCGATTTTATGATCGATCATAGCTGGTGCGTGAAATCATGACATTTGCAGTGCATATTAACATGGAACATTGTACCGGCTGTAACAATTGTGTTGTTGCGTGCCCTGTGGACGCACTGGAGCTTCACACCGTGGATCCTGCCTCCAAGGACAAGATCTACAAAGTCAAGGACGGTAAATCTGTCGTTCTCGATTTCAAGGGTGAGCTCTGCGCCGGTTGCGGCGTCTGTGTCCAGGCATGTCCGCACGATGTTATCAGGCTGGCAGGGCCCTGGGAGACCAGAGCACAGGCAAAGGTACAATAGAAGGACAGCGTGAGGGTTATTTTATGGCATTGTTTCCAAAGTTTTCCAAAAAAAGGGATGGTGTCAACGTTGTGATGGAGCAGCGACTCCTTCAGAGCGTGAACAACCTGATTTTAAATTCAGAGACCTGCACAGGATGCGGTATCTGCGTTGATGCATGCCCCGAGGAGGCTATCGTTCTCGGGCTTGTCGGTGCATCCAGGCGTGGCGCAATCAATTACGCTGCCCCGGTGGACGTCGACGAGACCAAGTGCTCGTATTGTGGTGTATGCGTCGTCATGTGCCCATTCAACGCGTTGACTCTGAAGGTGGACAATCAGGAGCGGCTCCCGATCCTTGAGAAGGAAGGATTCCCGCAATATGACATGAAGGCAGTGATTGATGACGAGAAGTGTGTCAAGTGCACGATCTGCGAAGAGGTCTGCCCGCGTGACGCAATCGACCGGAATGTCCCCGCATACGAAGGGACATACAAGGGACCGGTTGCCGGCGCAAAAGACCGCCAGACCGCCATCAAGACCAAGACCACGTTCAAAGTCGACATGGAGAAATGTTCGCTCTGTGGGCTGTGTGGCGCACTTTGTCCAGCTCTTGTCGTGAAACACAAAGAGTTCACCGCAGAGACCGGCAAAGTCGAGGGCGAAGTCGTCTGGGACGAGACCAAATGCGATGCGTGCAAAGTCTGTCTTGAGGCGTGCCCTGAAGAGTGCATCACGGTCGAGCGCGAAATCATCTCTGACAAGGTTGACGGAAAAGTCAGCATCATTCAGGACAACTGTTGTACCTGCACCTGGTGCTCACGGAACTGTCCGCCTGAAGCGATCACGGTCGAGAAGATCTTTGAAGGCGACATTGAGTTCCACGCCGAGAAATGCCCCGGCGGCTGCTCGACCTGCGCAGAGATCTGCCCGGCCAACGCAATCTATCTCCCGTCTGCAAAGCCGGCGGCTGATATGGGACATGAGGTCGAGAAGACCATCGCCGTCAACAAGGATTACTGTATCTTCTGTGGCGCCTGTGTGAATGCATGCCCGGGTGAGGACATCATCATCATGCAGAGGACCGGCGTCCGCGTCAAGGGTACAGAGACAGACCTGTTCAAGAAGATAAAAGAGAAACTCTTCACCAAGCGCACCTCGAAAGTGAAAGAGGGTGTGACCGGACAGGTCGGAATAAAGATTATGGAGAAGGCGTGAGGGAGCACCATGGTACGAACAAAAGGTTACCCGGAAGCGCTGGAGAAAAAACTTCACGACCAGCGATACTACAGCGAAGACTCGAACCCGGAATTCACAAAAAAAGTAAAAGCAATCTCACGCACCATCGCCCATATGTGCTACCAGTGCGGTACCTGCACGGGATCATGCCCGTCAGCACCGAGAAGCACCTACCGTATCAGGCTGTTCATGCGCAGGGCTGTGCTTGGGCTTGAGAACGAAGCATTAACCGACCCGGATCTCTGGCTCTGTACTACCTGTTACAGCTGTACAGACCGGTGCCCGCGGGACATCGCACCCACGGATGTAATAATGGCGATGAGGAACCTTGCCTTCAAGAGAGATATTATACCGGTGAACTTCCTCAAGACCGTGCAGTCTATTTATAAGACTGGTCATGGTGTGCCAAACAATGACGTGAACAGGGCAGCCCGCGAGAAACTCGGACTCACCCGTGACCCGCCAACCACCCACATGTATCCGGAATTTATACCTGGCATCCAAAAGATCCTCGACCACTACAAGCTTAAGGCAAATTCCGACCGGATTGTCAAGGAAAGGGAGGGATAAGATACCATGTCAGAAGCAAAACACAAGTTCGCATTCTATCTTGGTTGCATCGCTCCGAACCGTTATCCCGGATGTGAATCGGCTTCAATCAAGGGACTAAAGAAACTCGGCGTTGAGCTGGTTCCCCTCAAGGGAGCAAGCTGCTGCCCCGCACCAGGTGCATTCGGTTCCATTGACCTTAACGTATTCTATGCAATGGCAGCACGGAACCTTGTGCTCGCCGAGCAGATGAAGATGGACATTGCGCTTTTATGCAACGGCTGTTACAAGTCGATCTGGGAAGTCAACCACAAGCTCAAACACAACAAGGACCTCCGCGATGGCGTAAACGAGGTCTTAAAAGAGATCGACATGGAGTACAAGGGCACCATCAATGTCTACCACATCGCTGAACTGCTCTACAATGACAAGTTCATCGGTGTCGACAAAGTCCGCGACAGCGTGACCAACCCGCTCACGGGTGCACGTATCGCTGTCCACTATGGCTGCCACCTGACAAAGCCCCACAAGGACCGGGAGTTCGAGAAAGAAGTCATGCTGAACACTGAACACCCGGTCTGGATGGAAGAGCTGGTCGCTGCACTGGGTGCGACGCCGGTTGAGTACCGCAACAAGATGCAGTGCTGCGGTGCCGGTGGCGGTGTACGAGGATATGATATTGTGCACTCGCTCGATATCACAAACGAGAAGATGATCAACCTCAAGGAGGTTGGTGTTGATGCACTCACCGATATCTGCCCGTTCTGTCAGCTCCAGTTTGACCGCGGTCAGATCGAGATTCAGGAAAAGTTTGGCGTGTCATACAATTTACCCGTACTGCACTATGCTGAACTGCTCGGTCTGGCACAGGGAATGAGTCCGCAGGACCTCGGGCTGGACCTCCATGGGATCAGCTGTGAGCCATTCCTGCAGAAGGTGCTGTGAGGTGGTCATGATGGCTGAAAAGAAGAAATCAACTGCTAAAAAGACGGATGCAAAGAAAGAGACAAAACGCGAAGCACCCGCAAAACAGGAAGTAAAGCAGGCAGCAGTCCCGAATGTCACCACCAAGCAGGATGCACGTATCGGTGTATTCATCTGCCACTGTGGTACCAACATTGCCGGTTCAATGGATATCCCTGCCGTACAGGAATATGCAAAAACCATTCCGAATGTCGCCTATGTTGACAACTACAAGTATATGTGCTCGATGCCCGGGCAGGCTGTGATCAACAAGGCAATCAAAGACAACAAACTTACCGGTGTCGTTGTCGCTGCATGCTCGCCCCGTCTCCACGAGCCGACCTTCAGGACAGCAACCAAGGAAGGCGGCCTCAACCCGTTCCGGTTTGAGATGGCAAACATCCGTGAACAGAATTCATGGGTGCACATGCACGACGCCGAAGGATCTACGGCAAAGGCGAAGGATGCGATCAGGATCGCAGTCGCAAAAGCGGCACTGCTCCAGGACCTCTTCCCGAAAACCGTGCCGGTCGAAAGGGCGGCAATGGTTGTCGGTGCAGGGGTTGCCGGTATGCAGGCAGCCCTCGACCTTGCAGCCGCGGGCATCAAGACCTACCTCATCGAATCGACGCCCAGCATCGGCGGCAGGATGTCCCAGCTCGACAAGACCTTCCCGACACTCGACTGTTCGCAGTGTATCTTAACACCAAAGATGGTGGATGTGGGCAGGGCAGAGATGATCGATCTCATGACCTACTCCGAAGTCGACACCGTAGAAGGCTACATCGGCAACTTCGATGTGACCATCAGGAAGAAGGCACGTGGTGTCCTCTCCATGGCGGAGGCTGAAGCGAAGGGTATTGTCGGTGGCGGCTGCAACGGCTGCGGTGACTGTGAAGCGCCATGTCCGGTCATCAAGCCCAACCAGTTCGAAGTCGGCATGAAGCCCAGAAAGGCAATCTACATCAACCACCCGCAGGTTGTCCCGCTTCTCTACACGATCGACTTTGACTCGTGTATCAAGTGCGGGCTGTGTGTGACCGCATGCGGTGAAAAGAAAGCCATCGACCTTGAGGCCCAAGACGAATTTGTTACGGTCAAGGTCGGGACAGTCGTCCTCGCTGTCGGGTTTGACATCTTCCCCATCGAGAAGAAAGAGGAATGGGGTTACAAGCGGTACGAGAACGTCATCACGAGCCTCGAATTCGAGCGGCTTATCTGTGCGTCGGGTCCAACCGGTGGTCACCTTGTCCGCCCGAGCGATGGCGAGACCCCAAAGAAGGTCGCGTTCGTGCTCTGTGCAGGGTCCCGTGACAACACCGGGGTCGGCAAACCGTACTGTTCGCGGTTCTGCTGCATGTACTCATTAAAACACGCACACCAGATCATCGAAAAGATCCCCGGTTGCCTGCCCATCCTCTTCTACATGGATATCCGGTCATTCGGTAAGATGTACGAGGAGTTCTACTACCGTATCCAGGACGAAGGCGCAAGGTTCATCCGCGGACGCGTGGCAAACATCCTCGAAGACCCGAAGACAAAGAACCTTCATGTCTTTGCCGATGACACGCTACTTAACCGCCCGATCGATATGGAAGTCGACCTTGTCGTGCTTGCCGCAGCGGTACAGCCCTCGGAAGACACGAACAGGACCCGGAAACTCTTCGGTGTGTCCTGCTCGATGGACGGCTGGCTCCTCGAAGCTCACCCGAAGCTGAACCCGTGCGGGACAACCACTGCCGGTGTATACCTTGCCGGTGTCTGCCAGGGACCAAAAGATGTCCCAGACGCGGTAGCATCAGCTGAAGGTGCAGCCTCGGCCGCGAGTATCCCGATCCATAAGGGAGAAGTCGAACTGGAGCCGTACTTCGCAACCTGCATCGAAGAGCGATGCGCAGGCTGCGGCATGTGTGTGAACCTCTGCCCGTACAGCGCCCTTGCACTCGTTGAGAAGGACGGTCGTACGGTCATGGAAGTCACCGAAGCAAAGTGTAAAGGCTGCGGTACCTGCGGCGGGTTCTGCCCTGGCGGTGCAATCTGGATGAACCACTTTGCAACCCCGCAGATCGTTGCACAGATAGATGCGTTCCTGCTCGGAGGTGAACAGTAAATGGCTGACGAATTTAAACCCAAGATTCTGGGCATCGTCTGCAACTGGTGTTCGTATGCCGGTGCTGACCTAGCAGGAGGCGGACGTATCCAGTACCCGCCAGATGTCCGGATCGTCCGTGTGATGTGTACCGGGCGTATCGACGCGCTCTTTGTACTCAAGGCATTTGCTGACGGTGCGGATGGCGTGCTCGTATCAGGTTGCCACTTTGGTGACTGCCACTACCTTGCAGGGAACTTCAAGGGAGCAAAGCGGATGTTCATGGTCAAGCGACTGATGAAGAGCATCGGGCTGGATGACCGCAGGTTCAGGATGACATTCGTATCTGCCTCTGAGGGTGCTAAGTGGGGTTCAGTCATCACCGATGTGGTGAAAACAATCAACGAGCTCGGACCAAGCCCCATCAAGGAGTTCAATAAATAAACGACGATATGCGGTGGAAACAATGCCATATCCCACCCCCCTTTCTGGCGGTTCAGGAATCCATGTGTCACGATGGGGGATTAGAAATAATGGTTGAATTGTACATTGTTCCACCGGCTGATTCGTCTAATGGAGGAGTATACAGTGGCAACGACACATGTAAACCTGATCTCAGGTCGAAGCGTCCAGCAGGGTGTCGCGATTGAAGGCGGAAAGGAAAAGCCCGCCTATCGCACCGCTGCCGGCATTATCGAACTTGATGCATCAGATTTGAAAAAACTTGGCGCATGGAAGAGCACCAACGTCAGGGTTACCAGCGATCACGGCAGCGTGGTGGTAAAAGCCATCGAAACCACGCAGGGACCGCACCCGGGTCTCGCGTTCATCCCCATGGGTCCGTGGGCAAATTCCATCATCGACCCGAACACCTACTCAACCGGCATGCCGACGTTCAAGGGCACACCGGTAAAAGTTGAAGTGGCAATGAACGAGCCCGTACTTTTGGGTATCGAGCTGGTGCAGAAACAATGCGGGGTGAAATGAAATGACAAAGACTGTAACCGATGTTATTTGTCCTTTCTGTGGAACACTCTGCGACGATCTTGAGGTCGTCGTATCCGATGACGGGAAACAGCTCCTTGAAGTCTACAACGCATGCGTTATCGGCACAGAGAAGTTCCTGCACTCCCAGTCAAAGGACCGGGTGACCCGCCCGCGGCTTCACCAGCCTGACGGGACCTGGAAAGAGGTAAGCTATGATGATGCGGTTGAATATACCGCACAGATGCTTGCAAAAGCGAAAAAACCTCTCATGTTCGGCTGGAGCTCCACCAACTGTGAGGCACAGAGCGTAGGAAACGAAATTGCCGAGATGTCACGGGCATGCTGTGACAATACCGCAGCAACCTGTCACGGTACAACACTGATTGCCGTGCAGGACATCGGGCTCCCGACATGTACTCTTGGTGAGATCAAGAACCGTGCAGACCGGATTATCTTCTGGGGCTGCAACCCGGCACACGCCCACCCGCGGCATATGTCCCGGTACTCGATCTTCCCCCGCGGTTTCTTCACCGGCAAGGGACAGATGAGCCGCAAAATGATCGTGGTTGACCCCCGGGTCACCGACACCGCAAAGATGGCAGATGTCCACCTGCAGGTAGAACAGGGGCGGGATTACGAACTCCTAAATGCACTCCGTGTTGCGCTCAACAACGAATGGCTCCCGGATGTTGTTGCAGGAATCCCCAAAGAGAAGATCCGGGAAGCCGCGGATCTGATGAAGAGCGGGCGTTTCGGGATCATCTTCTTCGGTATGGGTGTGACCCAGTCGCTCTCGAAAAACCACAATATCGATGAGGCGATTGCGCTCACGAAGCACTTAAACGAGTTTACGAAGTTCTCGATCATGCCGATGCGGGGTCACTATAATGTGACTGGCTCCGGCGAAGTGTTCGCGTGGCAGTTCGGGTTCCCCTATGCCGTGGACTTAACCAGAGGATTCGCCCGGTATAACCCCGGGGACACCAGCACTATTGACCTTTTGGTACGCGGCGAACTGGATGCCATGTTTAACATCGGGAGTGATCCCGGTGCACACTTCCCGATCAGTGCTGTAAAAGCGATCGCAAACATGCCATCAGTCTGCGTTGATCCGCACCTTACTCCCACAACCGGGGTGTCCAAACTCCATGTGCCGGTTGCCTTCAACGGTGTTGAGACCGGCGGGAACTGCTATCGTATGGACAACGTGCCGATTGACTGCCGCAAGGTTGTCGAACCACCGGAGGGTATGCTCACCGATGAGCAGTTCCTGATCAAGGTCCGGGACAGACTTAAGCAGCTCAAGGGGGCGGCATAACCATGTCAGAATATGTCATAAAGAACGGACACGTATTTGACCCGGTCCAGGGTATCAAGGGCGACAAGGCGGATGTTGCTATAAAGGACGGCAAGATCGTCGCAAAAGCCGGTTCCGGTGCAAAGGTCATCGACGCGAAGGGCAAGACCGTCATGGCTGGTGCCGTGGAAATCCATGCCCATATCGCAGGTCCGAAAGTGAACCTCGGCAGGATCTACCGTCCTGAAGACAAGCTCTTCACCTGCACGCCCACAAGGGGCATGGAACGCATGGGCGGCGGATATTCCATTCCGACCACGTTCAAGACCGGCTACGAGTACGCGAAGATGGGGTACACCACCGCGATGGAAGCGGCGATGCCCCCCCTGTTCTCGCGCCACGTGCACGAAGAGATCCGTGACACCCCGATTATTGACGAGGGCGCATTCCCGGTCTTCGGTAACAACTGGTTCGTGATGGAGTACCTGAAGAACCACGAGATCGAGAACACAGCCGCGTACTGTGCGTGGCTCCTCCGTGCCACAAAAGGGTATGCAATCAAGGTCGTGAACCCCGGCGGCACCGAAGCCTGGGCATGGGGGCTGAACTGTCTTACCGTAAACGACCCGGTACCCTACTTCGATATCACCCCGGCTGAAATCATCAAGGGACTTATTGAGGCAAATGAGTACCTCGGGCTCCCGCACTCGATGCACATCCACCCGAACAACCTCGGGAACCCGGGCAACTACACGGACACGCTCGATACCTTAAAGCTCGCTGAGGGCTACAAGGCAAAGAACAAGTTCGGGCGCGAACAGGTGCTGCACCTTACCCACACCCAGTTCCACTCGTATGGTGGGACCACCTGGGGAGACTTTGAGTCCAAGGCAAAAGAGGTCATGGACTACGTCAACAAAACAAGAACATCACCATCGATACGGGCAATGTGACTCTCGATGAGACAACGACGATGACTGCTGATGGTCCGTTCGAGCACCACCTGACAGAACTCAACCACCTGAAGTGGGCGAACTGTGATGTGGAACTCGAGACCTGCGCAGGGATCGTGCCCTACATCTACAGCCCGAGCATCTCGGTCTGTGCGATCCAGTGGGCAATCGGTCTCGAACTTGCACTCATGGCGAAGGATCCGATGCGTTGCTACATCACCACCGACCACCCGAATGCCGGTCCATTCACCCGGTACCCCCGCGTGATGAAGTGGCTGATGTCTGCAAAGGCACGGGAAGACCAGATCAATGCGTTCAAGCACAAGGACAAGGTCCTTTCCCAGACCAGCATCGGCACGATCGACCGGGAGATCTCGCTCTACGAGCTCGCCCAGATGACCCGTGCAGGCCCGGCAAAGTCGCTCGGTCTTTCGAGCCTGTGTGGTGGCTTAAAGCCCGGCATGGACGCAGATATCGCGGTTTACAACATCGACCCGGACAAACCGGTTGCAAACCCCGACGATATCGAGAAGGCGTTTACCCGTGCAGCAGTTGTCTTCAAGAGCGGTGTCGAAGTCGTCAGGGACGGCGAGATCGTGAGTAACGGTCACAAGCGGACCCTCTGGGTCAATGCGAAAGTCAAGGAGAACCCGCAGGTTATGCGTGATATCAATGAGAAGTTCCTCAAATATTACAGCATAACCCAGGCGAACTACGAGGCGCTGGGACACCACTTTATCCCGAACCCGTATGCCATCGAGGTCAATGCGGTGCAGTGAGGTGTTGGACATGGAGACTGTAACTATTACCATGAAAAACCCGCCTGCACTCTATCTCGAGGCGGATAATGTATCGCCGGACGCATTTGCGGGAAAGACAGCAGCACAGATTGCCGCACTCCACGTGTATGAGGGAAATACCACGTCCACGCTGGGGAAGTATTTCGATGTGAGCGGTAGTGCAGGTGCAACAGCCGCGGAAACGAAGATCGTCGTCAAAGGCGATGTGAAGAGGGTCAAGTACCTTGGCTTCAAGATGAGCGCCGGAGAAGTCGTTGTCGAAGGCAGCATGGATTTGTATGCCGGTGGCTGGATGAAGGGCGGCAAAATGACCGTCAAGGGCAATGCCGAAGCCTTTGCCGCAATCGGCATGAAAGGTGGCGAGCTTCTCATTGAAGGCAATGCCGGCAACTATCTTGGTGCAGCATACCGTGGCGACTGGCGCGGGATGTCAGGCGGCAAAATTCTCGTGAAGGGGAATTGTGGCTCTGACCTCGGCATGTACATGCTCGGCGGCGAAATCGTCGTCAACGGGAATGTCGATGTCCATGTCATGACCCATGCAGAAGGCGGCCGTACCATCATCAAAGGAAATGCGAAGTCCAAAGTCGGCGGTCAGCTGGTGGACGGGACGATCATCATCTTCGGCACGCTCGACGTGATGATGCCCGGCTACAAGTATGTCGATGACGTGGAACTGGAAGTGGAAGGCACAAAGGCAAAGTTTGCCCACTTCATCGGTGACACCGGTGAACGCCACAAGAAGAAGAAAGGTCTGGTTATCTACGGGAACCTGTACAAAAAGATCTAACATCCAAAATTTTTCCCCCCCCCAACAAAAAGCACTGCAAATGATCGTCGTGGCAGGAGAAACGGGTCGCACGCCCTGAAAACCCTGTCACGACCCGATATTTTTTATATACAGCGCACATACGAAAATAGATTATTTAAGTATTACAAATATCAACTCGTAATACTTTTTTTTAATTTGTTAATACTGCGTAAAACAATGAATCGGAAGATACAAGTGATATTTGAATATTCCTCAAGTTCAGGGTATTATTTTTGAGGTAATATTAAACGAAATTCCGGTATAAAATCGCAACGCTTATATTGCGAGATCGGGAATTATTCAATGTCCCATTTTAGGGGACGTGCAATAGTGACCATCATTGATTACCAGTGTCCCTGTTAGATGACACTGTCGTTCAGCGCACGTACGGTATAGCGGTTAAAGGAAAATTTGGAGGAAATTACATGAAATATAAAGACACGATCGACCTCTACGACGATGAGGGTAAGCTCTTAAAGAGCAATGTCACCATTGACAAGGTCAGCCCGCTGGTCAACAAGGGCACAGCAGGTATCATTGACCTGACGAAGAGGACTGTTGCAGTCAACTTCGCTGGCATTGAAGAGGCATTAAAGACCGGTAAGATGGGCGGCAAGTCCAACCAGATTCTCGGTCGCAGCATGAGCTGCAGCGTTGTCAAGGACTGTGACGCACTCTCGGCAAAGATCAAGGATATGGTCCAGGTCACCGAGGGCGACAACACCAAGATCACGAAAGTTGGCGGCGGCAAGATGATCCTGGTCGAGGTTCCGACTGCACGTATGGATGCAGCAGCAACCTACGATGCGGCATCAACCGCAGTTGCAGCAGCCACCACCTATGCACTGGTTGACCAGTACAAGGTCGGCATGTTCGACGGTTCCTACGTTAAGAGTGCGGTCTGGGGAACGTACCCGCAGACTATGGCCATGGATGGCGGCAACATTATCACGATTATGTCCATCCCGCAGAACAACGAAGGTCTCGGCTATGCACTGAGGAACATCCCCGCAAACCATGCGGCGATGATGACCCACCGGAATGCAATGCAGGGTGCAGCACTCACCGCAACCTTTGAACAGGCCGGGGAGTTCGAGATGGGTATGGCAATCGGCCCGTTCGAGCGCGCCCAGCTCCTGCTCTATGCATACCAGGGCTTGAACGCGAACAACATCGTCTACGACCTCGTCAAGAAGAATGGCAAGACCGGTACCATCGGTACTGTCGTGCAGAGCCTTGTCGAGCGTGCCATTGAGGACAAAGTCATCAAGGCAGGCAAGAAGGGCAAGAGCGGCTACATCTTCTACGACACGAAGGACCCGATGCTCTGGAACGCCTACGCATCTGCCGGAACACTCGCAGCCACGATGGTGAACTGCGGTGCCGGACGTTTCGCACAGGCAGTCTCTGCAACTCTCCTGTACTTCAACGATCTGCTCGAGCACGAGACCGGTCTCCCAGGCTCCGACTTCGGTCGTACCATGGGTGTCGCAGTCGGTTTCTCGTTCTTCAGCCACTCAATCTACGGTGGCGGCGGACCGGGTGGATTCAACGGCAACCACGTCGTGACCAGGCACGCAGCCGGTGTCGGTATGCCCTGTATCGTAGCAGCATGCTGTCTTGATGCAGGCACCCAGATGTTCGGTCCCGAACAGACCTCGAAGGTCTACCAGGACACGTTCGGACAGGTTGAAGCATTCAGAAGGCCGATCCAGGCAATTGCAAAGGGTGTATAAACCCAAAAAAGGATAGGAATGACCGAAGCCACGTTCCCCCAGTGCAGGATTTCCACCGAGCGATTCCTCAATCCTGATACAACAGAGCACCTGCTGAATGCACTTGTAGCAGTCCCCGGCATCCGGCGGATGATCCTGAACGGACCCCGCCTTCCATTGACGGTTCCTTTCGGGCCCGCAAAAGGCATGGACAACCCTCATCCAATGAGGAAAAAAATCCATGTCGGTGACCAGGAGATGGAGCTGCAGGTTCATGTAGGTACGATCTTGCTCGAGCTTGAGAACCGTGAGATCATCCCCGCACTGAAAGCCGCGTGCGAAAAAGGTCTTACTCCCTTAACCTTCCACATTCAGGAAGGGAGATACATGAAGACCGACCCGTCACTTTCTGATTATTGCAAGTACGGACCAAACGCGGACAAGGATATCATCGGGATGGCTGATCCAAAGAGCCATTCCAGCCCCATAATCATCCAGAGATAAAAATGCCGATTGGACGAGTAACCCAGGTTGTTGACTGCCGCGAGGCGATGGGCATGGGTAAAGGAGGCGGAATTGCCCAGCGGGGCACCATCTCCGAATGCCGGTACCCGGATGTCATCGTGGTCGGGATGTCCCCAGGACGCCGCCACGTGACAAAGCCGGTATGCGATATCACCTCGGGCCTGAGACAGCAGGGTGTCGAATACAGCATCAGTACGCTGGTGCTGAATGCCGGAAGTGGCGTTCCTCCTGATGCCCCCAAAATTGCCGGGGGCGTCATCGGCGCTTATTTTGGGCTCACCGACAAAGAGATCGTCCAGATCGAGCGACACAAAATCGCCATCCTTCACCACGGGAACGTACGTTCCCACGTGGTGCACAAGATCCGGTTTATTCTCCAGGCTTGTGATGTGAAGGCGGTTGTCGTTTCGCAGGCACCCATTGATTATGAGGACCTCGCCAAAGAGGGAGTGAAGACTGCCGTTGTTATGCCGCCGGCTGGCCAGATCCGTACGAAAGGTACGGTAATGGCAATTGTGAGCGGCGTAACACGCGGTCAGACCCCGACACGCGAGAAGATGGCGGAAGTCATTTCGTCAGTGATGAGAATTTTGAAAAAGAAGGAAATAATGGAGTGAGAAAATATGGCATATAAACCCCAGTTCGGTCCCGGCCAGACGCACATCGCCGAGAACAGGCGTAAGCAGATGGACCCCAACCACAAGCTGGAAAAGCTTCGGGATGTTACTGACAAGGACGTCGTCCTCGTCATGGGACACCGTGCACCAGGCTCGGCATATCCATCGGCACACCCACCGCTCTCTGAGCAGCAGGAACCCAACTGCCCGATCCGCAAGCTTGTGACCCCGACCGACGGCGCAAAGGCCGGCGACCGTGTCCGTTACATCCAGTTCACCGACTCGATGTACAACGCACCCTGCCAGCCCTACCAGAGAAGCTACGTTGAGTCATACCGCTTCCGCGGCATTGACCCAGGTACGCTATCAGGACGTCAAATTGTCGAATGCCGTGAGCGTGACCTCGAGAAGTACGCAAAGGAACTCATCAACACCGAGCTCTTCGATGCGGCACTTACCGGCATCCGTGGCTGCACGGTGCACGGGCACTCTCTCCGTCTCGATGAGAACGGCATGATGTTCGACATGCTCCAGCGCTTTGTCATGGACAAGAAGACAGGCGCAATAAAGTATGTCAAGGATCAGGTCGGTGTTCCCCTGGACGCTGAAGTCAAGGTCGGCAAGGCGGCAGACGCAAAGTGGCTCAAGGCACACACTACCATGTACCACTCTGTCCAGGGCACCGGATTCCGAGATGACCCCGAATATGTTGAGTACATCCAGCGCATCCACTCGCTGAGGACCAAATACGGCTTCATGCCAAAGGAGTGATTAAGATGGCAAAAGCAGCTAAAATCGAAAGGACCCAAAAGCTCTTCCTGAAGGCAATGAAGACAAAGTTTGCAGCTGACCCAACCGCAAACTCGACCGTGTATGAGCGCAAGGGTCTTGAGCAGTCCCCGAGAAAAGTCGAGTTCATGAAGGAAGCCC
>CAXXQB010000023.1:0-183188 GCA_963676405.2 uncultured Methanoregula sp.
CTATGACTTCTTTGTGATGGTTGGATTGTTGCCTCACTGCTAAAATAGGATTCAAATCGTCCCCTGATCAGCAACTGGAGGACCATTCACTGTGGAGCACTCACTGAATCCGGTTCCTGCTTCTTTTTCGCCTTCCACCATTCCTGCAGCCGGTGGGGAAGGTCAACCAGCCCTTTGGGCAGGAAGATGATTACAAGGATCAGGAGTACACCGACAATGACATACCTGCCAAAGGTGAGTCCTGCCATCTTCAGACCTTCCCAGATAATCGTGAGCACAACTGTACCGACAATCGGACCTGCAAGCGTGCCCAGCCCGCCGAAGATCACGTAGGTGATCGGCCAGAACGAGATGTCGACCCCGTAGATCTCCGGTGTGAGGTACCCGATATGGTGGATCTCAAGCGCCCCGGCGACCCCGGAAAGGTATGCACTGATCGCAAACGCGAGCAGGCGGTACTTGACCGGGTTGATTCCCGATGCCCGCGCTTCAAGCTCGTTCTCCCGAATCGCTGAGAACGCGAGTCCGATCCGGGACTTCAGGATATACCAGATGGCGACAATCGATGCGATGGTGATGACGAGGATCGAGTAGTACTCCAGCAGCTGGTAGCCGGGGATGGCAGAGCTGATGAGACGGGGAGAGGAGATCCCATCCCAGCCACCGGTGATGGGTGCAAGGATACTGACCGTTATGGTCTGGACGATGATTGCAAACCCGAAGGTAACCATCGCAAGGAACCACTCTTTCAGCCGGACACAGGTGAGCCCGATCAGGATGCCGATGAACGCGGCAAAGGCAGCACCAATGAAGATCGTGATGTAGGGAGAAAGCCCGCTCTGAACAGCAATCAGGGTCGAGGCGTATGCGCCAATGCCGAAGAACGCCGCGTGCCCCAGCGACCCCTGCCCTGAACACGCGAGCAGGTTCCATGCCGAGCTGAAGATGATGAATATCAATAACAGAGAGAGCAGGTTCAATATGAACAGGTTGCCGGAGACAAATGGCATGATGACAGCGAGCACAATCACCGCAACAATCCCGTACCGGGCCCACGTATCACGCGAGAGTTTCATCGCCGCTCACTCTCCCGACTCCCCAAAAAGTCCCGTTGGTTTTAGTACCAGAACAACGATCAGGATGACAAACGAGATCGCGTCCTTCCAGACCCCGCCAAGGAAATACGCAGCCCCGTTCTCCGCAACCCCGTATATGAGCCCGCCGACGATTGCGCCGGGGATGCTCCCCAGCCCGCCAAGGATGATGATGGCAAACGCTTTCACCGCAGGGATCGAGCCCATGTACGGGTTGAACACCTGCCCGCTCACCACCCAGAGCGTCCCGGCGGCAGCCGCAAGCGCACAGCCGAACCCAAAACTCAGCACGTCAATCCGTTCCACATTGATACCGACAAGCATCGCCCCTTTCCGGTTCTGGCTTGTCGCCCGCATCTCCCGCCCGGTCTTTGTCTTCTTCAAAAACAGGTACAGGGTACAGAGGAGGGCTGCCGTCACGACCATGATGATGATGTAATCGAGCGGGACGTTCAACGACCCGATAGGGACGGAGATACCCTGGTATGGGCTTTTAATGCTCTGCCACTGGTCGCCCCAGATCATCGCTGTTGCGTTCTGGAAGAGATAGATGAGCCCAATGGAAAGGAAGATCTCATTTAACTTGCCGGTGCCGAGGATCGGGCGGAAACAGAGCCGTTCAACAACAGCGCCGATCGCGATGAGGGCAAGCATAGAAATAATGATGATCAGGTAGGGGTTCAGACCGGTCAACAGAAAGACTGTTGCGGTAATATAGGCGCCGATCATGAGGAACTCGCCATGGGCAAAGTTTACGACTTTCATGACGCCGAAGATCAGGTTCAGGCCGGTTGCGAGCAGGATATAGATGCACCCTGCATAGATCCCCCAGAATAGTATCTCAAGAAGGATCCCGACGTCAGTCATAATATACTATATAACTATCCTATCGCCTGCAATAAAAAGAAAATGGATTGATCCGGTCACGCGTTGCCGGGCTGGTACCACGAAGGAATGACGAAATTTGCCACTTTCAGGTTGTCAGGCCAGACAATGATCGGTCTGCATTCACCGATAGCCGGGTTGTACACGAGCTGTTCCATCCAGAGGTCGAACTGCGACTCGCGGAAGTCTGGCGTGAACGTTATCGTCCCGCTTTTCATCGCCTCGATGATCTGAGGCATGTTCAGGGAGACAAGCGCCTGTCTCTCCGCTGCCTTGTCGGTCGTGCCTGCATTGCCGACTGCCTGTGCAGCGATATAGACACCTTCATACGTGGATGCTCCCATCATGTCAGGGAATGTGCCATAGGTCGCGTTGTAACTTGTCTTGAACTTGGTCTGGGCATCGGCTATCGTGCCCACAGGAGCCGTGTAGGGCGAGAACCGGCTCTCGATAATGGACCCTTCACCGTACTGCCCTACGTCCTTGTAGAACTGTGCATTGTCATTGTTCTCAACGGACAGGTAGATCGTGTTCAGCCCGATATCCCTCCGCCCCTGCGTGATTGCCGGTGCTCCTTCATTCGGGAACGCCGCGAGGTATACAGCGTCAGGGTTGGCTGCCTTGATTGCGGTCAGTGGTGTCCTGAAGTCGCTCTCGCCCATCTTGAAGCTCTGCTGGGAGACAAGCACGATATTCAACTTGTTCTGCGTGATCGTGTTGTTCACCGCTGTCTGGACGCCCTTGCCGAACGCGGTGTCCTGATACAGCAGCGCAAGCCGGAATGGTCGCGTGCCCGATAAATTGAACTTCTGGTAGACTGTCGGGCGTACCACCTGGTCGATAAACTGCGTCGTGTACTGCCCATACGCGTCGGTTGTCGGGCAGTGGTGGAAGATATAGCTCGTATCGAGGTCAGTCCGGTGGGTGATGATCGGGCTCGATGCGCCGGTCACGACATACGGGACCTTATACTCGCCGACCGTCTGCTCATACGCCGATGTAACCGCGCTTGAGTAGCCGCCGACAAGAATATCCACCTTGTCATCGGTGATCAGTTTTGTTGCTGCCTTCTGCCCACCCGCCTGGGTGGACTCATCATCACCGACAATGAGCTTGATCGGGACTTTTGTCGTCGATCCCTTGAGCTGCACGCCGCCGTTGGCGTTGATCTCGTTTGCCGCAACCTGTGCGGACTGCCACATGTTCGTCCCGACATTGCTCGCCGGGCCGGTCAGGGATGCGATCACCCCAATCTTGACCGCAGTTGGCTGGGTTTGCGTTGATGCCGGCTGGGTGCAACCGGCAATCATTGCAACGGCAATGAGAACTGCCACAATACACAGAACCTTGTATCTCATGAGAACTCACCTTGTTATGCTATAGCATGACATATAATCGGTTGTGGTTAACAATGATAAATTTATGTTTTTAGTCCCCCGTGTAGTCCACCGGTATCCACGGGTAACCGGATATGCATGACAAAATCCTATCCGGATCGGAATGTTGTCATACCTTGGGATATCCCATCTGTCCCAGTGACTCACGGATCTCGTCGAGGATCACCGGGTCATCGATGGTCGCCGGTATATTATACGGCATGCCATCAGCAATTTTCTTGATGGTGCCCCGAAGGATCTTGCCTGACCGGGTCTTGGGAAGCCGTTTTACAACAGCAGCGGACTTGAACGACGCGATAGGGCCGATTTTCTGCCGCACCAGACCGATCAATTCGGGTTCAATTGTGCCCTGTGTTTTTACAGTTCCCGCTTTCAAGACAACGAATCCGACAGGGACTTCGCCTTTGACTGGATCATGGACGCCAGTAACTGCACACTCTGCCACATCAGGATGGGACGCGAGCACCTCTTCCATCGCGCCGGTGGAGAGCCGGTGTCCTGCCACATTGATGATATCATCCGTCCTGCCCATGATCGAGAGGTACCCTTCATCGTCTATGTACCCGGCATCTGAAGTCAGGTAATAACCGGGGTATAACGAGAAGTACGTCTTCACGAAATCTCCTTCGTTCTGCCAGAGTGTGGTAAAACATCCCGGAGGGAGGGGTAGGCGGACAACAATATTTCCGGTCTGCCCGTACGGGACATCCTTCCCTTCTGCGTCAAGAACCCGTACATCGTACCCTTGCACCGGTTTTGTGCAGGAACCGGGTTTTACCGGCAGGAGTTCGAGCCCCGCACAGTTCGCCCCGATCGCCCAGCCGGTCTCGGTCTGCCACCAGTGATCAATAACCGGTACATGAAGGTGCTGCTGTGCCCAGCGAAGGGTGTCAGGATCACACCGTTCACCTGCCAAAAAGAGCATACGGAGACTCGAAAGATCATATTTTCGGATATATGCGGCATCCGGGTCTTCGCGCCGGATTGTACGAAATGCTGTCGGTGCACAGAACAGGACTGAAACACGGTGCTGGGCGATAACCCGCCAGAACGCGCCGGGATCCGGAGTGCCGACCGATTTTCCCTCATACAGGATTGACGTGCAGCCGTAGAACAACGGCGCGTAGACAATGTAGGAATGCCCGACCACCCACCCGATGTCAGACGCCGCCCAGTACACGTCTCCGGGTTTTACCCCATAGATATTGTGCATCGTCCAGGTAAGTGCGACAAGATGCCCACCGTTATCCCGCACGACACCTTTGGGTTTTCCCGTGGTGCCTGAGGTATAGAGCAGGTAGAGGGGATCGGTAGAAAGGACAGGGACGCACCCGACCGGTTCTGCGTTCATGAAGGTTTCCCAGTCAATGTCACGCCCGGCAAGTGATTCTATAGGTGATTCTGAACGCTGGACGATAACACAGGAGGTTGGTTTATGGGTGCACATCCCAATTGCAGCGTCAAGAAGTGGCTTGTACTGGATGACCCGGGTTACTTCGATCCCGCAGGACGCAGAAATGATCACGCGGGGGCGTGCGTCTTCGATGCGGGTAGCAAGTTCCCGTGGGGCAAACCCGCCAAAGACGACGGAATGGATGGCGCCGATCCGTGCACAGGCAAGCATGGCGATGACGGCTTCCGGGATCATCGGCATGTAGATGACGACACGATCGCCTTTCTCCACGCCATGCTTCCGTAGTCCCCCGGCACACCGTGCAACGAGATCCCGCAGTTCACTGTAGGAATATTTTTTCACGGTGTTCGTGACCGGACTGTCGTAGATGAGTGCGGTGCGATCGCCATTGCCGTGCTCCACGTGATAGTCCAGCGCGCTGTAACAGGAGTTGACGATCCCACCTTCAAACCACCGGTAAAACGGCGGGTTTTCCCGGTTGAGTACACGATCGTACCTGCGAAACCAGTGGACATGTTCTGCCGCCTTTCCCCAGAAACGTTCCGGGTCAGTGACCGATTCATGAAATGCCTGTTCGTATCCTCCGCTCATGCACCACATCTTCCCGTCGTATATGTAAGAAAATAGGAGGGAATGGACTTATTTCTTTCCAAACTGTGCACCAGTACGGATTTTTTATGGTGCATGATATGCGAAATTTTTGGTTATAATGGTGCAGGATTTGAAAGATGGTGGTGCAGGGGGTTTTGAGAGGACGTGCCAGAGTGGAAAAATATCGCGTGCGCGGTTCTTCGGATCGCGCTCATAGCGTACACCCAAAGAATGACAACGCCAGATTTACCACCATTGTTCCATTTGTTATGACGAGATACGCAACACATCCGAGAAGGGTGCAGTCCTCAGGAAGGGCGAACCCGATGATGTAATAGTGATACTTTTCCTTCAATGCCACAATTAGTTCCGGTGACAACGGTTTCTCATCGTCAGGCAATGCCTCCAATCGTTTAATCGCATCCCATGCAAGTGGGGTCCTCTTCCAGAACCAGAGCCCTTCCTTCAGACCGTAGCCGAAAGCGTGCCACTCGGTCGCCGTAAGGGATAGGAAGGTGGGGGTAGTGGGGTCTTCGAGCACGGTCACATCCCCGGCACGCAGACCGCACGCTGTCTCTGCACCCTGTTCTCACCCATCGTTTCTCCCCGCAATCCGGAACCGGAATGTCTCGCTTATATAGCCGCCATCCTGAGGCCAGAAGTCCCGCAACCGTCCTATCTGCGCCCACTTCCGGCGCCCGGTCATAATGCGGATCGTGTGGATACCCGGCATCCGGGGATAGACCGCCCGCCCGTCGATGTCATGCATCAGTTCGTAGGGAGGGATATCGAACCAGTCCATCCAGAACCGGACACCGTGCGGCATATCCGTGCCCCGGCGCAGGTCTGGCAACCGCATCGGTGAGAGTCCATCGTAGATCACATCGATGATCAGGTTCTCGTCCGCCATGTCCGGGTTCAGGTCAAGCTGGTAGAAGATAGGGTTCCGGCGCACTTCCTCTTCTGTGAGCAGGGTATCAACGGTTAGGGGAATAAGCCCGTCAAACGTGCCCCGGTAAATGCCGGTCACCATTGCAACCGGTTTTACTATCGTTTCAGTTTCCATGATAGGTCTCCTTCATTCGTTCATGTTCGTCCCGGTGCGTGCCAAACTCCTCATACATCACGTCGTACTTGCCGATCTTCTGGTAGATGACAAAGAGCGCCGGGTACAGCGGGAGCACTGCTCCGAGAACGACTGCTAACAATTCAACGTCCATAAAAGGCTCCGTCGTGACGGAGCACAGAAAAGAGTGAAGACCGGAGGGTCTTCACCCTCACGAGGCTCCCGTCAAGGTAGGATCAGGCGAGGGCTGCCACGCCGTCCGCCCACGTCTCGACCTTTGCGAGAATCGCGTCGTCCGAATAGGACGTAACGTCGATATGATCGCGGGAGACAGTCACGTTGTAGACCTCGCCGTTCGCGTCATGGCACCGGATAGTTGCCGAATACGTATCCAGATCAGGATCATGGATGCACGTGCCGCCATGCTGGGTTGCAAGCGGGGCGCTTGCCATCAGGATGGCAATACCAGCGTTAAAACCGGCTTTCGTGCTGTACTTCTCGGTGGTGTTACCGACGTTCTTCGCTTCTGTATCTTCCCACACCAGGCGGGCCCCAAAGGAGCGCTTGGTGATCGCGACTGCGGCCATCGCTACACCGCCGACAGTATATGCCGTGCAGGTGAACGGGTTGCCCGAAACGACAGCATTGACAATCGTCTCGAACGTGTCCGCATCCGCGATCGGGTTCGTGAGAGTCCGGGTCGCGGATTTGGTTATGGATTGCTGTACAAAATCAGCCATAGTTGTCGTAGATTCCTAGCCCATCGAAGGGCTGGATAGAGCGTCAGTAATGGGAGTAATAAATTTTGGGGCATCCCTCGAATCGCAGTGCGGGGCGTGCCCTGTTCCGTGATTCGGAACGATTCTGAAAGATTCCATGTGCAGGATTTAGCCGGTTTCTGGGAAAGGAGATTGATCATGAGGGGTTTACACCGGGGGAGAACACCCCGCCTCAGGGCGCCTCCGGCGCACGGCGGGGCAGGGTGGTTTTATTTTTAGTCTCCTCCTCATTTCCTGTGTATTCACCGGGCGATTCTCCCCGGTGGCATAAACCGCCTCGCCAAGGCGCGACCCGGTGAGGCGTCGCGCCGCCCCCCGCATCAGCGGGGGTGGCTCCCTCGCACTGCAATGAGATGGGATCTTGGTGTCGTTATATTTCCGGACTCCTGCGAAATAAAGATTGTAATCCACCCCAATCACCCTCCCGTATCCGGTGCGAGGTCTTCCGCCGGTACAAACAGCGGAGCCTTCCGGTGATGACCGGTAAGCACCGGCATCAGTGATCGCATCGGGATTGTGTGTAACTGTGTGTCGATGATGAGGTTCAGCGCCAGCCCGGACGTGGACAGTCGAGCAGTTCCGATTGTCTCGAATGAGTCAAGGAGCCGGACGGTGCCGGTACTACCGGTAAGTGCCAGATCGAGATCCTCCTCAGGCAGGGCAAATCCCCGCGAGTCCCGGTCTGAACGAATGACGAGATCCCCGGCATCAAGAAAGACTCGTCCCACCTTTTCAAAGACTGGATCGACATACGGGTGTACCGACCACTCTTCGAGCCCGGCGGGAACTGCTGCCGGTTCGTTTGTGATTGTCAGCACTGGTACTGAAATGGGGGGAGATGAAGAAGAGTCACCTCCCATAGTTGTCGCCGGTTCGGTGGCAGCCTCAACAGGAGTCCCGAAGATCGCCGCCTTCACCGTTCGGTACAGGTTCCGGAGTGCTGCGATCATGTCCAGTACCTCCCAGAGAGAACTCCCTCGTCATCCTGTTCCTCCCTCCTCGCTTCACATGCATTCTCATCGGCATCTTCCGCTGCTGCCTGCTCGCATGCTTTCCGATCATACCCGCAGGTATCCGGATCGGAATCACATTCACAACACATATCCGGACGTTCGTTCTCCCGGGTATCGTAATGAGGTGCGCCGTGTGGCGGAAGCAAGTGTTTCATGCCCGCACCTCAGAACTGCTACACTGTCGCTGCACTTCCCGCTCATGGCAGTGCTCGCAGAGCTTAACTCCTGACTCCTTGTTGAGATACGTCGCCGCTTTCAGGTTGCAGACCGAACACTTCCCGATATCCGGGGCATGGCGTTCCATGCAGAGGAGGTCGATCACCCCGGGCAGGGGAGGAGCCGATGCCCGGTCTTTCCGGACTATTGCATCGTAGCACTTCCGGCACAATCGTTTCGCGCCCTGCTCGTCTTTCGGTCGGGCTTTACGGGCAGCAGTCAGCTTCTCCACGTACCACGAGCCTTTCCTTCCGCAGCAGAAGCAATGGGTATGAGGCTCCGGAATGTCCAGCCGCTTGTAATCGATCGCGTGGATTTTCACCCCGGCCTCCATCAATTCTCCGGCGAAAGAATTTGTGTTATGCTGCACGGTACCGCTATTATGCTGCACGTGCAGCATACTAATCCGGGAATATTCCACCTCCGGTTCGTCGTTTTGCGGGTTATTTGCTATTTTCGGATCATTGATTGCTGCATGTTCAGTTTCACAGACACACACTGGAGTATCCTCATGTGTTTCCTGAGGTTGCTGTGTGTTTTCCATTTTGCAGCAATATACACTATTACTAAGATCTAAGTGTGTATTATTAGAGAGATATTGCGAATCCGGGCTCGTAGCAGGTTTTTCGTTGTATGCTGCAAATGCAGCAAGATTGCAGCAATCGTGCAGCAATGCAGCATAATTGTTTTCATCCGGTGCATCATGCGGGTCATCCTCTTCTTTGAGCCAGACACGTGCATCCCCGCTCCACTGTGCATAGATCTCCGGGTCAAATGTGTATGCATTCGTCCGGCGCCGGGTAGACCCGGTTGAGAACTCATTGTCAATAACCACCGTCCTGTCTGTGTATGCAATCGCCGGGCATTTTTCCAAGAGCCCGGTATGGGTGATTCCCCGGGTTGTGTACCCGTGGATCAGTTTATAGAGCGCGTTATTCGCAAGCCCGGTCTTCTTCTGGAGCTGCGGGATGGTGAACTCGTCCTGGTGCATATCGATGATCGCACCCAGAAGATCAGACTCTTTTTTGGTCAGTTTCGTGTTCTGCCCGCCCGCACTACCATTCAGTCGTGCATAGAGGGTGACCGCAGCGTCAAAATCTTCGCGTGTCGCAACAATGCAGTCCAGGGCGCCCTCCTTCCTGTGCTCACGCTGTAATGAACGGAGGATCGCGTTTGCCTTGATGAGGTCCAGGAGCATCTCCGGGTTCCGCCGGTTTTTATGGGACTGGAACTGGATGCGGGTGGCGTAGGGAATAAGGACAAAATATCGTTTCTGCCCGAGGAACTCCCACATGGCACGGCAGACGAGAATCTCCCTGCGTTCATCTGTGCCGTGCATTGGTATCGTTTCACAGGATTTGAGCGTCCTCACGAGCACCCGGTCGTCCTGATCAAGGGTATCATCGATCCAGCAGGTCAGCATCCGGTTGAAGACCTGATCGTCGCCGCAGCCTTCGACCTTTGCCACCCACCAGACACACCGCTCCGGGATAGTGCAGACGATCCCTTTCCGGTCTTTGGTGACCGTGCGATGTACGAAAGGTTTCTGGAAACTCGTCGTGACACCCTTCAGGATAGTCGCCATGTCTTCAGTCAGGCAGGTGTCGTCAAGAACGATCGCCATGCCCGGCTGGAGGTTGTCGATGTAGAAAAGTGCCTTGTTCGACATCGAACCGGATAACTGGAACTGTTCCGGTAGTTGTTTGAGCATCATATCAAAGGCATGGGATTTTCCTTTTCCGCTCTCGCCAGTTACGGAGACGTGCAAGCCTTTTGTGTTGATGATAGACCGGGAGGCAAGCGACAGGATCATGCATTCCGCGACGCTCTCATCACCTTCATGATCAAGGGCAAACGACCGGAGCAGGTACTGTTTCGGGTCTCCATGATGCAAGACCTCCAGCGCCTCGTTCCGGTAGGATTGTTCCTCGACTGCCGGTAACGGTGCCGGGGGAGCGCCCGGCGGGAACCGGGGCGGACTTGCCGGAACTTCTTCTTTCCGGGAAGGTACGCTCTTTCGTTTCGCCACCGGTTCGTACCGCTCCCGCAGCTCCTGCCAGCGCTGTGCTCCTCCTCCGCAGGAGTCGTGGTGGCAGCCGGCATGGATTGCGCCATTTGGAAACTGGATCGCAAACGCCCCATCCCGGTGGGCGGAGGAGAACGGGCACTGGTCAAGGAGGTAGATCATCCCGCCGGCATAGGGCTTTTCGTCCCGCACGGTGATCCCGTGACCGGGAAGCCAGTGCCTGATGTCGAGTGCCTTTCCCGATTGTCCTGTCCTTCCTTCCGGAGCCGGAGATACCGGGAGCGTGCCAGCGAGCCGTTCCAGTACATCTCTCCTGACAACCGGCGGATCGGCAGGAGCGGCGATGATGGACGATCTTCGGTGAGGGCGATCCTTCGTGTTGTCCCCCTTCCGGCTCATCGTGCCGTACAGTTTCCAGATCCGTGCGGCGTTGTGGTTTGTGGTATCGATCTTTGCAATGGTATCATCGAACCGGAAGGCGAGTGCGTCAAGGCAGCGCTTCACGAGTTCCCGGTTCGTATCGTCATTAGGGAGGTTGATTGCATAGAGAAGATGCGCGCCGTTCCCGGAGTCCGCGATGATAGGTGCAGGGAATCCTTTGCCGGAGAGGAAAAAGGAGACCTCCCGGGCTTTCGCCATTGCAGCGTTATGCTCCGCATCAGTGGATGATACCCCGGACGGGCGTACCGGGTCGATATCGACCGGGAACCACCGGCGCCGGATGATGTCGCTGTCTGCGGTCGTTGCATCATTCCGGGACAACCGCATCTGGATACGGTTCGCCCGGCGTGCGAAGAGCGCCGGGTCCACCGGGTTTAAGGTGACATAGATCCCCTGTACGTTCGGCACGGAGTCGAGTGCGGCAACCTTCTCCGCGAGGATTTCCGGGGAGTCGAAGTACCCGCTTGCCATTCCCTCGCCGGTAATCGCCCGGACTTCGGCGATCTGCCCGGGCGCGCAGAGGAGTTGCGCGGCGGAACGTATCTCGTCCGTCATGGTCGCCACGCCACGAGCGTTATGCACCGGTGACATTCATCCTCGACGGGTGCGACCCGGGCGGTACAATGTGTGCATTTGAGCTGAGGGAAGAGCCCTTCTTTTCGCTCCCATTCCGCATTCCCGCAGACAGGACAATGGAGGTCGAACGAGTCCCGGGTGCAGCCGATCGAAAAGGGTGTCATACGCAGTCCACCTCGTAGAACCCACCGGCGAATACAGAGAAGAACCGCCAGTCGTGCCATGCGTCCCAGACCCAGAGGTGACGATCGGCAAAGGGTGGGACTGCCATCGCCCGGAGTGCGTCGAGATCGGGCGCGTAGCGCTGGGCGATCTGTCCTGACGTGTCAAGTCGCGTCTTCGCCCGTTCGGTCTTGACGAGGATCTGATCCCCGCCGCACCGCCACGCGATGATATCGACCGGGCTGGTCTTTCCCGCGCTCATGACCGCATGGTAACCCTTCGCGAGGAGCAGGTTGTATGCCATGTACTCAACCGCTCTCCCCCGGGTGAAGTGCTGTTTTGGTGTGGCGTTCATGGGCGCACCATCCCGTTACCGCTGATATCCGCGTACCCATGCCGGGCGGAATGGGAGATGGAGACGACGACTATCCTTTGGCATGTTCCGTCCCTCTGGATACTCTCACCGGGGCGTACGCTCCGCGTAGTGCTGTTGCTGTCTTGCCAGGTGCAGTCCATGTCGTCACCCGGTTGTCGGCAGCATAAATTTATTACAACAGACAGAGTAGAATCTTAATGCCCCTGCCTGCGTGTCATTATAGTTGTCGTAGATTGTTCTGGCGATGCCGGTGAGGGGCATTACGCTGTTTTGCATCCGGTTCCCTCCTTACCTGAGTTCCCGACGACGGGAAGTCCGTTCTCTGCAATGGTCTCTTGGGTCTCGCGTGTTATCCGGTGGGGAGCCGTCGGGCATAAACGACTGGAAATAGTCTTACGTATCAAGTAGCGTTGTCTCATTGTTAACCACCGTGCAGGCATGAAAAAGAATGTGTTTTACGAGATGGGGATCGCCCCTTGTTTGCACTGCACAAACAACAAAAGATATGGTATAGGTTAAGGCTTCCTATTTTTTTACAAAAATAATTGATTTTTATCAGGAATTTTGGAGTTTTGTCAGTTTTATTTGACTTTTTGGGGGATTGGGCGCATAAAAGAGGGGGAAATTGTGTGATTTTGTATATGGTGAGGGCGTATCGTGAAGGTTCTGTTGCGTTGGAGGGACTTGAATGATTTCTGATCAAGCTGTTGCATCGCGGGACTTTTTCAATATAATTAATGAAAAGTCTCAATTATCCCCAAAACAAAAATCCCAACAAAGGGATAAAAAATGGTATTTGTAGGAAAACCAAAATCATTAAAAAAATCTTCCAAAAAAAGAAGGAGTGGTCGCCCGACACAATTCGAAGCACAAATAGAGATGGCCAAAATAAGTTGGGCTCCAGTTTTAGAATGTCTTTCATTGTTGGATTCAAAGCATCGAACTATTGAAGAACTTCCACTTCCGGAAAAAGTATACAGTGTCAATCTAGGAGAACGAATCATTGATATTGAGAGAAAAAATCCACACAAAATTGAACATTGGATATCAGGAAATGATATTAAAATCATTCATGACGATTTAATCAAAACTTTCGGTGGCGATTTGGGGATTGCTGATGTCACTCAATTAGATGCATTAATTGACCGCGCAAAAAATTCCAAAATATTTGGTTATGATCCATTAGAGACGGTTGTCCATAAAGCAGCATATTTAATGCATAATTTATTAATATACCACCCATTTGTTGACGGTCAAAAAAGAACGGGTGTTTCAACCGCCTTTATTTTTCTGGGTTTAAATGGCTATACGTTTTGGTCAAGAAATGTACTTGAAGAAGTGCGTTATTGTATCGAAACTACAACAGGACAACATAATGTAGATGATATAACAACATGGCTTTCAAATCGGATTTGGAGCTCTAAAGGAATAAAACAAAAAGATACTATTGAACAGATCATTAAAGGTTCTGGTGTAAAAGCACAATGTAATAATACAAAATGCCGAGGTATTATAACACCTAAATCTTATCGGACTAAATGCCCGAAATGTGGATGTGAATATGAATTAACAATTTCAAATGTTGTAGTAACTCATGGAATAAATCAACAAGTAACTTATAGAATTGGTCTTCATAGATTAGAAGATTCAGAATTGGTTATGAAAGGCGTTATATCAATTGAAAAAGAAAAATAATTATTTTATTGCTGCCAACCCGATCATCGTCTCCCACCTATTTCCCACGAGATTGATCGGGATATTCGCCATTTGCGCCAGGGTAAGTCCACAAATCCCCCTGATATGGTCGGATGTAATTATAGCAGGTCTGCATCCCTGAGACAAACTCCTGCGTGCCGACTGAAAGGTTAAGGTAACGGAGAACCTTTGTCCTCTGCCTAAATGTTCCATTCAACCGTTCAAGGATATTATTGTTCGGTTTGGTTTCAAAATCCTTTAGTCGAATATGAGGATTCTGGATTGGTGCAGTCTAGAGGCGAGGAAGAACCTAGGATTTGCCCAAAATGTAAGAGTCCTTATTAGAATGTTCCTAGAACAAAATAGAGAAATATTAACTACTGAGCACGCGGATTATCAATAAAAAAATGGATTATGACAGAATTTAAACAAACGACCTTGTTTCCAGAAATCTCTGATTCTATCGAAGTTCTATCGGACAAGATCCTTACTTCAACAAAAAATATCCTTTTGACTGCAAAAAACGAAGAAGATCTAAAAATTAGATTTGAGGGATTATTAAATCCAATTTTGGAGAGTATAGGAATCCAAACGCCCCCACAATATGAACACCGACAAGGAAACAAATCTGTTTATAGGGGTCCATCCGATGCGATGCACGGTCAGGTTATTATTGAATACGAAAGCCCGGATAAATTCTCAAGCAATTATTGGATCGATCATGCCCACGATCAACTCATTAACTATATGAAGGGAGAAGCCTCCCAAAATGGCATTATATCAAATAATATTTTAAAACGACTCGTTGGTGTTGGCTTCGATGGATACAAAATATTTTTCGTTCAGTATCGCGGATCAAATGGATTAGCTGAAGAAACCGACAGATCTCTCTTTAAACGAACTACTATCTACCTCTTTGATAAAGAGACCGCCCGAACATTTTTATTTTATCTGAGGGCATTACGTCGTAAACCAATAAATGCACAAAATCTTACTGAGAAGTTCGGCCCCAACGGAGATATCGCCCGCTCAATGGTTTCTGGTTTTGTCGACGCTCTAGAGAATTGGAAAAAGCAGAAGGTTTGCATTTTCTACAAAGAATGGAAACGATTGTTCGGAATAGTTTATGGCGAACATTTAAGCTCGACAGCACACGAAAATGTTGAAGAATTATGCAGTCTTTACGGGTTGACTACAGAAATTGAATTTCAGGAATTACTTTTCTGTGTTCATACTTATTTTGCCCTTTTAATGAAACTTATTGCTAGCGAGCTTGTTACATTAAAAGAGAGCAGATTAGCGTCCTCATTCTCTCAAAATCTTGTTCATACGTCATCGAAAAAGGAATTAATTGATATTCTGACTCAAATTGAAGATGGTGATGTGTTCAAATCAAAGGGAATAACAAATTTTCTTGAAGGAGATTTCTTCCGTTGGTATCTTGATGCAATATCCCCCCGGTTGGAAGATGCGATACGGGATATGGCGAGAACAATATCTGAATTTGAACCAGCTACTTCAACAATAGATCCGGAACCAACGAGAGATCTTCTAAAAAAATTATATCAATATCTAGTCCCCAAGGTGTCCGCCAAAAACTCGGAGAATATTATACCCCGGATTGGTTAGCCGAACTAATTTTAGATGAAGTAGGTTATGTTGGGGAAAACACAAGAAAACGATTGCTCGATCCATCATGCGGATCTGGCACTTTCGTCGTTCTGGCTATTCAAAGAGCAAGAGAACATGGATTGGTGGCAAATGAGAATCGTCGTGAAACCACACAAAGGATTTTAAAGAATGTCTGGGGGTTTGATCTTAATCCTTTAGCTGTCATAGCATCAAGGACAAACTATCTTTTCGCGCTTGGTGATAGCATCAATGATTTCGATGAGGTTGAAATCCCCATTTATCTTGCCGATTCAGTTTTATGGCCTCAAAGAACAATGGGGCAAGTTCACTTAGATACTGCAGAAGGAGATCATGTTAAAATCCAGACGTCGGTTGGGTTATTCCATGTTCCATGTGTGTGGATAAGGGATGGCGGATTGTTAATTAAAAAGGTCTCCCCCGAACTTGAAAAAATGGTGAAATTACAATACCCGGCTTCAGAAGCAATTGAGAGATTGTGCCATGAAAATTTAATTGATCCCCCTCAGGAGATTGTTGCTGAGCGATTTTATAGAGAACTTCTTGCATTGGAACTACAAGACAAAGATGGTATTTGGACTAGATTTATTAAAAATGCAATTACCCCTATGATGGCGGGGAAATTTGATTTGGTTGTTGGCAATCCCCCCTGGATACGATGGGGGTATCTCTCACAAGAGTACAGGGCGGCAACCTTACAAATGTGGAAAAGTTATGGTTTATTCTCTTTAAGAGGTCAACAGGCAAGATTGGGTGGGGGGGAAAAAGATTTCTCAATGCTTTTCCTGTATTCATGCGTTGATTATTATCTCAAAGATCATGCAACACTTGGATTCCTAATCACGCAAGAAGTGTTTAAATCAAAAGGAGCTGGAGAAGGTTTCCGACGTTTTACCTTACGTGAACACGAGCCATTCAAGGTAATAAAAGCACACGATCTTGTATCAGTTAAGCCTTTTGAAAAAGCGGCAAACAAAACAGCCGCAATTATTTTAATTAAAGGAGAAAGCACAGAGTATCCCGTCCCATATACATTATGGACAAGGAAAAAAGGTATTGGAAAAATAGCTTCAGATATCTCGTTAGATGAGGCAAAAAAGTCTTTAGTTCAACAATCATTGAATGCTAAACCTATCGGAAATAACACAAGTTCATGGCAAACTATCCCGTCAGATTCAGAAATTGATTTTGATATTTTCAAAGGTAAAAATTTGTATGTGGCTAAAAGGGGTGCCAGTACTGAGCCATATGGGGTATATTGGTTGAAAGTTGATACAATTCTGTCTGATGGAAATTTGCTTGTCCAGAATTTGCCAGAATTGGGGGATAGAGAAATACCTAAAGTTAATTCGGAAAAAATTGAATCTGATTATGTTTTTCCTGCCATACGTGGGAGTGATATCGGTCGTTGGAATGTTCAATATGAAATTTATGTTTTAATGGTTCAAGATCCAAAAACCCGTAAACCAATAGATGAAAAACATTTAAAAACGCGATATCCAAGGACGTATGGATATTTATCCAGATTTAAACACGAGTTATTAACACGAGGCTCCAATACAGTTAGAGAACTTGCCGAAAAAACCGCCTTTTATGCAATGTTTGGTATTGGAAAATATACTGTTGAAAAATACAAAGTCGTATGGAAGAGAATGGCGGGCGATATAATTGCAGTTGTCGTATCGCAAAATAAAACACCATTTGGATATAGGATACCGATACCAACAGATACAACCGCTTTTTTCCCGGTTGAAGATGAAGACGAAGCCCATTATCTTTGTGCGATTATCAATTCACAGGCCATTAGAGATTATATTAAGACCTATTCATCTTCCGGCAGAGGTTTTGGCGCACCGTCAGTTATGGAACCTATTGGAATTCTAAAATATGATAACTCAAATTCCCTCCATAAACAATTATCAAATCTTTCAAAAGAATGTCACGATTTAGCCCCTCAAAATAAAAATGAACTACTTTTATTGAAAGAAAAAGAATTGAATGATCTTGTATTGACATTATTCAAATTCCAAAAGGGGGTAGAGTAAACGCGATGTAAAGTTACACCGTGCCTTTTATTTTAATTTTAAATATTCTTTTAAAAGTGCCGTTATTGCGCTAGAATCATTATCCGATAAAACCCCAATTTTTCTTCTTCTCCATGCAGAATCAATTGCCATAATATGAAAAACCAATGCTACAGATTCAGCCCTAAGCTTATTTGTTGTATCTGGTTCAATTAGGCAAATGTAATTATAACCAAATGCTTTCATTTTGGTTGTAATTGGAATGATCGTAAAAACATGATTACTGAAATTGACTACAATAGAGGGTCTGTCCCCAGATTCTACATGACCAGATTGATCCGGAATATCAAAAAAATATATTTCATATCCCATTTAAGTCAACAGTTCTAATGATCTTTTACGCCAAATTTTAAGTTCGGCGTCTACATCATCATCAAGTCTTATCAAACGTTCATTTAAATATTCTTTTGCTTTAGAAATTCCTACAGCGATTTTTGCATCCGAATAATGTGATTTAAATCGTTTTGTGAATTTATATGCATCAATCGGTTCATTGCGCATTTGAATAATCGAATATGCATATGTTGTGGCGATCTCCAAATATTTTGGTTTTAAATCAAAAATATCTTTTAATTTATTGACTTTATTTTTTTCAATTAAAGATAGTTCAACGTCGGTTTCAAAATTACTGAATGCCGAAGGAGTTTGATAATATTCTTTAGTGAGATCCGGGGAATATGGCCCGTACGCATAAAGAGAATACGCAAAACCGTTGTTTATCCCTTTATATTGCAATAAACAATTTGTTTTTTGCGCAATTAATCGATCTTCAAAACTCTTTATGTTAAATTTAAAGTTTAATTCTTTGAAACATGCAATGACTTTTTTAGTTTTCCCCATATCCATTCAATCTCCAATAATCAATCTCATCCATTCTTTAATTTGATCCCATGCAGATAACCCATCCTCGGTAATAGTGAAAAACTCCAATTCTCTACCTTCAAAGTTGGCATTTTCTTTTTTTATTAACCCCATTTCTAATAATGTTTTTAAATTAGCAAATAGTGTACCCTCACTGATGTTTAAAGCAGATTTCAAATCTCTAAATAAAATACCATCAGGATAAACCGATGCCAAATGTTTCAATAACATTAAACGAACCAATGAAATTAATCGTGAGTTTATCTCTTGCGATTTGTTTTGTATTTCTATGAAACTATCCATATGCTCTAATCCTAACATCTGATTAATTTTAAATTTCTTAAAACTTTTTATTTAAACTTAAACTAATTAAAACTTAAACTGAGATATACTTTGTTGCCATGACCAAAAAAGACATTATATCACTTTACACCACAAGCAATCTCTAAAAGTCCCGTAATGCAACAGCGCGATTACAAAATACAAAAGTCCCTACAACGCAACAGAACCTAAATTGCAATAATGGAATATCTTCGTTACAAAATAAATTATGATTTTAGAACCCTTTTTGAATATTCAATATCAATCGTTTCTAAAATAAAATCAGTCGGAATAACAACCGTTAATCCAGAATTTTCAACAGAGATCAGACGTGGTTTATTCGTTTGTGCACTAAACGCCACATCTTGATAATTAATTGAACTTTGGATCATTCCAATTAAAAATGAATTCATTTCACTTTTTGTATTCTCTATGTAGATGAATTCCGGTTTGTTAATTACCGGACCTCCACTATTTCCAGGGAAGACAGAAGAATCTATTAAAATCTCTTTTGACAGATTCTCATAATAATTTTTGATTCTAGCAATAATTCCAGACTTAACAATAACATAATTTCTTTCATCTCCGACAATACCCATAGGAAACCCAAGAGTGTAGATAAAATCTCCTTCAGATATTCCAGACTCAAGTAACTGTGTTTTTTTTAGGATATGCTTATCGGACCTGAAATAACTAAATTTCGCATTTTTTCCCTTTAAAAAATCTGGACTAATTGTTATAGCAGCAACATCAATATTCTGGTCAGGATGCCCAGTCCAATTAATATTACCTTTTTCATCAGTCAAAGGCAAGTCAAAATCCATTACTTTTTCAGAGGACTGTGGATTAAATCGTATAATCAATTTGTTTTGTGTGTCAAATATGTGTTTATTTGTTACAAGAAACGTATGGTATTTTGTAAGATCTGTTTCGACTTGCCGGCCAACAATAAAACCTGTTCCTATCCACTTTATTTTTTCTTGTTCATTTTTTTCACCAATCGCAACTACAGAATCTAAAAAAAATGGTGGGATTAATGCCATGAATTTGCATAGTGCTTTGTTAAGTAAATACTCTTGTGGCATTAAATGCCCCATTACTTTACAGGCATCGCTCTTTCTCGTACCACTTTCTCGTCCAGACAGGTCATATTAAATGCTTTCTAAATTTGAACACGATTACATCCCACAGGATTGCAAACACGATTGATACTCCCCCTAATGGGTTCATTGAACCATATATCAGATTCCCATGGAATAGTGAACGCGCACTGATCGGTAAATGCATAAACATCTACAAAGTGGACGGAGACTTTGTTATCGCACGGGAAAATAATGAGTTTGAACCTATAGATTCCAATAGCATCAAAATTCCACTCCTGAAGACGAGCAAAAAAAACTAATACTAAAAAGGAATCCCAAAATGGGACAAAAATTTAAAATGTAAAAAATGCCCCAGCCCGGATTTGAACCGGGGACAACTAGATCTTCAGTCTAGCGCTCTCCCAGTCTGAGCTACTAGGGCAGGAGTACAAATGTTATCCCTCGTGATTAATAAATGATCGGTTAACTGTTTCCGGCGCTCGCACCGGTGACCGTTCTTTTTTATGTGCCGCGATGTCAGTATTAACAAATGTCGTTCCCGAAGAAGACTCTGGAAGAAGAGGGGAGTCTCGCGAGTGCAATCGCTTCGCGCACCGCTCATGTTGTCCATCTCACGCACAATGACCTCGATGCCGTGGGAGCGGATGCAATTCACCGGATGAAATACGGGACCGATGGCGTGTTTTCTATCTGGAGCTCGGTGGGAAAATTTTCTGCGCTGTTTAACATCGTCGCACATTGTAAAGGGCACGGGGACCTGCTCTCGATCTCGGACCTTGGGTATCACCGTGACACGGAAACGATCGCGGAAAAGGCACGGGCAAACAACTGGAAGGTAGAGTGGCGGGACCACCACCGCTGGCGGGATGACGAAGTCGCCCGGGTACAAAAAACCGTGGCACTGCTCCATATCGATACATCAGTCTGCGCAACCGGCATCGTCGCCCGCGATCTTCTGCCGGAGAATGCGGTTGCCGGGGAAGTTGCCCGTGTAGTCTGCGACTACGATCTCTGGAAGCATGCCGATCCCCGATCCGCAGTGCTCGGGCAGGTGCTCCAGAGAAAGAAGAACCGGGAGCATGTCCGCGACTGTCTTGTTGCGGGTATCTTTTCCGATGCACTGATCGAGTCAGAAAACGCCGAGATCAAGGCCGAGATGGACGCGATGATGCATAAGAGCTTACGGCAGGCAACCTTTCTCGGCAGCAAATACCGGATTGCGTTTGCCCCGCTCTATGGCTACCCAAGCGAGACTGCCCACTTCATCCGGAACGAAAAGAAGACGGACATTGAAGTGATCATCGGAAAGGACGGCAAGTTTTCGCTCCGCTCCGTTCCTGCGATAAGCCATCTCGTCGCCCGTCATTTCGGTGGAGGCGGGCACCCGAATGCGGCGGGCGGAAGTTTCAACTTTACCGTGATCGAGCGCTTCACGTGGTGGCTCTTTAAGAAAAGCCGGCACTTTGCCGAGTTCGTCAAGGTTGCGGAATCGCAGTGACCCACGAAGTACCTGCGACATGGATTTCGCTCTGTTTTGTTTGAGAGGTTTTGATCTCATACGGGTTTTTCAAAATCCGGAATGTAAAAATTGAGCATCTCCAGAAAACGTTTTCTTACTTTGTATAGTGCGCAGCATCCACAACAGATTTCCAGTAATCGTTGCAGTTCTCTGTACAATACCCCCCTGCCATCAGCTGATCGGGATCAACATGCGACAATGCCAGAGTAATCGCTTCCTCATCCGGATCCATGACAATGATCCGGTGAAGATCGTATTCGTTTCCCAGATCGAACGCTGTATCAAGCTGATCCTTTGATACAGCAACCTGCCGCTGGTGCTCCAGCACACATTCGAGAATCTCCCGGTCCTGTTTCGGGAAAAAGAAGAACACTTTCTGGCCTGCGAGCCGGGAGATCTCTGCATCATCCGCACCCTCGCCGATGAGCACATGCCCTGCCACCCCGGCATCCCGCATCGCCCGCATTAACGTACTATATATGCCGGTGATCGCATCGTTCCATTCGTCTTCATCGTGATAGTACGTATCGATAATTCCAAGCATGTGCGGTGCCGGTAGTGCACACCAGGCGCCCTTCTTCTGCCCGACCAGTGCACAGGCATCCTCAATCACCGGACCGGTTTCTACCCCAATCTCGTCAACCGCATTTCCACCGGTAACACCACTGAGACACGAAAGGATACGGTCAGCATAAAAAATCCCCCCGGCGCAGGGAAATGAGATTCCTGCCGGAAGCTGCGGGGCCAGCGACTGGTCAATCCTGCACGTCAGAAGATCTGCGGTCATGCCGCGATGCTCCGCCACCCAGCTCGCGAGCGCCGGGATGTCAGGCACGCCGGGTTCCGCACCAAATGCCCGTGTTGGAAGTATCAGTCGTTTGACCATAGTATATGAATTATAAGTTTTCCCATCTAAAAAATACGTAATGACAAAACCACCGCTGCTGGTCACCTGCGGGCTCCCGTACACAAACGGCCCCTGCCATCTCGGACATTTGCGAACGTACGTCCCTGCCGATTGTTACGTCCGCTACATGCGGCGGACCGGTGAAGAAGTCGTATTTGTCTGCGGCTCGGACAACCACGGGACACCTATTGTCGTATCTGCTGAAGAACAAGGCGTCTCGCCCCGTTCACTCTCTGAACGTTACCATGCACATTTCGATCAGACCTTCAAACGGATGGGTGTGCAGTTCGACCGGTTCGGGATGACCGATGATCCGACAAACCACCATCGGACAACGGCGATCGTGAACGAACTAATTAAAAACGGATATGTCTACAAACAGATCGTGCACCAGGCGTATTGTACGAAATGCACACGGTTCCTGCCGGACCGGTACGTGGAGGGGATCTGCCCCCATTGCGGGACACCTGCCCGTGGCGATGAATGCGACCAGGGTTGCGCGAAACATCTCGAACCGGGTGAGATTAAGGATCCTGTCTGCAAAGTCTGCGGCACAAAAGCAGAGTTCCGGGACCAGGAACATTATTTCTTCAAACTCTCATCGTTCAAGGAATTCCTGCTCCCGTTTCTTGACAGTGTGAAGGGAACTTCTAACGCAAAGAACTATGCGATCGGGTGGATCAAAGAGGAACTCCATGACTGGTGCATAACCCGCACACTCGAATGGGGCGTGAAGTTTCCGGGCAGAGATGACCTCGTCGTTTATGTCTGGGTCGATGCACCTATTGGCTACATCGCATTCACGGAAGAATGGGCACATGCGGTGGGAGATGACTGGAAGCGGTTCTGGTGCGGGGAGAACCGGGTCACGCACTTCATCGGCGGTGACATTATCTACCATCACTGCATCTTCTGGCCTGCATTGCTCAAGGCAGCCGGATATGGCGTCCCGCACGCGATCGTTGCCTCTGGAATGGTGAAGGTGGACGACCACAAGTTCTCGAAATCCCGGGGCTATGTCGTCTGGACGAATGACGATTACCTTGACCGTGGGCTCTCCGCCGATTACCTGCGCTACTACCTGCTCGCGTACACGAGCCATACAAAAGAACTGAACTTCTCATGGAAGGTCTTTGGCGAACGGATCAATAACGAGGTCGTGAATATCTTCGGTAACTTTGTGTACCGCACGCTCTTTTTTGCCCGGAAGGAGTTTGGTGGGGTGCCGGGCGGAACCGTTGACCCTGCGATCATGGCGGAGATCGAAAAAAGTTGTGCAAATGTAGACCGGTACATGAAAGAGTACGAGTTCAAGGGCGCGGTGGATGCAATGATGACCCTTGCCGCGTTTGGTAACACCTTCATCCAGACGAATGCACCGTGGAAACTGGTGAAGACCGACCGGGCGGCTGCGGCACAGGTAATCAAAAACTGTATCCAGATAGTAAAAGCCCTCGCTCTTTTAATCGAACCGGTGATGCCGGAAAAGGCGCAGGAATGCTGGAAGCAGCTCGGGTATACCGATGAGGTTTGCCGTCACCCGGTGCGTGATGCGACTGTCCCGGTGCCGGAAGCAGGCATTGCAGATCCTGCCCCACTCTTTGTGAAGATGGAAGATACACAGATTACGGAACTGGATGCGCTCTTACAGAAGCGCGTTGCAGAGGCGAACAAAAAAATGGAAAAGACACCCGTTGTTTCATTCGAGGAGTTCCAGAAACTGGAATTAAAAACCGGAAGAGTCCTTGCCGCAGAGCCAGTCAAAAAATCAAACAAACTCCTGAAGTTGCAGGTCGATATTGGGGGCGAGACGCGCCAGATCGTTGCAGGTATGCAGCAGTTTTATACACCCGAAGAATTGGTGGGAAAAGATGTCGTGGTCGTCGTCAATCTTGCGCCTGCAAAAATATTTGGCGTGGAGAGCAACGGGATGGTGCTTGCTGCCGGCGATACGGCATCGCTATTAGTGCCGTTAAAACCGGTGGAGCCGGGGTCGAAGATCCGGTAAAGAAACAGACACGGATCTTTAACATTTCCCTCCCGTTTCTCTGCACTATTTTTTGATTTATAAAATTATATGGCTCTTCTCAAACAATATGGGTAAAACCGGAAAGAAAGAAACAACAAATCCTGTCACATCTCGTCAACAGTTTCTTTGATTTCACTCCGGCAGGTCTCGCAGAGCATCTTCTTTTTCCCATCGAGCTCGTCAAGATTCTCGGGACAGAACATGATGCACTCGCGGTTTTTACAGTGCCCGAGCCCGAGCAGGTGCCCGACTTCATGCGCTCCTTCTTTTGTCAGCCGGTCGATCAGGTCTGCATCATCACCTGCTTTCCCATAAAATTCGTTTGTGAGCCGTGCACTGGAAACCACCGCCCCGCCAACAGACTCACGGGCGAGACCAAAGACCGAACTGCTCCCGTTCCGGAACAAATCTTGGGAAACGACAATGAGGACGGGTTCATGAATATCGTGCCGGAGCTTGTAGGAAGCGAGACTGTCTAAAAGCAGCTGTGCATCGACCTGTTTTCGCGCATCCACATATCCCATCATGCGCACAGGGTTTTCGGCAAGAGTCGCAGGCATACCGAAAATTGCAGAAATATTGCGGGCTACCGGAACCTGGAGACCTTCCGGAGACAACGGATCCCAAAAAATATGGATATGCATCGCTATATTCTGTTGGATGGGCGGCTATAAACATATTGAGAAATCTATCGGGACATATATTGCCGCACACTACCGGGACGCGGTGGAGGCAGGTGTGGGTGAGAATACCGGTGCCGCGCAGATCCTTAACGCCGCAGGAGTCCGGGTACGGGCTATCGATGTCAGGGCTCTTGTGCACCCGGACTGGCTGTGCTTTTCCGTTGATGACATTTTCGAACCTGACCTTTCGAAATACGCGGGAGCAGATGTCATCTATGCCATCCGTCCTGCAGAAGAGATGGTTCCACCCCTGATCGCACTGGCACAACGGGTGAACTGCGATCTGTTAGTCTACCATCTCGGGTTCGAATCGTATGGCAGCGGCGGGGAGCGTATTGACTGCGGGGTGCTCCTCCACCGGTATCACCGGCATCAGAACCCATCAAAGAGCGTTGACTGAGTCTTTGCAGGAGGTTTCTTTTCCTGGGGATTTTCCATGATTATTTCATCTGGTTTTTCAGGTGCTTTCGGTAATTCTTCCGGCACATCTTTCAGGGAATTTGGCCCGGGTTTTTGTGCGGTGGGTGTAGCAGTGACCGTTTTTGATTTTTTTGATTTTGCCTGAAGTTCTTTTTCCCGTTCGCGGTCTTCCAGTGTGATAGCTTTTACGATCTCCTGTGCGCGTGCACGGTCGTTCAAAAAGAAATTGAGCTGGTCGGCATCCAGCATGAGCTCCCGGGTATATAATTCGGGAGAATAGTCCACGAGAAGCGATATAATGCCGAGATATTTTTCGCGCAGGGTGTTCTGCGGGATATGCATCGTACCGGCAAGCCTGCCAAGCACCGTCGCCCGGATCGACTTCTGTTTCTTTGCCGTTGACATCTTCTGCCAGCGTTCGGGGGGCATAATCCGCGTGTGGATGCCTTTTCCCGCAGCAGCATCGGCAAACCCTAAAAGCATTACCGCGGTTGCATACCGCCAGAGCGTATGGTACTGGCGCCGGTACGTGTACCCGAGATATTCGTCAGCGCGGGCGAGATGCCGGTATGCCTGTGCCACCCCCTCAGGAGTGGAGATGTGGTGTGCATTCCCTTCAACCCACTGTTCGATATCTTCCGGGGTGTCATCCACATCACGGGAGAGGCGCATCAGTTCCTCGTCCGGAGTCTTTCCAAAAAGGGCGGTCACAAGGGAAAATATAGAGACCCGTTCATCCTTCTGGGATGTATGCACTTCATCATCGTTCAATGTCTCGCGCCCGATAGCCGCAGCGTAGAGCATATTGACCGCAGACCGGACATCGCCTTCCGCGCTCTCGGCAATCTCATGGATCGCCGCATCCGTGCAGGCAATCTTCTCAGCAGAACAGATATATTTCAACCGGGGGGCGATCGACCGTGCAGGAATCGCCTTGAACAGCACCGGTTCACACCGGACACGGAGTTCGAGTGAAAGCCCGTACAGGTCGTTTGCGATAAGAACTATGGGTTGCCGGGCATTTTTTATGCACTCGATGATCGCCTTTGCACCACCACGGTCTGAAGTCCCCTGCAGGTTGTCCGCTTCATCCATGATGATGAGCTTGCGGGAGGATCCGGTCAGGCTTGCGGTGGTGCTCCCGGCACCGGCAATCCGGTCGATGACTGCCGCAGTCCGCTGGTCACTCGCATTCAGCTCGATAACATCCCACCCCATATCGCGTGCGAGTGCGTATGCGCTGGTGGTCTTTCCTATACCGGGCTTACCGTAAAGGAGGAGCGGCTTTGACTTTCTCGTCCATACCTTTGCCCAGTCCGCCATCAGGCGAACTGCGGCAGTATTGCCGACGAGGTCCTGCAGGTGTGCCGGACGATATTTCTCTGTCCAGTCCATACCAACACGTTGACCGTGTATCAAATAAAATCACTCTGCTAAAAGCGATGTTTCTGTTATCGGAGTCAGAACAAATAAATTATCTCTGATGAGACTGAAATAGCGTATAGATAATTATCCAGTAACAGGTACCAGGTGACACCGTGGTTCACAGCTGCTCCACAGAATCGATCGCAAAAGTAGTCCAGGAATACGAGGGCGTAAAAAGGAAGCATGCCATTGGCGAGATGGTCAAAGCATTGCGGATCGACGCGCCTCATGTTGTTGCTTCGTTTGGAGAGGACGCAGCAGTGATCGAACACAACGGCGAGGCGCTCCTCCTTGCCGCCGATGGCATCTGGAGTAAGCTCATGGAAGCTGACCCGTACTGGGCGGGATACTGCTCGATCCTCGTCAACATCCACGATATTGCTGCCATGGGCGGACGTCCGATTGCGATGGTCGATATCTTCTCCATGTCAAAGAACACCACGCAGGAAATGGTCGTCAAGGGAATGCATGACGCCTCCGCCCAGTTCGGCGTGCCGATCGTCGGCGGACACCTCCATCCCGATGCACCGTACAGCGTGATCGATGTCTCCATTCTCGGCTCCGCACGGCTCGATTCGGTGATTTACAGCAATACCGCACAGACTGGTGACCAGGTGGTTGCGGCAATCGACCTCTCCGGGCGTGTTCATCCCTCGTGCGCGCTCAACTGGGATTCGGTGACAATGAAGTCAGCAGCAGCAGTCAGGGCACAGATTGCCATTCTGGAGAATATCGCAAATGATCATCTCGTCACTGCGGGAAAAGACATCAGCAACCCGGGTATCATCGGTACTATCGGCATGCTCCTTGAAGTGAGCGGGAAGGGCGCAGATATTGACCTCGCAGAAATCCCAAAACCTGACCTTGCGATGCATGGCATGACGTTTGAGCAATGGGTGAAGATGTATCCCGGCATGGGCTTTGTTCTCACTGCACAGGAGCGTCACGTACCGGAACTCATCCGGCGCTTTGGTGCAGTCGGCATGACGGCGAAAGCGATAGGGACCGTGAACGATTCACGTGAATTGCGGATCCGGTACGACAGCCATGAGACACTGGTCTTTGATTTCCACGAGAACGGGATCATGCACCTGTTTTATGGTGATATTTCATGCCCGCACGCGTAAAACGTGTCGGCATCGGCATTGGCGATGATGCAGAAAAGGTGATCGAGAGTGCCTGCCGGGTGAGCGGCGGGTTCGAGGTTATTTGTTACTGCCTGCCCGGAACAGTTCACGTAAAACCAGCGCCTGCCGGCGTGAAGGTACGGGAACACCCGGACCCGGAGCTTGCACTTGTTTCAGATCTCATGTCCGGCGAGATCGACGCGGCGGTGCGGGGGACACTTCCTGCGAGCGGCACATTGAAAGCGCTCAAGAAGGCAGCGGGCGTGGACCATTTGGAACGGATAGCGCTCCTCGAAACAGTGCATGGCAAAAAATTTCTCTTTGCACCCGTAGGCGTGGATGAAGGCTGGACGGTGGATGCGAAGCTCGAACTGATCAAAAAGGGGAGAGTGATCGCGAAAAAGTTCCATCTGCCGGAAAAGGTTGGTGTCCTTTCCGGGGGGCGCCTTGGGGATATCGGCAGGCACGATCTGGTGGATCGGAGCCTTGCGGACGCAGAACTGGTCGCCCGGCTCGGGAACGCACAGCACTACGAGATCCTGATTGAAGATGCAGTAAAAACCTGCGGTCTGATCATTGCACCGGACGGGATCTCGGGCAACCTTGCTTTCCGGACGCTTACTTTTCTTGGTGGGGGGCACGGGCATGGCGCGCCAGTGGTAAATATCGATAGAATATTTGTGGATACTTCGCGCGCCTCACCGGATTACACCAATGCTCTATTACTCGCTGTATCTTTGTTAGAATAATTTTAAATCCGTTTAAACGATTCTTTTTTGAAAATGCCCGGTTTTAAGCAAATAAAAAATATTCTGCGAAATTCTGCTGTCCGATTTCCCTGTACTTTGCACCAAGCCTTCCAATATCGTTTTGCACAGTAAAATGGGGAGTTTTGCCAAAAAGTTTTTATATATATCCGGTCACTTAATTTTTGAGGTAAGGAAAATGGCAGATTTACCAATCGCCGCAGTTGTAAGGATTGCAAAGAAGAACGGAGCCGAAAGAGTGGGAAGCGATGCAGCTGAAGCACTTGTCGTAAGGGCTGAGAAGTACATCGCAGGCCTGACAAAGGAAGCAAACAAGCTTGCCGAACACGCGGGCAGAAAGACGATTAAAAAAGAAGATGTTGATCTGGCAGCAAAGTCCTGATCAACTCTCTTTTCCCGAAAAAATCCTGATATCGTAGTTTTGAAGATTTTTAAAAATTGTGGTTCTCATTTATTCTCTTTTAGAACTTTCCTTTCGTGCTTGGGATTCCTTTGTTTTTGCCACTGATCGAAAGGGCGTCCCCGAGCGCGATGCCGAACGCTTTGAACGCTGCTTCGCACTGGTGATGATCGTTCTTTCCTGAGAACGTCATGTGGGCAGTGATGCCGGCTTTTGTGCAGAGACTGTAGAAGAAATGCTCGAAGATATCCACCGGGATCGTCCCGAGCGTCTTGTTCCCATATGCACCGGTATAGACAAGATAGCCCCGACCCCCGCAGTCAAGCGCCACCTGTGCGATCGATTCGTCCATCGGGATGATCGCATGCCCGAAGCGCCGGATCCCATTTCCTTCGCCAATCGCCTGTTTGACTGCATCACCGAGAACGATCCCGATATCCTCAATCGTGTGGTGGCAGTCCACATCGAGATCGCCTTTTGCCACACAGGTACAATCAAAACCGCCGTGTTTTGCCATCGCGGTCAGCATATGATCAAAAAACGGTATCCCGCTCTTGACTGAAACCTTCCCCGAACCGTCAGGATCGAGCGTCAGTTTAATCGTTGTTTCCTTTGTCTTTCGTGAAATCTCAACCGTCCTCATCGACATTCCTCCAGAGCCTCCTGTAATGTAATCTTCCCGCTGTATAATGCGGAGCCAAGCACCGCACCGTATGCCCCGATATTCCGCAATGCGGTGACATCAGACCGGGAGGACACGCCACCGGCAACGACGACAGGTACATGCACGCACCCAATCAGGCGCTTCACCGGCTCCTGCTGCACACCCTGTTGCAATCCCTCGACATCCACATTTGTATAGAGAAGTGCACCGGCACCAAGCGCCTCAAACCTCTTTGCCCACGAGAGATAATCGCCAGCGGTCTCCTGCCAGCCGTGAATTGCAACCTGCCCTCCTTTTGCGTCCACTCCTGCCATCACCCGCTCAGGCCCGAATTCCCGGGAGAGGACGCGAATGCTCTCCGGCTCTTGTGTGGCAAGCGTGGAGATAATGATCCGGGATACTCCCATTTCAAGCCAGCGGGTTCCATCCTCCACCGAACGGATACCGCCGCCCAGCTCGATCTCGATGCCGGTTTTGCGGATGAGCGCCCGGATCAGTTCGGCGTTTTGCACCGAGTTGCCAAACGCACCGTCAAGGTTCACCACGTGGAGGGCATCCGCCCCGAGATCGATCCACCGGGTGGCACACGCGAGCGGATCCCCATAGACCGTTGCACTCTCACGTCTGCCCTGCACCAGCTGGACACATCTCCCCCCAAGAATATCCACGGCAGGAAAGATCCTCATACGAATCAGCGGATCATCCGTTGGATTGACATTACGAGAATGTCCCGTGCACCCGCACGTTTCAGCGCGTTGATCAGCGCATAGACCCGTTCCTCGTTCACAACCGCATGGACAGCAACAAGGTCTTCTGTGGATGCAACGTCCATGACCGTCGGTCCCGACAGGCCGGGAAGCACACGTTTCACGGTGTCAAGCGATGCCCGGTTCACGTTCATCATCAGGTAACATTGCCCGCGTGCCCGTACAACGCTCTCGAGCGCACAACAGATCTCGCCGATCTTCTCCTTTTTGTTTTTGAGGGAATTCCGGTTCGCTATCAGGTGTGTCGAGGTTTCCATCACCTCATCAATCACTTTGAGCCGGTTGGTCTTTAACGTGGTTCCCGAACTGGAGAGATCGACAATTGCATCTGCAATCCCAAGATGCGGCGTCGCTTCGCAGGCACCTCCGACAATGACGATGTTCACAGACACATGATGGCGGGCAAAATAGTTCCGGGTAATCACGGGAAATTCAGTTGCAACCTTTGCACCTTTGAGATCTTTTGCGGACGTGATCCCTGAATCTTCCCGGACGGCAAGCACCAGTTTTGCTTTCCCGAACTGGAGGTCAAACAGCTCTTCGACATCAGATTCGCGTTCGGTAACCATATCGTGCCCGGTGATCCCGAGGTCTGCCGCCCCGGTTGCAACATATTCCGGGATATCGATCGGTCGGGCGAAAAGGATCTCGACGTGCGGGTCGAGCGTGCGAGTGATCAGCCTGCGTTCGGTCACGTCCGGCAGGTGGAGTCCGCTTTTTTCCATAAGGTCCATAATCGGCGCGGCGATCCGTCCCTTGTTCGGGATCGCGAGCCGTACCATGTCGGAAAAAGAGGGAGTTTCACTCTTTTTTTTCCGGACTGTGCCTTTCTTCTGTTTCGCGATCTCAGAATGTGTCAAGCTCACCGGAGATAACCTTCTCTGTGATACAGGTGACATTTGCAAGGTTCTCGTTCACGATGCCCTCAATCTCGCTGTTGAGGTCCTTTAAGGTGAACCCTTTACTGGGCAACACCTGGACGCTTGCCATGAGCGGGTGATCGATTGGTTTTCCAATCTGCGAGAGCAACCGGACATACAACTCTTCTATCCCGTCCACTTTCTCCACGCACTCGCGTGCCATCATGGTCGAGAGCAGGTTATAGATCTTGCCGATGTGGTTGATCGGGTTCTTACCGCTCGTCGCTTCCATGCTCATCGGGCGGTTAGGGGTGATGAGCCCGTTGCAACGGTTGCCACGACCGACTGAACCATCATCGCCCATCTCAGCCGACGTGCCGGTGACCGTCAAAAAGACGCTTTTGTTTTTAATGTCATCAGCAGTATTGACATGGACAACTACCTTACGCTTCGTGCTCTTCTTTGCAACGGTGCCGATATGTTCTTTTATGATATCCATGTACTCGACGTATTCTTTGATGTCGGCACAGTGCTTGTCAACTATGGCGCAGGCAACAGTGAGGGTGATGGTGTCGCGGTCCCGGAGCCCCATGATCTTAATGTCCTGCCCGATTGCAGGGTACTTCTTCCGGAGCTTCGTGTCGATATAGGCTGATGAGTTCTTGATGATTGTCTCAACTTCGGAGAACGGGGCATGTCCGACCCCGAACGAGGTGTCGTTTGACCGCGGGATCCTGCCCTGGCAGGGTTTAAAGACGTCCCGCAGGTCAGTGGACCCGGTGCCGAGCCGGCAGTCTATGATGACATCCCGCTGGAGGTTGAGTTCGGGAAGGATCTTGTGAAGGTATGTGTGTGCCGCCTCGACCGCAACTGCATCAGTGGAGATGGTGACTCCTTCGAAATTTTTTGTTGCCCGGCCGTCAATGAGGACATAGATCGGGCGGACCATCTTTCCGCCGCCAAATTTCGGTGCCGATTCACCGGCAACGACTTCGCCCTGGTCAGTGTTATGGTGCAGGACAGCGCCGAACTCTTCAAGATACGTCCGGCAGAGTGCCTGGCTTATGGATTCTGCAATGCCATCCGCGAGGCTGTCGGGATGACCGAGGCATTTGCGCTCTACAAGTTCAATCCGCTGTTTTTCCAGGGGGATCTGGTCTAATGCTTCAATCTGGATATTTCTCTTCATCTGGTTCCTCGGGAATATGAGTAATCTTACTTATAAAAAAGACTGGATTTCATTTAACCATATCTTTTCAGGTCAAAGGTGAGAGAATGGGATCTATAAAAGTGTGAACTAGTCCCGGCTGCAACTGTTTTAACGCCGCAAAAATTTGTGGAGGATGGTCATGTCACTTCCCTTGGGCGCCTTTTTTATCGGGGGTTTCGGGGGAGTTACTACCTCTTCCTCATCTATTTCCAGGGGTTTCGGAGCTTTTGGAATTGTTCGTTCGCGGGGGGCGGTGGCATGGGTTGGACGGGGGACTGTCGACCCGGATTTGTGCTGACCCAGCTTTGTTCCGCACCCGGGGCAGAAGTTTGCTGCACCGGGAATCTTCTTTCCGCAGTTGTGACAGAACTGCGGACTGTCGATTCCTTCTTCAGGTGCCGGTGGTTCAGGGATGGCCTGCCGTTTTACCGGTTCTGGTGTCCGCACGGGTTCCGGCACATGCCGCACTATTGTTTCGCTCACCGGTTTTCTCACCGGGAGCACCGTGGGTTGCCGTACCGTTGGCTGGAGCGGGCTCTTCATCGCATATTTCATTGCCGAATGCACTTCGGGTTTTTTTACCGGTTGCGGTTCGGCTTTTTCACTGGTCGGGCTCTCGCGGGTGTACGTAACAGATGCGGTTTGCCGTTTCACCGGCTCTTCCACCATCCGGAACTGGGTGCGCCGGTGAGGTTTTTCCGGTTCTTTCTCTTCAGGTTCGGGTTCAGGCATCCGGTAACTGGTGAGCAGGCGCTTTGTCGGCACCTGTTTCTCATATTCTTTTGCTGGCTTCTTTGACGGCTGCAGTTCGTGTTGCTGTATGGGTTTTTGTGCACGGACCGATTCTTCGGGTATTTCAGGATCTTCCTCTTCCGCCTCTTCTTCCGGTTCAGGAGGCGCTTCCACCGGCGCGGGTTTCCGGGACTTTTTCGGTTTTTCTTCGTTCTGGAGGAGCGCAATCCAGTCATCGATCTCGGCAGAACGGTCCACCCCGCTCTGGGTGAAGACGAGTTTCATCGTCTTGATATCGTCATCAACGGACTTGACAGAGAGTACAAGCACGGGATCGGAGTTTTCCGAGAACTCGACGATGCTGCCGACTACAGTGTCGCGGGGAACATCCTTTGCGGTCACTTTCAGTTTCTTCTCTTCAGTGTCGATTAAAAAGATCCGCTGGTTGGTGAGATACGCATGAAACGTGAACTTTTTCACCGAGATATTGAGGGATCCAATCAGCACCTGCTCGCCCGGGAGAAGAATACGGGAGAGTCCGTCATCCTCTTCTTCCCCATCATCCTGTTCGGGGGCGACAGGTTTTGCCGGTTTTGTACTTTTTTCTGCCATGCCGCCCCGGGAGCCGTTCTGCCGGTTCCCGGCACCTGCGGGTTTTTCTTTTGCATGGGCTATCGTACCGCCACAATAGCCGCAGACAACTACGTTATCCCGTATATTCATCCCACAGTGAGGGCACTTCATCGACAGTCTCCATCAACCGGTATACAGCGTGGATAAGTATAATGTTCTCATCAGATATGAAAAATTCTCTGATCCTTTCATTGGAATTCCCGGATCACACGGGTGGAGGCACCGGGGGATAACGCATGGTTAGATCAGTGGCTAATGCGTCGATGACACGGTCATCGGTCATCGCGTGGATAAAAAAACCCGCCGAGTCCCGGTGAGCACAGATAATTGCATTGACCCGGCAGGCAGTCTCGTTTCCGTCCCGGTAACACATGTCAGGGATGATCCTTCCCAGTTCATCGTTGATGAACGTGCCAAAACCCGTGTGGCAGGTACCGATATACGCAACTTTTCCTTTTACGAGCACAAGGATGACTCCTTTCTGGTCGGCATGTTCATCGGCAGGCATCCGGAAACTGCAAAAATCTTTACCACCATACGGGTGTAAAAATTCCCGCACCAGCGGGTCATCGCGCAGCTTTTTTTCTGCAAGAAAACCACCTGCCATGACCGGAAGATACCGTGAGTACTGCTGCTCAATGACTGGCTTTATGGCACGGTATTCCGGTAACGCGAGGAGCGCTGCGAGTGTCCGAGTGGTGCGCGAGAAGAGTGCTACCTGTATGCTCCGCCCGAACTGGAGACTGACCGGCCGGAAGAAGAGTGTCTTTTCCCCAAACGGTACAGCAATAGAACCATCTTTCATCTTCGCAAATGAACCGGTGCTCACTTCCCCCATAGGTTTTGGTACCGGGTGCCGTGCGGGGACCGGCAATCGCTTGAAGATCAGGTTTCCCTGTGCAATGGTTGCCCATGCATCTGCTGAACGGGACGTGTTCAGGTACTGCCGCCAGCGCGGGTCGCGGATCTTTGCGATCGAGACCAGCCGGAAGTTCTCTTTCTCCGGGACAAGTTTTGCACCGCAGTGCGTGCACTCGATATAATAATCCATGGAGGGCATGCCGAACAATTGTTTTCCGGTGATCTTCTGGAGGATGCCGGTTTTGCAGATCGGGCACTTCGCAAGCCACGCTGCCGGAGGTTCTGCATCCGGGAGGGGAACCGGAGACTGCAACGGAGTTGGCGTTTCCGATGCGATATGCCATGTCCATGCGGGAAGGAGCCGGAGCCCGCTCGTGCGGGTGTGTGTACACCGGTTCTGCATCTCGGAAACTTCCGCAATTCCGGCCTGAACAAGCACATCTGCTACTGCGGCAGCGGCGTTTCTTCCTTCCGCTCCCAGTCTCAGTTCGAGCATTCTGTCAAATCCATCCACCCGGTTCTTTGCCATCGCCGCTGATGTCCGCAACGGAAGGCTCCGGGTCACCTCCGCATTAAGGCATTCGAGAGCGACTCCGACAAGTTCTGGGCTGATACACACACCCTTATGTATGAACGGGAGTTTTGCGACACGACGGTTCACCGTTTCGCATGCGAGAGTAAGAAAAGCAGGGAGGATAGGAAAAAACCGGGGAGCAACCATCAAAAACCACGCTGTTCGTATCAATAGTGAGGGAAGAAAGATAAACAATTGCACACCGGCGGCGGGTCTAACGGATTTTGTCCAATGATGCCCCTCCGTATTGGACGAGATTATTTGTCAGCAGATAATCATTCGAACGATTAATATTTGTGCTCACCAACAGTAAGGCAGGGAGTTTTTTCTATTCGCAGTCCTGAGCAGCCCACCAGTACACTCCTTGGCGGACAGGCAGCCGTATCCGTACCTGATGGCAGCAGGCAATCGGAGCGGATGAAAGAATCAACATCACTTATCATCATTTCAATGGTGGCAAATGTCGGCTTGGGCATCCTTGAGATCGTGCTCGGGTTTATCACTGCTAACAAGGCGCTCATAGCTGACGGCGTCAATGGGTTCACTGACCTCATTTCGAGCGCTATCATGCTCGTAACCCAGCGGATTGGGGTCCGCGGTCCGGACAACCAGATGCATTTTGGCTATAACCGCGTCGAGACGATCGGGTCGCTTCTTGTCTCCTTTATCATGGTTATTATCGCGCTTGCAATTATTCAGGACGCGGTCCACACCCCGAACCTGGTGACGCCGCCCGCCAACCAGGCAGTTATTGTGATCGTAGCGCTTTTCGTAATCGCAATAAAAGAGAGCCTGTTCCGCCATATTTCCCGTGTCGGGAAACGCCAGAACAACAAGATCCTGATTGCAAATGCCTGGATGAACCGGGTGGACAGCGTGAGCACATTTATCGTTCTTGTGAGCGTGCTTATCGAAACTGCATTCCCGCAGATCGCTATTACCATGACGGTGGCAACCATCCTTGTTGCCGGATTTATCCTGCATGCAGCGATAAGCGTGGGGATAGATGCAATCAAGGAGCTGATCGATTACAGCCCGTCACACGAAGTGACTGACTTAATTGAAGAAATTGTCCAGCGGTTCCCGGAAGTAACATTTGTGTCCGAAAGGCGGATCCGTACACTGGGCGGGGCACTTGCCGTGGAACTGTGTGTCGAGACGAACCCGGCATCCACAATAGAACACGGTGCAGAACTTGCAGATAATATAGAGAGTGAAATCAGAAAGGCAATCGGGAATGTTATAGAAGTAAAAGTCAGGGTTACGCCGACAGGAAATTACGTGAAACGGGAAAAGCACGCTGGTACCTGATACCGTTTTCCCTTATGTGCTCTTCCGTTGAAATGAAAAAGAGATTAAAAAAATCAGCAGCTCTTAAATAGCCCCCGCACCATTGCCGGGATCTCTGACGGCCGGGACGCAACAGGAACACCGGCTTTTTTGAGCCGGGCGATCTTTGACCGTGCATCGCCTTCACCGCCTTCGACAATCGCCCCGGCATGCCCCATCCGTTTATCCGGGGGAGCAGAGATCCCTGCAATATACGCAACGATCGGCATGTCCGTCGCATTCGCCCCTTCCTCTTCAAGGTTGCCGCCTACTTCGCCAATCAGGACAACGGCTTTTGTCTGCGGATCGTTTTCAAACCGTGCAATCACATCCACAAACGTCTGCCCGATCACCGGGTCGCCACCGATCCCAATTACCGTGCTCTGCCCGATGCCGGCGCGGGTGAGTTCATCCACGACTTCGTACGTTAAGGTCCCGCTCCGGGAGATCACGCCGACATTCCCGCGTGAAAAAAGCCCGGATGGCATGATCCCCATCTTCACTTCACCGGGCGAGAGGAGCCCTGGGCAGTTCGGACCAATTACGGAACAGCCCTCCATCTTTGCGTACGCAATCGCCTTCATCGTGTCATGCACCGGGATGTGTTCGGTGATCGCAACAATCGTTTGGATACCAGCATTAGCTTCTTCCATGATCGAGTCCGCAGCAGCTGCCGCGGGAACAAAGATCACGCTTGCGGAAATATCATGGTCCCGCATCGCCTCTTTTACCGTGTTGTAGACCGGGACACCATGGACTTCCTTCCCCCCCTTTCCCGGCGTGACACCGGCAACGACGCCTCGTGCGCCGACCTGTTTTGCATATGCATTCATAAGGCCAATGTGGAACTCGCCCTGCTTCCCGGTTGCACCCTGCACGAGCACGCCGGTTTTTTTGTCACCGTAGATCATGCTGCCACCTCTACGGCCTTCTTGACCACGAGATCCATTGTGTCCAGCATCTCGTAGCCTTTTGCACGGAGCATCGCCCTGCCCTCCGCTTCGTTCGTGCCCGCAAGCCGGACGATCACTTTCTGGTGGATATTCGCATCGATGATCCCTTTTGCCACCTCGTCACATTTCGTGATGCCTCCAAGGAGGTTGACCACGATCACCTTCACGGAAGGAACGCTCGCGACAAGCCGGACAGCATGCATCACCCGCTCGCTCTCCGCGCCGCCGCCAACATCAAGGAAGTTTGCCGCTTTTCCACCATAGAACTCAATAAGGTCCAGGGTTGACATCGTGAGACCGGCTCCGTTCCCGATAACGCCGATCGCACCGTCCAGTTCGACATACGAGAACCCGTTCTTCTCCGCTTCGCGTTCACGGTCAGTGAGATCGCGGTTGACCGTAAACCCCTGCCGTGTGAGCGCGTTGTCATCCACGATGATCTTCGCGTCAGCGGCGAACACACCTTTTGATGTCGTGACAAGGGGGTTGATCTCCGCGAGCAGGGCATCCTTCTCAAGAAACACCCTGTAAAGCTTGTTGATGACCCCTCCGATCTCCTTTGGCGCTGTGCCGACCAGTTCCCGGAGCAGAAACGGCGGGATGTCGCGCATCAGCGGGTTTGCGGTTACTTTACGGATCGCGTCTGGGTGTTCCTTTGCCGTAATTTCGATATCTACTCCGCCAGCCTCGGTAAACAGGATAAGCGGCTGTTTGCTGGAACGGTCAACCGTGATCGAGAGGTAGTACTCGTGCTGTATGGCAAGCCGCTCTTCAGCGAGGACCTCTTTAACGGGCAGACCCTTGATCTTTTTTCCGAACAGATCCCCTGCGGTGGCAACTGCATTCGCCGTATTGGTCATGAGGATGCCGCCAGCTTTGCCCCTGCCACCGATATCGACCTGCGCTTTTAACACACATTTGTCGCCAAGCTCTGCGATATGTGCAGGGAGTTCGTCTGCGGACCGGATCAAAAAGCCAGCCGGGACCGGGATCCCGTACTCCTTAATCACTTTCTTTGCCTCGTATTCGCGTAGTTTCATGGTTGTTTCCCCAGAAGAAGACCCAGTTTCATCGCTTTCTGGTTCAGGGCTTCCGTACCCTTGGGTACGGAATCAAGAATTGCTTTTTCAAGCGCAGTCTCGCTTACCACATGCGTCGCAGCGACAAGTCCCCCGAGCATCACAATGTTTGCGACAATGTCACGCCCAAGCGTCTGCTTTGCCTCCTGCGTTGCCGGAATCTCGATGCACCGGCACTTCGGGCGGGAGTGAACGAGCGTTGTATCGACAAGCATGATGGCATCAAAAGACGCGTTCGCACCGTATTTCTCATATCCTTCCTGCGACATGATCACGTAGATGTCCGGTTTCGTCACTTTGGGGAACAGGATCTGCTCATCCTCGATGATGACCGCACTCATTGATGCTCCGCCCCGGGCTTCCGGACCATATACCTGAGTCTGCACGGCAAATTTATTGTCATACATCACGGCAGCTCTCCCGAGAATGACTGCTGACAGGATAATGCCCTGCCCGCCAAAGCCGGAGAACCGTACTTCATGCCTCATGGTTTTGCCCCCATTACCGGTCGCTTCCGGCGCATAAGCTCGCCAACGACAAACATATCCTCCGGCACCGGTTCCCCTGCTTCAAGAAGCCGGTCACGTTTCACCTTCAGGATTGAATGCGTCTTTAAGAATTCGACCTGGTCGGCGACCTGTTTGAACTTGTTCCTGCGCCCGAATGCCGTCGGGCACTGCACCAGCGCTTCGATAAACGAGAAACCCGGCGTTTCAAGACCGACTTTAACCGCTTTCTCCAGTTCCTTCACATGGTTGGATGTCCAGCGCGAGACATAGTTTGCCCCTGCTGCGATCGCGAGTTCGCTCAAGTCAAACGGCGATTCCACGCACCCGTACGGGGTGGTCGAGGAGAGACAGCCTTTCGGGGTTGTCGGGCTGCCCTGCCCGCCGGTCATCCCGTAGATCTGGTTGTTCATGCAGACGACGGTGATATCGATGTTTCTCCTGCAGGCATGGATGAAATGGTTGCCGCCAATTGCAGCGAGGTCGCCGTCACCGGTGAAAACAACAACGTTCAGTGACGGGTTTGCCATCTTGACACCGGTAGCAAACGCGATCGCCCGACCATGCGTGGTGTGGAGCGAATCGGTGACGATATAACCTGACGCACGGGAAGAGCACCCGATGCCGGAGACAAAGACTGTCTCTTCCTTCTTCCAGTTCATCTCCTCCACCGCAGCAAGCGTGCAGTTGATAATCGTGCCGTTCCCGCAGCCGGCGCAGAAGATGTGCGGGAGCCGGTCCTGCCGGAACCAGTCCTCGTACGTCATCGGTCTGCCTCCAGCGCTTGTACGAGTTCCTGCGGTGTGTGGAGGTCCCCACCGAGTTTTGGCAGGCTCACCACCGGCACCTTCACGTGCCGCTCGATCTCGCGGGCGATCTGCCCGAGGTTCAGTTCGGGAACAAGGAACCGCCGTACATTTTTGAATGCTGAAAGTGATTTCTCTGGAAACGGCCAGACCGTTCTCAAACGTAAGAACCCGATCTTGTCATCTGCCCGGTCGTGGAGCACCTGCTGCACCGTGCGGACCGGTGCGCCGTACGCGATGAAGACCTGCTCGGCATCCGGGTTGATGATATCATAGTCTGCGATCCGGTCGCGAGCGGACTCGATCTTGTCAACGAGCCTCCGCACGAGCGTCTCATGCAGCTTCGGGTTCGTTGCGCATGGGTACCCGCGTTCGTCATGGGTCAGCCCGGTCACGTGCACACCGTATCCCTTGCCAAACTGCGGGAAGCCCGGGATCATATCGTCATCAGGTTTGAAGGGTAGTGCTCCTTTAGCGAGCGCCCTTCGCGGCACGTTCTCCACTACATCAGGGACAAGGATTTTCTCCCGCATGTGCCCGATGATTTCGTCAGCCATCAAAAAAACCGGTACCCGGTACTGGTCGGCGAGATTGAACGCCCGTGCAGTAAGCTCGTACATTTCCTGCACGCTCGCGGGGCAGAGGGCAATCACACTGTAATCCCCGTGAGAACCGAACCGGCACTGCATCATGTCTCCCTGGGCCCCCATCGTCGGCTGTCCGGTGGAGGGTCCCCCGCGCTGGATATTGACTATCACACACGGGGTCTCGGTCATCGCTGCAAACCCGATATTTTCCATCATAAGGGAAAAACCGGGTCCGCTTGTCGCCGTCATTGCCCGGGCGCCGGTCCACGATGCACCGATCACGGCGGCAATGCTTGCGATCTCGTCCTCCATCTGGATAAAGACGCCATTTTTTTTCGGGAGTTTCACCGCCATGTGCTCGGCAACTTCAGTTGACGGTGTGATCGGGTACCCGCCGAAAAACCGGCAGCCGGCAGCAAGCGCGCCTTCCGCACAAGCAGTATTTCCCTGCCAGAATTCAGCCTTCGTCAATATTCAATCGCCACCTTTTTTGGTTCATATGGTCCTTCCTCCCCCCAGTGAATCGCCTGGTCCGGGCAGGTGAGCTGGCATACCCCGCAGAGCGTGCGCCCGTAGAGATACTGGAGACGGCAGTTGGTGCAGCGTTCCGGCCGGTCCAGTTCGGGCAGGATAATACCCTTGCGGTTTGGCTTTTTCCCTACCTTAAAAATATGGTACGGGCACACCTTCGTGCAAAGATTACAGCCTTTGCACCGGGTCTCGTCAATGGTAAGTTTCATGGCGATTGTCCTATCGTACTATGAGAAAGTAAGTCAATAAAACCTATGTGTTTTGTACATTTTCGGGCGGATTATCAGGATTTCAGGTACTCGCGAAACGCCTGTTCTGCCTGCTCGTGGACATCCCGGAAGAGATCATTCCCGTACGCATCGATGCCCACGACAAGCGGGAGGTGGTCAAGTTCGATCACCCAGACCGCTTCTGCCATCCCGAGGTCTTCAAAAAAGACACCGCGGAGCGTCATATGCGAGGACGCAAGAGCTGCACAACCACCGGTGAAGGCAAGATACACCCCACGGTCTTTCAGCTGTTCCCGCACGAGATTCCCCATGCCGCCTTTTCCGATCAGCGCCCGGACTCCGCGGTCAAGCAGGAATCCGGAAAGGTTGTTCATCCGTGCCGAAGTGGTAGGACCGGCAGCGAGAATGCGATCTCCCTGCACCACCGGACCGCAATGATAGATCACCGCTCCTTCCGGGTCAAACGGGATTCCGTCTTTTAGCATTCGCAGGTGCGCCTCGTCCCGTGCCGTGTACACGATACCGGATAATTCGACACGATCTCCTGCGTGAAGCGAGAGGACTTCGTTTCCAAGCGGTGTACAGAGTTGCACGACCTTTTTTGTCATCTCCACTTCACCTCGACAGTTGCCCGCCGACACGCCCAGCACTGAACGTTTACTGCAACCGGGAGCGATGCTGTATGACATGCAGCAGTTTTCACTTTTACCGAAAGAACGGTGGTGTCACCGCCAAGACCCATCGGACCGATGCGGAGCCGGTTTACGGCATTGCAGATCTGCTGTTCATAGGGATTCATCTGGTCAATCGGGAGGAGCAGGGCTTCTTTTGCGAGCGCAGCAGCGCCGTCAAACGTACCGCCGATCCCGACCCCGAGAACGACCGGGGGGCAGGGTCGTCCTTCGGCAATGAGCATGGTCTCGACAACAAATTTCTCGATTGTGTCCTTTTCCGAGGGGAGCAGCATCCCAATCCGGGACACGTTCTCTGCACCGGCACCCTTGGGGAGTACCGTTACCGTAAACCGGTTGCCGGGTGTCACATGGATTGCCGGCATTCCGTCACCGGTGTTGTCACCGGAATTTTTCCGGGTAAGCGGGTCCACCACATTGGGCCGGAGCGGCACTTCCTTCGTTGCCCTTCGGATACCTTCAGCAACGGCTTTAAAAAGATCTTTGGAAAAGGAAATTTCAGGAGGGATTGTCAGGTATATGACCGGGACACCGGTGTCCTGGCAGAGGGGAAGGCAGCGACTCTCCGCTTCCGTGATATTCTTTTCGATATTCGCAAGCTCACCCTGTGCAACCGCATCGCTTTCCTGAGATGCTGCCTTTCTGATTGCACGCTTCACATCCGGGGGCAGGCAGATGACCGCCTGCTTCATCGCACGAAACGTCGCATCGGCAAGAGCTGCACACACATCCCGTTCAGCCGGAGTCTGCATTTATGTACACTTTCGCGTGGAAAGATAATATATTCCTGCACGATGAGGGATTTCCGGTTCCTGTCGGAAGAGATCCGGCGGGGGAATGGATGAGAAATAAAAAGTTACAGGAAAAAAGTAGGTTAAGTTAACATGGCATAGCGGAGCCGGGAACGTACCTTCGTACATCTACCTGTGCCCCGCTCTTTGCCATGCGTTCCGCGATAGAATAGATATCGTGGGCTACATGTTCGTCCACGTAATCCTCACCGCAGTTTGTGCAGATCCGGGCGGGGACATCTTTTACGATAAGAGTCAGTCCATCCCGGTCAAAAGTGACGGTTGTCGTGCCCTCTTTGGTATCCCCGTGTTTGCAGATGACGCACTTCATTTTTATTCACAAAAATTATCCACTGAGGGACACTTCACCGGCGGGAAGCGGTCGCATGCACAGTTTTTTCTGGTGAGCGTTCTGCATAACCTCATCAATTTTCCGGGAGATCCCGGCAGTGTAATATGCTTCCCCGCACTGCTCGCAGACATACGCCGGTACATCTTTGATCACGATGACTTCCCCGGCAGCATGTGCCAGAAACTCCGTCTTTCCCTCACGGAGTTTTCCTTTACAGAAACTGCAACGATCCTGAATCACAATAACTCCAAAAATTTTTCAACGCTAAGATCCGCATCCTTTATGATAATCCGTAATGTTCCACGGGCAACTTCAGGATGGTTGGGAATGGTCAGCGGGCGTCTGACCGGGTGTCTCACGTGGATATGACTACCTTTCTGGTCGTTGACTGTGTAGCCCAGTTTGCCGAGTGCTTTTACGACTTCCTTTCCGGAAAGGATGGGGAGTTTGTCCGTCATATATCAACGGCAACAAATGCTTCTTTCACACCCGGGCGGTGATAGAAGGGAATACCGTCGCGTGCAAGTGCGCTAAGGTGCAGTTCGATGGCTTCGGCAATGTTTTTCTTCGCCTCTTTTTCGGTTTTTCCCTGTGAGACGCAGCCCGGGAGTGCCGGTACGGTTACGACATACCAGCCATCCTCATCTTTTTCTATGACAATTTTGAAATCCATAACCACTCTCCAAATCTTATACAGATATTTGGTTCCGGTATTTAAGAGGGTTTATTTCCCTCTACAATCCCAATCTCCTCCTCCGTCAGCCCATACAACTCACACACCAGCTTATCAATCGCAGCATCCGTCGCCTCAATCTGCCGGGATAACCGCATCGCTTTCCTGCGATGCTGCCTTTCTTATCGCACGCTTCACATCCGGTGGCAGGCAGATGACCCCCCTGTTTGATCGAAAACTCCTGGAGTTTTTACCATCACATGGGGGCGAAAGAGTGCCAGACAACACCTGAATCCGGGCACTTGATCAAGCTAAAAAGATACATTATTCCGGGCTCAATCTGGGCCCCGATTCCTCATTTTTGGATCAGGTTTCCGGGTTCCAATGGAAGTGGTGTCCACGCCCACAGAAAATAACGTTTTAAACGGTTATTTGGCGAAAATAACGATTTTAATCGTTATTTGACCGTGCAATTTAGCGGGCTTCCGTGGGCATTCTTTTTTGGCATATAGTTTAGGGTGTTTTTTGGGAGAAACGCCCCGCAAATACCCTTGGCGGCCCGCTATTGCGATCACGTCGGAGAAATGGGATTTTTACGGGTTTTTCAGTAGTTGGAGATGATCCCGTTTTACGGCTTAACACGTGTACGGATTTTTCTCAAAAACATTTTCCGGAAAATACTTTTTTGCGTTTGAAAAATTTCCGGAAAATGTTCTAACGCTCGAAAAAATATTCCCGGAATTTTTTTGCAATGAATTTTTTTACGACCGGGACCTGTTACATCCAAAAAGAACCGGACTCGCGAGTGCATGTGTGGAACCTCACGCGTACCGCAGGAAAAAATTTCCGCCAGCCTTCACAAAAAAGAGAGAGAGATTGTTCAATTGGCTGAATAAATCCCCGAGCCTAGGTGTAGAGTGCCAGAGTTTCTGTCCTAATTTAGTGACAGTATTTATGTCCGCTTTCAAGAGCACCCAACAGGTGCTTGCGGGTGAAAGCGACAATGGAAATCCGGACCAAAGCAGTCGTATTCTATGAAGAAGGGATACGAAGTGCAAAGGAGATCGGAGAGACGTATAACATCTCCGAAAGGACGGTGAGACGGTGGGCAAAGGCTCACAGTCATGACCAAGAGAACGGATTACGGCCAAAAAAGACCGGGCCGAAACGGTCTCCTCATGCAATATCCCTGGCGTTGGAACGCCGAATTATCCGACTCAAAGAGAAATATCCGGCATGGGGTGCCCGTCGTATTAAGCACCAGTTCAATCTCCCATGTTCCTGGCGAACCGTTCATCGAATCCTCAAACGACACGGCCTTCTCATTCGTGTTAAAGCTAAACCCCAACCAGCCGGGAAGCGATTTCAACGTCGACACGTTGACAGCATGTGGCAGGGCGATACTTTTCAGTTTCGTATCCGGGGAGTTGGCAAGGTTTATGTCACCGGTTTTACTGATGACTGCTCACGTTATCGGGTGAAGAGCAAGGTCTATCTTCACAAAGATGCAGTCTCAGCGATCAATGCTCTCCGCTGGGCACTCCGCACCGGACGAATTCCTCGTGAAATCTATCTCGATAATGGAAAACAATTTGTCGCAAAAGTGTTCAAAGCGGAAGCTCAGAAACTCGGTATCAAACTGATCTTCGGTCGGCCATACAATCCACGTGGCCGTGGTAAGATCGAACGCTATCACAAGACTCTCTACCAAGAACTCATCGCACTCAAAGAGTTCCGTTCACTCAGCCATTTCAGAAGAGAACTCTGGAACTTTGACCACCAGTACAACAACTGGCGCAAGCAGGAGATCCTGGATTGGATGACTCCGGCTTCAGTCTATCACAACGAAATCAATTTCAACCAAGACCGTAAACTTATCAAAAGCGGACAAAAACTCTGTCAACAAAACGGACATTAATTGTGGCACTCTACACCTAGGAACCATGTCCCGTCAACGTCCACAACGTAGCTTGTCTTTTTCTGCACGGTAAAATTCCGTGCTGGATCTGAGTAGAGATAGTCAACAAACCCGCTCCCGCTGTGTGCAGTTTTTGCCAGTTCTGCAATGAACCGGACTCCTTCTGCATCCACCATCGCCATCCGGTTTGCGCCCAAAAGTTCCGGCTGGAACGGGAGCGCGAGAGTCGTGCCGTTATAATCGTAGGTGAAGATATACTGATCTCCTGAGACAAACTGCCCGGTTTTGTTATTGAACTCCGCAAGTGATTGTACCTTCCCGTTATACAGGGCATAGGTCTTTGCACCCTGCACGTACTTCACCAGATCGTCGCGGCTCATAGATGGGGCGACTGCCGGGACTTGTGTCACGACCGGTGTCACCGGGCCCGGTGCCAGGTACTTTCCCGCACCGACAAACCATGTCCCGTCCACGTCCGCGACGTAACTCGTCTTGAGTTCTATTGCATTGTTGTGGAACGGGTTTTCGCTGTAGTACCACACAACGCCACTGCCGTTTCGTGCGGTAGCAATCATCTCCCGGATATGATATTTTCCCACTACCGGATCGGTCGCATTGAACCGGTTCACACCAATCTGGTCAGGGCGCGAGAACCATGCAACAACTGTCCCGTTGTAATCGTAACCGAAGATGTACAGGTTCCCGCGGACAAACGGACTGTCATTCCGGGAAAATTCCGCGACTGCCCGCTCCCTCCCATACTTCTGTGCATATGTCCGGGCGTCACCGACAAACTGGACGAGATCGGGATCTGCGGAGGTGATATCGCTGATATAGTTCCCGGCGCCGATCCAGTACATATCGTCAACGCGGGTCACGTAGCTGAGTTTCGGTTCCGGTGTCAGGTTCTTCGCGGGGTTCGGGTACAGGTAACTGATAAAACCCCCGCCGTTTTTGACAAGCGCAATTTCATTTTGGGTGTATTTCTGCCCGGTTGCATCACTTAAGGGAGAGAAATTCACGCCGATCATATCCGGCTGGAAGGGGAGCGCAAGGCAGATCCCGTTGTAGTCCAGCGCGTAGATGTACAGGTCTCCGGAAACAAACGGACCGGTCCGGTTGTTGAACGCGGCAAGTGCGGTTTCTTTCCCGTGTGCCCGGGCATAGGATGCAGCAGCGTCAACAAACGCTTTGATCCCGTCGGGTGTCCGGATAGTCGCGTTCGCTACTGCAAAAGAGTTCGCAGGCTGGTAAATACCAGATCCAAGCCACCACTTATCGTCAACCTTTTTCACATACCCCAGTTTCTGTTCAACCGTTCTGTTATGCGCCGGGTTGATGTAGTAAAACGTCACAAACCCGCTACCGTTTAATGCAGCATCGCGCAAATTTTTGATAAAGAGAGTGCCCTTTGCGTCTTTCTCGTTGATCCGGTTTATCCCGATCTTTTCCGGGTTGAAGGGATGGGCGATGGTCAGGCCATTAAAATCATACGCATAGATATAGAGTTCGCCTTTGACAAACGAACCGTTGGGGTTTGAAAACTCGGCAAGAGCTTTCTCTTTTCCTACAGCATGTGCATACGCGACAGCACTGTCAACAAAAGTGACGAGTTCCGCTTGTGTTGCCGCTCCTGTTGTTACCGGTGCAGCCGCAGGAACTGCAGATGTTGTTTTGTCCGGCTGGTTCTGCACGCAGCCGGAACAGACGAGCAGCGCTCCCATACAGAGTACGCACAGGATCCAATGTGCGATTGGTCTCATACCGTATGGATATGCTGATCTTTGAGATAAATCCGGCAGAATTTTATCCCGGGTGGACCGGTACGCCATACGCCCTGTCTGTTACGGGTTTGACGCGAATAATATTTCCGGCGTTACGGGATCACGGCTATCCGGATCCAAACACGAGGAGCAACTTTCCTGCAGAGTCATACACGTTCAGGTCCGGTTCGTAAATCCTGATTGCCGATGTATTTCTGAGATTGGACAAGTACTGCGCTTCCTGTTCCATAACGCCTGGTGTGAGACAGTACATTTCGGTCGAACGTGGTGTGGCGATAGTGAGTGCATAGTCCTTCACCGTATATGTGGCAGAATAACGGTTGCATCCGGAAGAACCAGATACGATGCCATCCTTGCCGAAGTGTGCGGTGATCTGTGTCCCGTTCATGACCGGGACAAGCACGCCCGGTGTCGTGGCATACGACGCAAGCGTCCAGTTATTCGTCACAAGAGTTGTCGCCGCAGATGCACGCGTCGCCGGCACATTGAAAAAGACGATTAGAAAGAGCATCAACCCGATGAGCGCCATCACGAGGTAAAAATTTCTCCCCATCGGGCTGGGTTTTACGGGTGCAAGATCGGGATCGTCGGCAGGGCTTTGTAACGGTTCAGTTCTGGGCTCTGCATGGTCGTCCATGTCAAGTACTTGCGTGGAAAGGGAATAACTATTATGGGAGGATGCAAAAGAAGGAGCACCCGGATGAATGACCGGTCTTCACTGCTGGAACTCGTCGAGCATCTGTACAATTCTCGGTTTTATCCCCGGGAGATATTCGGTTGCTATCTTCCACACGCTCACCGGATCTGTTCCGAGATCGGTCTTGCGAATGCCGGCATACAACCCGGCGAGGGCAGACCACGGGATAAGTGAATGTTTTACCCTGACAATCGTGGGTATCTGCTCTGCGGCATCTGATATTTTTTTTATGCACTCAATAGTTGCAATATATGCCAGATCATTATTGACAAACTCTTCGTACGTGATCTCTTTAGTCAACTGCCTCGAGCGGTTGATATTGTCGACAATTTCCTCGAGAAGAATGGGGATGTTCCTTCCCTTCATACACCAATCACCTCATGATAAATATCGTCCGGGATTTTACCATGGACAGGGTGTTTTAATTCCTGTGTTACGGTGAAATGTGCGTCGTGGGGCTTTATACTTTTCCGGACACCTCACGTGGGGATGCTCCGGTAGTACGCACAATTTTTATCTTTTAATAGTCTCACGTCTCAGACTGTATATGGATATTTCATCTGTAAAAAAGTGGATTGTATTTTTTGCCGGTATTCTCTGTGCAATCCTTATTGCCGACGCGTGCTCCACGTATGTCGCGAATGCGGCGGGTATCACCGGTCCGACCCGGCTTATCGTCTCGTTCATCCTGTACGCGGGTATCTTCTTTGCAATCCTGTATGCACTGGAAAAGATGTTTTCGATCGAATTCTTCGGGTTCAGGAACAGATAAAAAAGATGTGCCGGGTGTGTTCCCCGCAGGTGTTATTTCACGGCTGGAAATAACCGGTCAGCATACGGTGCAGCGACCACAATGATTGCACCGGCAAAAAGGACAATCCATCCATACCCGAAGCTGAAAAAGCCTGCGGCAAACGATGCGATCAATCCCATATCTTTAATCCCGTTATATCCGGTTATTGCATCCACGAAAAAAACAAGGATGGTGACGAAGACTGCAATCCCGGCGCCCCCTGCTTCCGGGATCTTCTTTGCGAGGAGGAGACCGATGATAACGAGGGCAGTGACGATCAATGCGCCCCCGTAAATGTTCAACCCGGTTGTCATAAACGAAATTGACAGGGTTTTTCCCAGCACGGACACGGAAAATAACGGGGCAAAACATCCAAGAATAAGAAGGACTGCACCGATAATTCCGAAGATTTGAGCCTTGGGGGCTCCACAAAAAGGACAGGTTTCCATAACGTGCCTTTGGTTTTTGATTAATTAAAGGGGATGGATTTAACGGGGATCTGTAAATGTTTGCCTGGGATGAGCGTGTGCCAATCACTCGCTGACGTATCCTGTTTTCCCCATGTAATGCAGCAGGTTACTACTTCCCCTCATGTAAATTTGGAAATTTCAGGTCCGGGTCTGCAAACAAAATCTCCCGGTGTGCATACGGCATCTCGATACCTGCGGCTTCCAGTGCGGCTTTGACACGCGGCAGGACTTCGGTCTGGAAAGAAATATCATCCTTCGTGTTTGCCCAGACGGATGGGAACCAGATGCGGAACATAACTCTGACACTGTCCGCATCGATATCGTTGACAAAAACATTCGGTGCCGGGTTCTTCAGGACAAACGTATAGTCGTCCAGGAGTCCGGCGATGATCCCAATCGCTTTTTTCACATCGTCCTGGTACCGGATACCCACAACGTACTCATACCGGCGTGCGACATTGGCGTGATAGTTGGAAACGTCCGAGGAATAGATTTGGTCATTGGGGATCTGGACAGACACGCCACTCGTTGTCTGAACGAGAACTGAAAAGAGCCGTGTCGAGATCACAGTCCCGGAAACATCCCCCGTGTTGATAAAATCCCCGGCAGCAAACGGGCGCTCATACAAGAGCGCAAGACCCCCCACCATGTTTGATATCACCTTCTGGCTTGACAAGCCGATGACGGCGATAATAAAGACGAAGATGACCATAAGGATCGTGAAGCTCAAATCAAGGAGCCCGGGAACCGTGGCGCCAAAGGCGATGAGGATCAGGATTACCCGGATTACCCGGGTGAGCAGGGTTAACTGGTCCGGCTTGAGGCGGTGACTCAGTTTCAGCTTCAGGTAATGCGCTATCGCGAGCCCGAGAACGTATGCGACAACAAGCGAAATGATAAAGAGGGAGATCTCCTTTGGGCTCGCGTTGCCGATAATATTCGTCTCATCACTGAGTTTATTGATGACCACTGTTGAATTGGGGAGACTTTCCACGAGCTGGATCATGCCATACCAGACTCCATGAAAAAGGATTTTCGCGGACCGATTGCGAATTTGCGTGCGGCATACAGGTCAATCGACCGGTTCGGACAACCTTCGGGAGGGAGTCCCGTGAACGTAGTCAAGGCAATAAGTGGCGAAATAATTTCCATCGTCGCGGTCATACTCACCCGGTCGCCATAGAACAATTGCATCCCATAACTGTCAAAGACCGCCCGGGAGACATCAGCCGTGATTGCAGAACGGTTTATGAGCGTGAGTTCGAGCACGCCCTCGCGGTGAAGGTCAGTAGCCGGAATATCTGAAAAAATTCCACTCCGGTACCAACGGGTAATGATACCGGTACTCGGGAGCCCGTACAGGGAAAACTTTGTCGGCACAAGGGAGAAAATATCAAGGATGTTCATCTCCTTCTTTATCTCAAAAAACACGCCGATCTCGACAGGGAATTTTACATACAACTTTTTTTCCGCTGCCGGAGGGAGGACGATGGGCGGGAATGAAATTTCAAGGTAGTGCGTAATCTCCTGCGGCAGGTTTACCGGCTCAACCGGATGAATATGGATCGCGTCGTAATCAGCGGCAAGATGTTTTGTTACCGCCGTTCCCCTGCATTCGCGCCGGTATTCCGGAAGAGTAGTGGTCTTGTCAATCCGGAGATTTACCTCAGGGTTACTATACGAAAACCCCCGGTCATAACGCCCAAACACAAAGATCAGATCAGTCTGCGTGTGCAATAAATGTGACGAACTATAATTACAAAAAAAGAGCAGGGTCTGATCTCGCCTGTAATATTTTTCACGGTATGGATGATTACAGTAGGCAGGATCCTCTGTTGCGAAAAAAATAACCGGGTTTTCATTTCCTTAGAGGAAAAACTTACAGGTATCATCAGTTAACGATTGTGGAGCTGGTATACCCCGGCCTCCCCGGACGTCAGGTACACCTACGGGTTAATCTCAAATGGAGGAGATACAAATGTATATTCTGGAGAAGATGGAGGTAATATCATGGATGCGAAGCTCTCATGCATCATCAAGGGATTGATTGGGGTAATCTTTGGTTGTCTGGCACTCCTTGTACCGGAAATCACCCTCTCTACATTTTTAGCGGTGTTCTGGGTAATCATCGGCGTAGCGCTGATCATTTGTGTTTTCCTCGCGATCACCTCACACAGTGAGGGGTCATTGTTCTGGTTCCTCGCCGCGACGGCACTGATGATTGTCGGGATCTGTTCGTTCATCTTCCAGGGTCTTGTTGCGATCCTGTTTCTCCTCGTTATCGCCGCCCTTGCATTCTATTCCGGTTTAGAGGGAATACTCCTCGCGCTCACCTGCACACGATGCAAATACATCCTGATTGGTGGGGCGGTTGTCTTCGCAATCCTCCTGCTCATTGTCATTATCAAGTACGTGCCTGGTATCATTCATGATCCCATCCTTACGGTTCTTGGTGCCTTCTCGCTGGTCTTTGGATTGTTCTCTATCCTGATGGGATGGCATATCAAAAAGGAACCGGTTACCCCGGCAGCAGTACCTTCGTCAAATCCAGTAAATCCCCCCAAGGAAAAAGAATAATACCGGTCTTTTCGGTATTTGCCGTGAAGGTGCAGGAGATCCCTGCCATTTTTTCCGGAGCATTCACTCCATGCCATATGATGTTGTCATTATTGGTGCAGGACCTGTTGGGAGTACCGCCGCCCGGCTCTGTGCGGATGAGGGTCTTTCCACGCTCTGCATCGAAGAGCACGGCACTATCGGGTACCCGGTCCAGTGTGCCGGGCTCCTGTCAAACAGTGCATTCACGGAATGCGAGGTTTCACGACGATCTGTTTTACATACCGTATCCGGCGCCCGCGTGATCACCGCGCATGCGAGCGAGCTTTTGATCGACGCACAAACTACAAAGGCGTATGTCGTGGACCGGGGTGCGCTTGACCGGGAGATGGCAGAAGCGGCGGCGGATGTCGGATCTGAGTTCCGGCTCAAGACCGCAGTCTATGATGTCCGCGGAACAACGGTTCTCACCCGGGGTGTCAACGGGCATGAAGAGATCCCGTTTAAGATCCTTATTGCCGCAGATGGTCCCCGGAGTACCATTGCCCGGCTCTACGGCATGCAACGGGCAAAGGTTTTTTTATCCGGTATTCAGGCTGACATTCCCTGCGACTGCGACCCGCGTTTTGTGGAGTTATATCCCGATGCGTCTCCGGAATTTTTCGGGTGGAAGATCCCGACCGCTGACGGCAGAGCACGCATCGGGTTGTGCGGGCAGACGCAGGTGCGGGAACGGTTTTTTTCGTTTTTCAAAAAAACCGGTGTTTCGTCCTCGGTGCACCTTGTCACCGGCACACTTCCCCTTGGCATCATGCCCCGGACGTACAAAAACCGCACGTTGTTTGTCGGTGATGCAGCCGGTTTTGCCAAGCCCACATCTGGGGGAGGAGTCTATACCGGCATCCGCACCGCCCGGCACGCAGCCGCGGTCGCCGTCTCATGCTGCGGGCAGGGTGCGTTTGGCGATGCTGCACTTGCGGAGTATGAGCGCCGGTGGCAGGCAGATATCGGGAGAGAACTTTCGCTTGGGTTCCGGCTTTTCCTTGCACGGCAGAAGATGGCAGCGAAAGATATCGATGGGTTGATTCGGGCATTAAACGATCCAGAAATCCGTTCTCTTATCGTGCAGCACGGCGATATGGACCGCCCCGGGACGTTGGTCCGGATGCTGTTGAAAAAACCTGCACTGCTAAAGTGGACAACCCCGCTTGCCAGTGCTGCGATCCGTTCCCTGTTCTAAAATAAAAAAAAGTAACCGGATATTCCAGGGGTTATGGGATACCCGGTTTTGTCCCGGGCTGGCTGGTTTTGGGCTTATCTCCGAGAATGTCCGGGCGGGTGCGCTCAATAAAAGCGACCATAAACCCGGTGACTACTGATTCGATTACAGCAACGGCAAGGTTGAGTGCGGCAATCAGAAGAAGACCGTACAGGATCTGTTCCTGGCTCTGCGTAACACCCTGCACACCGGAGATGAGGATGATCCCGATCATGGCGGTGTTACCGGCACAGAGACCGACAAATGTTACAATAGCCGCACGGGAAAAAGTGCTACGGACAATATTTTTTAATCCGGAAAAGAGCGCCCACGCGACAATGACTTCAATCACATTGACAAGCGCGTTTGCTCCAATTATGCTCCATCCGCCATGCCCGATGGCGGCGGTGAGGATATTCACCAAGAGGACAACAAGAGCACCAGCCGCCGGACCGATGAGAATGCCGACAAATGGTGTCAGGCTGAGATGGACTCCACCGGCGATGGGTATCTCAACTTGGAAAATAACAAACATCGCAGCGGTGCAGAACGCAGCGATGGTGATCATGCGGGTGCCTATCTTTTTGACATTTCGCAGCCAGAACACCGAACATCCGGTGATAATTATTGTCGCAAGCCACCAGACCGCTACCCAGAAAAGCGTGAATGACCCGTCCTGGAGATGAATGTGTGCCATTTAGTATATTCCCGAACGGGAAATCCCGCTCATACCCATTTCACCATACATTGCCGGATGAAAATATCAAGGTTGTGTAAAAGTTGGGGATGCCCCAAATTTTTCCCCACCCATTCTTTTCCTGCCGGGTTTTATTTACCGGCATGCCGGATTGCTGCCATCAGTTCCTCCATCCGTACCGGGCGGGAATCGGGTAGTATTCCCTGCATGCGGCAGAATTCGAGATAGACCCGCACAATATGGGGGAGTTCCAGACCCGCTTCTTTGATGAGATCCGCATCATAGAAGATCTCCCGTGGCACACCTTCGGCAAAGACCGATCCGTTCTTTACGAGGCAGACCCGGTCGGCGATCCGAGCGGCAAGGTCAAGGTCATGAGTGGCGATAACAACGCTGATCCCGTGATCCTCTTTTACATTGCGGATCAGCTGCTCGACAATGCCGGCATGGACCGGGTCGAGATCGGACGTGGGCTCATCGAGCGCGATGACGAGCGGTTTCATCGCGAGGATACCGGCAATCGAGACAAGACGTTTCTCTCCCCCGGAAAGATAGTTCGGCAGCCGCCCGGAAAGATCGGCTGCCCCCACAGATTCGAGCGCAGCACGTGCAGCAGATTGCGCCGCTTCCAGTGTCATGCCAAGGTTGAGTGGTCCAAACATCACATCGTCAAGAACCGTCGGGGCGAAGAGCTGGTCATCGGAGCGCTGGAACACGACCCCGACTTCCTTCCAGAGTCCTGTCTTCTCGCCATCAGAAATTGACCGGCCATTCACCGAGATAGCCCCCTGCGAAGGTGTTAAGAGACCGTTTAAGTGCTCGATTAAGGTGGACTTGCCCGAACCGTTTGGTCCGCACAGGGCGACAATCTCATTTTTCTCGATATAGAAGCACATCTCGTGAATACCGACGCTACCGTCCGGGTAGATGTGGCTTGCACAGTCAACATGGATCAGTTCCCGGTCTTTCCGGTACGCGGGGCAGTGCGGGGAATTGGGATCTTTTCGGATTATTGTCATGGATCACCACCATCCTGTGGTTGGGATAAAAAGGACACTTGCGAGAATGACAAACGCGAAGGCACACAGGACGCAGTATTCGATTATTTTGGGTCGCGGGACTGGCGCGGATGCCCGGTAGGTGCCGTTGTAGCCCCGGGCAATCATGGTTTTCTGCACCCGTTCCGCCCGGTCAAAGGAACGGATGAAGACAAGCGCAAAAACAGTGGCAAAGATCCTGCCCTGGACGCGGATGCTGTGGACGAGCCCTCCGCCACGTGATCGCACCGCCTTCAACATTGCGCCGGTCATCTCCAGTGTCAGGAACAAAAACCGGTATGCCAAGAGAAAGATCTGGTCGACTGGTGAGGGGAAGATGCGGGAGATGATAGATGAGAAGTGTTGGTACCGTGTTGTCATTAAAAAGAACAGGGAATACGTGATCGAGACAAGAGCTTTTAAGAGCAGGGTAATGACAAGGAGCGCTCCATTATCGGTAAGCGTAAGGGGAAACCCGGGGACCGGAATAGTAAAGAGCGGAAGTCCGGGTTCGCTCCACGCCATGATGCCGACAAGCGAGAGGACAAAGATGAACGGCAGGGCGTACCATGCGAATAGCTTCTTCAACGGGAGGTGTGCACGCCAGTACAGCGCGAGGACGGCACAGTAGAGCCCGAGAATGACCGCGAGGTTGCGGGTGAGGACGACAAGAAGGATGACAAGGACAAGCCCGCCACATTTCGTCCATGGGCTCACCCGTGAAAAGACCGAGTCCTGCCGTTCGGCATAGGATGTGATCAGGTCAAGATCCGGAATGTGGCGGGAAAATGCTGCAGTGCTCATGGGAATAATTCTCGTCTTAACCGGAAGCCGGTTGTGTCATCCATACGGGGAGATCAGATCGAATAAACCCGGGGGATACAGGTGCGTTCATCACTGCCGTTCCGAAGTTGTTACCGTGCGGGTGCTGGTATCCATACACCCGGGGTCGTGGGTGATCTCGCCACAGATGCCGGTGTGCGGGTGCCCCATCGCACGGCACATCGTATCGATCGTCTCCTTGGAGACGAGGCTTTCAAACCGTGAGACTTCGTGGCATGCAATATCGTGCGAGAGCCCGTAGTGGGTTAGGGCGAGACTCAGGATGCGGTGGCGTTTGACGAGAAACTTTGCGTAGAGCGTCCCTTTTTTTGAGAGCGAGACGCCCCGGTACGGTTCGTGTACGAGAAGTCCTGCTTCAGTAAGTTCGCTCATCGTCTTTGTAATCGTTGAGGGATCGACCGCGAAGTGTGATGCGAGATCGTTTGTCTTTACCGTGACACCCCGCTCGAAGATATATTTGATATAGGCAACCTTCTTTGGCGAAAGTTCCAGCCCATTGCCGATATCCATATTCCTTTATATGGGCTACTTGTGAAGAATAATGTTTGGGCTGAGCCCAAGTTTTGTATGAAAACGGTTCGCGTTTTTTTAGTGGATGCTGGTACTAGGCGATGCCACAATGCTGCAAACAGATTGTAAAAAATCATTAGCATGATACACGTTACGGAAAAACCCTAACGAACCTTACCCTCATCGAAGCTAGCATGTTCAGCATGAAGAATAGCGAATTACGAATACCAGCCGAATATCACATAACTGTTCCAACATCTTTAACGGGATTGAACGCAACAATATTCTTTAATGGCCGTCCCTGAAGTGATAAGAAAACTGATTGAGCAGTTTGATATTCTTCGCAATTCCTATATCACTTCCCGCGAGACCTACAACGAGACAAAATTACGGCAGGATTATCTCGATCATTTTTTTATTGCGCTGGGCTGGGATGTCTACAATAAGCAGGGGTGGTCTGAACAGGCAAGGGAAGTAAGTGTAGAACAGACCATCAAGATCTCCGGAACGACCGATTTTATAGATTACAGTTTCAAAATCGGGAGAGACCTGATATTTATTGCGGAGGCAAAAGCTCCGAAAGTCAGGATCAAGGATAATGCAAAGGCTGCCTATCAGGTGAGGAGATATGCGTGGAATGCCAAACTTGCACTCTGCATTCTTACCAATTTTGACGAATTCGCAATCTACGATTGTACAAAAAAGCCATCTGCGTCTGATTCTGCCGGAATCGCCCGGATCGATTATTTTACCTTCAAGGAACTTCCCGTAAAATGGGATGAGATAGCGAAGACGTTCTCAAAAGAAGCAGTCTTCAATGGATCATTCGAAACATTTGCAAAAACAACAAAAGGGAAAAAGGGGACTGCCACCGTTGATGAGGCGTTCTTAAAAGAGATCGAGAATTGGAGAGAGTCACTTGCAAAGAACATCTCGTTGCGGAACCGGGATCCTCCGCTGACAGTTGACGAGCTGAACTTTTCGGTCCAAGTGATTATCGACCGGATCATTTTTTTGCAGAATTGCGAGGATCGCGGTCTTGAACGGTATGGCACATTGCGGGAGATCGTGAATTCGGATAATACATATGCGCAGCTATGTTCGCTGTTCAGAAAGGCGGATGCGAAATACAACTCGGGTCTGTTTTATTTTGAGAAAGAATTCGAGCGGGAAGAACCGGACACAATCACACCCTCCCTGAAGATTGATGATAAAGTCTTAAAAGAGATCATCCGTGATCTGAGTGAGGGGGCGTATGAATTTTCTGTCATCCCCCCGGCAATTTTAGGGCAGGTCTACGAACAATTCCTCGGAAAAGTGATCCGGCTTACGGAGTCGCACCAGGCAAAAGTTGAGTATAAGCCAGAGGTCAAAAAGGCAGGCGGCGTCTTCTACACACCGGTTTATATCGTGGAATACATCGTGAAACATACGGTCGGGGAACTGGTGAAAGACAAGACACCTCGCGACGTTGCGAAACTTCGTATTCTTGATCCGGCGTGCGGCTCCGGTTCGTTTCTTATCGGGGCGTATCAGTACCTTCTCGACTGGCATCTTGAATGGTATATCCGGAACCTTGCACCGTTATTCAACCAGAATGTTGCGTTCACCGATCCAAAAGTTCAGGCCCTTTTACCCGAGCCTTTACCGAAGAAGAAGAAATTACTGAACATTGCCGAGCCTCCGATTTACCGGACGGGACACAGCGACGGGATTAAGTTATTGGACCGGACGCGAAGCGACTGGGAGCTCTCGACGTCCGAGAAGAAACGGATTCTGATCAACAACATTTTCGGCGTTGATATCGACCGGCAGGCTGTTGAGGTGACAAAACTTTCCTTGCTTCTCAAAATTCTGGAAGGAGAGAAGGAAGAGAATCTCGACAAGCAACTCAGGATCAGCGAAGAACGGGCGCTGCCGAACCTGCACGACAACATCAAGTGCGGGAACTCGCTGATCGGCTGGGATATCATGACCCCGGAGATGCCGGCGGAAGAAGTGAAGCGGATCAACCCGTTCGACTGGGACACGGAGTTTGCCGATATCGTGAAGGTAGGTGGGTTCGACGCGGTGATTGGGAACCCGCCGTATGTGAGGCAGGAAACTCTTGGACAGGAGTTCAAAGATTACGTGAAGAAACAATACGAAACAAATGCCGGAATGGCGGATTTGTACGTTTATTTCTTTGAAAAAGCACACAAAATACTCCGCAAATCGGGTTATTTTGGGATGATTTGTTCGGATAAATTTATGAGGGCAAATTACGGTAAAAATTTACGACATTTCCTTTCAAACAAATCAAAAATCTTACAAATTATTGATTTTGGAGAATTGCCCGTCTTTCAAAATGTTGGGACATTTCCGGCAATTTTTGTAACACAAAATTTGAGCGTAATTGAGCAAAAATTTGTTTTTGCTCCAATTAAAACATTAATTTTTTCGTCGTTAGATGATGAAATAGGTAAGATAGGAAAAACACTTGATAATAAATCATTGAAAGATGAAGGATGGTCATTATCTGAAAAATCTACGATTATAATAATAGATAAGATGAGAAACTTGGGCAACCTCTTGAAGATTATGTTAATAAAAATATTTTTCGAGGCACCGTCACAGGTTTGAATAAAGTTTTCATTATCGATGAAAAAACTAAAGAATTCTTAATCGATAAGGATGCTTCTTCAAACGAGGTAATTAAACCATTTATTAGAGGAGACGATATTCGAAAATATAAAATTAATTTCAATCATCAATATTTAATTTTCACCCATCGAGGTATTGACATTCAAAAATATCCGGCAATTTTGGAATATCTAAAACAATTCAAAGAGGAGTTGATGCCAAAACCCTCTGTATACATGGGGGATAAATGGAATGGGAGAAAGGAAGGATCGTACCAATGGTATGAAATTCAAGATACGATTGGGTATTACAAAGAATTCGCAAAACCAAAAATTGTCTTTCCTGATCTCGCAAAAGAAAGTCGTATGGCATATGATACAATGGGTTATTTTGTGGGAGATACAGGGAATATTATTCCAACAAATGATCTATACCTTTTGGGGCTATTAAACTCAAAACTAATTTTTGAATACTACATGTAGAGTGCCACAATTAATGTCCGTTTTGTTGACAGAGTTTTTGTCCGCTTTTGATAAGTTTACGGTCTTGGTTGAAATTGATTTCGTTGTGATAGACTGAAGCCGGAGTCATCCAATCCAGGATCTCCTGCTTGCGCCAGTTGTTGTACTGGTGGTCAAAGTTCCAGAGTTCTCTTCTGAAATGGCTGAGTGAACGGAACTCTTTGAGTGCGATGAGTTCTTGGTAGAGAGTCTTGTGATAGCGTTCGATCTTACCACGGCCACGTGGATTGTATGGCCGACCGAAGATCAGTTTGATACCGAGTTTCTGAGCTTCCGCTTTGAACACTTTTGCGACAAATTGTTTTCCATTATCGAGATAGATTTCACGAGGAATTCGTCCGGTGCGGAGTGCCCAGCGGAGAGCATTGATCGCTGAGACTGCATCTTTGTGAAGATAGACCTTGCTCTTCACCCGATAACGTGAGCAGTCATCAGTAAAACCGGTGACATAAACCTTGCCAACTCCCCGGATACGAAACTGAAAAGTATCGCCCTGCCACATGCTGTCAACGTGTCGACGTTGAAATCGCTTCCCGGCTGGTTGGGGTTTAGCTTTAACACGAATGAGAAGGCCGTGTCGTTTGAGGATTCGATGAACGGTTCGCCAGGAACATGGGAGATTGAACTGGTGCTTAATACGACGGGCACCCCATGCCGGATATTTCTCTTTGAGTCGGATAATTCGGCGTTCCAACGCCAGGGATATTGCATGAGGAGACCGTTTCGGCCCGGTCTTTTTTGGCCGTAATCCGTTCTCTTGGTCATGACTGTGAGCCTTTGCCCACCGTCTCACCGTCCTTTCGGAGATGTTATACGTCTCTCCGATCTCCTTTGCACTTCGTATCCCTTCTTCATAGAATACGACTGCTTTGGTCCGGATTTCCATGGTCGCTTTCACCCTCAAGCACCTGTTGGGTGCTCTTGAAAGCGGACATAAATACTGTCACTAAATTAGGACAGAAACTCTGGCACTCTACACCTAACTTTTCCTCCGCGCTCCAGGATACCGAATACCGGAATCTTCCCGGCAGCTCCTCGGCCCCGGTTTCCCTTTCTCCTCCCGCCAAAATATGATTCATCCATCTCTATCTCACCAGAAAGGGTGAAAGATGTATCACTATCTGTCTTGACTATTGATTGCCTGAACAAGTGGAAGAGATCGTAGACAGCGTTATATGAGAGACCCAGCTGATGAGCTGCTTCCCTGACAGAGGTATTCAACTCAAAAAGTTTGATTGCTATTAATACACGGACCGGGGGAACTCTCAACCCTTCAAGGATACTCCCTCTCCGTGGTCCCCATTCTTTCCGGCAATCGTAACACTTGAACTTGCCCCGACAGATCCGACCAACCCTCCTGCTCTTGCAGTACGGACACGGATCAAATTGTTTGAGAATCCCTTCTGTCCTAAGATATTCTTCTGACTTTTCTTCCGATATCGTGTATTGTTGGAGTTCGATAAGGTTCATCCTTCCAACCACCTGAGTTTATCGTGGTGGTCGTTATTAAGGAATCACCTAAAAATGATATAATCGGTTCTCGAGATGTGACGCTGATATGAGTTATCAACTTATCCAGAATTGAAAAAGAGATCCGGTATATCTCTTGCAGATACTGCTGATGATAAAACATTCCCTTAACCTTTGATGATTCAGGGTGTCTTAAGGATATCAGCTATCTCATTTCGATCAGGGTAATTTATTAAAACCGCTTTTTTCCTACCAAAGTAGACAAACATGCTGCCTGCAGCTGCAGCCGAGGCACCCCCGTCGTTTAATGCTAAAGACAAATCCTGTATTGTTCCTGCTCCTCCAAGCGCAATTACAGGAACGTGTAATTTTGATGTGAAACTCATAATTAAGGGAATATCATAACCCCTCATGGTGCCATCACGGTCAATTGAATTTACCAAGATTTCACCGGCACCCAGGCTCGCCATTTGCGCTGCACATGCAATTGGATCTAGTTTCTGGTTTTGGAGACCACAGTGAGTCACGACATTATACGAACTATCTGGCTGTTGTTTTACATCAATAGATACCACGATACTTTGTCGTCCGAATTCCTTTGCGGCATCAATGATTAGTTGTGGATTACAAATCGCGTTGGTATTGATGCATACTTTTTCAATGCCAGCTTTAAAGAGGAGGCGAAAATCATTAAGGGAGGCTACCCCCCCGCCATAGGTAATTGGCATACAGCTTTCATCAGAGATCTTCGTAATTAATTCAAAGGGAATTTGTTTTTTTATCGGGGCGGACTGAATTGGATTGAAACGGGACGCCATTATATCTATAATAATCAGTTCGTCTACTTCATAATCATTAAAAATTTTTATTGCATAAATCGGTTCGCTGATATGTTTTGGATTCTTGAATTTTACGGTTTTTACCAGAAGACCATCCTTTAACATCAAACAGGGCACTATGCGTTTTTGTAACATTTTGCATCCTACAATCGTACAAAGTTTCTTAACAATTGAATTCCCTGTTTGTGACTTTTTTCAGGGTGGAACTGAACGCCAAATATATTTTCTGCCATGACTACCGAGGGGAATCTGATACCATATTCTGTTACTGCAACGATATTTTCCTGGGACTCACAGACAAGATGGAATGAATGAACAAAATAAAACCGGGAGTGATTCTCAATTCCGTGAAGGAGTGGAGACTCCTGCATTTTCATGATTGTATTCCATCCCATATGTGGTATGTTAAGGTTGGCAGATTGTTCAAAATGAAATTTTTTTACGTGAGATTTGATGTAGCCCAACCCATCCAATGCCCCCTCTTCACTTTTTTGGGATAATAATTGCATTCCCAGACAAATACCCAATATTGGAATTTTGTCGATCTTAATTTTTTTATTCAATATATCCTGAATTCCGAATTTCCGAATATTTTCCATGCCGGAATCAAACGCACCAACACCCGGTAAAATAATTTTTTCTGCACTTTCGATATCTGCAATAGTATTGGAAATTATGACTGGTTCGTTCATTTGATCGATTTTGGCGAAAATTGATCGAACGTTTCCCAATCCATAATCAATAATTACTATCATAATTATCCTTTTTGTGAGAACAATCTTTTAAGTTGATTGCCATTTTATTCAGTTCTGTTGACAGAGTTCGTTTCCGCGCGGAATATTTCCGGATATTATGTAAAATTTTTGTCGTTGTTGTAACAAAGATCTAGGTTTACCAACATGGGATCACTCGTTAATTCCTGTTTTACGGAACGGTTGAATCGCCATATTCAATTAAAATGTTTTAATAAACGATATACCTTAAGTTTGATGTGCTCCCGTTTGTTATATAATAATATTTGGTTTTCCTTGGGCCGTGAGACTTGTATCCCGGCCTAATATTGAGTCCGATGCCATATTGTTTGTGTTTCAACTTTCAAGACTTTCATAAAAACTCCTTATTATTCCCCGTACGAGGGTTCGATGAATCGTTCATCAAGAGGCGGAATGATCGAATTATTGTTTTGGTATGACTTATATTCAAGGAGAATCTTTCGCGTCAGTAAATAATGTGGTGGAATTGGGAAAAATGGAGCTGAAGACGCCAATGAGTATACATGATATATTACACCTTATAGATATTGCATCTCTGTAAAAATTAACGCCAAACGGATTTTTGTAGTCAATCGGATAATTGCCGGACCGTAGTTGAGAAAGATTTGGCAGAGCGTATCTATCAATATTCATGTGCCTGAGACCATTATCCTTTAATGAGATGAGAAACCAGAATTATTACCAAAATGCCTGAAACCCCCTCAAAGAAATTAGAAGAACTTCCAGTTCTTATCATTCGCCCACCTCGAAAATGGGTGCCAATCAATTTCCGTGAGCTCTGGGCATACCGAGAGCTTCTCACAACCTTCATCCTTCGGGATATTAAAATTCGCTACAAGCAAACAGCTCTTGGTTTTGCCTGGGCAATCATCCAACCGCTCTTCATGATGGTGATCTTTACGATCATTTTCGGGGGATTTGCAAAAATCCCTTCCGAGGGTGTACCCTACCCCCTCTTTTCCATGGCTGCACTTCTTCCATGGACGCTTTTTTCCGAAGGGCTCACCCGTTCAACGATGAGCTTGGTTGCGAACGCTAACATCATGACAAAGGTATATTTCCCCCGACTTGTCATGCCCCTCTCCGGTGTCCTGTCACCACTCGTCGATTTCGCAATCTCGATCTTGATCCTTGTAGTGATGATGGCATACTACGGGTTTGTACCGACCCTGAATATTGTCTTCCTTCCCTTGTTTATTCTTCTTGCACTTGCCACATCATTAAGTATCGGACTTTGGCTTTCTGCGCTAAATGTCAAGTACCGTGATTTCCAGTACACGGTTCCATTCATCATCCAACTATGGTTATATGCCTCACCGGTCGTCTATCCGGCAAGTATGATCCCGGAGTCCATCCGTTTCCTGTACGGTCTGAATCCTATGGTGGGTGTAATTGAAGGATTCCGATGGGCGCTGCTAGGTACTGCAATGCCTGGGGGCCTACTCTTTGTTTCAGTCAGTGTGGTTGTGGTGCTGCTGATTTCCGGAATGTTCTACTTCCGGAGGATGGAGCAATATTATGCGGATATTGTTTAATTTTTTTGAATGCAGTACTGAGAGAATAAAACTATGACCGATAATATCGCCATCCGCGTCAGCCATCTTGGCAAGAAATACTCCATCGGCAGACCGCAAGAAAAATATCATACATTTCGTGATGCTATAGTTGATTCTCTAAAAGCGCCGTTAAAAGTATCCCGTGGGACTTCACCCGATAAAGGATTCTGGGCACTGTATGATATTTCTTTTGAAGTTGAGCAGGGTGAGGTTGTAGGTATTATCGGGCGGAATGGTGCTGGTAAGAGCACGCTGCTGAAAATCCTGTCCCGGGTTACCTCACCTACGATAGGGACCGCGGAGATTCATGGGCAGGTTGGCTCATTGCTCGAAGTTGGGACGGGATTCCACCCGGAGATGACAGGACGCGAAAATATCTTTCTCAACGGTTCGATCCTCGGGATGAAACGTCAAGATATTGAAAGCAAATTTGATGATATCGTCAAATTTTCTGAAGTTGAAGAATTTATTGATACTCCGGTAAAACGGTATTCCAGCGGGATGTATGTTCGGTTAGCTTTTGCCGTTGCCGCGCATCTTAATTCAAAAATTCTCGTTGTTGATGAAGTACTTGCCGTGGGGGATTACGAATTCCAAAAAAAATGTCTACGGGGAATGGAAACAGCATCAACTGAAGGAAGGACAATTTTGTTTGTGTCTCATAATTTATCGGCAATAGCAACAATAACAAAAAGGTGTATCGTATTGGAAAAGGGAGCCATAAAATTCGATGGCAAATCAATAGATGCTATTGAATATTATACTAAGTACTCCCAACCATCCCTTTTTATGGGGAAGAAACCAGGGGAAATAAGTTACAAAATAAATCAAGGTTTTCGTGCTCAAATAGTGAAGGTTTCAATTAGTGATGACTCGGGTGCAGTAAAAGATACGATATATTATCAAAGTCCGATTAATATTTCAATACAATTTCGAGTTATTAAACTGAATTGGGATGCTTACGTTGGATTAACCATCCATAACGCTCGTCATGAAAGAATTTTATTGACAACAGATGACGATGTGGCAGAGGGGTATATCCCTAAAATTTCCAATGGAATTCACGAATATTCTTTGACGATCCCTGGAAAGATTTTGACGCCGGGGACATACTATTTATCATATTTCATAGGGCCCTATATTGATATTGAGCATAATTATGAACTTGAATTTGAGATAGTTGATTATAATTCAAGACGGGCGCAAGCAAATAATTCTTATAATCGTGGTTATTATGATTATCCAATATCTCCAGAGATAGAATGGATTGGAAGGGAATTAAAGGAGTGAAAAATACCGTGAAAGTACTTGCCATTGGTGCACATGCGGATGATGTTGAACTTGGTTGCGGCGGAACGCTACTCCGGCACCGCGATGCAGGTGATGAGATCTACATTCTTGTGGTGACCCATTCTGGATATTCAAGTACTACCAAAAATATCATACGGCATAAAGAGACGGCTCTTCAGGAAGGAAAAAAAAGTGCAGATATTTTAAGAGCCAACTTTATGTGTCTGGAAAAAGAACCCTTGGTCATTGTACCTAATGAAAAACTGGTACAAGAAATTGACGAAATAATCAGCCGAATTAATCCAGATCGGGTTTATGTCCATCGTTCATCGGACAACCACAGCGATCATGCCACGGTTGGATATGTTGCGATAAGAGCTGCCAGAAAATGTGATTCTGTTTTTTTGTACAGGAGCAATTGGTATATTATGGATAATGAGGCAGAGGATAAATATTATGTTGATATTTCAGATTATATTGAACAGAAAAAAGCACTTATTGTGATATTTGAGTCTGAGATGAAGGTAGTGAATTATTCGTGGATTGACTTTGTAGTAAAACAAAATTCAGCTGCGGGTGCAAAGATTGGTGTTGATTTTGCAGAAACGTTCCAGATGGTGAAGATGGTCTGGAGATAAGTTGCAATGAAACTTGCAATACATCAACCGGAGTTCATGCCATGGATGGGTTTTTTTAACAAAATGGCCTTGGCTGATAAATATGTGGTTTTTGATCATGTCCAATTTAAAAAGCGTTATTTTGAAAACAGAAACCGGCTAGTTACCCCACGAGGAAAAATTGAATTTATCACGATCCCTGTAATAGGCAAGGATAAAAAGGATCAGGCAATTAATCAAATAGAGATAGACAATACCAGAGACTGGAAAAGAAAATTAACGAAAACATTAGCCCATTATTACTGCAAGGCTCCCTTTTTTTATGAGTATTACGATGAGTTGAAATCCCTTATTATTGATACGGAATTCACTAAGTTGATCTCATTGAACATGATGTTCATAAATTTTTTTCGGCAACATCTTGGAATTACCACACCAATGAGCTTCTCATCGGACTTGGACGTATCGTCATATAAAGGATCAGAATTGATATTGCAGATGTGTAAGGTAACCAATGCCGAGGTCTATTTATGTGGGCCCTCGGGGGGGGATTATCTCAACCAAGATGATTTTCGAAATCATGAAATTAAAATCGAATGGCTCGAATACCAGTGTCCCTATTATTCGCAACTATGCGATCAATTTGTGCCTAATCTGTCTACCTTGGATTTATTGTTCAATAATGGCCCTAACAGTCTCGAGATAATTATGAATACACCGAAAACGTTAACATGATTAGAGGGCAAGTCCGATGTATATCCTCGGTTTGAATGATTCCAATTCCGCTGTAGCAATTATTCAGGATGGAAAGTTGCTTGCAGCGGTGCGAGAAGAACGATTTGATCGCATAAAATTTTCCGATGCGTATCCTCAAAGGGCAGTTGAATATTGTCTCCGCGTTGCCGGTATCAAACTTACTGACCTTGATCACATTGTTTTTGCATGGAACCCGGGCCATGAACTGGAACCGCAGGAGTCTGCAGCAGCAATACGATATCATAAGGACTTTCTCCATTATATTCCCAATAACCTCCTAAGGCATATCAGTGGTGATAAAAGTAACAAGAAAATTGAATTCATTGAAGAAACTCTTGGATTAAAAAATAGTAATATCAATATTCATTTTATCCCGCATCATTCTGCCCATGCTGCTGGAACATTTTTTGTCTCCCCATATGACCGGGCAGCTATTCTTACCATTGATGCTTATGGTGATGATATTACCCATCAATTCTTTATCGGGGAAAATAACACAATCAAATCGCTAGGTAAAACGCAATTCCCTCATTCGCTGGGTCAGGTATATGCGGCAATTACGCAATTCCTTGGTTTCCGGGCTAACTGCGATGAATGGAAAGTGATGGGGCTTGCTGCGTATGGTCACCAGACGTATTACGAACAATTTGCGAGAATAATTCGTTTTGACTGCCAACGTGGCGAATTACGTTTTGATCTTGATTTCTTTACCTATTATTTCTGGAGCCCCCGTAGGTATTCAGACCAATTTACCGAAGTATTCGGTAATGAGAGATATTCATACCAAGAGATCGGACAACGACATATGGATATCGCTGCCAGTTTCCAGAAACGCGTGGAAGATGTTGTATTGGAAATGTGCCGGTACCTGGCAGAAAAAACAGGATTGGATACACTTTGTCTCTCAGGAGGTGTTGCCATGAACAGTAAAATGAATGGCCGCATTCTCCTTGAATCTCCATTTTCCAAAGTCTGGGTTCAACCAAGTGCTGATGATGCCGGAACTTCTATAGGCGCATGTTTCTACTTCTGGAATCAGATTCTTGCGAATAAACGCAATTTTATCATGGATCATGATTACTGGGGCCCGGGTTTTTCTGATGACGAGATCAAAAAAGCTCTCGATGATTCGTCCATTGATTACGAAGTACTGGAACATCCTGAAAGAACTGCGGCCCGGGCAATTTCTGAAGGCAAGGTAATCGGCTGGTTCCAGGGCCGCATGGAGTCTGGCCAGAGGGCATTAGGGAATCGTTCACTTCTTGCTGATCCCCGTGATCCCAAAATGAAAGAAAAGATCAACGCACTAATCAAACACCGGGAATGGTTCCGTCCATTTGCACCATCAGTTCTTGCAGAGTACCAGAAAGATTATTTTGAATCCGGCTTTGCCAGCCCTTTTATGCAGATGGTCTATCCAGTTCGTGAGGAAAAAAAACCCTCGATACCTGCTGTAGTGCATAATGATGGGACAGGGCGGTTACAAACTGTAAGTAAAGAAACAAACTGTCGTTACTGGAATTTAATCGAGGAATTCAGAAAAATAACCGGTGTGCCATTAGTTCTGAACACTTCATTTAATGATAATGATGAGCCAATTGTGTGCACACCAAAAGAAGCCATACGCACGTTTTTTGGAACTGGCATCCATGAATTGTATATTGGAAAATACCGGGTTGTCAAAAGACAATCCCGTTCATAGATAGGAGAATTTCTATGGGTCGCGGTCCAAATCCAAACCATTATCGAGTCCTTCATGAAGATTTTGTGAAAGGTACATTAACGTGCCTCAAACAGTCAACGATCAAAAAAGTAGTGAATACCAATTTTCCCAATATATTGAACATTGAACCCACAAACCGGTGCAATTTACGGTGTGTGTATTGCCCAAGAACAAAGGCAAAAAAAGGAATTGGGGATATGGGTTGGGAATTGTATACAAAAATCATCGATGAAGCTGCCCAGTATGAACCTCTCATTATACTAAATTTTCATAAAGACGGTGAATCTTTTTTGCACCCGAGATTTCTCGAAATGGTCAGGTATGCCCGAGACAAAAAAGTTGCAAAGACCATTCACCTGAATACCAACGCCTTTTGCTGGAACGAGAAAGTCATTGAGGGAATTTTAGAATCGGGTCTTGATGATATCACGGTCAGCATTGATGCGGCCCGTCCTGAAACCTACAAAAAGCATAAAGGTTTTAACCAATTAGAAAGAGTGGAAAAAAATGTAAAATTATTTTTCAAAATACGAGAGCAAAAGGGAGCTGATAAACCGTTTGTAAAGGTCAAGATGATGGACTTTGACGATATACCTCCAGGCGAGATCAATGAATTTTACAAAAAATGGGAGGATATCGCAGATTTGGTCCAGATAACCGGCATTCACAACTGGAGTGGCGCTATCCCCGGATTAAAAATCACCGATGAGTCCTCTCAGGTCCGCTATCCCTGCGTAATCATGTGGTATTCACTGGTTGTGAGCTGGAATGGAGAGGTAACGGTTTGTTCTGTTGACTGGGATACAGAAATAAATGTCGGGAACGCAAACTTGCAGACACTTCACGAGATCTGGAATGGTTCCACAATCAAGAAAGCCCGATTATCTCAGATTGAGCGAAAGTACAGTAAATATAACGTATGCAAAGATTGCGTTGTGTGGGTCTCAATCGGGGATTTGACCGACTGGCTGGAGAAAGAAACATGGTTTTATAAAGAACAACCAGATGTTTTAACAAAACAAGAGATACCATGACAAGTGAACAACTGGAAATGAGAATTAATAAACACCAATTTTCGCTCGATTCATTTGAGCGGGATAGAATATGGGAAGAAAACCGGCGATATTTCAAGGATTATTGTGTAAACCGCTACCAGTGGTTCAGCTATCCAAAATGGCAGTATGTTGCACCGTTTCCTCTCCACGTCGATTTTGAAGCAAGCTTCCGCTGTAACCTGAATTGTCCCATGTGTTTTCGACCTCACATTGTTAAGAAGAATTATGGGGACATGGACTTTGGACTTTTTAAAAAAGGTATTGATGAATGTGTCGAAAACAATCTTTATTCGATACGCTTAAGCTGGAGAGGAGAGTCCACCCTCAATCCCCGTATCGTTGAAATGGTCGAATACGCGAAAAAGAAGGGGATAAAAGAGGTATCATTTATCTCCAATGGTCGGCTTCTCGAAGGAGATCTTGCAGAAGGACTCATTAATGCCGGTTTGGATTATATCACCATCTCTATTGATGGGCTGGAAGAATATTACAATAAAACTCGGACGCCATTAACGTTTTCAGAAATTACAGAAAGGATTAAGAATTTCTATCATCTAAAAAATCGAATAGGCGGAGGTTACCCCCGGATAAAAATCCAGGCGATATGGACCTATATTAAAGAAGATCCGACTGCATTTTACCGGCATTTCAAGGATATTACCGATCTTATCAGTTTTGATGCCGAAAATGATTATTCACTCAGGGAAGTACCTCAGGATAAAAATATTGTTTGTCAATATCCCTGGCAACGAATTACAATTACATGGAACGGAGAGATCCCCCTTTGTATATCGGATTGGAATCTTTATACAACGATTGGTGATCTGAATAAACAGACAATCGCGGAAGTCTGGCATGGTGAGAAAATGGAGGAGTACCGACATATACAATTAAACAACAAACGGTTGTCGATACCCTGCTGTAAAGAGTGTCATAGGCCCGCAATCGAACAAATTGGTGATAGGCCGGAAGGAAGTATCGCAGGGAAAAAATAGGTTTGTTATGAATATTTTATTTGCCAATCTTCATTGGAGCTATGAGGGGGAGATAAAGAATGAGAATATACAACATCTCCTGTTCCCAACCGGAATGGCCATTATTGCTGCGGAAATTCAACAATACCGAAATGATGAGTTATTTGTTATTGATAATAAAGTATCTAAAATCAATGATCGCGATGTACTTACGCTGATTTCAACAAAAAATATCGATTGTATCCTTATTTCAGCATTTTTAGGAAATTATCAATATCATTATTTGAAACAATTCGTAAAGAAAATTATCGAGAATTTTCCAGGATGTAAAGTAATTGTTGGAGGCCCATTAGCATCGACTGTCCCAACGGTTTTTCTGAAAAGTGTCAATGGCAACGATGAGCAAGTCATTATGGTAATTGGTGAAGGAGAAAAAACCATCATCAATCTGTTGAACAGTCTCGAAAAGGGAGAGAATTTATCAAAAGTTGAGGGAATATGTTACAAGAAAAAAAACAATATAATCCAGACACCGTCCCGGGCGAGAATTCAAAATTTGGATGAACATCCGTATCCGGCATATGAATTGTTCGATATAAAAAAGTACATTGAGTATACAAAATCAACAAACCGCTGTTGGGAACTATGTACAAGTCGTGGTTGTTACGGGCGATGTGTATATTGTAAACGTGTTTTCGGTAACACGATTACAATGAGATCTGCACTAAGTATAGTGCGTGAGATGGAAGATTTCTCCATGAAATATGATATTAACCGTTTCAATTTTGTCGATGATAATTTTCTCAATTCGAAAAAACAAGTTTTTGCTTTTTATAATGCACTTAAAAAAAGTCCAGTGGAATTTAAATGGCGTTTTCAAGGTCGTGCTGATCGGTTTACTCCCACATTGGCGAAAAAATTGGTTAAAGTCGGATTATATGATGTATCATTCGGTATTGAATCCGGGTCACCAATAATTCTCAAAGAGATGATGAAAATGCTCAATATTGAAACCGCCAAACAAAATTTAAAGAGTTTACCTGAAGAGTTGGATACGCATGCATCTTTTATCATAGGAATGCCTAGTGAATCGCATGAAACAATCCGTCAGACAGTACAATTTATAAAATCCACCCAGATAAAAAATGTGAATGCGGGAATCCTTACGATTTTCCCAAGAACCCCCCTCTATGAGCAGGTAATGGTCAAAGGTATAATAAAAGATGAGGATGACTATTGCAACCGTTTGGGGCCCGCATATGTTTATCCTTATATAAACCTCACATCATATTCTGATGACCAGTTGCTTCAATGGCGGGATTCGGTTTCTAAGGCGCTAGAGTGATTCTAGGGGTATTATTATAATGATCTTTAACCACGATGATCAAAAATCCGCATACGGATAATATTTTGAATACGGATCACAATTTAAATGAAGGATATTGACCATGATTCAGGAAATTCCATCAATAAATAAGAAGACACTTTTTTGTCAACTCTTCAATTATCTGCATCGCAAAGATTACCAAAAGATAAGGAAATTTCCCCTAAGAAAATATCCTGTTCAGAAAAAAACCATAATAAACGAATTCGCAATTCTTTTCCGCTACATGTTCTGTTGCAATAATATTTTTTCAATCTCCCTGTATCCCCCGATGTACCAGTATTTTTCGTTCAACCGGGAATTAATAGAACTTCGCAGGATTTTTTTTCTGAATGATATACTCGATAAAAAATGTTTAGATGATTTAGAAAAAATATGGCTGGAGCAAGCGGTTGAATCCAGATTATTTCAGAGAATGAATGAAGATCAGTTCCGGTTTCTCTATCGTATTGTTCCCTTTCATGATTTTTTCTTAGTAACATCAAGGTTTGATCGCAACAATGCCGTATTTACCTATTTAAGTTTCGATTCAATCTTTTTTGCGGAGTTCCTGGAAGAGCAGATTAAAAAGCAAACAATTTCTGGAAAAATTGCACTGGATATCGGTTGTGGGGTAGGGATTCTTGCCTTTGTTATAAGCAGGTACTTTGATGAGACCTGCGGTCTTGATCTCAATCCATCATCCGTTCATCTCGCACAGATTAATGCAGAATTAAATGGAATAAAAAACTGTCAGTTTTTCAACGAGTCGTTCAGGAACCTCCCTAAAAAACCATTTGATCTCATTACTGCCAATCCCCCCTTCATATACTACCCTACAAAAACACCAGGACCTCTAGATTCTGATGGTGGGGAACCGTATGGCCTCGGTATTACTCTTGAAATAATCCGGCATCTCCCGGAACGGTTGAACAAAAACGGAAGAGCATACGTATTAACAAGATCTCCGATAGTAAAAGGGAATGATTTCTTATTCTGTGAATTATCAAGTTTTTTACCCGGAGATTTTAGCTGGATTTATCATGATCTATCAGATTCAGTAGGTTCTTTGGAATCGTTCGAAGTAGAGGAGGGCGTTGAATCTTTTCATCATGTAATTATCGAGTTTATCAGAGATGACCGCAATCAGCGAAAAAAAGTGACCTACCCCTTTTTTTATAGAAAGATGAATCTATTTTAATAAAGTAACGAGGTTTATGACTCCGATTAATATTAACGGTAAATTTGTGGGGGATGGGCACCCTACCTATATCATCGCTGAAGTGGGTATAAATCATAACGGCGATGTGTTGCTCGCAAAAGAAATGGTGGCCGCTGCCTGGGAAAGTGGTGCCGATGCAGTTAAGATTCAAACGTTTGTCACAAATGAATTTCTTCACCCCACTCATCCCGACTACAAATATGATATTGATGCGGAAATTTCTCACAAGGATGAACAGGAAATATGGGATTATGCAAAATCGCACGACATCAACTTGTTTTCAACACCGGAAGAATTTAAGAGTCTCACCTTTATTGCACAACAGGACCCTGCACTGATAAAAATTGCTGCGATGGATTTCAATTATAAGGACCTGATTCAGGGTGCTGCACAATTGCAGAAGCCGATTATCCTCTCTGCCGGAATGAGCACCATGGAAGAAGTCATTCAGTCAGTCAGATGGGTTGAAGAGACCGGAAATAACCAATATATCCTCCTTCATTGCGTATCGTGCTATCCGGCTGCTCCGCATACATGCAATTTACGCGCTATTCAAACGATGAAAACAATTCTAAATTGTCCGGTGGGGTTCTCTGATCATACCGTGGGCATTCATATTCCTTTAGCCGCGGTTACTCTTGGTGCAAATGTAATTGAAAAACATTTTACCATTGATAAGAACCTGCCAGGTCCGGATCAGCAATGTTCAATGGATCCCTGTGATTTAAAAACTTTAATCCAGAGTGTTCGGGAAATTGAAGCTGCATTCGGTCATGGGAGAAAAGTTCCTGCACCAGAGGAGGAGGCCCCACGAAAATTCAAACGGCGTGGGATCTATGCTGCACGGGATCTCAGTCGGGGGGAAATACTTGAGAAAAAAGATATCGTTTTTTTTGCCCCATCTCATACAGGTTCACAGGTTTCCCAGTGGCCGTTAATGGAAAAACGAACGTTGAATAAAAATATTTCGAAATTGAAACCCATTCATGTTAAAGATTTGGCCTGATAAGCCATGGACAAAACAGTAATCTCCCCATAATGAAGTCAGCCATAAGGGAGGACTAGTCTTGAGAGTTGATTAAATGGGTGTTGTTGATGTTGTCAAAGCGAAATAGTATGCATATACATCTAACCATAAAAAATTTGGAAAAAGAATTAGAATGAGATCTGCAACTCACATGGAAATGAGGATAAATAATGGCTGATAAAAAACTGAAAGTTGTGGCAATTATTCAGGCAAGAATGGGTTCAACAAGGTTTCCGGGAAAATCTGCAGCTATCATTCTTGATAAACCTTTATTAGCCCATGTAATAACGAGAGTGAAAGCAAGTAAAACAATTGATACAGTTGTTGTTGCAACAACACGATCGCCGGAAGATGAGGTGATACGGAAAATTGCCAAGGTATATTTTACTGAGGTATATTCAGGTAGCAGCCAGGATGTATTGGATCGTTTCTACCAGGCCGCTAAAAGAGTAAAAGCGGATATAATTGTTAGAATTACCGCAGACGATCCCTTTAAAGATCCCGATATCTTGGATTATCTCACTCGTTTTTTATTGGAACATCCCGAATTCGATTATGTAAGTAATACCCTCAAACCAACATATCCGGAAGGGTTGGATATTGAGGTATTTCGGTATAGTGCATTGGAAAAAGCATGGAAAAACGCAAGACTTCCTTCTGAGAGAGAACATGTGACGTCTTATATAACAAAAAAGAATGAACAATTTAAAATTAAAAATATTGAAAATTCGGAGGATTTGTCAAAACTCAGATGGACAATCGATTATAAAGATGATCTGAAATTTGCACAGGAGATTTATGCCCGCCTCAGGTATAAGGGAATCTTTCATATGGAGGATATCCTTGATATTTTAAAGAAAGAACCAGAATTAATGAAAATTAATGACGGACATATCAGAAATGAAGGCTATTTAAAAACGACAACCGCTGAGCAAAACAATTCTGCAACCGGAGGGATATTTTATGCCGATCAAACGAATTGCAAACAATGAACGAAAAAATGTTCTTGAAGTTCTGGATATGCAATTCAGAACTGCATCAAGCAGTGTAATGACAAAAAAACTTGAAGAAAAATTCGCAGCAAAATTTCACTCGAAATATGCAATCTCTTCTGTCAACGGAACGGCAACAATGCATGCTGCACTAGTCGGTGCAGGAGTCGGCCCAGGCGATGAGGTGATCGTTCCTCCCCTTACCATGTCAAGTACCTCATTCGCAGTGTTCCATGCAGGGGCTCTTCCGGTATTTGCCGATATTGATCCCCGCTCATGGACTATCGATCCCAAAGCGGTTGAAATATGTATAACTGAAAGAACAAAAGCAATTATTCCTGTCGCGATTTATGGACTTTTACCGGATTTTGATAAGATTATGGCTATCGCAAAAAAGCATAATTTATTTGTTCTTGAAGATGATGCCCAGTGCTTCCTTGGCTATCAGAATGGAAAAATCGGAGGGAGTATAGGTCATGCAGCCAGTTTCAGTTTCCAGAGTTCCAAGCATATGACCTGTGGAGATGGGGGCATGATCACTACCAGCGATCAAGAACTTGCGAATAATATTCGCCGCTTTAACAATCTTGGCTATGCGGTTGTAAGCGCAGAGGCCGGGAAAGGTAGAATTCCTAAGGATATTATCCAGGATCCAAATTATGAACGGCACGTGTCAATTGGCTGGAATTACCGAATGCCGGAATTATGTTCAGCCGTTGCATTGGGACAACTGGACCATCTTGAGGAATTGGTCGAGATCCGTAAAATCGCGGCAGAAAATTATGCCCAATCTATTCAGAAATGTTCATGGCTTATCCCACAATATGTTCCTGACAATAATGTTCATACCTATTGGTCATATGTTCTTAAACTGGAAAACCAGAATCTCTTCTCATGGTACGACTTCCGTAAAAAATATATGGAATACGGGGGCGATGGAATATACGGTGCCTGGAAATTATCCTATCTTGAGCCATGTATGAAAGGGATAAGATTCAATCAAACTCAGTCACAGAAATTTCAAGAAGGTCTTTGTAAGGTGGCTGAAGCCATTCAACCAAAACTCCTGCAATTTAAAACCAATTATTATAGTGAAGACCGCATCCAGAAAGCGTGTGAGGCACTTTCAAAAACAATAGAATATTTTGATGAAAAGTGCAATATAGAAAAAATGATAGATGGGTAAAACACGATTTATTAAATATTTATTTGTATTTTTTTAATATGAAGGTGCTGCAAATTGAAAAAAAATATACTCTTTCGCGTGGATGGGGGGAATGTCTGGGGCGTTTCAATGGGGCATTTAAAGCGAACTTTAATTTTAGCGGAAAAATTGGATAAAAACTTTAAAATATATTTTCTCATGAAAAATTATCCTGATGGGGTTTTGTATGTAAAAAAAAAAGGGTGGAATGTACTCGAAATGGAGCCCGATCAGGATTCAGACAATGCAGTTATTGAAATCTGTAAAAAATATTCTATCCATAAAATTATTCTTGATCTGAATTCGACACCTTATACCGAATTATTTGATTATACAAAACTACACAATATTTCCACAATCGTCTTTGATATAACAGGTAATGTTTCCGGACACCCGGATATAATTATTAACGATTCGCTGGTTCCCAATTTTGTCGAATACCCAAACAAATCAGAAATAACCAAAGTATATTCTGGCCCGTTCTATTTTATATTGCAAAATCCCCCAAGATGTAGACCAATTCATCGAATCGTTAGAAGTATAACACTCACGATGGGTGGCTCAGATCCTGCTGGAATTACCTTAAAAATACTGAAAAATTGTTTGCTCGAATTGCAACAGTACGATCTTAATATAATTCTCGGTCCTGCATTTAAAAATCCACAAGAAATTATAAATTTAGTAAAATGTTATAAAAATGTTCGAATTTATCAAGACCCCCCCCAATTTCTTTCACTCCTGAGCGTCTCGGATGTGGTTATTACTGCCGCAGGTCGTACTCTGTACGAATGTGCCTATTTTGGACGGCCTTCAATTATTGTACCATCAATCGAACACGAATCGGTGACCGCAAAAACATTTGCTGAATTATCCGGCAGTACTGAAATCGGTCGTTGGGACGATCTGACAAGCCCGATCAGGATTATCCGTGCATTATCATCCTATTCACAAAATTATACTATAAGAAAACAAATTTTTACTAAAAGTCGTCAAATGGTAAAAAACGATGGACAGAAAAGAGTGTTAAATATTATTTGCAACTCATAGAAAAACTTGTCTTTGATATATTCTGAGGATAATCCCTTCTAATGATCAAACAAAGTGTTCAAATTTGAAGTTAAAACGAAACTATCTCTTAAATGATAATCTCATTCTTTGTTTTCATTATTGTTAATAAGTTATATATTGTATATTCTCACTTCTCTATAAATATGTCATGGATTATAAGAGCATCGAGATTTGACTTTTCAAACACATGGATTGCATCTTCAAACGTTCGAACAATTGGCTCTCCATGAATGTTAAATGAAGTGTTGAGTAAAGCAGGTACACCCGTATGTTTATAGAACTCTTCAATCAAACTATAATATTCAGGATTTTGTTCTCTTCTCAAGATTTGGGGGCGTGCAGAAAAATCATAAGGGTGAAGTGCTGCAATGAGATCGCTCCGTTTTTCTTGTTTTACCTTAAAGCCGATTGTCATAAATGGTGAATCGATCTTTTTCGGATTTTCAAGGTACTGATCCTGAAAGTCACTCAGGAGCGTTGGAGCAAATGGCATCCAGAAATCCCGAGACTTTATTGCCTCATTAATTCTCCTAATAATTTTTTGATCCCGAGGATCCGCAAGAATTGAACGATTACCTAAAGATCTCGCCCCAAACTCCATTTTACCATAACATCGTCCAATAATAATTCCATCAGCAAGTTTTTCAGCCAATAATGGATTGTCTGCATTATATTTTACAGTGTATTTATCTTTAAGCTTCAATTTGTCAATGAGAGTTATTGCCTCATTATGAGATTCACTAGGTCCAAGATAAAGATTTGATAATGTGGAAATGGTATTAGTTGAAAGAGAGTTTTGTTGACAATACTGTTGATATGAGAGATAACACGCACCGATAGCGGTAGATTCGTCCGATCCAGTCCCGCAAACAAACATTTCTTTTACTTCATCCAAGTCAGCTATTACACCCATAGCCTTGATATTCATTGCAACTCCCCCACTGATTGCAATGCGACTTATCCCAAATTTTAAAATAGCATTTTTTATCCATTCGGATAAAATTTCCTCAGTATATTTTTGTAGAGCACCAGCAATACCATCGAAACGACATCCCTCCAATCGTTCCTTGAAATAATAATATAAATCAGTTGGTTTATTATGCCATTTCGGGATTATCCCATCGATATATAGCGTTTTTCGAAAAACCGATAATGCTTTTTCCATCGTTTTCGGATTCGCATATGGTGCAAGTCCCATAACTTTATATTCATGCTCATTTGGTTTCATTCCCAAAAGAAGTGTCATATATCGATAAAGTCTTCCTAAAAATAATAGATCTGTCTCGAAAAGGCGCTCCAGGCACCTTCCATCACTTCGGGATATCGTTGCATTTAATCCGTCCCCAAAACCGTCAATTGTAAAAATAAGTGTCTCTTTACCATTGAAGGGGCTCCCAAAATACCCATATGCTGCATGAGTGTTATGGTGATCGGTGAAAACAATTTTTTCATCGGGAATGTCAAGATATTTTTGGACCATGCATTTCCTTATTTCCAAGAAAGAAATTTTTTCCCTTGTAACGGTTTCCCAAAAATTTCGACCGGGATAAGTATCCCAATCAAGCCGGTGCTTGAAAATTTCAAGATAGTTTTTATCCTCTCCCAAATAGAACTTGGGGTACCAAAACTCTTTCTGTTCTTTAATATAATCATCAATTGTGAAACTTCCTTTATTAATGAGATTTTCATAACTGCTAATCTTCGAACAAAGTGAGACCATATCCAATTCCACGGGGGAAATCCCAGCTGCCGATAGGCAAAAGTCAATTGAAGAACACGGAAATGCAAAGTCATTTTTATGTCTTGAGAATCGTTCTTCGCTGCAGCAGGCTAATATTTTTCCATCCTTAAGAATTGCTGCTGTTGTAGGATACGAGTGATCACAGATACCTAAAATATACATCTAGATATAACATGCATTTTTTATTGATATAAAATTGAGTGAGGTGATATGCATACTGACTTGAATAAAAACAGAGCGAATATTTCAGATAGCTCAGATACTCAGCGATAGCTGATTTGACAATTTCCCATTTTGGATTGTAGATAGTAGAGAATTCCGATAAACCCCGGATAATTTCAAAAATGAAAGGAATTGATCCAAATTAGATAACAAGAGGACGTATATTCCCCGATTTTCTTGTCACTTTTCCTGATTTTTCACAGATTTTTGGAAAGCGTACGCTAAACGATAGCCTGTTTTTTCAGGGTTGCCAGTTGGTACAGGTTAAAGCTAAACGTAGCAAACGTCATTTTCACGTGAGCTCGAAGAACCGTAGTCACATGGGTATGAGCGTCATGGAAGACGTTCTTGATGACTGCGTAAGGTCTTTCACCGGGAGATCGAATTCTTGAGATCCGTTTATTCCTGAGGATATCCCAGATACCAATCGGATGTCCTCGAACTCCGCGCTGCATGGTTGCGTCAAAACCCTTTGGTTCAGCACCGAAATACCCCCGGTCCCGGTAGACAACTTCACCTTCTTCTGAAAGATCGATCTGGCTATCATGCACAGATGCAGTTGTGGTCTGAAGTGCCCGGATTAATCCGAAGTCGCAGTCTTCTTTCGTATGAAGCTTGAATCCAAAATACGAATGTTTCCCCTTTTTTGTCCAGGTACCTTCTTTATTTCTCCGGGTTTTTGCATCGTCTCCCCGGGGAGTGTCAGCAGAGGCATGTCCCGGATCTGCCGTGATGAATGTTGCATCCTGGATCACACCTTTCCGGATCTTCAATCCTTTTTCGTCCAGCTGTCTTTGAAGTTCGTTCCAGATCGCCTTGTCTTTCCCGGTTTGAGATAACCGTTCCCGGAAATACCAGACCGTCGTGTGATCGGGAATCTTCTCAGGAAACCCGAGAAAACTCAGAAATGAAATCTTGTCATTTGCCTGCCGTTCAAGTTCCGGATCGGATAACCCGTACATCGATTGAAGGACCAGCATTTTGATCATGAGAACGATGTCAATATTTGGCCGCCCACCCTGTTCTGTTGTATTGGTATAAATTTCTCCAACAATTTCCCGGAATGATTCCCATTCAATGAGGGGTGCAAGTTCTCCTAATCGATCGCCGAGATCTTTTACCTGCTTGTACCGCTCCTGTAACGCAAAGTCAACAAGAGATTCCATACCTTTTATTCGGAGTTCTAAGATAAAGTACTTCCGGCGTTGAGGTTATTCGAAATTCTCAGTAGTATTTGCTTTATGAGAATCTACTAACTAACTTTTATGGAAATGCAGTTAAAGAATATCTTATCTGTAGAGTGCCACAATTAATATCCGTTTTGTTAACAAAGTTTATGTTTGCTTGGGGCACCATTCCATAATGGATCATCGGTATCAGATTGGTTTTAATGGGCAAACGTATTCTCAATAAAAAGATAAAGAAAATGGATCCAGTCCATATTGAGAAGCTCTATAAGAACGGAACAACACATGGCTGAAAATATCACTTCAGAAATATGCAGAACATATCTCCGGTGTCCCGTTTGTCATGTAGAAAGTGCATTAAAAATTGATAGCAAATCTCAAAAAATCATTTGTGAGAATTGTTTACAATCCTATGCCGTTGCGCACGATATACCTGCATTAATGCCCCCTGATGAAATCCATCCCTTGAGTTATCGCTTTCTTGGATGGGACAACAATACTCGAATAATCAATCCTTATTCAAACACGAAAAATACCATTCTGAGCTTTGCTCTTTATGGAATAGCAAGTGAATTTCTGTATCTTTTTATCGGAGTGTGTATCTGGGTACGGAAACCAAAAGTTGGTGTCCGCAAGTTTTTCGAATGGACCCGGGGAACAAATTTCAGTACTGAGGTTAAAAATGCCCTGTTCTATGGCTGGAAAAATTATTTTAACCTAATCTTGAAATCCGGAGAAATAACAGCATTTAACCGAATGAACTCATATATCCGTGAACCCTCATTGGAAATTGGGTGTGGATCTTGCGAAACCACAAATATGCTCTTTCGTGACTCCAACAAAGTGACATTTGGGTGTGAGTATTTTATGGACACCTACCTTGCATCCCAAGAGGACCTGTATAAGGTTATCCGGCATTACGTTGGAGGATCGATTAAGTCACTACCCTTTTCCTCCAATGTGTTCCAGTCCGTATATATGGTCCATATTATCGATCATATCACTCTTCTCGATGACTGGTTCAAGGAGATACACCGGATCATAAAACCAGATGGTTTTCTTGTGATGGATACCTATTCAAAAAATGTATTTGATTCAATGCCGGGGGTTTGGTGGAGGTCAAAAATCTCACAAAATTGGGCAGAAAAATATAAATTATGGAGAATATCAAAAGAAAATCCGAACCGGGGGGGAATCCCCTTAAAATCAGATAATACGTATTACGCAACGGGCCAAAACCTGTTATCATTAGAGGAATGGGGCGTTGTTGCAGAACGTTACGGATTTGAACTAGTTGATTATTATTATTTTACAGATTCACTATTCTCAATATTTTTGGACATCGAATATCGTGGGTTTTATCCCTCAATAACGGGTAGTATCCCTATCTATCTCGCAATTGATGAGAAAATTAATCAGGAAAAAAAGGGGATGCTCACAGAAAAAGAAGCAGGAAATATTATTTTGGTTTTTCAGAAAAAGTGAGAAAAATGGAAAAACTAATCTTTCGTGTCGATGGGGAAATGTTTGGGGAATCTCAATGGGCCATATTAAACGGTCCATTACCCTTGCAACAGAACTCATAGATACCTATGATATCGTCTTTTTGATGCAAAACTACACTGATGGAGTCGATTACGTACGACGTCTAGGATGGAAGGTACATACCATTTCAGTAGGAGATTACTCCGATCAATAACTGATCGATTTTTGTACTAACGCCAAACCCGAAAATATCATTTTTGACCTCAATAAATTTGATTATCCGGTGTTCACCCGGTATGCAAAAGAACACGGTATTCGGGTAACCGTTTTTGACATTAAGGGAAAAATACGGGGGATTCCGTCAGTTATCATCAATGATTCATTCCTTCCCGATTTTCTGCATTATGACGTTATGACTACTGGAACGCGGGTGTGTTCCGGTCCTGATTATTTCCTCCTTCCGCAGGCATATCGAAAGATAACTAAACCTGTTATCAACCCTGATGTTAAAAATATTTTAATAACTATGGGGGGATCGGATCCTGCGGGTTTGACCGTGAAAATCCTGCAGGTACTGGAAAATCTCCCCTCTAACATGCACTATCATTTCATTTTAGGTCCTACTTTTAAGAATATTGAAACAGTTTCGATGATGAGTAACCATTTTTTAAACGCGGTCGTTTATATTTATCCCTCGAATTTCATGGAAATTCTGACTAATGCTGACATAGTAATAACTGCTGCAGGAAGAACCCTGATGGAATGTTCATATTTGGGCATCCCAACTATCATAGTTCCTTCTATCGATCATGAAGAATTGATAGCATTACAGTATTCCCGCCTTACAGGAGCGACAAACATCGGTATCTGGAACGATATATCCAGCCAATCCAAACTGATAGATGCACTTATTCAATACATTGAAACCTATTTACAAAGAAAACAGATATCAGACTCAGCTAAAAAAATCATTGATGGAAATGGATTATTTCGTATCTTAATGTCATCTGATCATTATAAATGGTGAAAAATGCGCAACTTGACGTTCCCTGACAGAGAGATTGTTGAGATAATTAAAAATATCGAGGATGCCTATGATGTCAACTCTCTGCAGATTGATGGGATAAACTATTGGCCTCTGATAAGACATGAAATACGAACCCAGTTATTAAGCCAGAAACCCTTTGCATTTACCCGTACTTGGAGTACTTGTATAAGGCAGCTGAGTAATATTTTCTATCGAGGGGCAAAAATTCTCCATGGCTCTTTGGGATTTGATAATTTTCTCGATACACTTTCTGAAGATCGTACTGATTGCTTGTTTTTATCCTTCGATGAGGATTATCGGGAGAATGTATACAATAAAAAATACAGTGCCGAATTTGATCCCCTAATTGAGAGAATTCCAATGCCAATAAAGGTGAGAAAAATTAAATTTGGTTATGGGAATTATATCGACACTTCATATTATACTCCTGTGGCAATTGTAAACTCGCAATTTTTCTCGTTCAAGTATCTCCTAACAAAATACCGCTACAAAGTAAAAATTCTCAAGGATCTAGATTTAACTGATTTAAACAAGGTAATATCCGAAAAAAGTAAAAATCTGGTGAATATCAATAAGAACATGCTCGCTGAGCAAATCGGTGAACTGTTCGTATTCAGGGATTTATTCTTACAGATCTTTCAAAAGATCAAACCCAAGATTCTCTTCATGTCGACATATTACAATCGAATTTGGATGGGGGCAATTCTCGCTGCAAAGATATTAGGTATAAAAACCGTAGATATTCAGCACGGCTGGCAGGGAGACATCCATTTTATGCATTCTAACTGGTCAAAAATACCCGTTCGAGGCTATGATCTGTTGCCGGAATATTTTTGGGTTTGGTCCAGTTATTTTGAACAATTTTATCATGCTTGGATTCCTGAAGGGAGTACTGCTCATAAGGTAGTAATTGGGGGCCAAATATGGTTACAAAAATGGCAAAACACAAGCTTTCAAGGTCTGCACAAGGAGGAATATCGGCATTTTTTTGAAAGTGTATCGTTTTATGACAAGATCATTCTTGTAACAATTGAATATGCTGATCCGCCAGTTTTACCCCATCTTGTCGAGGCAATCAAACGGTCGTCTGGCAAATGGCTCTGGCTTATCCGGTTGCACCCTGGACTTCGGTGTCATTATTCAGATTTTTCAGCATTTTTTAAGTCACAAAATGTGACGAATATTGAAATGGAAAATGCAAATGCATACCCCATCTATGCACTGCTTGAAAATATTGATCATCATGTATGTTATTATTCAACAGTATGCTTTGAAGCCAGCGCCTTTGCAAAACCAACCACATTTATCTACGATATAGGTCTGATAAGTTTTGCAGAGTTTATTAATGCCGGAATATTTTCGTATGCCTCATCATCGGATGAGTTGATCGATTCCATTACGAATCCAAAAAAGGAATTTGATCAGGCCCGGCGAATATTGAATATGAATTCGAACCAAGCCGATATCGCATTGGGTATTATTTTTAAAGATGCGGGCATTTCCGCGGGTCTTTAAATGTGAAGATGATACAACTCTCCCCTCTTTTTCTGCAAGGTAAACAATATTTATTCAGGGATGCAATATTAGGAAAAACTGGGGGCAAACCTTGACCATATATCAAGTCGACGCAGATAGTTACTTCAAAAATCTTGAACAATATCTAAAAGATTTTTCTGATCCAAAAATGGGATATTCACATAGCAATTCAAGAAAGGTATGTGAAGATACAATGAATCAACTTATAAAAAAATATAAAATAACAAATAAAGATATCCTCTCCATTGGATCTAATTTTGGACACGAAGAATACTGGTTCCACAAAAATGGTTGTACCTTAACATTTGTGGACATTGATGAAGGGGATTATATTGAAAATTATCTGAAGACAATACCAAATCCAACCAAAAAGGACCAACTTACGTTTTTCTTAGGTGATGCATTTGATTTTTTGAAAAATCATTCCGAATGTCAATTTGATGTGATATATTTTCGTAGTTTTTTTCCGGATGAGCGCAGAAGTGCAACAATCCAAAAAGAATATCAACTGAATTTTTATAAGAAAGTAATAAATTATTTTAGTAATAACATTTTCCACAGGGATTTTTTTTCTAATTGGCCAAAAACTCAATTTCCCTATATGGATTTAATTGTTGATTTGGCGCAACAGAATTTAAGGGAGGGCGGCTTGTTCGTCCATCAGAGTTATTATGCTGGTGTTAATGTAAAAAGAAATCCGCATTATATTGATTTGATAAAAACACAATTAAAGAACATCGGCATAACGTTGATTAATGTATATTGCTTTAAAACATGGCCTCATGTTACTCTCACGGTTGGAGTTATGAACAAAAATTCAGATATCCGACCATATTTAACAGAAATTAAAACGAATAGTGAACTTACAGCTTTTCACGGGAGGTCGCCACTCAGTAAAGATGGCTGTGAAATCGTATACAAAATTGGTGATTACTGAATAGAATCCATATGAATAAACCCAAGAGATGGATTTCACTTCAGCAAAATTACATTCATGGTGTATAGAATTGAATTCCAAATCCAATTTTTTGTGGGACGGGAATTCTTCCGTCTTATCCTTGGAATAATTTATCAGACCCTCTTGTGCATAAAACCAGACCCCCTCACTATCGTTGATGTATTCTTTCCCATTGATGAATCATTTCGCGTGATTGATGGTCATATGACAGAATCACCGGTGACATGACTGTAATTAGTTCAGAAAGTATCCATAAAAAAACGGCCACGGTAAGCGGTTTTGATGGCCATCTCAAGTAATACTTCTGTGGTGATCATTCCGTACAACTTCAACCCTTACTTTTCTATAGTAATTCAGGATCCCGAATACCCAGTCAATCCTTACCGCTCTCCGGTCGTGGGTACCCTCGCTTCTCCCTCCAAAAGATATGCATCCATCTCAATTTTACCGGAGAGAATGAATGTAGTATCGTCATCAGAAACCGGTTATAGATTGACGAAACCGGTTGAAGAGGGCAAATACCGTGATATGTAAGAGATCAATCTGGTAATCTCGGCAGAATGATTTCCATTTTGGGGTAAGGGTTTTACTGAAACGGCACGCAATATTGTGCGGATTGACACTTGCCGGAAGGTTTGCAATTAACCTTATTAATCAAATGACCTAATAATTATCAGATAGAATGATACCCAAAATTTTAGCAATTATTCCAGCTCGTGGCGGATCAAAAGGTCTAAAAAAAAAAATATTAAACCTCTTTTAAACAAACCTCTCATAGCTTGGACGATTGAACAGGTGAAACAGAGTACATATATTACATCTATTTTTGTCAGCACCGATGATCCCGAAATTGGGAAAATTTCAGAAGAGTATGGTGTTAAGGTTCCTGAGTTAAGACCTGCGCACTTGGCAACAGATACTTCTTCGATATATGATTCAATAAATTATATTTTGGACCGTTTTGAAGAAAAGGGCCTTTTTTTTGACTTTGTAATTTTATTGGAGCCAACCTCTCCTTTAAGGAAAAAAGACGATATTGACCTTGCGATTAAATATCTCATTAAAAAATCGGATACCGCGAATTCTCTTGTAAGTGTAGGGGAGGTTCAGCTGGAACATCCATATTATATGCAAATAATTGAAAATGATCTTTTACGACCATTTATTCCGGTAGAAGATAATTATAACCAAAGGCAAAAGCTGCCGAAAATTTTTTTCTCATATGGGGGCATTTACCTCTCAAAAACAGAAACATTAAGAAAATCGGGAACGTTCTATCAGGAAAAAACACTACCCTATATTGTTGAACGTTGGCAAAATTATGATATAAATGACATTTATGATTTTATTATTGTTGAAACAATTCTTAAAAAACATATGCATGAGGTGGTCTAATGAATTTTCTTATTGTGGGTCTAGGATCAATGGGAAAACGAAGAATTAGATGTTTGAAATCGTTGGGATATCAAGACAGTATCACGGGTTTTGATGTTCGTGAAGACAGATGCGATGATTCAAAGAAACTGCATGGAATTAAGATCATCGAAAAAGTTACAAGTGCAGTTTTAAAAAAATATGATTGTATCATAATATCCGTTCCTCCAGACCAACACAATAAGTACATCAAGCTCGCAATAGATGCAAAAATCCCAGCATTTGTTGAAGCTAGTGTAATTATCGAGGGTTTGAAGGAATTAAGCCGGTTAGCAAAAGAGGCAGACGTTTTTATCGCTCCATCCTGCACAATGCTCTTTCACCCGGCGATTAAAGATATCAAACGAATTCTTTTTTCCAATGAATTTGGAAAAATAACAAATTTTAGTTATCATTGCGGCCAATATCTTCCTGACTGGCACCCTTGGGAAAAGGTAAGTGAGTATTATGTTTCGAAGCAGGAAACCGGAGGGGGACGAGAGATTGTCCCATTTGAACTGACATGGATCGTGGACTTAATAGGTTACCCTGAAAAAGTTACCGGATTCTTCGGCAAGACCGCAGATATAGGTGCTGATATCGATGATACTTACGTTATCAGCATGGATTTTGGCGTATGTCTTGGAACTCTAACCGTTGATGTTGTTTCACGTTTTGCAACCCGTTCATTAATACTCAATCTTGAAAAAGCCCAAGTACTCTGGAACTGGAATGAACACAAGATTAAAATCTACGATGCAATCAATCAACGATGGATCGTCTATCAACATCCCGAAGGTACTTCAGTCACAGGGTATAATAAAAATATCATTGATGATATGTATATAGAAGAACTGAATTCATTCATCGATTGTGTAATGAACAAACAGACATATCTCAATTCACTGGATAAAGATATTGCAGTTTTAGAGATCCTCAATTGCGTTGAAGGTAAAATATGACTCGAAATAGTGGTGCAGTATTATGGAAAAAGGCCAAATACCTGATTCCCGGCGGAACGCAATTACTATCAAAACGGTCGGAGATGTTTTTACCCGATCAGTGGCCATCATATTATTCAAAAGCGAAAGGTGTTGAGATCTGGGATCTCGATGGAAAAAAGTATACCGATATGTCCATCATGGGAGTTGGTGCCTGCATCCTTGGGTATGCGGATAATGACGTTAATACCGCAGTTCATAAAGCAGTTGATAATGGGTCGATATCAACCTTGAACTGTCCTGAAGAAGTGGATCTTGCGGAACTACTTCTGGGATTGCATCCCTGGGCAGACATGGTCCGATATACTAAAACTGGTGGAGAGGCGATGGCTGTTGCTGTTCGGATCGGTCGTGCGTATACGGGGAAGGATATTATCGCATTTTGTGGCTATCATGGATGGCATGACTGGTATCTCTCAGCCAATTTAGCGGATAATAAAAATCTGGACGGACAATTACTCCCAGGGCTTGAACCAAAAGGGGTGCCACGTGGATTGAAAGGAACCGCTCTGCCATTCAATTACAATAACCTAAATGAGCTTGAGAAGATTGTAGAGAAAAACGATGTCGGGGTAATTGTAATGGAGCCTCTCCGGCATCACGAACCCTCTCCCGGATTTCTAGCCGGTGTTCGCAAAATTGCGGATAAGATTGGAGCGGTATTGGTCTTTGACGAAGTTACGTCCGGTTGGCGAATGAATGTTGGGGGAGTACATGCACTATATAAAATAATACCAGATATTGCCGTTTATGGTAAAGCGATGAGCAATGGATATCCCATGGCAGCAATACTCGGGAAAAAAGAAGTGATGGAGAGTGCGCAGGAAAGCTTCATCAGCAGTACCTACTGGACAGAGGGCATTGGTCTTGTCGCGTCAATCGCCACAATCAATAAATGTATCGATAAAAAAGTGCCTGAACATCTGATAGCGATCGGCAAACAGATAAGTCGCGGATGGGAAAATCTTTCAAAAGAATATTTCTTACCTGTCGAAATCATGGGGATTCCCCCACTTACCACATTTCATTTTGTCTCCGACAACAGTCAGGTCCTGCATACCCTCTTCACACAGGAGATGCTGAAACGGGGATTCCTCGCATCAAAGAGCGTATATACTGCATACAGCCACACAAACCGGCATGTTGAAGATTACCTTACAAATGTCGGGGAAGTATTTGGTATAATCCGTAAAGGGATCGACAAGGGAACGATCAATTCCCTCCTCAAGGGCCCTGTTGCACACGAAGGGTTCAAGCGTTTGACATAAGAAGATGGTTGCACATGAATAATGCAGAGGGAAAGATCATCTTAATCACCGGCGGTGGAGGATTACTTGGAAAGGAGTTTTCCCGGGTATGTGCGGAAACAGGATACTCTGTCGTAATCGCAGATATCAATGATGAGATCGGTATAAAAACTGCAGGCGAAATTGCACAGGCAACCGGTAACAACAATATCAGGTACCATCATTGCGACATTACGAACGATGACGACGTGAAAGAGATTATCGGGTACTGTAAAGAAGAATTCGGAGCGCTATCTGCACTGGTCAACAATGCATATCCACGAAACAAGAATTACGGCAGGATCTTTGAGGACGTGACCTATGACGATTTTTGTGAGAATGTCAGTATGCACATGGGCGGTTATTTTAATATCACAAAATGGGTCGCCCGGGAGATGATGGCCCAGAAATCGGGAAATATCATCAATATGGCATCAATTTACGGGTTTGCAGCGCCCCGATTCGATGTATATGATGGAACACCTATCACAATGCCGGTAGAATACGCAGCAATCAAAGGCGGAATCATCAATCTTACCAGGTATCTTGCATCGTATCTTGGCAAGTACAATATCCGAGTCAATGCTATCTCCCCAGGGGGTATAGAAGATCGCCAGCCAGAGTCTTTCATTAAAAAATATTCATCCCAAGTTTTTTTTGGAGGACGGATGGGGCAGCCGGATGACATTACTGGCGTATTGCTGTTTTTATTGAGTGACCAGTCCGGATATATCACCGGGCAGAATATCATTGTTGACGGGGGATGGACGTTATAGACATTTCCTCAAGAGATGAAAAAATCCATATTGGCAATCGTTTGATCGGAGGGAGCGAGCCAGTGTTCATCATTGCTGAGGCCGGGATTAATCATAACGGGGATGTAAACCTCGCAAAGCTACTCATTGATGAAGCGGCTAGGGTTGGGGCGGATGCAGTAAAATTTCAGACATTTCATGCGGATAATATAGTTTCCCGCATTGCAGCAAAGGCGGACTATCAGAAAAGCACAACTTCCCCTGACGAATCGCAGTATGACATGATTAAAAAGCTCGAGCTTCCTAATGAGGCCTTTCACGAACTTTCTGATTATGCAAAAAAAAGAAATATCCTCTTTTTATCAACTCCCTTCGATGAGGAGAGTGTGGACCTTCTCGAGCAGATCGGTGTGCCCGCCTATAAGATATCTTCCGGGGAGATTACCAACTACGCCCTGTTGAAAAAAATTGCGGAGATGCAGAAACCGGTAATTCTGTCTACCGGTATGGCTACTTTAGAGGAAGTCAAAGCGGCAGTTTCGATCCTAAAAACAGGTGGCGCAGAGAACATCATCCTGCTTCATTGCACTACTAGTTATCCGGCACCAATGAATTCGGTAAACCTGCGTGCAATGGAAACGTTGCGCAGTGCATTTCACGTCCTTGTGGGATACTCCGATCACACATCCGGCATCCTAATTTCCATTGCTGCCGCAGCAATGGGTGCAAGTGTCCTGGAAAAACATTTCACGCTGGATAAGTCCCTACCGGGCCCGGATCATAAAGCATCACTTGAACCTCATGAACTACAGGCAATGATCAGCGCGGTACGAGATGTTGAAACTGCCCTAGGGAATGGGATAAAAGAGCCACAGAATGAGGAAGTGCCGATAAAAAAAGTTGCCCGGAGAAGCATTGTAGCCAAATGTGATATCAATGCCGGGGAGGTCCTCAAAGAGAGCGATCTTGCCATAAAGAGGCCGGGGACAGGGATTGATCCCAAATACCGGGATTTACTTATCCATAAGAAAGTAAAGACCAAGATTCAAAAAGATCAGGTATTCGATTGGGATATGATTGAATGAAGCGTAAGATCCTCTATATCAGTGGTAGCCGGGCCGATTATGGCCTGATGCGATCTGTACTGCGTAGCATTCACCATCATCCGTCACTATCCTTGGATATTATTGTAACCGGGATGCATTTGATGGAGGAATTTGGGAATACCATAGATGAAATCAAAAATGATGGATTCAGATATCATATCGTTGATGTCCAGTATAAAAATGATGTAAAAGAATCAATGGCCACCTTTATCGGACAATTTCTTCAGGAACTTGTTCCAGTGATTAATCATCTTCATCCAGATATTATTCTTGTGCTTGGAGACCGTGGAGAAATGCTTGCCGGAGCGATTGCCGGCGTTTATTTAAGCACCGCTGTTGCCCATATTCATGGAGGTGAAGTCACATCTACTGTCGATGATTATGCTAGGCATGCGATTACAAAACTCTCCCATATCCATTTTCCAGCAACTCAAGAGAGCGCGGATCGAATAATCAAAATGGGAGAAGATCCAACGAAGGTCTTTGTTGTTGGTGCCCCGGGAGTTGATCAAATAATTAATGAAATACTTAAGGAAAAAGCAAGTGCCCTTGAAAAATTTAACATTGTACCCTCAAAACCACTCCTCCTAGTTATCCAACATCCTGTTACATTAGAAGTGAATGAAGCGCCAGCACAGATACGTGAAACGTTAGATGCGATAACAGAACTTCAATTACAAACAATAATTGTATACCCGAACGCAGATGCTGGGGGTAGAGCGATGATCGAGATTATTAAGAATTATGAGAGCCTTCCATATATTCAGACTTTTAAAAATATTTCCCATGCGGATTTTTTAGAACTTTTGAAAATTACATCACTTCTTATAGGGAACTCAAGCAGCGGTATAATCGAGGCCCCTTCTTTTGGAGTACCTGTTGTAAATATCGGATCACGCCAATCTGGGAGACAACGAGGTCAAAATATCTTGGATGTAGAACCCGTTAAAAATGATATTATTGAAGCAATTAAAAAATCGCTGTATGATGAAGACTTCCGGGTAAAAGTAAAGGAATGTGAAAATCCTTATGGGGATGGAAAAAGTGGTGAAAAAATTGTAAAAATTCTCAATGATATTTCTATTGATAAGATGCTTTTACAGAAAAGGATGACGTATTAATGAGATTCAAAGAATGGAAATATCCAGATATTGAAGAGGGCAAATTAAACCGTTACCAATGGGTCGTCAAGCATAAAGAAAATTTTAAACTGGGACAAAAAACTGATATCGGTGCATTTACTTATATAAATGCTCAACATGGTGTGATTATCGAGGATTTTGTACAGATTGGATCGCACTGTTCAATTTATTCTGTTTCAACAATCGACAGAAAAGAAGGAACCGTGACGCTAAAGAAAAATTGCCGAATTGGGTCCCATTCTGTAGTGATGCCCGGTATAACTGTTGGTGAAAATTCAATTATTGGAGCGTTCAGTTTTGTCAATAAGAGTGTCCCCGAAAATGTTCTTGCATTCGGCGTACCTGTACATGTTATACGAAACTTATCAAAGAATGAAATTCAAATGATTATAGAAGAGTGCGAATAAAAACATGACTTGGAAAGTTCCATTGTTCAAGATATATTGGGATGATGACGACATCCACTCTGTCAATGATGCTATACGCTTAGGAATGAACTGGGCAATAGGCCCGAGTGTTACACAATTTGAAGATATCTTAGCTGAATATATTGGCTCACCTTATTGTCTTACGTTCAACTCCGGAACCTCTGCCACACATGCTTTGCTTCTTGCGTATGAAATCGGAAACGGAGATGAAGTCATTGTACCCTCATTCACATTTATCGCAACGGCAAATGCCCCTCAATTTGTGGGAGCTAAACCGGTATTTGCAGATATTGAAGATGAAACATTTGGATTGGACCCTGAAGATGTTGTTGAAAAGATAACTCCGAAGACTCGTGCAATCATGCCCATTCACTTTGGAGGCTGTCCTTGTAAGATCAGGGAATTAAAAGAAATCGCGGAAGAATATAATCTGCTCCTTATTGAAGACGCTGCGGAATCTCTCGGAGCTAAAGTATATAATGAAATGGTAGGAGATTTTGGAGATTCCGCAATGTTCAGCTTCTGCCAGAATAAAATAATCACTACCGGAGAGGGTGGGGCAATTGTTACCTCTTCAAAGGACGTTTTTGAGAGATTAAAGCTGATACGATCTCATGGCAGACTTGAAACAAGCGATTATTTTAATTCAACAAATATTTTTGATTATATCACTTTAGGATATAATTTTCGCATGTCAAATATTACTGCAGCGTTGGGATTGTCTCAATTAAAAAAGGTTAATAGAATTATTAAAAAAAGACGGCATAATGCAGCATATTATATTAAAAAGCTTAAAAAGGAAATTCCTGATTGCGTCATTCCCAATACCCCTCAGGGGTATTTTAATGTCTATCAGTTATTTTCAATAAGGGTAAAAAGACGTGATGCTTTAATACAATATCTTGAAAAGGAGCGAATTATGACAAAGATTTACTTTCCCCCCATTCATAAAACACATTATTATAAAAATATACTTGGGGTTACATGTGACCTTCCAAGAACAGAGTCCATTGCAGAGGATATAATTAGTCTGCCTTTTTATCCTGGTATTACAAAGGAAGAAATGGATTATGTTGTTGAAACTATGAATAAGTTCTATATGGAGTGATGTGATATGTCCCCAGATGAATTCTATAAAGATAAGATTATTCTTGTTACGGGAGGTGTGGGATCCATCGGCAGTCATCTCATTAAAAAACTTCTGACCTATAATCCAAAAAGTATCCGGGTATTTGATAATAATGAAACAGGATTATTTGATTTGGATAATGATTTCCAATCTTCAAAAATCCGGACATTTGTGGGGGATGTAAGGGATAAAGAGCGTTTGTTAATGGCATTTGACAGAGTTGACATAATTTTCCATGCATCGGCGTTAAAACATGTTCCCTTGTGTGAATTCAACCCTTTCGATGCGGTGAAAACTAATGTTCTAGGCACACAAAATGTAATTGAAGCAGCAATTGCATGTGATGTAAAAAAAGTAATTAATATTAGTACGGATAAGGCTGTCAACCCCACGAATGTATTGGGTGCCACAAAATTGCTCACTGAACGGTTAATTATTTCTTCAGCGTATTATAAAGGCTACCATAAAACGATCCTTTCAAACGTTCGATTTGGAAACGTATTGAACTCTCGTGGATCGGTAATTCCATTATTTCGAAAGCAAATAGAGCACGGTGGACCGATTACGATTACCGATAAAAGAATGACCCGGTTTTTCATGGATATTCCTTCAGCTGCAGATTTGATTATCAAAGCAGGTATTTATGCACAGGGACGGGAGTTGTTTATTCTTAAGATGCCAACAATGCGGATTGTAGATCTGGCAAAATGTATGATTGATGACCTGGCCCCAAAAAATGGTTACATGCCAGAAGATATTCAAATAAAAATTACCGGAATCCGGAATGGGGAAAAATTATTTGAGGAGTTAATGACACAAGATGAATCGCAGTATGCATACGAAAATAAGGAGATGTATGTCATTCTTCCCAATCATTATTTTGAAGAGGATACTCGAATATTTGCTCCACAAGAGTTTAAAAAAGCTAAACCCCGGAATTACTCCTCCAAAAATTCAGTATTTGCCACAAAAGAAGATATTCATCTAATGCTAAACGGAATGTTATAAGGTGAAAACAAAAAAAAATTATGAAATTATATGAAAAATATTTGCTTTATTTCACAAGTAGATTACATTGACAAGGACACTTTTAACAATTTGATAAAATATCTCGGTTTGGGTTATAATTTATTTATATATTATCTCCCTCCGCGCCGTGATATAAATTTTAACATATATCCCGACCTCGTTCATTATATTGGGTTGGAACAGATTTCCTACCATGAATATAAGTCACAAAAATGTAAAAAAATAACGATCTTATCCCGACTGTTCAATCCCATCTATAATTTTCTTTATCATGTTAAATATGGTCATTTATTCGCCAAGTTTATTAAAGAGGCAATTATGCAAATTAAACCTGATGTTATTATTATTGCATCAGATGCAGGCACGGACTTTGTCCCAAAAATTTTTTTTTCGATTATAAATTCCTATAAAATTCCATCTATTATATTATATCCACACGACATAATCGATAGTTCATTTGAACATTCTAATGGTATTTGGATTTACCGGGTTTTACGAGATATTTCACAATATTCGTTTTTATTTGTATATTTAACGATGTTTGCCAATCTTTTCTTAACCTACATAAAAGTCTATTGCGAAATTCCAGGCTTCAGTGCCCGATATTCAAAAATTTTTGTAATTTCTCCCGATATCAAAAGCCGTTTGATAAAAAATGGGGTAAAAGAGAATTGTATAGCTCTAATAAATTATAAAGAAAATTACCAGAATGTGCCAGAAAATATAAAAAATATTTTTTTAAAGGATACAAAAATTTCACCTGACAAAAAGATTGTAATTTATTATACTGAAGCACTCCAGCAAATGCCACAATTTGGTATCTCATATTTCGATTATTTCTGTTGTTTAAATCAATCTTTAATCCCAATATTTCACCGGCTTATTGAAAAAAATAATATTGAAATTTTTATTAAACCACACCCTCGTGAACCAAAACCCAATGAAGAAAATTATTACGAATTAGTTGGAATTTTCGAAAATGCCGGTATTCCCGTTATTAAAAATTATTCGGCGGCAGAATTGATAACGCTATCAGATCTGTCAATTGGGCATTATTCCACAGTACTTATAGAATCCATCCTTATAGGAACAAAATTTTTAAGTATCAACATAGACAACAGAATCACAAAACCTTTTTTAAAGGGTAATGAAAGGGAAATATTCGAAATAAAATCTCTTGTATCATTTGAAGAACAAGTTATCAAGGCATTATATGATGATAAAACAAAACTAGTTTTAGAAAAGAAGTTAATTGACATCCAGACTAATTATTCCGAGAATTCAAATACATTAAAAAAGGTAGCAGAGTACATTAAAGACGTAATTAATGATGGAAAGATTAAATAAAGTTCTTTTCGTGGGATACTATGAATAAACTGAAATTATTGATTATCGGAGCTGGTCGGATTGGAAGTAGACATCTCCAGTCATTAGCAAAAATTCGAATTTCATCAGATATCTTTATTATTGACCCCTTGCCGAACCGCTTAAAAGATGCGAAAGAGCGATATAATGAAGTGAGTTCTGGCACCCAAAATTCTCATTGTCATACCCTCCATTTTTCAACGGATTATAATCATCTTCCTCCTGAAATTGATGTCGCAATTATTGCTACAACTTCAAACCATCGGCTTGAAGCAATTAGATCCCTTTTAGCAAAGACACATCCCAAATCTATCATCCTGGAAAAAATCGTCTTCCAAAATCCTCATGATTTCATCGTTGCGCAGAAGATGTTCGAAAAAACAAAATGTTCTGTGTGGGTAAATTGTCCCAGACGGTATTGGAATGGGTACCAACGCATCAAAGATGAATTTACAACATCTCCTGAAAAACCCCGGATGATGTACATTTCCGGTTCGAAATGGGGCTTATGTTGTAACAGCATTCATTTTTTGGATTTATTTTCATTTATAACAGGGAACTCAAATTTTATTCTATATTCTGATCAGCTGGATAAAAAAATTATCCCTGCCGAAAGAGCCGGATATATTGAAATGTCGGGAATTCTCTATGGTCATGACTCCTGTAGCAGACAAGTAATTTTCAAAGAATATAATCAAGGAAATATGCCTTTGCATGTGTATTTTGAAAATGCAGATATTCGATGTTATGTTGATGAACATCAAGGAATAATCAGAATTTCCAAATCTGCAACCAATTGGGTTTGGGAAAAAACAGAACTTCAGCTTCTTTTCCAAAGTGAACTCACCCATCTGTATGTTAATCAGATTATGGAGACCGGGGCTTGCACTCTCCCAACGTTTGAGGAGTCCGGGAAAATCCATGCCTCCCTGTTAGGGGTCTTCATTTCGCATATCCAACAAGTGACTAAAACGGAGATTTCAGTATGCCCGATAACATAACGGAAGATACCGTTTTATTAGTTGGTGCCGGTCCTATTGCAACTGAATATGCGAAGGTCCTCACAGCCTTAAATGTGCCATTCCTTGTCGTGGGTCGGGGATCTTCATCCGCGATATCATTTTCGAATAAAACCGGAATTCACCCTATTGAGGGTGGATTAAAAAAATTTGTTGAAAATTCAAAAGTAATCCCAAAGACTGCCATAATTGCGGTAGGAATCGATCAACTTGCTCTTTGCACAAAAATGCTGATTTGGCAGGGTACAAAACAAATTTTGGTAGAAAAACCTGGAGGGTTACTCCTCGATGAATTACAATCTGTACACAAAACATCAATAAAATTTGGATCTGAGGTTTTTGTAGCATATAACAGACGATTTTTTGCTTCCACACTCAAGGCAATGGAAATAATTCAAGAAGATGGCGGAGTAACTTCATTTAATTTTGAATTCACCGAATGGAGTCACGAAATTAAATCGCTTCCAATTCGTAAAGAAATTAAAGAGAAGTGGTTTATTGCAAATTCAACCCATGTTGTAGATCTCGCATTTTTTCTTGGGGGAAAACCAAAAACAATCAATTGCATTCATTCCGGACAACTTGAATGGCATCATTCTGCAGCAATATATGCAGGGTCCGGGATATCAGAGAACGGAGCGATTTTTTCTTATCAAGCAAATTGGGACGCTCCGGGGCGTTGGGGGGTCGAGATCTTAACTCATAATTATCGTTTAATATTACGGCCGCTTGAACAATTATATATTCAAAAAAGAGAATCCGTAATAACTGAAAAAATCCAGATAGACGACTCATTTGATATTAAGTATAAGCCTGGATTTTATAATCAAGTAAAGTTTTTTCTCGAGGGTAAAAATGCAAGTTTACAGACTATATCAAAACAATGTGATATGTTAACCATTTATAAAGAAATGGCGGGATATTAGAGAAATATTCTAAATAATTATTGGCGATTTTATTGTGAGATATATTCGCAATCCCACAATAATGCAGGTCTGATTGTACCTGGAAAGTCCCTCCCGAAAATTCCTCTCGTTACAACATCATCGATAGGATCAATTATCATAAATGATAATATATTTTGTAGATAAACATGACTTTCAGAAGTTAATATCGAATTGATACCTAGTGAAATAAAAAAAGTACCATCATTTAATAAATTACCTGGAATGATACATTTTGAACGATATTTTCCGTGTTTTTGTTTTTTCTCTGCATGAGGATCACAGGTCGTGTCCAATGACATAAATAACCGTGTCCCTTCATGATTATACAAATAAATATGTGGGGTAATTTGTAAATTATCTCTACAACAAAGGTACTCCATCTCAATTACGATGTTTTGATTAATGAGAAATGAATCCGAGGATTCTCCGTTTATATCAGCAACCTTAGCTGAGATAAGTTTCACACACTCGTCTCCCGGTATTTTATCGCTATGTGAGAAATCTATTTTTGATAGATGTGATTCATTATTGTTATAATATGTATTTACAACGTGAGTTATATCGTCAAAACTCTTAATCATTCCATTGTCAAGCAAAATCCCTTTATGGCATAAAGAAGTAATCATGCCCATATTATGACTTACGAACAATACGGTACGTCCTTCTTTTGATATGGTTTTCATTTTTCCTAAACACTTCTTTTGAAATTTTATATCACCCACTGCAAGAACCTCATCAACTGCCAAAATTTCTGTTTCTAGATATGCGGCGACAGCAAAGGCAAGCCGGATATACATTCCACTGGAATATCTTTTAACCGGAGTATCAATGAATTTATCAATCTCAGAAAATTTTACAATCTCATCAAATTTTTCTTCAATCTCGATTTTTTTCATACCGAGGATGGAACCGTTGAGAAAAATATTTTCACGTCCTGTCATTTCCGGATGAAAACCCGTCCCAACTTCCAGCAGAGACCCAATACGCCCGTGAATTTCTACGGTTCCTTCTGTCGGTGAAGTAATGCGGGAGAGAATCTTAAGCAATGTGCTTTTCCCAGCACCATTCCTCCCGATAATCCCAACAACCTCTCCCTGTTCCACATCAAAGGAGACATCTTTCAGCGCCCAGAAGCCTTTATCAGGTGAATCACGATGAAATATCATCAACGGTGCTTTCAAAGAATCGACAATTGCATCACGAAGTGTATGATATGGTTCCTGTAGTCCGCCAATCTGATATTTCTTGCTGAGATGGCTGATGCGGATGGCAACGTTGTCGGAAGACATGAGATTCACATATTGAATTACATATGCTAATCAGTAAAGTTGATAATATTTGTTAATAACATTATATGAAAATTCCTCTCTGAAATGAACATTTTAAAAAATCCTCATATATTATTCAGGATCTCGTCGTTTTACAACTTCCCATATCCGATATTAGAATAAATCCATTTGCTCCAACGACACTCAATTTTTCAGATTCCCTGATATTACCTGTTTGAAGATAATCGGTTAAATGAAACAACGGATGTGTAGTTAATTTCAAACACTTTATCTCGACTCACATTAAATATTGATCCTTCACCATAGTTCTTATAGAGGATTGTGTCTCTTGACACCTCGACTGGAACGGTTCCAAGATAATTTCCATAAATGAGGGTAAAATTTGTATTTTTCCGCTCTCTTATCATTGATGTGAGAGCCCAAGGTTCAAGCGCTCTTGCGTTATAATAAAAATTATATCCATAATCATATTGTGTGTCATTTTTTAAAAGGGGGGGCCGTCCCAATAACTTATTTTTTATGTCCTGAACAGTCCAATAAAAAGGAACAATTTCATATTTAATTCCATTTGGCAATTTTTCTGTGAATGATCGTGTATTAAAATAGATGTAATCATATTTTGACAAATTATCTCTGTTCTCCCCAATATAATTATCAATTTTTTTCAATAGGTCTCCGCTTACTACCCAATTATAGTAAAGGCCTTGATTTATAAAAAGTCCTAAACCAATGATTATTATCACAAGAATTTTTATATTTATCGGATTTTTGAATAATATGAGCGCACAGACTATTAAGAGAGATATCCCGATATCGATTAAATAATATTCCCGTGTTTGTGTGCTAAGGTAATTCCTGATAAGATATGGTACGGAAAAAACAAAAAGCATCAAAAATGCAACATATATCAATTTGGTATTAAATTTATTACTGTAATGTAAAGTCATTAAATATCTATAAATTATTGTCAATAAAACTGCATTAAGGATGAAAAGAAATATTATCAATTCAACACTCATTTGAGTGTACCCATAAAATGAATTAATAAAATTATTCAAAAAGACAAAAGATGCGATTACAGGCGCAGCGAGGGTGGCAATAATCGTTTCAAAACCGTAATTACCAAATCCAACATTATATGGATCTCCGCCATATCCGAACCAATGGGTGAATCTGATTACCAAATATAGTGTTAAAGGTACAGCTAGGTAAAGTGATTTTTTCCAATCCTTTCCAATCAAATAATCATACACCAGAAGAAAAGCCGGGATCGCTATCCCCACCTCATATGTTAGCATTGCTAATAAATAAATAGTACAAGATAAAATAAGATAATATTTTCTTTCTTTGTTTAAATACAAATATATTGTCAATAAATAGGCTATATAATGAAATCCAAATGAAAGGGTTGGCCAAGGGAAAATTTCATCTTTATTAAAAAGGGTGCAAAAAACCATGGAGGCAATAAAAGGGTAGAAATCGTTTTCATATCCAAAATCATTGAAAATTCTTCTAAAAATATAATATACTATGATAAGTGCAATTGTCGTAGTAATGAATGCCAAAAGATGAAACAGGAGAACATTGTCAGCTATCTGCTGTCCCAAAATAAATAGAACGCTAGATAATGGCCTTCGAGAATCATGAAGTGCTGTTAAAAGAGCGCTAGAAAAGGGAATTTTTGGTAATGGATAAACCAGTAATGGCCAGTCATCGCTATAATATTTAAGATTAAATAAAAATAAGTTGTTGCAAACAAAATTTGTTAGTATTAAGATAATAATTTGAATCCTATTTGGATACGAATTTTTCAAATCAATAAATATTCTTCGAATATTAAACATTTCCTTACAATATGGTAATTAAATATTGAATAAGATTACTCCTGCCATAATTAACACTGTCGCTCCAATCTTTATAAAAGTGGGTTTTTCATTTAATAACGCAAATGAAAAATACATTACCACCACAAAGGTCAGTGATGCAATTGCATAACTCACCTTCAGGGGAATCTCTTTTAAGGCAATCACCATGATCACAGTCACGAATAGGAGCAACACATATGCACTAATTGTGTGAATATTCATATAGGCTGCTAAGAATCGCTTTTCTTTGTTGTTCCCTTGCTGTGATCCAATCTTAAGGAGCACCTGACTAATTCCCGTGAGGAATACCCCCAGTAATACAAGGTAGAGAGAAAAGATCATATTGTATCTCCTGCTTCATGTGAAATCACAGTAATTCCGATAGAGATCAGAACCAGTCCAAGAATATTGGCTATGGTGATCCCTTCGTGAAACAAAATAGCTGACGCAAACAGTACGGCAAAATTTACACAACTCATAAATGGGTAAGCAAACGAAAGCGGATAGTGAATAAGCGCCTGCTGCCAGACAATTGCTTGGAGTAACAAACAGATCAGAGAGAGAATATAGAAAACATTTGTGATAAACGCAAACAACGTGACTTCAGATAATGTAATTGCTGCGTATTTTCCAAATACTCCGCCGCAGGATTGAAATGTGATGGCGAGAAGGATAAATAAAAAATAGAGCGATTTTTTCATATCAGAGATCCGTTTCACCGAACATATTGCTATTCGTATGATATTTCAGCAAGAATTCTTTGTAGTATACTTACAAAAATTCCTATGAACATTATTGTAAACCCTAGTATAAACAAATTACAACCATGCGATAAATTCAATCCATCATATCATAAGATGGATAAGTAATTTTTAAAAAATGAACCCCTTCTTTTTTCCTGTTAATAGATTCACAGTTCCCAATTACAGAACAATTTGTGCATAAACTGAATTGTTTTTCTTCAGAAACAAATATTTATTTTTCAATATTCTGGGTCTCATTTATTTTCTCACTTGATTTATTTATAAATCCGACAGTATCGGATACAATATAGAGTGGTCTTTGTCGAGTTTCATCAAGATTTCGCCATATATACTCGCCAATCATTCCTGTTACAAGCAACTGGAGTCCCGATAAAAATAATATTGCCGCAATTAGTGTGGGCCATCCTTGTACCGTTGTTCCATAGAGTATTGTGTTAGATATAATAAATGCTGCATAAAAAAAGGATATTGTGGATATAACGATGCCGATTAGAGAGACAAACCGTATGGGAAAATACGAAAATGCCGTAAATGAATCAATGGCTAATTTGACTTTCTTGCTGAATGACCATTTGGATTTACCCCTTTCGCGTTTCCCAAATGGACATGAAATTTGCGCTTGCCGGAAACCCATCCATGCGATAATCCCCCAAACCATCCTATTACGTTCAGAGAACAATTTCAGAGTATCAATTACTTTTCTATCGATAAAAAGGAATGATCCGTTTTTTGGCATGTTTTTTAACATCCCCCCATGATAAAAAAAATAATAAAATAGATGTGCGAAAAATTTCGTTAAGAGCGGATCATTCCTTGATAACCGTACACCCCACACTACATGGAAACCCTCTTGCCACTTTTTAACAAACTCTGGGAGGTATTCTATAGGTTCCTGGATATCAGCACTTATTGAAAATGCAACATCTCCCTTTGACTGCATTAAACCTGCCGTTAGCGCGGCATGGGCACCAAAATTACGAGAAAATTGTATTGCCTTCACTCGTTTGTCATGAGCAGATAACATCCTGATTTTTTCAAATGTCGAATCACTACTACCATCATCAATGCATATGAGCTCCCAGGAATACCCAAATTTTCCCATGAGAGAAGAAATTTTTTTATATGCAGGAAAAACATTCTCCTCTTCGTTGAGCATTGGCATGATAATTGAAGCCATCATAAAAATAATCCCTCTATGAGATTCTGTATATGCTATCAATAATTCACTATTAGATGAAATTATCGTTTGTTTTCTTGGTAATATCTCTTTTTTACCTCCATTTTTTCGTTAATGGATACTTCTCCAACAACTGTTGCAGGTGAGCCATATACAATTGAATTGGGAGGGATGTCACGATTTACAAAACTTTGAGCACCAATAATTGAATGATCTCCAATGGTTACCCCCCGGCTAATAATACATTGTGGTCCAATATAACAACAGTCACCAATTTTTACTTGTGAATTTTTCATGGGAATAATTCCTTCACTAAGGCACCAATCGACAGAATCATGTGTCATAATATGTGTCCCTGCACTAATACAGCAAAACTTTCCAATTTCTAAACCCCCGGATCCATCAAGAATGCAAAATTGTCCGATAAAACATTGTTTCCCAATTTTAACATCACCAAAAACATAACAACTATCATATACGCGTGTACCTTCGCCAAATCCAAGGAACTTCGCCCGCTCCCAACGATCAAATATTTCATCGCAAAATGGCACATTTCTGTCATATTTTTCTTTATAGTAAATTTGAGATAATTTATGAAGGGAGTTTAATGTTTTTTGAAGAGCAATCAGTTTATCTTCGTCTATTGATGTCCCCATGTATTTTCACCATCATCGATAAAATTCTCAAAATTCTTTACTGACCAATTAATAAGTGTTTTTTATACCACTCAATTGTTATATTTAATCCCTCTTCGAAATCAATTTTTGGATGAAATCCAATCACATCCTTAGCCAAGAAAATATTTGCGATATGACGTTTTACATCTCCGATCCTTTCAGATTCATAGATAACTTTTTTATTACATCCCAGATAATCCATGATGTATTCAATTAAATATTGGATTGAGATCTCTTTTCCACTTGCAATGTTCAAAACCCGCCCTCTCGTATTTTTATGGTTATATACTTCAATTGCGGCATTAGCAGTATCCGTAACATAAAGATAATCGCGGGTCTGTTTACCATCTCCGTAAATGATCGGGGTCTCCCCATTTAATATCCTTTTAATTGTAAGGGGAATAACTCCCGCATAACTCCGCTCGTTTTGTCGTGGACCAAAGTTATTAAACGGGCGGATAATTGATGCATCTAATCCAAATGTTCTGCAATAGGAAAATATCAGCAAATCTTCTGCAGCTTTGCTGGCAGCGTAGGGAGTCGTACCATTTAATGGATGATTTTCATCCATTGGTCCTGAAATCGATGTTCCATAAGCTTCCGAAGAAGAAAAATGAATTAATGTCTTAAAAAGGTCATTCTGTCCCAGTTCACACATGGTCAAGGAGAGATCAATGTTTTGTCTGAATGTCCATTCGGGTTTTTCCAATGATGCTGGCAAAGGGATTACCGCAAGATCAAACACGATGTCTATTCCCTCAACGTCCAGTATCGTTTTCATTTTCTCATAATCTGATGCGTCCTGATTATATATTTTCAAATGATTGTAATTCTTTTTTGCATCTGCAAGATTTTCCTTTTTTCCGAGAAAAAAATTATCTACAACGATTATTTTCTCTGGATCTTCTAATATAAGAGAATCAACCAAGTGGCTGCCAATAAAGCCTGCTCCTCCTGTAACAAGCACTGATTTATTTTTTAAGCTCATTTACATCCTCCAATGATATGTTCAATAGAATCTGCAACCTCATCAATTACACTTTCCTGCAACGTATAATACATGGGTAGTGAAATCGCTCTATGAAATACATTTTGCGAGCAGGGGCATGTTTGCGGAGCATGATACACAGGCTGCATATGCAATGCGTATGTCCCAATCTGCGTCTGAATGCCTCTCAACAAAAGATCCTGAATCATTTTATTCCTGTCCAAGGTAGGATCGAGAAGCGCCACGTAACTCTGATAGATCGAAATGGTATCGGGATCAACATACGGTTTTTTAATCCCCTCAATTTCATCCAATCGTGTATCCCAGTATCGTGCGAGTGTTCGTTTTCGCTCGATGATTTTATCCAGCCTCCGTAACTGGGCAACACCAATTGCTGCGGTGATGTCGCTCATCTTGTAGTTATAACCAACATCGATAAACTCAGGAACTAAAAATCTTCCTTTCTTCTCTCGCTCCCATGCAGACGTCATACCAAATGTCGATAAATAGCGAGATTTTGTTGCAATTTCATCGTTGTTGGTAACAAGCATCCCACCCTCACCAGTAGTTATACCTTTTCTGGCATGGAACGAGAAGCAACCAATATCGCCAATTGCTCCTGCATATTTTCCTTTATATTGCGCCCCCAGCGCACATGCTGCATCTTCGATGAGAGAAAGGTCATAATCCTGAGCAATATTAACGATCTCATCCATACGGGCGGGTTGACCAAATGTATGCACCGGAATGATTGCTCGTGTTTTCTTGGTGATAAGCGCCTCGATTTTTTCTGGATCGATATTATAGGAATAAGGATCAATATCGACGAAAATGGGTTTTGCACCACAGTAAAGAACCGCATGACCCGTTGCAGGAAAAGTATAGTCCGCTACCAGCACTTCATCTCCTGACGATATTCCGGAACAAAGAAGCGCAAGATGAAGTGCAGAGGTGCAATTCGTTATGGCAATGGCATGTTTTGATTGGATTTTTCGTGCAACACCCTCTTCAAACTCTTTTACTTTTGGACCCTGGGTTACCCACCCTGAATCAAGTACACCTTTAATCTCTGCGATCTCATCTGCATCGAAATAGGGTTTAGTTAAAGGTATTTCTGTCATTTTTTATCTCCAGTGTGTGTAATTATTTTTACAATATTATGTGTTGCCATACCATCGCCAAAAATATTCTTTTGCTCGTGATCATCGTATATTAGGTGGATAGCATTTAGAATTCTGTATTTATCTGCCCCCACCAACGCATTTCCCCCTTCCTCCACCGTCTCCACCCATTCAGTAACATCCCGCAAAGTAATACATGGAACACTGAGGATATACGCTTCCTTCTGGATCCCACCAGAATCCGTGAGAATCTTACAAGAGTGCCGCATCAGTTTCAGCATGTCAAGATAGCCAAGCGGTTCCGTGATAATAATATTCGTAGGTAGCCGGTTCCACAGTCCATATTCTTCCAGGAACTTTTTTGTACGCGGATGTACCGGGAAGACAACCGGTGTTCCTGCCTCCCCAACGGCTCCGATAATGTTTTCCATGTGCTCGCGATCATCAGTATTTGCCGGGCGGTGAACGGTAAGGACAAGGTACTGCTTTGACACAAGACCAAGCCGTTCAAGAATCTGCGAACGCTCTTCAGCAATCTCCTTGTTGGACTCAAGTGCATCCACCATCACATCTCCGACAAGATGGACGCCCCGGGTAATTCCTTCATTTCGAAGATTATCAACGGCCGTCTGGGTCGGGCAGAAAAGGAGATCAGAAATATGATCGGTGAGCACGCGGTTGATCTCTTCAGGCATGGTACGATCAAAGGAACGCAATCCCGCTTCCACATGCGCAACCGGGATATGAAGTTTGGCTGCCGCAAGTGAACCGGCAAGCGTTGAGTTGGTGTCGCCATACACTATCACAAGAGTTGGCTTCTCTTTCAGGAGAACCTTCTCGATCTTTGTAAGAATATCACATGTCTGCTTCCCGTGGCTGCCGGAACCGATGCCGAGGTTATAATCAGGATGAGGGATTTGGAGTTCATCAAAGAAGATATCTGACATCGCCTTGTCATAGTGCTGCCCGGTATGGACAAGGATCTCGGTATGTTCCTTCCGGAGCTCCTGGGAGAGCGGGGCGCACTTGATGAACTGGGGCCTTGCGCCGACAATGGAGACGATTTTCATGATAATTCAAAACCTAGTAGAGAGGAGTATTTCCGACGATTGAAAAATCTCACGAGTGTTCCAAATTCCTCATCAGACGCTCACAATTTCCGGTAGTATATCTTCGCCATATCTGCACCACAATTAACCATCCCTCTCACATCGATCAGCACCGGATGATCGTTCATCATTCTCCATATCTTCCCAACCGGCATTGCCCTGAACTGTTTATGTGCCACCGTAATAATCACCGCATCGACCTTGCCATCCAAGTTGGGGAAGGGTTTTGCACCAAACCGCGCGATCACATCATCGGGAAGCAGGGGATCGTATCCATACACGTCCACTTTGAACTCCCTGAGCTCATGGATAATTTCTACAACGGGAGATTCCCGGGTATCCGGAACATCTTCTTTGTAGGTAAGTCCCATAATCAGGACTTTAGAACCCTTGATAGCTTTCCCCACTTCATTGAGCCCCTTGATTGCCAAATCTGCTACATGCTTTGGCATTGAGTCATTAATAGCCCGCCCGGCAAGAATTACCTGCGGGTGATACCCGATCTCTTCAGCCTTCATCACAAGGTAGTACGGATCTACCGGAATGCAGTGACCCCCTACAAGCCCCGGATGATAAGGGTGGAAGTTCCATTTGGTCCCGGCAGCATTGAGCACTGCCTGGGTATCAAGTCCCATGCGCTCAAAGATGAGTGCCAGTTCATTCATCAGCGCGATGTTCAGATCGCGCTGGATGTTCTCGATCACTTTTGCGGCTTCTGCGGTTTTGATATTCGGCGCACGATAGACCTTGGTTACATGGCTGTACAGCTCAACGAGCCTATTAGTGGTCTTTTCATCCATCCCGGCAACGATCTTGGTGATTTTATTGAGAGTATGTGCATCATCGTTGGGATTGATCCGTTCGGGAGAGTAGCCGACAAAAAAATCTTTCCCGCACGCGAGACCAGATTCCCGCTCAAGAATGGGAATAACGATCTCTTCGGTGACACCGGGATACACAGTAGACTCAAGAACAACAATCGCATTTCTCTTTAAGTTCCTGCCAACGGTTGCGGTGGCCGATCTGACCGGCCCGAGATCCGGGTCTTTTGCTTTCGTCACCGGAGTCGGGACGCAGATCATAACAAAATCCGCGTCTTTTATTGTGGCAGGATCTGTTGTTGCTCGGATTTTCGACCCGGATACGACAAGCGAATCAACTTTACGATGATCGATATCGAATCCAATTGTGGGAAGATGTTCGGCAAATGCCTCTGCAAGGGGTGTACCGACATATCCAAGACCCACAACACAAACAGTTTGTCCTTTTATTGATTTTGGTACCATGCAATCGTCTCCTCCAAACCTGTTGTGACCGTATATTCCGGTGCATACTCGAATGCGTTCTGTGCAGCAGATATTCCCGCAAGAGAGTCATGAATATCCCCAGACCGCGATGATTCATATTTAAGGGGGAGATCCTCCCCAAGAATATCCATAATGATACGTGCGAGTTTAATAAGGGTGATGCGACTCCCGAATGCGACATTAAACACGCCTTGTGCCGTACTGTCCATTGCTCGTATATTTGCCTGCACAACATCTTTTACGTACGTGAAATCCCGGGTCTGGGTGCCATCGCCATACATAACCGGCGATTCGTGGTGCAGGGTCTTTGTGATAAATTTCGGAATTACCGCTGAGTATTCTGATTGTGGATCCTGGCGGGGTCCGAAGACGTTAAAATACCGCAGCGACACAGTGTCCACACTATATAACTCATGGAAAACGTTGATATAATATTCTCCGGTCAGTTTCGTAATTGCATACGGGGATTTCGGGTTCGGGATCATATCTTCCCGTTTGGGGAGGGTAGGAGTATCCCCATAAACGGATGATGAAGATGCATAGACAATCTTTTTTACACCACAATTATGTGCAGCCATGAGCACATTCAGAGTCCCGGTAATATTTACCTCATTTGATGCAACGGGATCCTTCACTGAGCGCGGAACCGATGTTATTGCGGCTTCATGAAAAATGCCATCCACATTCTTACAGGCTTGTTGCAGGAATTTCCTTTCTGTAATACTGCCTTTTATAAATTCTACCAACGGATTATCAATGATCTGCTGGATGTTCGCCATACTGCCGGAAAAAAGATTATCCAGAATGACAACCTCATCTCCGCGATTGACAAGAGCATCCGCAATGTGTGAACCGATAAATCCGGCTCCGCCTGTGACGAGATATTTCATATGATCCGCCTCAAAGATCTGACGGGGATTGTAATAATAGAATCCCCCAATGCACGGAAACTGCTGGATATATCCGATTCAATATTGATTTTGAAAATTCTGACGCGAATTGCGATGTTGTTATCGGTCATGAAGTGGGATCTCCTCTTTATGTTTCAACTCTATCCAGTATCGTCCCATGAAATGACAGTTAGTCCAGGAACAAATTTGAAATGATCATCCCGACTGAGAAGTGGGACTTCCAGAATGAGGCATGCAGCTGCAATCCAGACATCATTCTCAGGGATTGGATTGCCGTGTTGCTTAAGAGCAAAACGAACCCTGGCATAGCGTGCAGCAACAGATTCGTCGATTGGCATTACAAGAGAATAACCGGCAAATTTGTGTACAAACTTTTCGTTGTTTCTCGTTTTTGTACTGTTTAATGCACCATACAGGAGTTCACCAATAACGGTAACGGGTAAAATAATTACATCTGCGTCATCGACCAGTCTACATACACTGGAAATACCTTCACGATAGGCGATTACCGCGTTGGTATCCAACGCTAACTTACCAATTACCTTCAATCTTTTCGAACTCCTCATCAATGCATTTCTGCATTGCTCGGGCTTCGTCATGGGTTGTTGTTCCTGCTAAATTTCGAAGTTGTTTTTTATCAGGACATTTTGAGAATATCGCTACCAGCCTCTCATGCTCTTCTATCCCTTCAACATGTCCAAGAGGTTTAAAAACATTATTTTCATACACAACTTCAATCGCTTTTGTCATAATTACCCTATCCATCTTATGGCGCTCTCATTACCGTTATTTTTTATGGCAAATAACTTGTTGGTTCCGTGGCATTACATCCTAATTTATAATTGCCCACTTGCATCTCCGACCGCTCCTTTAGCAGCACATCCATCAGCGCCCAGAACTCGTCAGAAGGAGGAGCACGATGAAATCGCTTGAACGGCGCCTTCACCGAATTAACCATCGCGGGGTGTGAGGTATTTTTCTTGCGGTCCACCGAGGGTGTATTTCTTGCCGGGATTGCGGACGCGGATGGCGATGTTATCGGAAGACATGAGTAGTACCAGCAATATTCGTTATCATTGATAGTTGACCCTGGTGATCAGTGGAGTCCCTTTTTTAAGATAGCTCAATTTTTAAGAACGTTTCCCCTGCATGAATCTTTGTTGTTAAATTGTGGGTCACCCGATTGTAAGAAATATATCACTTCAGTTTTTCAATGAGAGGGTTTCATGGTTTTTTCTGCCCAAACAACAACACGTTCTGCCAACACCAAAGCTTTGTGATATTCTTCATCACTGACCGGACCTTCCAATCCGGGATACCGTGTTTGAGCTGCATATTGCGTGAGCGTTGAGGCAGTTTTTATAGCATGCAAAAAATGCAAAAATAAGAAACTAAGCAACTCCGGTTCTCGAGCTCGCGACATCTCCGGTTCCGGTTACAGTTCCCCAGTAAAGCGTGCGGGTTCACTGGAGAATGCCAGTTATTTGAAATCCTCTATGGTTTGTAACCGGTATCACTTTCCTGACTGGTCTTTCCGGAAAAGAACTATTTAAACTCCCATCATCCAATAGCTTTGCATGGGTACACAGGGTGATAAAGACATCATTATCAGGCAGTTAAGCGATATGCTGTCACGTTTCCCTTCATTACGGATCGCGTACGTGTACGGATCGTTTCTCACCCGTGATGATTTCCGTGATATCGATATTGCTCTCCTCGTGGAGGGGCAACCAGATGGAGATTTTATTCAAAGGTATGCCGCTGAAGCCGGAGATCGTCTTGAAGAGGCGCTGGAATTCCGCCATGAATGTGATGTAAAACTCCTGAACGATCTGCCGGTCTGGCTGAGATTTGAGATTATCAGCACAGGCATGCTGTTGTATGTACGGGATGATGATGACCGGATCGATTATGAAACACAGGTGCTTGTCGAATATCAGGATGTGAAATTCATGTACGATCTCTTTGACCGGGAATATCTTGCTCAGGCGTGACATGAGGATTCTTGCACAGTTACAGACACTTGATGAAGCCCTCACGGCATGGAAGCGTTATCAGCAGATCTCGGTTGAGAGACTGGAGCGGGAAACAGATACGCAGTATATGGTCTGCCATGCGATGCTCCTCTCGATACAGGCATCTGTCGACATTGCAACCGGTATTGCAGTGAAAAAAACACCCCGGCGACCCGATACGTACCGTGAAACATTTCAGGTTCTGGGAAAATTCCGGATCATTCCGGAAGATCTTGCAAAGGAGATGTCAAGACTTGCCGGCTTCCGGAATATACTCGTCCATGAATATACCGTCATTGATATACACCGGGTATACAGTGTCCTGCAGGACGACCTGAACTCCATGAATGCCTTCAGGAATTTTGTCAAAGATTTCATCAAAGAGGATACAACGACCGGATAATTCATGAAGATTTAAAAAATCCATGAAGTGAAAGACTTCGCACCAAAGATATAAAATTTTGCAATCACCAATCAATTTCCGGATATTTGGCGCATTATTGGCAAAAAGTAAAAGTTTCCTTGCAAAATTTCGCTATTTTTGAATTTTGTCGTATTTTCACCATAATGAGTGATAACCTCGTTTCTTCATGAGTACCAGTAATCTGAAATCTTCTGCCGGTTAAAAGACCCGGCACCATTGTCGAACATTCACGCGGTAAAGGATGAACCATCGGCACCCGCTGGAACCGGAAGTAACTTCCGAAAAATTACAATCCGGTAATGAATACTACCATCCTTTCAACGCACGGATAATAATCCTGATAAACCACGGAGTCAAAAGACTACACAGAATCGGGTAGTCTGTATGGTTTACCCGTTGTTAGCACCCTATGTGGCAGAGGATGGCGGTACATGATGAAACTCAAAGATTTCCTTATCGATGCAGGAACAGAAGAGAATCTGTCAGAGTTAATTCTCTTTTTCAGTAAAGAGGCCCAGCACGTAAAAAAAGGATTTCTCGCATCGTCCCTGAAAAGATCTCCCGATGAACAGACAAGAAACGTATATGGGGAAGAGCAGATGGCTCTTGACAAATATGCTGACGGGGTGTTCATTTCCGGGCTGAAAAAAACACGCCTCGTCCGGTATATAGCGACAGAAGAACAGGATCAGATTATTGAGATTGAAAACCCAAAAAACAACTTTGGTGTCGTCATCGACCCGCTTGACGGGTCATCCCTCATCAACGTCAATCTTGCCATTGGTTCAATTATTGGTATCTATCCGGGGCATGTCCTGAGTAAAGGCAACACCATGGTTGCTGCCCTGTATATCCTGTACGGGCCACTTACTATCCTGACACTCACAACGGGAAAAAGCGTGCACGAATTCGTCCTCGACGAGACCGGTGAATTTGTCCTGAAAGATCGGGACATCAGGATCCCGGACGGAAAAATTTACTCGCCCGGCGCTCTCCGGAAGGATTACCTCGCTCCTCACGCACGCTGGATTGGCGAGCTCGAAAAGGAAGGATATAAGATCCGGTTCAGCGGTTGTTTTGTCGCCGACGTGCACCAGATCCTTCATAAAGGTGGGGTATTCTCCTATCCCGGCTTCAAAGGGAAAGAGAAAGGCAAACTACGGCTGCTCTATGAAGCAAATCCCATGGGAATGATCATTCATGCAGCTGGCGGGGCGGTAAGCAACGGGAGATCTGACATTCTCTCTCTTGCACCAAAAGCAAACAATGATATCACCCCCATCTATATTGGTGGCAAAAAAGAGATCGCACTGATTGAAAAGTATATGACTGAAGGATGAGTAAACAGGAGTGAAGATCTATGGCGGGAAACAAATTCGGTCCAATCCCTGGTTCGGCAATCTTTGAAGGTATCACCGGTCACAAAACCATTGTCATGGCGGCAAATACGCGGATTGCCACCGTTGCAAAGGGAATTTTTCAAGCGGCAAAGGATTCGGATTCCGCGGTGATTATGGAACTTGCACGGTCGGAGTGCGACCTGAAAGGGGGGTATACCGGTATGACACCCCAGAACTTCTCAGACCGGGTGAATACAGCTGCCGCAGAAGTCGGGTTCGATGTCTGGGCGCTCCATGCCGACCACATTACGATAAAAAAGGGTGACGCAGCTGAGATCGAACAGACAAAACAACTGATCGAAGCCCAGATACAAGCAGGGTATACATCGTTTGCCATCGATGCCTCGCATCTTTTTAATTTTGAAGGGAAGACAACGAGAGCCGAGTTGGAACCAAACATTCGCGCAACCACAGAAATTGCGCATTTTATCCGGCAGAAGATGAACAAAAAAGAGTTCGGTCTTGAAGTAGAAGTGGGTGAAATCGGGAGAAAAGACACAGAGGGGCTTGTCCTTACAAAACCAGAAGAAGCCGTGGAATTTATAAAAGCCCTCAATGAGGATAACGTGCATCCCCAGGTGCTTGCTATTGCAAACGGGAGCACACATGGGCATACCTATGATGCGAATGGGAACGTGGTTGCACAACTGTCGATCGATATTCCACAGACCAAAGCGATCGCCAAAGCGTTAAGGGACAATAAACTGCATGTCGGGATCGCTCAGCATGGCATCACCGGTACTCCCCGGGAACTGATCAACCTGCATTTCCCGAAAGGGGATATCATCAAAGGGAATGTCGGGACGTTCTGGCAGGATGTCGTTTTCAACACGCTGAAAGTGTATGAGCCGAAGCTGTACCGGGACATGGAGGCATGGACAATAGAAAAATACCGGCCGGCAAATCCCGGAAAGAAGGATGCACAGATATTTGATGGCAACTGCAAGTTTGCAATTAAAGAGTTCTTCAAAGAGATCTACGCCGTCGACCACGAGACTGAACAGGCAATCCAGGCAATGGCATATGCCGAGAGCCTGATCTTTTTTAAGGCGTTTGGCGCGTATGGTTCGGCAAGTCTTGTTAGAAAAGCGATGGGCAAAGGTAAGGCATAATTTTTTCTCCAGAACGGAGATCCTATTACTTGTGATCTGATATGCCAAAGACGACAGTCTCCGTCATCAAGGCGGATGTCGGGAGTTTTCCCGGACACTCCCGCACCCATCCGAAACTCCTTGAGAAAGCGGCAAAGATGTTGAAAGAACAGGAGGGCAAGCTCCTGATCGACTCGTTTGTTACCCATTGTGGAGATGACCTTGAACTCATCATGACCCATTCCCATGGTGTGGACAACGAAAATGTCCACAAACTTGCGTGGGATGTCTTTTTAGAGTGCACGAAAATTGCAAAAAGCCTGAAACTCTATGGTGCAGGGCAGGACATGCTCTCCGATGCTTTTTCAGGCAACGTGAAGGGCATGGGACCCGGTGTTGCCGAGATGGAGTTTGAGGAACGGGGATCGGATCCGGTCATGATCTTCATGGCGGACAAGACCGAGCCGGGCGCATGGAACTTCTACCTGTACAAGATCTTCGCCGACCCGTTCAACACCGCGGGACTTGTCATCGACCCATCGATGCATGATGGTTTTATCTTTGAAGTGCATGACCTGATCGAAAAGCGCAGGATCATGTTCACATGTCCCGAGGAGATTTACAGCATGCTCGCGTACATCGGCGCACCTTCACGGTATGTGATCAAGCACGTCTTCAAGCGTGACGGGACGATCGCCGCCTCGACGAGCACCCAGCGCCTGAACATGATGGCGGGCAGGTACGTGGGAAAAGATGACCCGGTTATGATCGTCCGAGCCCAGAGCGGTTTTCCGTCCATGGGGGAAGTTATCGAACCGTTCACCATCCCGGTGCTTGTTGCCGGCTGGATGCGCGGCTCCCATCACGGACCGTTCATGCCCGTGGGAGTCTGTGACGCCAACTGCACGCGGTTTGACGGTCCACCCCGGGTCATCTGTTTCGGGTTCCAAATCTGCAATGGCACACTGATCGGACCTGCGGATATGTTTGACGACCCGGGTTTTGACCGGGTCCGGCAGCGGTGTAACGAACTTGCGGACGTGATACGGGCACAGGGCCCGTTCGAACCCCACCGGCTCTCGCTCGAAGAGATGGAATATACCACGCTTCCTGGTGTCGAGAAAGCGTTGAAGAAACGATGGGAACCGATAAGCGAATAATTTTTTTGGCAACTTCTTCTCTTTCACGGATCGCTCTTTTCCTGCAGGAAACCGGACCGGTTCACCGATGAGCAAACTTTAATTATCTTACGACCCAAATTAGGGCAGATGGTTAACGGAATTGTTTTGCCGATAAAAAAAGTGTTTGCGCTGGTAGACTCTAAAGTATCGGTAGAGATAAAGGATGAAAAGCGCAAGTTGCAGGGGCGGCTTGTCGCAGTCGATGAATATCTGAACATCCATATGGACGAGACGATTGAATTTATCAACAACGAGCGCGGGCGAAGCCTGGGTACGGTTGTTATCCGGGGCAATAATATTCTTACCATCGCCCCGGTTATCTAAAAATTAATTGTGGAGATGCAGATGCCTGACCCTGAAGATGAAGGACTGAAACTGATCCAGTCAAGACCTGAAGGTGTACTCCAGAGCGATCTCTGGAAGGAACTGGGGGTCGACAGCCGGAAATGTTCGCGGATTGTAAAAAAACTTGAAGATGCCGGGCTCATCGACAGGACCGAATACAAAAAAGACGGGATCAAGACCTATCTTTTGCGTGCGAAACGGATGCCGGTCAACCCTGCAGATCTTCTTGCGGGTGATGAGTTGATCCCCTGCATTGCCTGCGACTTGGAATGTATTGTCGAAGAGTGTCACCCGCTGATGGACTGGATGTACCAGCTTGCCATCGTTGAGCACACAGACGAATAATTTTCTTTCTCTTTTTCAATACGGGATTTTTCGATATTTCTGGCAGGATTTTGTTTGGGTACACCCTGTGTATCCCATGTAGCGTTCTGTTCCTTTGAGACAAGGGGTTTTCAATACCGATTGGAATCCCGATATACCTATTGTCGGAAGAGAATTGTATCGAGAAAATTTTGGTGACGAGCTGGATGATCGACATCCGGAAAAAGTTGATGACCGTTGGGGAGTGTAAGACTCCCAGAAATCTAGGGAGAAATTCCGGATTGTACGGGAAGGGTGGATATTTTCAGCGAATCGACCGTCGGTTTTTAGGTTTTTGAACAACTATTTATTGCCACAATATCCACCTCATATACGCGTAGCACAGACACGTGCCTCAAGGAATGCAGATGATCTCTGTTTTATTTGTCGATGACAATACCGATTTTCTCGCGCAGGTACGATCCCTCCTTGAGAAGACCGGAGAATTGCGCATTGACGTTGCCCAATCCACAAAACTCGCGGCAGAGAAACTGAAGAACCGGACCTATGATCTGATCGTCTCCTATGAGCAGGTTCCGGAAGTGAACGGGATCGAGTTCGTCTCTGATATGGACGGGATTGGATTTTTAAAATATCTCAGGTCAGGAGGCAACACCACGCCGGTCATCCTCTTTGGAAGAAGAGGGGGAAACCGGATCGTTATTGAAGAGGTGAATAACGGTATCGAGATCGTCCTTCCCAAAGGAGGAGATCTCCGCCCCCAGATCGCAGAAATGGTCACCCTCTTTAAACAGACACTCATAAAGAGGAAATCAGAGCGGGAAACGAAAGTACAGAACGAACAGTTGACTGCAATCCTCTCCGCAACTCCGCTGGGGATCTTCCAGATGCGAAACAATCTTATCGGATGGGTCAACCGTCCGCTTGCGGTGATGCTGGGATATACTGAGGCACAACTTGTCGGCAGACCGGTTCAGATCCTGTTCAAATCAGATGAAGAGTATGCACAGGTCTCACGGGATCTCCAGATCCACCGGGATATTCACGAAATCGGTCATGCGGACTGCGAACTTGCACGGAGCGGCGGGGGTTACGTTGCCGTCACCCTGCAGTCCCATCTGCTCGACCCGCTTGACGCAAAGAAAGGCGGCACTATAATTGTCACGGACGTCACCGAGAACAGGAAGATCAAGGATGCATTAAAAGAGAGCGAGGCAAAGTACCGCGAGATGATGCAGAATGCGCAGAGCATCATTATCCGCATGGACATGCAGGGAACGATCACGTTCTTCAATTCCTATGCCCTCACCTTTTTTGATTACACATCTGACGAACTAATCGGGAAGAATATTGTCGGAACAATTGTTTCAGAAAAAAAACGGGGCGGTCATGACCTGTCGATGATGGTCAACGACCTCGGCTTCAATGCGGAAGGGTATGCGATCAACGTCAGCGAAAATGTCCGCCGCAACGGGGATCTTGTCTGGATTGCGTGGATCAACAAAGCGATCCGTGATCCTGATGGCCACATCGTTGAGATCCTCTGCATAGGGAACGACATCACGGATCGCCGGCAAAAGGGACAGGTCCGGATCAGCACCGATACATGGAAAGAGCAGGTAGTTGCTGAGACCGATATCCGCGAAGAAGTGTTTGATGCAGTCTTCCATGTCTGCACCGAGATCTCGATCGAAGGCAGGGAAGGAAAATCTGTCGGCACGACGTTCATCATTGGTGACGTCCCGCACGTACTTGAAAAATCACGGCAGATCAACTTAAACCCGTACGAAGGTCATAAACCCGAGTCCCGCATGGTGACAAGTCCTGAACAGAAAGAGAGTATCAAGGAGTTCGCCCAACTGGATGGCGCATTTGTAATCACCGGCGACGGGTTCATTGAAGCTGCCGGGCGGTACATCACGGTGGATACCAGTGGCGTGACCCTGCCCAAAGGGATGGGCACCCGGCATAACTCGGTCGCTGCCATGACAAAAGTGACGCACGCCGTTGGGATTGTGGTGTCGCAGAGTGGCGGGGGGATAACGATCTTCAAGAACGGTCAGATCTTAAAGAAGATCACGCTCTGATCATTTCACCCTTTTTTTGGAGATATTGTATGATAATACAGAGAAAAGTCCAGTCCCGCGTAATGTAACGAGCTAAAGACAGGATTCCAAAAAGAAGAAAGTTTCAATTTACACAAGAGCACAGTAACAATCAATGACATTTTTGGGACAGGAATCTGCAACCCTGCGCTACCTCTTGTACGTGGCACTCCTTGTTATCATCGTCATGGGCATACACATGGCAGCCTGGTTTGTCAATATCGTGATCATGGCAGTCATTCTTGCCATGCTCGCATATCCCGTCGTAAACTACTTGAAAAATAAAGGACTTCCGGATATTGTTGCAGTCTCCCTCGTCACCATTGTCGGGTGCCTGCTTATCGTCGCACTGGTCGGGCTCTTCTTTGTCTCCCTTGAGGTCCTCATACGGGATATTCCTCTTTATCAGGCAGAACTTAACGAAAGACTTGCAGGGATTATATCGTTAGTGCAGGGTCTGGGTATTGGCACGCAGATGTTTTCATTGTCGTCGATAAACCTGCAAACGATTATCAACATTTTCCTCCCATCCATTCTCTCGCTCTCGGATCTCATCATGTATATATTCTTCATTGGCGTTACGACATTTTTCCTGCTGATGGAGTTGCCGCACCTTGAGGCGCGCATCCGGCGCTATCTCAATACCGATCCCGAGAAATTTTCTGAGGTTTCCCGACTCAGCAGGTTCATGGTCGACTTCATCGTTGTACGCACCGAGACAAATCTCGTTCATGGTATCCTGTTTGGCGGGGGACTCTTGATTATGGGGGTCCATGCCGCAGTGCTCTGGGGCATCCTCACGTTCCTTTTGTGTTATATCCCCTTTATTGGTCTTATCATCGCAGCGATACCTGCGATATTTTTTGCCTGGATCCAGTTTGGTGTCTGGGGCGCTGTAGTCGTCATCGCGCTTGTCTGTGTCCTGAACCTTGTTGTCGAGAATCCCGTGGTCTCTTATTTAGCCGCACGAAAGTTCAGGGTACCGGCACTTCTCGTGATCGTCTCAACCTTGTTCTGGGCATGGGTACTCGGGTTTGTCGGGCTTGTCTTTGGCATACCCATAACCCTGATGGTACTTATCATCATCCAGTGCAGCGATGAATTACGGGGGATGAATGTTGTCCTCGGAGTCGACAACCTTTTTTTACTGGATGAACCAGCACATAAAGATTAAACAGCAACTCGGAACCGGCGTCTGCCGGATTGATATATCGGGTTACCGGAAAAAGATGTATTCCGGTATGTATTTCCCCTTTTTCTGATGCCATATCGCATAACGCATCTTTGTCAACAATCGTTCATCGATCAGCCATACACAAAATGTCTCCCTTCCCGACACACAGCCGGCATTTATTTCTTCAGACGTAGTTGGCGGTATTATCCGCATATCGTGTTATCTCCGGCGGGTGAGTTACCGGGTATGTTACCGGGTATTTTTGTCAGTTGTTGCGTATGCATCGATGAATAATTAGGGGAAAAGAGATACATTATACAGTGTGGAATATGAAAAATTACGGCACGCGTGAACTTGGGGGTGTGACGGATGCTTGATATCAGGTTTATAAGGGCCAATCCGGATGCAGTCAGGTCAGATCTGAAAAAGCGCAATGATCCGGGTAAACTGGCATGGGTGGACGATGTGCTCGTAAAAGATGCCCGGTCCCGTGAACTCAAAGTCCAGACAGATGAACTTCGCCGGCGCCGCAATATCATCTCCCGCGAAATAAACGAGGCACGAAAAGCCGGAAAGGATACTGCCCCCCTTCTCCAGGAAGCGGCAAACCTCCCGCAAAAAATCAAGGATAATGATGCAGAACAGGACGAGATCGCACGTATCATCCATCATTACCTGATGCGGCTCCCCAATATACTCGATGCCAGCGTCCCGCAGGGAAAGGACGATACGGAAAATGTTGAAATAAAAAAGGTTGGAACGCCCCGAACTCTTGACTTCGAACTGAAAAACCACGGGCAACTGGCGGCTGACAAAGGGTGGGCGGACTTTGAACGGGCAACAAAGATTGCCGGTGCAGGTTTCTATTTCCTCAAAGGCAACCTCGTTCTCCTTGACCTTGCCCTCCAGCGTTTTGCCCTTGACCTCCTTGCACAGAGAGGATTTACCCCCATACTTCCCCCCTTCATGATCAACCGTTCTTCATACGAGGGCGTTACCGATCTCGATGATTTCGAGAAAGTGATGTATAAGATAGACGGGGATGACGCGTACCTGATCGCTACAAGCGAGCACCCGATCGGCGCAATGTACCGTGACGAAATTTTTGAAGAGAAAGACCTGCCCCTTCGTCTTGCGGGTATCTCATCGTGTTTCCGCCGGGAGATCGGGTCGCATGGTCTGGATACAAAAGGGCTGTTCCGGGTTCACCAGTTCTCAAAGGTCGAACAGTTTGTTTTCTGCCGTCCCGAAGATTCCTGGCAAATCCATGAGGAACTCCTCGCCAATGCTGAAGAAGTGTTCCTTGCGTTGGGTCTTCCTTACCGTGTCGTAAATATCTGCACAGGCGATATCGGGACCGTTGCCGCGAAAAAATTTGATATCGAAGTGTGGATGCCGCGCGAGAATGCATACAAGGAAGTGGTCTCGTGCTCGAACTGCACGACCTACCAGGCAGTCCGGCTTAATGTCCGGGTACGGGACAAGGAGAATTTTGAGTCAAAGAGGTATGTCCACACGCTCAACTCAACCGCAATTGCAACGTCGCGGGCAATGCGGGCGATCCTTGAGAACTGCCAGGAAAAAGACGGGTCTGTTATCATTCCCCCGGTGCTCCGCAAGTACATGAATGATCAGGAATACCTCTGATTGATTATAGTTGTAATAAACTATAATCCAACACATACTTTTTTGCCCCGGATAGCGCAAAGAATATACAAAAGAGGGTTATTCAATGGGCGATCCCGATCTGTACAGTGATGAGTCCATACGGCTGACTGCGGAGAATATTATTGTCAAATCAGCCCCGTTTGAGGCAATACTCACCAATAAACGCATTATCCTTGTTGATAGCCGGAAAAAACATATCCCGCAACAGACAATTCTTCTCGCCACCATTCGTAATGTGGATATGAGCGAGAATGCCATACGGGACCCGGTGATCACGCTTTCTGTCCTCACAAACACCGGCTCCACGCGGCAGATGGTCCTTACATTCTCCAAAAAAGCAGGGGGAGACCGGAAGCGCGAATGTGAAGAATGGCTTAAGATCCTCAAAGACGCCTCCGCCTCGCAAACCCAGACGGTGTCCTATATGGTCGCCCCGGCACCGGAGCCGGAACAAAAGGCAGAGCCCGAAGTGACCACTCCTCCGCAGATACGGATGACAAGCAGTTCTGCGGTAAAAAAGAAGATTGAGATTGCCCGCCCGATAAAAAAGATCGTTGAAACCGGACCCGTACCGCCCAAACCTATAGAGACCACAACTCTTCCCGAAGGAGCGTTCTGCTCACGGTGCGGGAGTCGTGTCCCCCCGGGCTCCGCGTTCTGCAACCATTGCGGTACGAAAGTGATCCTACCGGGAGAACCATTTACGGTCGTTGAACCGGTCATCCCGCCGACTCCGGCTTCTGCTACTCCCATAACCCCTGCACCTGTCATTCCGCCAGTGCCGGCACCAGTCGTTGAACCGGTACAAAGCCCGCCGGTCACTGCCCCGGTCTGGCCTGTAATTACCCCACCAATCCCTCCAACCTCGCCTCCGTTTGTCCCCATCCCCCATGAACGCCCAATCCGACCCATTGAAGAAATCATTCATTCGATAGAACCGTTGATTGCGGATTCTGTGCCCAGAACTGAACCTGCTCCTCTTATTGGAAAGGATATGTTGACGCTCCCGGTCACACCACCTGTTGTGGAGACACCAGCAGTTGCAACGGAGCACCCTGTTCCTGTATCGCCTCCCGGTGGCGATGCAGCGATGACACCGGCAGCGCCCGGCACCCCCGCTCCGGATGCACCGGCGCCAGTACCCCCGGTACTCCCCCCGGTACCGGAAATCAGACCGGCATCGAAAAAGCCGCGAGGGATGATCATAGCCGCAATTATTGTGGTGATCCTTGTGATTGCTGTTGGAGCATTTGTCGTCATAAAACCATTGCAGGGTACAACAGGTACCCCAAGTGGAGCACCAACGGTCACTCCCACGGTCACGACACCGGTGGGCATAACCACTACTGTTACGACTGCACCGACACCGCGCCCCACGGTTACCACACAGGTGACCACTCTGCCGACCACGGCTGCGCAACCAAAGATTCCTGATACCGGCGTATGGATCAGGATCACGTATGCCGGAACATTTACCGGGACATATGGCACTCCGAGTCGCGAGGCTCAGGTAACCGATACGGGAGACCGGCTCTACCAGATTGCCACTGCGGATGGTCCTGTCGTTGCATCAATCAAAAAACAGGATGGCTCCGGGGACAAACTTACCGTTGCAGTCTACAAGAACGGTGAGCTTATCAAGACGGCAACAACGGTCGCTCCCAGTGGTACAATCGACTTTTTGGCAGACTTAAAGACGGCAACACCAACCCCGGTACCAACGACAATTGCGACAACGGTCACAACAACCGTTGCACCGGTTGCCAATGTCACAGCGACGCAGACAACTGCGAACGTATAACTTTTACTTTTTTTATTTCCAATTAGTCTGACCTGGCTTCAAGTTCTTCTATCTCGCTTCTCCGGTGTTACCATTATCGGGCCTTTTCTGCTGCCCGCTCTGCGACATGTAATAATGCCGGGTATGTTTCAGGAGTTCCCTCCATTGAAATAATCTCGAATATCCCCGATTGCACAAACCCGAAATAATAATAATATGTTTCAGCCCCTGATGGCCCCTCGGCAGAAACCTTTACGGCAAAACTTTTCTCTCCAAGATTTGGGTTGGTAAGAGGCGTGGCGGTAATATTTTTTATCTTTATATCAGTTAAGGACTTCTGGTAGTCATCCAGCACCGCTGAAGCATTTGTTCCATTAAAAATCATGATATCCTGCTCCATTACCTTGGTTTTGTCCGTCACCGCGATTGTGTCTGCATACAGGGCCCAGTGCCCTTTTTGTAATCCATATTTTCTCATAGTATCGGTGATATTCGATGCCTTCATAGACCCGTCAACCACCCGGATCAGTCCTGGTGGCAGATCTTCTGGTGAAAGCAGCAGATGATTGAACTCCGTATCCGATGTTGATGAAGTGGGTGATTGTATAAGCGATGATGATAGTGAAGTGCAGCCAGAAAGAAAAATGGCAGCTATAACAAGGATGATTACTTTGGCGATTCCGATTTTATCCATGTACATTCTTGTGCTGGTAAAAAATAATAAACTAATCAGATTTTTTTAGTTTTGGATAGTTGACAACCGGCGGTAAGCAAAAAATAGAACCTGCACACACGACAGATTCAGGAAAGGGAAACACCAAAGGATCTTATCTGGTAAATCTCACAGTTGATGATGTATGCAGCGATAACAAAAAAGTCCTGTTTTGCCGGGTTGATCCATGAGGACAAAACACCTGAAGATGGGAAAAAACACACAATGATCGGTGCCCGTTTTGAATGTTTAACCTACAAAAGGGAAAACACGAACAAATTAAACTCCAAATTTGGATTAGGGCTCAACCCAGCAACAGGATGCTGTTATGGGGATTCGAACCCCAGTCGCGAGCGTGAGAGGCTCGCATGATTGGCCGGACTACACTATAACAGCAATTGCTCACAAACATTCGTGATATTTTTACTTATAGCTTATTACGCCGCATATCGTAATCCACCGGGGGAGCGGCACGATAAAAATATTTCAGATAATTACGTCGTCTTCTTTTTACGATCTCTTTTCTGAAGGTTTTTCCGTATTCTGTTTGATCCACGCGAGCACCCGTTCCCGCGCCGGTGTCATATCCGCTGTCTGCACAATTTTTCCGTCGGTAATGAACCGCTGGATTAACGGGATGGCATTCACCGGGGGATTTGTTTTTACCGGAAGTGTCCGGTGCCCATGCGATCCCAGATCATATACCTGTTTCACCCCGCTCCGCTTGCCGCGTTTTGCTTTCGGTACACCGTCAATCTCCACAATGTCCATTGCAAAGTCGATCACCGGGGCGTTTGCAATTGCGCCACCGATACCGAATGCATTCACGCAGTCCCGGTACGCGATCACATCTTCACGCGTGACCCCGCCGGATAAAAATATTTTGACTTCGGAATATCCATGTGCATCCAGCTCCCACCGCACCTCGTCAATAATCGCCCGCATGTTCCCCCGCCGGGAACGGGGCGTGTCAAGCCGGACTGCCGTAGCGCCGCACTCCGCTGCCTTGAGTGATTCCGCCTTCTCATCACAGTACGTATCGCAGAGCATGATCCGGGGCACATCTTCGGGTGCGTGCCGGTCAAACGATCGCCAGGCATCCGCTGGTGTCGGGAAACACATCACCATTGCGTGCGGCATCGTCCCGACAACCGGCATCCCTTCCGGTGCACAGGTATTTGAGACCCCTTCAACGCCGCCAATCCATGCGGCACGCTCGATCATGCGGGCAATTGCAGGGTGTTGCCGGCGCGAACCGAACGAGTATACCGGGCAGTTCCGGGCTTCAATCTTAATATGGGCAGTTGCAGATGCAATACCTGAGGCATGGCAGAGAAACCCGAGGATCGCGGTTTCGTACCGGCAGAAGTCCCGGTACCTGCCGGTAATGCGGAGCACCGGCTCGTTTGGGAAAAAAACCGTACCTTCCGGCATCGCATCAACACAGACCGGAAGTCCACGAAGAAGCGCGAGCACATCGGATAAACCGCAGACAACCCCCCATGAATCCGGCAATGCAGCCGCAGTCACCTCCATTGAGACCAGCGGGTTTAGCTGCTCTTTTTCGAGGATTTCTTCGGTGCGGACAAAATAGACATCTGTGCAGTCTCCCCGTTTTATCGTTTCATCGCTCACGGTCTCAAAAATGCCCATAACCATATCTTGGCGCCCAATAGCCTTTACGCTTATCTCACGCGTCAGAAAATACGCTAGTTATTAGTGCAGTTGCACACAACATTTCCATAAAGAGGGATTCATGACGCGTTCGCCGGCAATGGGAAGCCAGAAGAGGGAAAAGGACACGGAGCGTGCATTGTAATGCTTGGAATCATTGGCGGGACGAGCCTTAAATTTTCTGACCTGCCGAAACTCACAAAGCAGCGGGTGGATACGCCATTCGGGAACGCGGAACTTCTTGTCGGGGATATCGTGATGCTGATGCGGCACCAGAATGGTCTGCCCCCGCACCGGATCAATCACCGTGCAAACCTTTCAGCGCTGGCGATCGCCGGTGTTGACCGTATCGTCGCATTCGGTTCCACCGGTTCGCTCAAACTCTCGTGTGCTCCGGGTTCGCTTGTTATCCCCACGGATTATGTGAGCATGACTGATATCCCCTCCATCCACGACCATGCGATAGTGCATGTAAGACCAGAACTTTCACTTGAACTTGCACAAGAAGTTTTACGTCTCGTGCCTTCTGCATCCCTGGGGGGAGTCTACGTGCAGACACGAGGACCCCGGATCGAAACTGTCGCGGAGGTACAGGCATTAGCAAAAATTGCGGATTTTGTCGGTATGACCGTGGCATCCGAAGCCACGCTTGCCTGTGAACTCGGTATGGATTTTTGTGCGCTCTGCACCGTGGATAACTACGCACACGGGCTCGGTGACGAAGTTCTCACGTTTGAACATATCCTCAAAACCTCGCGGATGCACCGGCACCGCACAGAAGAAATTATGAACACAATCATTACACATATGGGCTGACACAGAGGCAGTTATCATGACGGATTCGGCAATTTTTGACAGGAACCATTCGCTCCTCATCACGAACGTTGTGGTGGATGAAAAGCCGGTCGACATCTATGTCGATGAAGCGGGCACATTCAGGGGCATCGGGGAAAATGTCCGGTCGCAGTACAAAGGCGACGCGGAGTTTATGATCGATGGCGACGGCGCTATCGCACTTCACGGACTGGCAAACACCCACACCCATGCGGCGATGTCGCTCCTAAGGGGATATGCTGATGACATGCTCCTCCAGGACTGGCTGTCGCAGAAGATCTGGCCGCTCGAAGCGCACCTGACGGGCGAAGATGTGTACTGGGGTACGCGCCTTGCCTGCCTTGAAATGACTAAAACCGGGACAACTGCATTCAATGACATGTACTTCTTCATGGAGGATGCGGCACGGGCAGTCGATGAAGCGGGGATCCGGGCTGTGCTCTCGTACGGTTTCATCGATCTTTTCAACGCGGAGAAACGCGAGAACGAGTGCAAAGCGACAGAGAAACTTGCGTCGCACGTTCACGCAATGAAAAACCCGCGAATTAAAACATCAGTCGGCCCTCATGCAATCTATACGGTCTCGCCCGAAGGGTTGAAGTGGTGTGCTGAATTCGCACAAGAAGAGAAGTGCGGTATTCACATTCACCTCTCAGAAACGGAAAAAGAAGTGAACGATTGTCTCGCCACACACCAGAAACGTCCGGCTGCCCTCCTTGACGACTGCGGGATCCTCACGCCCCGCACGGTTGCCGCCCACTGCTGCTGGCTCGACTCTGCCGAGTGCAGCCTCCTAGGCAAACGGGGAGTCTCCGCGTCGCACAACCCGGCAAGCAACATGAAACTCGCCACCCACCGGGCAATGCCGTACCGTGAACTGGCAGACGCCGGGGCAAATGCCTGTATCGGCACGGATGGCTGTGCCTCGAACAACAACCTTGACCTTTTCGAAGAGATGAAGACGGCTGCACTTCTCCAGAAATTTTTCTGGAACGATCCGACAGTCCTTCCGGCACCTGCCGCACTTGCAATGGCAACAACTGCCGGTGCACGCGCGCTCGGGTTTGGCGCGGGCACGCTATCCGTTGGCGCACCGGCCGACCTCATCCTTGTCGCTACCCGCACTGCCAGCAACACGCCCCTGCACAACGCGACATCAAACCTCGTGTACTCGTGCAGCGGCGCGGCAGTCGAGACCACGATCTGCAACGGGAAAGTGCTGATGCTCAACCGCGAGGTTCCGGGTGAAGATGCGATTCTCACCGGGGCTGCACGGGCAGCAGGGGCACTTGTCAAGAGAGCACAGGCTGCATGAGAAGTATCCGGTGCACGCTATGACACATCCGGAATTCAAGCGGTTGGCGATATCAGTCTCACTAATTTTTCTTGTCGCTGCCTGTGTCTTTTGCGCCGGGTGTACGCATAACTTTTCATTCCCCGGATTATCGAACACCACACATTCCCAATACGGGGAAAATGATGGTCCATTTGTCGTGTACTTTTTTGATGTCGGGCAGGGCGACTCCTCGCTCGTCATTTTTGGCAATACCACGATCCTGATCGATGCCGGTGAAGTGGACATGGGTGACCGTGTTGTTACAGATCTCCGCAGGCTCAATGTCACAAAAATTGATCTTCTCGTTGCTTCGCACCCGCATTCAGACCATATCGGCGGAATGCAGAAAGTTCTCGAAAATTTCCCGGTGGGGCAGGTGCTCGATTCCGGTATGCCGCATCCATCCCCGCTCTACGAGCATTTCCTCCAGTCCGTTGACCAAAAGCACATTCCCTATCGTATCGCAGCGCAGGGGCAGACGATAGATCTCAACCCGGCGCTCCGCATCCTTGTCCTGTCACCTCCGGAGAAACGCTTCGGTGATGACCTGAACACGAACTCCATTGTGCTCCGGATCTCCTACGGTACGTTCGATGTTTTGTTCACCGGCGATGCAGGCGGCGAGGCAGAAGATGCAATGGTGAAATCAGGCTACCCGCTCGATGCGGAAGTCCTGAAAGTCGGGCACCATGGCAGCATGTACTCGACCGCGAAAACGTTTTTAGACCGGGTGCATCCCGATATTGCGGTCATTTCCGTGGGGCGCGATAATCCCTACGGGCATCCCCACCGGCAGACGCTCGAAACACTGACCGCCGGGGGTGCAGAGATCTACCGGACTGACCGGGACGGGACGGTGCGAGTCCAGAGCGATGGGATCACCTATTCGGTGAAAACGGAAAATGGGCAGGGAAATATCTGGACTGGTATTCCGGTTCCCAAACAAACGTTGATCGTCCCGGCCAACATAACGATCCCCCTGCCGACCATTGCGTTTAACCTGACGGTACCGGATACGGTCAACCTTACTTTTCCGGAAATCCCGGAAAATGTCAGCCTTTCATTACCCTCCATTGCATTTCCCCAGATCGGGAATGCATCTTTTATGCATATCAGCGCGGCGCAGTTCGATGCCCTCGGGGATGACCGGACAAACCTGAACGGGGAATGGGTCCGGCTGACGAACCGGGGGGACTTCCCGGTTCTTCTCTCCGGCTGGACGCTCACCGATCGAACCGGCTCATTTTCCTATATTTTTCCCGCGTTTGTTGTCATGCCCGGAACTTCAGTTACAATCTATACCGGGAGCGGGATGGCAAATGATACCGCCCTGTTTATGGGTAAGATAAACCCGGTCTGGGGAAACAGTGGCGATGCTGCACTCTTAAAAGACGGTAAAGGGAACTTCATCGACCAGAAAGCAGAAGGGGCAACCGTATGAAGGCAATGATTGACCGGATTGAAGAAGGGATCGCGGTGCTGATCTCTCTTGACGATGAAACGCTGCGCGTGAACGTCCCGGTCCTTCTGCTCCCGGATGGTTGCCGGGAAGGGGATATCCTTACGATCACGTGTGAACGCGATGTGGAGGCGACGCGTGCGGCACATGAACGGATGGCGGGACTGGTTGGACGGCTGAAAAGACCATAAAATAATCGGCAATTGGCCGGTCTTTACGAGAGCAGTCGAAAACAATCCGACATATCTTTATTTTTTCCCGATCAACTACGCGGTACATGTCGCACAGTGGAACACACCATCCGACCGGTGAACACAACCCGGTCTGTAAAGTCTGCTCATCGCCCCATTCCGATGCTCACCGTACTTCGCATCTCGGCATCTGTCATTCCTGCTGGTACAAGATCCTCATCGTGATCTTCATCATTATGATTGCAATATCGTACATCGCGTGGTTCGGTGTACTCTGAAACTTTTTTTGCCGTAAAAAAATAATCACGGGAAATTTTTATTGGATTTTGTTTTTAAAAAGTTGAAACGACAGGAAATGTATCCGCTAAATTTACGCCGTTACAACCTTTTCTGCTTCCTGCAGGCCAAGTGTTTTGATGGATTCTTCCCGCATCTTGTATTTCTGGATTTTCCCGGACACGCTCATCGGAAAATCGGCAACAAACATAATGTACCGCGGGATCTTGTAATGCGCAATCCTACCTTTGCAGAACTCTTTTACATCCGTATCGGTGAGTTTCTGCCCGGCTTTCACCTTCACCCATGCACAGAGTTCTTCGCCGTATTTTATATCCGGTACTCCGACAACATACACATCAGAAATTTTTTCGTGGTGGTGCAGGAACTCTTCGATCTCACGCGGGTAGATGTTCTCGCCGCCCCGTATCACCATGTCCTTTAACCGTCCGACAATCCTGAAATACCCTTCCGCGTCCATCGTGCCGAGATCTCCCGTGTGGTTCCAGTGGTTGCTGTCAAGTGTCGCATGCGTCGCGGACGGGTTGTTGTAATAGCACTTCATCACGCTATACCCTCTCGCGCAGATCTCCCCGATTTCTCCGAGCGGCACGATCTTACCGGTTTTCGGGTCGATGATCTTGAGTTCCGTGTGCGGGAACGCACGCCCGATGGTCGAGACCCGTCGATCGAGCGGGTCTTTGGTCGTGGTCATCGTGACGCCGGGGGAGGTCTCGGTCTGCCCGTACACGATCACGATCTCTTCCATGTTCATCTTGGTATTGACCTGCTTCATCACTTCAACCGGGCAGGGAGAACCCGCCATGATACCGGTACGCAGGGATTTCAGGTTATATTTCGGGAAGTCCGGGTGCGCGAGCTCGGCAATAAACATCGTGGGAACACCGTGCAGCGCGGTGCAGCGCTCGTTCTGGACAGTCTTTAAGACTTCTTCGGCATCAAAAGCCGGGGTGGGAAGAATCATCGTCGATCCATGGGTCATCGTTGCCATGTTGGAGAGGACCATGCCGAAACAGTGGTAGAACGGTACCGGGATGCAGAGCCGGTCTTTTTCGGTGAATTTCATTCCTTCACCGATGATGTAACCGTTGTTTAAGACACCGTGATGCGTGAGGACGACACCTTTCGGGAAACCGGTCGTGCCGCTCGTGTACTGGATGTTGATGGCATCGTCAAAGCTGAGCATTTCACTGCGGTTCGCCAGTTCATCCTGCGAGATCTCATCAGCCTTTTTGAGGAACTCGTCCCACGTGAACATTCCGTTGTAGGGGATGTCTCCCAAAAAGACGATATTTTTCAAGAACGGGAATTTCTCGGATGAGATCCTGCCCGGCTTCTGCTCATAGACTTCAGGGCACGCCTCGTAGAACATCCCGACATAGTCAGAGGTCTTGAACCTGCCCTGCAGGATCAGGGTCTGGATCTCTGCCTGCTTGAGGACATATTCGAGCTCGTACGTGCGGTACGCCGGGTTGATGTTCACCATGATCGCCCCGATCTTTGCGGTTGCGAACTGGATGGCGACCCATTCGGCATAGTTCATCGCCCAGATACCGACCCGGTCGCCTTTCTCGACGCCCAGTCCCATCAGACCCCGGGCGATCTCGTATACCCGTGCCAGAAACTCACGATACGTCCAGCGGATGTCCTGGTGGACGGAAACGATCGCGTCGTTATCCGGGTATTTCGCTGCAATGTTTTCCAGCATCCCGCCAATCGTCATTCCCAGCAAAGGGAACTCCGATGTCCCGCATGTATAACTCCCCTCAACCATCCTTACAAAATGGGGTGAATATAGGATATATGAGTAGTGATTTTTACCCCGGGCTGTTCTGACGATGATGCGAATAAAAATTTTTGAATTTTTTCACCGTGCCGGGATTATACCGGGTTGATCATTGATGGTCAACCCGGAAAAACTGTTCTGGAGATTGAACTACGGGGTTTTTCGATCGGATGGATGTTTTGTGAGGCTGATTTTTTCAAATTGGGCATAAAAAGGAAAACCATTAAATTTCGTCAGCGCGATTTTGTATAGTCAGTTGTGGGTGAATTATACCTGCTTGACCAAAGGGGTTGTGGCCTAGCCCGGAATGGCGACGGGCTCCAGCGGTCTTTGCGTTCTTCGTGCTCGCAGATGATGAACAATGGGTCTGCTGATATTAAGATGATGACCCGTTGGAGCACTGATGCATGTCGGAGAGACCCGTCGATCGTGAGTTCAAATCTCACCAACCCCACATTTTCTCCTGATAATCACGGTTTCTTATGCCGGCTTTTTTCCTGTGAACCTTCTTTTTTACTCGTTTCCTTGCATCCGCAGTGATGTCTCCGTGTATCTCCGTCATCCATTCTTGTATCGTGGATGAAAAAGGAGATGAGCTTTCGGTACCAAGACTCCGCATGGATTCTGCACAGTTTATCCGGGGAAAGAAGAAGCTTGCAGAGATGAGCGGGGATGGAGTGGAGAGCATGGTTGACAACCTGCAGGGGATTGCACCCGATCTCGCACGGATTACGATTGAGTTCCCGTATGGCGAGATCCTCGTACGACCGGGTCTTGACATCCGGTCCCGCCAGATTGCAACTGTTGCGGCACTTACGGCTCTCGGGAATGCGCCGGTCCAGCTCAAAGCCCACATCAGCATGGCTCTGAATGTCGGCGTCACCCGGAAAGAAGTGACCGAGATCATCACGCAGATGGCGGTCTATGCAGGTTTTCCCGCTGCATTGAATGGCATGGCAGTGGCAAAGGACGTGTTCAGCGAACGGGACCGGAAAGGACTGAGCTGACCGGATCGCCGTGAGATCCTCTTACATATGTGGCAACGGATTACTCCTGTGAAATGCGGCGGGCTTTTGTATGACATAATCCTTCGACCACATCATTTCATTGAGCGTTACGATGAGCCCCGCATGGCAATATTCCTGAGCCGGACTCGTATGTTCCGGAAAGATTCATTTATGTTTTGGTCAGGCCGGAAATTTCATCTTTGATAAATTTATCATCATTAACTGTTCCATAGTAATAGGAGAACGGAGAGTTCCATGTATCTTATCGGAGAAGCACTCATTGGCGATGGTGCGGAAGTTGCACATATCGACCTCTTAATGGGGGACAAGGAAGGTCCCATCGGTACCGCGTTTGCACATGCGGTGTCGCAATTGTCTGCCGGGCACACGCCGCTCCTTGCGGTTGTCCGTCCGAATCTTTTAACAAAACCCGTGACGCTCGTTATCCCGAAAGTCACGTTAAAGACGATGACGCAGGTGAACGAGATGTTCGGCCCTGTCCAAGCTGCGGTTGCAAAGGCAGTTGCGGACTGCGTGGAAGAGGGCGCATTTGCTGAGGTCGATGTCGAGAAGGTCGTCATCCTCGCGTCCGCGTTCGTCCACCCGGATGCATCGGACTACAACAAGATCTACCGGTTCAACTACGGCGCGACGAAACTTGCGATCCACCGGGCGCTCGATAAGTTCCCGGACGCAAAGACGCTTATCTACGAGAAAGACCGTGCGGCTCATGCGATCATGGGATTCAAAGTGCAGCGGCTCTGGGACCCGCCATACTTACAGGTTGCGCTTGACCTTGTCGATATGGCTAAGGTTGCATCTGTCTTAAAGGAACTTCCGGCAAACGATCACCTGATCATCGAAGCGGGTACGCCGTTGATCAAGAAGTTCGGGCTCAATGTGATCACCGAGATCCGGAAGCTGCGCCCCAACTCGTTTATCATCGCGGATATGAAGATCCTCGACACCGGCAATCTCGAAGCCCGCATGGCGGCAGATGCGGCAGCGGATGCGGTTGTAATCTCCGGGCTCGCCCCCACCTCCACCTTAGAGAAGGCGATCATGGAAGCAAAGAAGGTCGGGATCTACTCGGTTGTGGACATGCTGAACGTCCAGAGCCCGGTAAAAGTGATCGAGAAACTGAAAGTGAAGCCGGACATCGTAGAACTCCACCGTGCGATTGACACCGATGACGCTGCCCATGCATGGGGAGACATCGCCGCAATGAAGAAGGTAGCAGGCGGGAAACTCCTTGTCGCAACTGCCGGTGGCGTGCGGGTGAATGTCGTCAAGGACGCGTTGAAAGCCGGTGCCGATATTCTTGTTGTCGGGCGTGCGATTACGGCCAGTAAAGATATCAAGCGTGCAGCCGATGAGTTCATTGAGCACATGGATAAAGAAGAGATTGACCAGTTCAGGGTTATGACTGACTTTTAAGAAGTCATAATGTATTTTTTTTAATTTATCAATTCTATAATGATGGGGAGTTCTATTTATCATCTGCATTAACAACTGATTAATGACAACTCCCTTTCTAGATGATTTAGCAAACCCCCAAAATTTGCCTTTATATTTTTGGATAGTGTTCACTTACCTTTTATTACTGTTTTATTCTTTTAATATCGGAGAATTCAAAGAAAAAATACACGGAGTTGAAAAACTTTTCATAGCGGGCGCAATTGGAACTGTTTTTTTCCTAATTGCCAATTTTTTAAACGAAATTCTCGTTCAAGTTATTATAAAATGGTATAATCAATTAAACCCAGCAAGTCAAATTCTCCCATATTCTTTCAACGTTTTTCGCCCCCAAACACATCAGGCTGGAACTACGTTTCCAGAATATTTCATAATTGGCATCTTCGTTTTTCTAATTTTATACACGATCTGTGTAATAATCTTCTACCTATTGACTCGAATTATTGGATATTGCTTAGACCCAACTGATAAGGTCTTGCAAAAATACGAACGATTTCAAGCAATAAAAAATATAAAATCAAAGAATTGGCATATACGTTTCCGTATTTTCTAATTTGCATCGCTATGCTGTTTATACTAATTAACGTAGTTTTGGGATTTATCCAAAACTTTCCTTCATCCCAGTGGATTCTTGAAAATAGTTTTAATTTTTTTACAGCCCTAATTTTCTTGTTTATAACAATATATCTCATTTGCTTCTTGTTATCGGTGTGTCTCGATTTTTTACTCCTTACAATCCCATTATTGGCAAGATCTGGCGTGGCTTTAAACAAATTCCTCAAAACCCAAGATAATTTTAAAGATAGTGTTTGGATTTACACATATAAATTCGGTAAACTATCAATGGACTATCTTTCATATGTGCTGATATATCTATTAAAGGTATTAAAACGAATTTGTCGCATCATCCTCAATATTTTCAAGAAAAATCCATAACTAACATTATTTCATCAAAGGCACGTGTTTGGTCTTTTTACCTCGAATGAAATCTGCCCAATATACGAGAAGTTCACTGAACGTGACAATGTATTTCCAAAATTGTCTGGTAAATTTTTTACAGCACTTCGTGTACGCTACCTCATGCCCGCAGTTAATATTCAAAATTTTTCTTTTTTCCGACTGCCACAACACAAACGATCAGTTGGTCCTGAATAATCCGGAACGTCGCCCGGTATTCACCAATCCTGATCCGGTACCGTGGCTTTTCGGGCGGGCATCCTCTTACTTTCTTCACATCCTGACGATGAAACGGATTCGCAGCATAATTCTCAAGCGCGATCTCAATTCTGATGCGTGCCGTCTGGGGCAACGCTGCAAAAGCTTTCTCTGCCCTGTGGGTAAATTTTACCCGGTATGCCATCATTCCACCAGGGACCGGATCGCCTTGTCATCACCAAGATCCTTCATAATGTCCCGCAGGCTTCGGACACGCCCGGCTTTGATATCTTTTTCACTCGCCCTGATGTCTTCAATCTCCTCAGGTGAGAGCGGTTCATCATCGTACGCCGCATCAGCCAACCGGTCTATGAGCTCATCATACGTCTCCCGTGGATGAAGTTTCAGGTCATCTAGTTTCCCTTTGGTCTCTGGTCGGAGCTGGACGGTTGTCATCGCCATAATAAATTATAGTCCGCTATAGGCAATTATAGTTTTCGGGCGCGTCACATGTTTCATCAACGAGAACTGGGAAAGTATTTGCATAAAACCGGGGGGTCCGAAAGAGAGTCTGACAACTTTTGGATCCGGTTGGATATGAGTAAATACCCAACCCCCAAAAAATGCCCTCTTTTACTTTCAACCTACTTCAGCCCATTCCGTCACGCGATCGCCCGTCCAAAAGGTGCTAAAAGCGGTTTTTTCTAAGCCCGATTCATGCCGAATCCAGCTTAACGGATGGCGTATCGGGAACTTTGCAAAACAATAGTGTCGGTTTTTCGCGAATTAGTGTCGGTCTGGTGATCTCAACACTCTAAAACAGGCAAACCGGGGATGAAATAAGCCCGGATTCGTTTGGCAGAATGCAGCCCTGAAGGATCCGGGGAATCCGGTCTGGAGAATTAAGTGTAGAGTGCCACAATTAATGTCCGTTTTGTTGACAGAGTTTTTGTCCGCTTTTGATAAGTTTACGGTCTTGGTTGAAATTGATTTCGTTGTGATAGACTGAAGCCGGAGTCATCCAATCCAGGATCTCCTGCTTGCGCCAGTTGTTGTACTGGTGGTCAAAGTTCCAGAGTTCTCTTCTGAAATGGCTGAGTGAACGGAACTCTTTGAGTGCGATGAGTTCTTGGTAGAGAGTCTTGTGATAGCGTTCGATCTTACCACGGCCACGTGGATTGTATGGCCGACCGAAGATCAGTTTGATACCGAGTTTCTGAGCTTCCGCTTTGAACACTTTTGCGACAAATTGTTTTCCATTATCGAGATAGATTTCACGAGGAATTCGTCCGGTGCGGAGTGCCCAGCGGAGAGCATTGATCGCTGAGACTGCATCTTTGTGAAGATAGACCTTGCTCTTCACCCGATAACGTGAGCAGTCATCAGTAAAACCGGTGACATAAACCTTGCCAACTCCCCGGATACGAAACTGAAAAGTATCGCCCTGCCACATGCTGTCAACGTGTCGACGTTGAAATCGCTTCCCGGCTGGTTGGGGTTTAGCTTTAACACGAATGAGAAGGCCGTGTCGTTTGAGGATTCGATGAACGGTTCGCCAGGAACATGGGAGATTGAACTGGTGCTTAATACGACGGGCACCCCATGCCGGATATTTCTCTTTGAGTCGGATAATTCGGCGTTCCAACGCCAGGGATATTGCATGAGGAGATTGTTTCGGCCCGGTCTTTTTTGGCCGTAATCCGTTCTCTTGGTCATGACTGTGAGCCTTTGCCCATCGTCTCACGGTCCTTTCGGAGATGTTATACGTCTCTCCGATCTCCTTTGCACTTCGTATCCCTTCTTCATAGAATACGACTGCCTTGGTCCGGATTTCCATTGTCGCTTTCACCCGCAAGCACCAGTCCGGTGCTCTTGAAAGCGGACATAAATACTGTCACTATATTAGGACAGAAACTCTGGCACTCTACAATTAAGAGAATGGATGCTGGTGCGTTTATGGTTGATGTCAATTATTTTTTCTCTCTCGTTAAAAGTTTCAAATAACTCATCATCTCATCAGAACCGGTTTTTGTAAAATTTGCATCCATTTCTTTTTGTATCTTTTCTGTCTCATTTATATCTTCCAAATCCATTTTGATTTCATTAAATTTCTCTTCTGTCCACCCACCCAACTCTAAATCATTATACGTATAATCATGAAATTCGTACAATCCCAAATCCTTTAAAATTTTGTTTCGTTTCCTGCCTTTTATAAAGTTTAAAATCAATGGGACAGCAATTAAAAAACTGTTAAACACGACAAATACATAGAGTCCATACTTCGCATATCCAAGCAATTCCAATAGTGCAATAAATGCGATATCGAGAATTTGGCAGAAAATAAACGTGATGCTGATAAGTCCTATGACAGGGAGGAGGGATTTAGGTCTTTGCACAATTTTGGTAAAGATTGGATAATAGATCCATGCAAAAATAACAAAAAGTGGGGCCAAAAATAAAAATATCCACCGGGCATTGATTAATAGCCACCTGTTACCGATTAAAATGACACTAATTACCATAAGTCCAATTAAAATGGAAGAGATAATTGGAACATAATTTTCTGTAATTTTTGTCACTGTGATCAATTGTTATCTACAGTTTTTGAGTTATATAAACACTTATCAAATGTAAAAATAAGCGACTAAAACAAGTGCCACGTATCTAGCACACGCCCACTTACCACGCCATATTGGTCTCTGCAAACTTTCTGAAACCTTTATAGAGCGCCCAGCCGTAGAATGGCGTTTTTGTTAAGAAAATTATTTCGCGCGTATCGGTGAGCGCAAGAACCGGGAATTCAAATGCGGCAAAATGTTTTTCCATCACGGTATTTTTAAGCCACATCTTTGTCGCGTCGGGAACATTCCGGGTGACAATCAGCGGGTATATGACGACCGTTGTGGAACGCCATACTGTTGCAGTCCCCGTCGTGTCTTGTGCATACTTTGTCATTATCTGCGAATAATTCCTGATGGTTTGTTCGTCCACCCGGTCCATCACGGTGGCAAGGATTACCCGCAGGAGTTTATACGTTAAGACGTTTCCCGATGTCTGGGTTGCAACCAGATCCACCCGCCACGGCGTCACAGGCACGTTTGGGATGATCGTAAAGCTACCGAGTTTGAGTCGCGGTTCGATAATAGCGAAATAATCACTCGCGACAGCAAACGGGGGATACGGAACCGGTGCAGTCCCCGGTCTCATCGTAACCCTGCCTCCGCAATGCTCGCAGAACCGGGAGTCTTCCGGCATCGGTGACCCACAATGTTCGCAGAACATATACTCAAAGTATCCAATTACTTTTGTCTCGTATTTATCTCAATTGGTACGAGGAGAGACCGTATTGAAAATTGTGTACCTGACCACATTTTTCCGATTCGAAATTTTTAAAAAATGATAATGTACGACAAACACGGTTTTACGCGTACTGATCGGTTACACTATCAGGAAATTTGATTTAGAAAATCGAATCATCGGTGTTAAAGTGCTGCCATGGAATTCAACAATGCTTTTTTAAGAAATACCCTTTGATGGAGAATTTTGTTTGAAACGCAACAATACCCCTCATAACCCCATACAATAATATAATGGAACAAAATACATTGAGAATCAGATGGACAGAAAAAAACTCAAATGGTTGGTTGATGTCACGATGGGCATTGCCTTTTTGACTTGTTTAATCACCGGACTTTTAAAATTCACGATACTGCTGCGACTGACCGGGCTGAATAACGTGTTACTTCCATCCGCGTTTATCTCCGATATCCATGATTGGTCAGGAATTGTCCTTGGATTGTGCGTATTCATCCACCTGTTCATGAACCGCCAGACCATCATCTCCATGACCCGAAAAATGCTCACAAATGACGGATCGGATCCCTAACCCCCCCGGTCGGATGAAATGGGGGTATCGGGAAAAAAGGGTATTAGTCCTGTTAAAAATGTTCATTCAGGTCTCCGGTATTCGAGAACCCCCGCTGTTCCCAATAGCCGCGATACGCAGGATCATCGGAAAGTTCAATTTTTTCAATCCATTTGATCCACTTGTACCCCCATTTGTCTTCAGCCACCAGCTGGAAGGGATATCCCCGTTCCACCGGGAGCGTGATATTGTTCATACGGTACGCCATGATAATATCCCGCTGGGTGAAATACGTGAGCGGGAACGAGGTGGTATATCCGTCATGGGCGGTCAGGATTACTGTATTTGCCCGGGAATTTGCTCCTGCATCTGCAAGGATATCCCGCACCAGCACCCCTTCCCACAGGATAGTCGCATCCCAGCCTTCTACACAGTGAAGGGTAACAACCTTGGAATAATGCGAGTACTTCGCGAGGATTTGATCATACGAGTACACGATTGTCCGGTTGGTCAATCCTGTGACCGTCAGCTGATATGAGGAGATGTTGATATGCTGGGGGCCTGCAATCGAGTTCTCCCGAAAATCGTTGACCGATGAGAGGTCTTTTCCTTGGTAGGACCGTACTTCAACCTGAGCAAGCGGGGTCGGACCTCCAGGATTCTGACCGGTTCTGGTAATCGGCACTAAAAAGACAATAGCTGCAAAAATGATCGCCGCGATAATGACCAGCGAGATTGTCAGTAAAGTGCGGGTGTTCATGTAAGGGAAATGGGCACATGGGATAATTAATAATTGGATGGCTGCAAAAAACCGGTTCTACGTTTTAGAATTCTTTTGTTAGGTTTTTAAAAAATTTTTCCTGAGATCTATCCGGCATTGTGCAACTTCCATAAATTTAAAAAAAAAGTATACTGAGACCGCTCTCTGCCCTTACCCTCTTCTGGCGAACTCTACGATTTTGTCGATGACCTTATACGAAGCACCGGAATAGAAATTGACCGTGACTTCAACACGGTCTGCCGACCGGGTGCCGGGCATCGTCACTTCATTCACTTTCTGGTTGGGTGTAATGTAACCGGTCGTGACCTGACCATCAGACCGTGTCAGACGGACGACAATATTACTCACCACACTCCGGGATGGCCCGGTTACAGTGACTGTCACATCACCCGATACTGCATCCTTGTCAACCTGAAAGAAAAGGTCCTGTGTGGCGGCGGGAAGGGTCTGCGTAGGTCCGGGAACAAGCAAGGCACCTGCCTGCGTAGTTGTAGTGGTATAAACAGCGGTGACACGGGAAGTTGGGGCGGAAGTAGCAACCGTAGTAACGGTGACAACCGGATTCGAATTACCCGTAGTCTTTGTTTTGGACGGACCTGACATCCCGGGAAGGACAACAGCGAAAACTGCGATTGCAATGATCGCAACAACGACTACCCCGGCAATAATCATCATATTTTTTGATACCGGTGCTTTGGTTCCGGGAGAGGGAGGTGCCGGCGGCTGCCGGGCGGGAGCACCGGTATCCGGTTCTCCGGCTCCCATCGGTGGAGACGGTTCCGCGGTAAAATCTGGTGCCAGAATATCCGGAGTCGGCTGAGGACGCGGCACAGTTTGTTTTCGTACCGCAACATCCGGTTTCTGGACTTCGCCCGCTTCCGGCACTTTCTCAAAAGTGGTTTCCTGCGATACCGGGAGTGTCCTGGATTTCAGGACTACCTTTGCCGGACTTACAGGTGTCCCGCAAATCTCGCAGAATTTGCTGTCTTGTGGGATAGGACTATTACATTTCGGGCAATGAAATGGGGCTCCATCATCCGGGGGTTCTGGTGTCATAATCGTCCTCAAAGATCTGATGAGTCGTATCGATTGCGCACAGGTACCTGAGTCGCAATGCTTACTGTAAACATTCCCATAGGGGTCTATAATCGTTTTGATATGCAACCTCCCTTGATATGCAATCCGTCGCTGAACCCCTGCACTTCACATTTCTTTTCGGGTCTGACCGGGAGCGGTATCCGAATTATCAGAATACAAAAAATGCATATCAGTCCGACATTTGTAATTTTTTTAGTCGTGCCTGTTATCTATTATCAGAGAAATATCCCATGCAGGTCCAACAGGTCTCATTCGTCAACCGGGGATTTGCGAAAATAATATGCCCAAATGACTCATCCCATTTCCCGTTATGCCTGATTTACAAAATTCAACAGGGAATTTCTCCTCGTCGTGAAAATGTATCAATCACACAAAGAAAATTCACCGGAGTACCGCCATAAACAACTATATCCCGAACATGCATCGATTAATATAAGAAATGAGTAGTCTCGAAGAGCAGATACAGGAGTTAGAGGCGGAACTCACAAAGACGCCCTACAACAAGGCTACTTCCAAACATATCGGGCGCATAAAAGCAAAGATCGCGCGCCTCCGGGATGAAGCGGTCAACCGCGCGATGAAATCCAGCGGGAGCGGCGAAGGCTTCTCGGTGAAGAAATCCGGAGATGCCAGTGCCGTCCTCGTCGGGTTCCCGTCAACCGGTAAAAGTACGCTGTTAAACAAACTCACCGGCACCGAGAGTGCAGTCGCTGCATACGAGTTCACGACGCTCACGGTAGTGCCCGGTGCGCTGGAACACAAAGGTGCAAAGATACAACTGCTCGATATCCCGGGACTGATCGCCGGGGCTGCGATGGGAAAAGGGCGCGGCAAGGAAGTGATCGGCGTCGTGCGGAGCGCGGATATTATCATTATCCTTGTTGACGTCTTCAACCAGCAGCATGTCGATGTGCTCTTAAAAGAACTCCATGACGCCGGAATCCGGATCAATGTCCCGAAACCGGATATCACCATCAAGAAGTCATCGCATGGCGGTGTGCGACTTCATGCCGTCGGCACGCTCAACCTCGATATCGAAGAAGTCCGGTCGATCCTCTCCGAAAGCAAGATGATGAACGCGGATGTCCTTGTAAGGGGTGGTGCAACCCAGGACGATTTAATTGACGCAATGCAGGGGAACCGGGTGTATATCCCTGCATTTATCGCGGTGAACAAGGTCGATCTCGTTGATAAAGAGGAGTACCTTGAGATCGAGCATGACCTGACGGACCGGTTTGCGAACCCGCCGCTCATGATCTCCGCGCATAACGGTTTCCATATGGAGGAACTCAAGGATGCCATCTATGACTGTCTTGGGTTCATCCGTGTGTATCTCAAACCTCATGGCGAGGATGCGGATCTCGAAGAACCGCTTATTATCCGGAAGGGAAGTACGGTCGAGACAGTCTGTGTAAAACTCCACCGGGACTTCGTGTACCGGTTCCGTTACGCCCGTGTCTGGGGAAAATCCGTGAAGCATGCCGGGCAGCGGGTGGGACTTGTCCATAAACTGATCGATGGCGATCTGCTGACGATCATTGTCGAGCGGTAAACGATGCGCAGAGTACCGGAAGCGGCGCATCCGTTTTGATCCCGGTGCCGGAGAAGTGTGTCCGGCTTGCACCATATCCTGCCACACGTAACCGTTCGAGGACCGTCTCGATCGGCGGTGGCGATATATTCAGCCTCTTCGTTATCTGGTGGTAATCATAAAAGCCGGCGATTGGCAGTTCCGCCCGGCAGACTTCGATCAGTTTTACCAGTTCTTTTTTTGTGCCAAGCTCCACAACGTCCAACTGCGCCAGCATCCGGTCAAGCGTTTCATCGTGTACGAGGCTGCCAAGCCAGAGCGGCCCAACCGGATCAAGCCGTTCCCCGCATTCCGGGCAGGTGCAACTCTCCGGTACCATGCCCCGGTGTTCCTCGCGGTGCGGGCACTTCGGGCACTGCATGATAAAGCCGATATGGGTCAACGTCTCGTCAGCTGCAGAAGCCCCGCGGGTGATCCGGAGATGGAGCCGGGCAAAATGTTCCCGGGCAAAACAGAACAGTGGTTCGATCCCCCGGTCATATTTTACCGTCTCCCGGACAACCGCCCCAAGGAGGATACGCAGTCCCACCTCGCTGTGATACTCGGTGTTTTTCGGGAGCGCAAAGTACCGGCGGATACCTGCTTTTTTGTGCGCCCCGCAGAGTGGTGCCGTATCCGTTGCCGTTACAAAAAGGAACCGGCGGGTGCCTCGCACCCCGGCATCCAGAAACGATGCCGGGGTACCAAAAGGATCGATGTCCACTGCGTCAAACGACCGCTCCGATAGGAGCGCATTCACGTCCCGGTGGGTTACCTCGATCATGAGCCCGTCATGAAGGACATTTTTTTCGATCACGGGAATTGCCTGTTCGTCACGGTCGTTAATCGTCACCGGTATCCCGCATTCATGGGCAACACGGAGCCCGCGGACGCCGGTTGCTCCCATCGCATCAAGATAATCTGAGGGTGTAAGGATTGAGAGAAGGAGAATAGTGGCATCCCGGTTCAGTTCCATCCTCCGGTTAAAGAAGATGGGGGCGGTTCCGGGCGGAAACTGCGTACCTGCATCCTGCACCGGGACAAAAAATGTCGTCGTTCCTTCCGTTGCCTCAATCAAATCCATTGCGGAACAATGATTGCAGCGCGCAAAACTTATACATATTCCCCTGCAATTGGTATGAGCAGGGCGAGTGGCTTAGCCCGGACATAGCGTCAGCCTCCTAAGCTGAATGCCGGGGGTTCAAATCCCCCCTCGCCCGTATCGTACGACACCTTTTTTTGCACAGGTTAATATGAGAATGGTCAGATACCTGTTCTCCAATGAGCCTTTCCGGACTTCTCGCGATCATCCGCCCGGCAAACTCGGTGGTTGCCGGCATTGCGGCGATCGTCGGGTATCTTATTGCAACCGGAACGCTCGCCGCTCCCGTGCTGTTACTCTTTTGCGTGGTTCTTGTTGTCACCGCAGCAGGGAACACAATCAACGACTATTTTGACGCAGAAATTGATGCAGTTAACCGCCCGGATCGTCCCATCCCGGTCGGTTCGGTCAGCCGTAACGCCGCATGGCAATTTGCTGCTCTCCTGTTTTGTGCCGGAATTATTGTGAGTTTTTTTTTGAATACGCTCTGCTGGGTGATTGCGGTTTTTAATTCCCTCCTTCTCGTTGCCTATGCAGCCCGGCTCAAGAGCACGCCGTTTGTCGGCAACGCGGCAGTCTCGTACCTTTCGGCAAGCATCTTTTTGTTTGGCGGAGCGCTTGCCGGCTGGAGCGGCTTTGTCCATATGCTGCCGGTGGCCGCGATCACATTCCTCGCCATGCTCGCCCGGGAACTCTTAAAAGATGCCGAGGATTTAGTGGGGGACACATCCGGGGGTGCCGTTACCCTGCCGATTCTCATCGGCATTCCGGCTACCGCCCGGCTTGCATGCCTTTTTGCCGTTCTTGCGGTTATAGCAAGTGTCGTCCCGTACACCTGGTGGGGGATCTGGTATCTTGCCGGCATTCTTATTGTTGACTGTGTCATTATTGCCGCTGCCCTGTCTGCCATCCGCTGCGGGACTGCGGACTGCGTGAAGGCATCGCGTTCGACAACCTTACTGAAACTGGGCATGTTTGCATCGCTTGTGGTGTTCACGCTTTCTGCCGTGTTCCTGTGAAGATTTCTCTTCCATCCCTGTAGAAGAACCGTCATTGCGGAAGAGTTTACAAATCATCAAGTATAGATGAAATAACCGCAACCAAGCAACAACTTTATCCCCTGATCATGCCTCACGTACCATAGTGGTATTATGGTGAAGGTCATCTCTCAGGGTAACACTTTTTTTGCGGCGAAAGGCTCCTATTACGAGGGGAATGTCAAGATCGATGGCGACTTTGTTGTGCCTCCCCGTACACATTTCTGGGGCAGGCTCGTTGTCACCGGCAGGCTTGAGCTCGGGGCACGTTCAAGCGTCGCGCTCGATGTAACCTGCGGGAGTGCCATCATCGGGAGTCAGTCACGGATAAAGGGACCGCTCACTGCAACCGGAGATGTAACTCTCCTCGATCATGCCGTTGTCCTTTCCGTAAAATCCGGGGGGAACGTCATCATCCGCCCGGGAGTCCATGTCGGTGACGTGACGGCCGGTGAAACCATCACCATTCACGGGAAGATCAAGAGCGGGAAATTAACCGGCAAGAACATGAAGGTCCTCGGGAATTGATGACGGATCAATCCCGAGCGTTGCCACTTCATAGATATCAGACCAGTTGACAATGGTCTCGACGCACCCTTCTTTTAAGGTGACAACACCCATCACGACAAGTCCCATCTTGTCTGCCATGTCGATGCCTTCCTTCACTTCTGCAAGACAACCGACACCAATGATCGCTTTCGGGCGGTATTTCTTGGTCATCCGTTTAATGAATGAAGACCCCGGGACGATAAAAATCCGGTAACCCATCTTCTCCAGAAGTACCCGGGCCTCCCCAAGGGTACATTGCCCGCACGCTTTGCATTTCAGTCCCTCAGGAGTGAGGTCCGCAGGGCACTTGGATGACCGCAGGCACTGGGGCAAAAAGATTGCCCGGTCACCAACAGGGATACGTTCGAATTCGCTGGTATTCAGGGAATTGTGGAGCTTGATAAAAAACGACAGCATCTCTCGGTCTTCAAGACCCAGGATCCGGAAGAACGCCTTCATCATCCCTTCAAAAAAGACAAGACCTGCCTTGATCACTTTGGGAAAATAGAGCCGCTTTCTACGGATTGAGTAAATGGAGATGATGACAAGAGTAAGAGATACAACGAGCGCCCCGAGTATTACAAACACGGTGATCTCCCCGATGGTGAACATCAGGGGTGCCCAGTAAGGGTTGTTCCAGAAAGCGAGATCGATGCTCATGGTCAGGTCGGTTACGTAATTGTGTGTGTGCCTTGGGATGATAAGAGTGCGTTCATGTCAAGGGGCGGCCGGTGCACTCCTCGCTCCGTGATGATTGCAGTGACAAGTTCCACCGGTGTCGCGTCGAATGCAAAATTCTTCACCGGTACTCCGGATGGAATGAGCGTACGGGTGCCCATAACCGCCAGTTCATCCCGGTTGCGTTCCTCGATTGTCACATCGCGTTCGGTTCTTGTCGCATCAAAGGTGGAGAGCGGAGCTGCAACATAGAAGGGGATGTCATGATGTTGTGCACAGACTGCATGCATGTACGTCCCGATCTTGTTGAAGACTGCATCCCGGGTGATCCGGTCTGCGCCGACAATCACTGCATCGATCGCGCTCGTCCGCATCAGGTGCGCTGCCGTGGAATCGGTGATGACGGTTACATCGATCCCGTCACGGGCGAGTTCCCATGCGGTCAGCCGGGCGCCCTGCAGGAGCGGGCGGGTTTCGCAGGCTATCACCTTTACTTTTTTTCCTGCTTTCACTGCCGAACGGATCACGCCAAGAGCGGTGCCCCACGAAGAACAGGCAAGTGCGCCTGCATTGCAGTGCGTGAGTACCGTGCAGTGATCCGGGAGCAGGGCAGCACCGTGATCACCGATCAGATGGCAACAGGTTGTGTCTTCACGGGCAATGGTCTCTGCTTCGGTAAGGGTGACTGCCCGTGCAGCCGTAATGTCGTGCACAGCCGAAAGCCGGGCGAGCACGCGGTCGATCCCCCACCCGAGATTGACCGCAGTCGGGCGGGTTGCCTTCAACAGCCCGGCATCCTTTCTCACCGCTGCGAGAAAAGCGGTATAATTTTTTTCTGTGCAGGTTGAAGCCGCAAGTGCTACCCCGAATCCGCCGGCAACACCGAGCGCCGGTGCCCCCCGGATCGCAAGTGTCTGGATGGCGGTTGCAAGTTCGTGTACGGTACGGCAACCGGCGATACGGTATTCGGAAGGGAGCAGTGTCTGCTCGATGTACCGGACACCCGGCAATTCCGCATCCCACCAGAGAGTGGCACCGGTGTTCACGCTGATCGCGTCCTTGACGCATCGATAAAGGCCCGCATCGCAGCGGAGCCACCCGATGCCACACTATCCGGAATATCCCGGGGTGCGGTCGCGGTTCCTGCAACATAGATGCCGGGCCTGATTGTGCCAACAGTATCTACTGCATCATTGACCGGTTTGATAAATCCGGTATCTTCAACAGGAATGCCGAAGCGTTCCGCAACCTGTGCTGCATCTTGTGCAGGGCCGATGCCAACAGAGAGCACCACGAGGTCCGGGTGGAGGATCTGCACTTCTGAGGTCTCAGTGTTCTCAACCTGAAGGATAAGACCTTTTTTATCGGAAAGAATATCGGATGGCATCCCCCGGAGGAATTTTACGCCAACGCTTTTTGCCCGCTCGAAGTACTCCTCGTATCCTTTGCCGTACGCGCGGATGTCCATATAACAGATGGTGACGTCAATATCCGGGTGCTTCTCCCGGATCAGCATCGCGTTCTTTGTCGCCTGCATGCAGCAGACGCAGGAACAGTAGGGGCGATCGATCGTCATGTCCCGTGAACCCACGCACTGGACAAAGACAATACTTTTCGGTTCTGTGCCATCGCTCAGCCGTTTTAAGATCCCACCCGTTGGACCGCTTGCGTTGATCATGCGTTCCAGTTCAAGGCTTGTGATCACATCCGGGAGGAGAAGGTACCCGAACTGGGATTTTTGGCAGGCGTCGAATGTTGTGTAACCCGTTGTTATAACGACACTTGCCGCATCGAGCGTGATCTCTTCGTCTTTGTCTTCATGCCGGATTGCATCAGGTCCGCAGGAGTCGTAGCAGAGCCCGCATTCGATGCAATGCTCCGCATCCTTCACCACTTTGTCCGGCATTGCCTGGGGATGTGGGAGGTAAATGGCTTTTCGTACCCCAACTCCCGCATCGAACCGGTTATACACTTCCACCGGGCAGATCTGGATGCAGTCGCCGCAGCCGGTGCAGGCAACCTCGTCCACGTACCGGGGGTGTTTTATGATCGTCACGCGGAATTGTCCGACCTCGCCCTCTATTGCTTTGACTTCGGAAAGGGTATAGATCTTAATGTTCGGGTGCCGTGCAACATCAACCATCTTTGGGGAGAGGATACACATCGAACAGTCGTTTGTGGGAAATGTCTTATCGAGCTGCGCCATATGACCCCCGATGGAAGGTTCCCGCTCAATAAGGTGAACCTGGATCCCATGACCGGCGATATCAAGCGCTGCTTGGATGCCGGCAACGCCAGCTCCGATCACAACAACGTCACCCATGGGCATACTCTCCTGCAAGTGCGACATACGAGCGAGCATTGTTTTTAATGTGCTCGCGCTGGGCATCGGTCGTCTGCTTGATAATTTTTCCCGGCACGCCGACTACTACAGAGTTCGCCGGTACCTGCATACCCTCTGTTACCACCGCTCCCGCCCCAATTAATGAATCCTCGCCAACGATAGCACCGTTGAGGACGATTGCACCCATGCCAACGAGAACCCGGTCTTTCAGTATACACCCATGCAGGATTGCTCCGTGTCCCACCGACACATCAGAGCCCAGCATAACCGGGAACCCTTTACTCGTGTGGACCACACAATTGTCCTGAATGTTCGACCGGTCGCCAATCACGATCCGGTCCTTGTCACCACGGATGACGGCACCGAACCAGATACCCACCTGGTTCCCAATGGTGACATTGCCGATGACTGTCGCGTTGCCAGCGACAAAAAGCGGGGTGCCTGCGACCTTCCCATCAATACCCATATTACCATAGGAACTTAACGTACAGACAGTATGAAGGTTATGGTCGGGGGTACGTTCGATCCCCTGCATGACGGTCACCGGCAGCTCCTCGCCCGGTCGTTTGAGATTGCCGGTCCGGATGGATACGTTGTCATCGGGCTTACTACTGATGCATTCGCGCAAAAAAAATCACACCCCATACACCCGTTTGATGAGAGGAAAGCCGCACTCGCTGAATTTATCGGACAAAAACACTATTCGACCCGGTGGAAGATCGAACCACTGGGCGACCGGTACGGGTCCGCAACGGAAGCAGACTTCGATGCCATTGTTGTATCAGAAGAGACGCTCCCGGTCGCAGTCGAGATCAATACCTTGCGACGTACAAAAAAGAAACCGAAAGTGGACATCCACCAGATCACGTGCGTCCTTGCGGAAGACGGGCGCTGGATCTCATCCACCCGTATCTGGCGGGGGGAGATCGATATTCACGGGGAAACTGATCCATTGATGGATCAGATGATGTGGCTTGTCAGGTCTTTTGTGATAACAGAATCGCAGTAAAGGCAGCGCAGACCATTGGGCAGCACGGCGAATTTGCTTTTGATCGGTTCGTTCGTGTTCGAGATGCAGCCGGGGTTGGGGCACCGCACACTCCCTTCAATCAGTGTCGGGATCTCGACTCCTTTCTTCTGGTAGACCTTGAAATTGCGGATAATGTTGATCGTTGCCCGGGGGGATATGAGCGCTATCCGGTTGACTTCTTCTTTTGAAAGTTCCCGGTTCGAGAGTTTCACGATGTCCTTTTTCCCCATCTGCCCGCTCATCACATTTGTGGCTATCGAGAGTGCTTCTGTGGTGGTGCCGGCAATGCCGAGAATCTTCACGACATTGAGTGCTTCACCGGCATCGATATGATCAATCACCGTGCCGTTTTTGATCCTGCGGACAAGCAGGTCTTCATGTTCAGCCTCGCCGGTCTTTTGTGCATTCTTCATTGCATCACCTTTAAAAGCATTGCCATCCGTACTGGAACCCCGTTCCTTGACTGTTCAAAGTAACGGGCATGGGGCAATGCATCAACACGGGGGTCGATCTCGTCCAGCCGGGGTAACGGGTGCAGGACGATCAGGTGCTTTTTCGCGGTGGACAGGAGTTCGGGCGTTATCCGGTAACTGGATGAAACATTGAAGTACGAGGTGGAGTCCGGGAACCGTTCGCGCTGGATCCGGGTGACATAGAGGACATCCACCTGCCGGATAACATCAGTGATGTCATCGTGTTCAATAATCTCCATCCCATTTTCAGAGAGTGCCGTGACAAGGGATGCAGGAAGTTCAAGCCCTTTTGGGGAGATCGTGTGGAGCCGGACACCATAGAGCGAAAGAGCGGAGGCAAGCGAATGTGCAGTCCTCCCATACCGTAAGTCTCCGACAAGCGCTACATCAATCCCGTCAATCGGCATCGACTGCCGGATCGTGTAAAGGTCAAGGAGCGTCTGCGAGGGGTGCTGCCCGGCACCGTCACCGGCATTTATGACCGGCACATGGGCAAACTCTGCCGCAAGACGGGCTGCCCCTTCTTTCGGGTGGCGGATCACGATCGCATCCGCGTACCCACTCACAACGCGTATTGTATCGGCAAGTGTCTCCCCTTTCGCGATGGAGCAGGCCTCCATGCTGCTCACTGAGATGGAGGTCCCGCCAAGCCGGGCGATGGCGGATTCAAACGACATCCGTGTCCGGGTGCTCGGCTCAAAAAAGAGTACGGCAAGGATCTTTCCCTGCAGTGCAAACGTATCATACTTGTTCTCATCGATCTGCCGCGCATGATCCAGCAGTTGATCGATCTCTGTACGGTCAAAGTCCCCGATGGATATGATGTGTTGCGTTCCCACTCCTCCCGGCACGTTCGTACGATACTATATTACTCCTGACCTAATTATATATCTTTTAATTTTCATGTTGCCCTCGTGTCAGGAAATATCTCACAGCGTGGGCAGTCTTTTCCGGACAGGAATGCTATTATTCCATCATTACGCAGTTTTATATCAATAATTGGAGTATTTTCCGGGGCGAATACCAGTGAACATACCTATAGCGCGGCCAGTCATCGGTCAGGAGGAAATTTCAGCTGTGTCTGAAGTGCTTGCATCCGGCATGCTTGCACAGGGTGAACGGGTTGCCGAATTCGAGAGGAAGTTTGCCGATTACTGCGGCACAACATTCGGGGTTGCAGTGAACAACGGGACAGCCGCACTCCACGCTGCACTCCTTGCAGCAGATATCGGGTATGGTGATGAGGTGATTGTCCCGGCATTCTCGTTCATCGCGACCGCAAGTGCAGTCTCCATGTGCGCTGCAAAACCGATTTTTTGTGATGTGAATGACGAGACCTACACTATCAACCCGGAACAAGTTGCCGAACGCATTACCCCAAAAACCAAAGCGGTTATCGGCGTTCACCTGTTCGGGCAGCCGTTTGACGTCCGGGCTGTGCAGGAGATCTGTGAGTCTCACAACCTAAAACTCGTTGAAGATGCAGCACAGGCACATGGCGCCCTGTACAAAGGTGAGAAAGTGGGCGGGTTCGGGCACTTCGGGTGCTTCTCGTTCTATGCGACAAAAATATGATCACCGGTGAAGGGGGCATGATCACGACAAACGAGAAAGCCTATAACGAACGGCTCCGGCTGATCGTAAACCATGGGCAGAGTGAGAAATACCTGCACACCCGGCTCGGGTACAATTACCGGATGACTGATATCGCCGCTGCCATCGGGATTATCCAGTTAAAAAAACTTGACAAGTACAACCTGCGCCGCCGGAAGAATGCCGAATACTATAACAGCAATTTGTCGGTTCCGGGGCTCATCCTCCCCCATGTTGCCGATGGCATGTACCATGTGTACCACCAGTACGTCGTCCGGCTTACCGGAGATTTTCCGATGAAACGACAGGAGTTTATCGAATACCTCAAAACAAAAGGGATCGGAACCGCGGTGCACTACCCGGTCCCCATCCAGCGCCAGCCTCTCTATGCGCTCTCACATGACCCGGATTCCTGTCCGGTATCGACCCGGCTGGCAGAAAGCGTCCTCTCGCTCCCCGTCCATCCGCTCCTAGACGGCAAAGAACTGGCATATATCTGTGATACGATAAACCGGGTGAAATAACATGGATGTCGGTGTAATCGGTGTCGGGACGATGGGAAAGAACCATGTCCGGATTTTTTCTGAACTGAAAAGTGTGGATTCAGTTGGTGTGTATGATCTTAATACCGCAGCGGCACAGGTAATCGGCGCACAGCATGGCGCGACGGTCTATAAAACGGTCGATGATCTGGTCGCCAATTCCGATGTAGTCAGTGTCTGTGTACCCACTCAGTTCCATGCGGCGGTGGTCCGGCAGGTATTCTCGGCAAAAAAATCCGTGTTCATCGAAAAACCGATCTGTGCCACATCATCCGAAGCAAAGGAACTGATGAAATCCGTGCCCCCGGGAATTACGATTGGCGTCGGGCATATCGAGCGTTTCAACCCGATCGTAAAAGAGATCAAGCGGATCATCTCCAAACCGCTGTACGTCGAGATGAAGCGCCACAACCCCGCGTCAGCACGGGTGACCGGCAGTTCCGTGGTCGAAGACCTGATGATCCATGATATTGATATTTTACTCAACGTCTTCTTCCCGCATCCCTGCCACATCCATTCCGTTGGTAACGCGGATGTATGCAGTGTGCTCATGGAATGCGATCATGTACCTGTTGTCCTGTCGGCCAGCCGGAAATCTTCAAAGAAGATCCGGATCCTTTATGTCGAAGAGGAAGACTTCACGGTTGAAGGGGATTTTATGACACAGGAGATCACGATATACCGGAAGCCGGGACGGTACCAGTTTGAGGAGGAACGGTACGTGCAGGAGAACATCATCGAGAAAGTGATGGTGAACAAGACCGAGCCCCTCAAAGTGGAACTCTCAAGCTTTGTAACCTGTGCACAGAAGGGACTGCCGTTCCCGATTACCCCTGCACAGGCAATCCGGAACCTTGAAGTCAGCGAGCAGATACGGGCAGGATTTAACAAAGCATGACGCTCCAAGACCTGATGAAAAAGCGAGGACCGATCAAAAAAGTCGGTGTAATCGGCATGGGATATGTCGGTATTCCGGCTGCCGTGCTCTTTGCCGATGCACCAGCATTTTTAAAAGTCTACGGGTTCCAGCGAGATTCCCCGACATCGGGTTATAAGATTGCGATGCTGAACCGGGCCGAGAGTCCCCTCAAAGGTGAGGAACCGGGGCTTGAAGACCTGTTAAAAAAAGTGGTAAACGAGAAAAAGTTTGAGTGCACATCCGACTTTTCAAAGATCGCAGAACTGGATGCCGTCACGCTCTCCATCCAGACACCGTTTTTGAATAAGGATGACCTGCTCCCGGATTTTTCTGCATTAAAGGATGGGATACAGCAGGTGGGTAAGCACCTGTCACCGGGTATGCTTGTTGTCCTTGAATCTACAATCACGCCTGGCACGACAAACGGGTTTGCCAGGGAAATGCTCGAATCTGAGTCAGGACTTGTTGCGGGACGGGACTTTGCTCTTGCCCATGCACCGGAGCGGGTGATGGTAGGAAGGCTCATCAGGAATATCCGGGAGCATGACCGTATTGTTGGTGGTATCGATGCGGTGAGCACACGGCGGGCCACCGAACTGTACACCGCTGTCCTCACAACCGGAAAAGTTATCCCGATGACTGCAACCGCAGCAGAGGTGACAAAAACTGCAGAGAACACATTCCGTGACCTCCAGATCGCCGCGATCAACGAACTCGCGCTCTACTGCGAAGCGATGGGGATCAATGTCTATGATGTCCGGACCGGCATCGACAGCCTCAAAGGGGCGGGGATCACCCGTTCCCTCTTATGGCCCGGTGCCGGTGTCGGGGGGCACTGCCTGACAAAAGATACGTACCATCTCGAACGCGGTGTGCAGGTTCTGGGAAAAGATCTGCTCGATTACCCGAAGGATCAGCCCTCACTCTTTGTCCTCGCCCGCCGGATCAATGATTTCATGCCCCGGCATATGTACCGGCTTACCATCGATGCGCTTGCCCGCGCCAGGTGCCCGGCGAACGGGGCAAAAATTGCCATTCTTGGCTGGGCATTTTTGTCAAACTCCGATGACGCACGGAACACACCCTCGGAACCCTATCGCGATGACCTGATCCGGGATGGTGCACATGTCAGCGTCCATGATCCGTACGTGAAGGAATATCCCGGCGTCCCGATCATTTCAGGTCTCGATGATGCGGTCAGAGGAGCGGATGCGATTGCAATTTTTGCCGGGCACCGCGAGTACCGGGCGCTGGATGCGGTACGACTGAAGTCCCTTATAGGTAAGAAGCACCCGGTGATTGTTGATGGCCGGAACCTCATTGACCCCGAAGTGTTTATCCAAGCCGGTTTTATCTACAAGGGGATTGGGCGCGGGGACATGAACCGGCATGAGATAGTGGGATGAATGTTAAACTTTCGTGTGTGAATTGTGTCACTTCATTTTTCATGTGCATAGTGATCGTCCACCCTGTTCCATGAATACAGTGACAGTACTGTAGCCTGATGCCATTTCTCCATCATTGCACGCTGCATAAAAGAGATAAGCCAGGTACGGGGATATTCACATACGAGCGGATTATCCGGGGATAGTATTCCGTATGACACGCTGTTCTGCCATCACGAGCCCGATCTGCGCACGGCACGATAATTCCGGTCATCCGGAATCAAATGCCCGGCTCATTACCGCATGCGCCGGGCTTCCCCCGCAAGTTCCGGTCTTACTGCCAAAAAGTGCGGCCCTTTCCGACATCACGCGGGTTCACAACCGGCACTTCCTCGAATGGCTCAAAGAGCAGTGTGCAGCCGTCACGCGAATCGGGCATATCGATTCGGATACGTATGTGACACAGGATTCGTTTGAAGTTGCCCGGTGCGCTGCAGGAGCTGCCATCAACGCAGTTGACCGTGCCCTTGCCGGCGAGCACTGTTTCTCTCTCATGCGTCCGCCAGGGCATCACGCAGAGTACGACTGGGCGATGGGCTTCTGCCTTATGAACAATGTTGCAATTGCCGCCACTCATGCACTGGACAGTGTTGACCGGGTCGCAATCGTTGACTGGGACATTCATCACGGGAATGGCACCCAGAACTGCTTTTATCGATCTGATCGGGTGCTCTACTGCTCGGTGCACAAAAAGAACATGTTCCCGTATTCCGGTGAGATAGATGAGACCGGTATGGGTGACGGGCTGGGCTTCACGATCAATGCCCCGCTTGCCGCAGGTTCCACCATTGCGGATTATGCTTCGGTGTTTTCGGATCTGTTTGCACCGGCAATGGAACGCTTTAAACCCGATCTCCTTCTCATCTCTGCGGGGCAGGACATCCTCTCTGACGATCTGCTCGGCACCATGGCGATACAACCGCAGGATTTTTTCAGCCTGACCCGGATCCTCATGGATGCGGTTGCTCACCCGCTCGTACTTGTTCTTGAAGGTGGCTACAGCCCATCACATGGTGAAGCAATCGCACAGATCTTCAGGGCACTTGGCAGAAAAAAAGGACCGGGCATTCCGGAAATCGGAATACCACAAAAAAGCACAACAGAAACTATCGCACTGGCAAAAAAGATTCACCGGATCGCGTGAGGGCAAGTCACGCTGGAAGCGGCAGGACCTCGATCTCGATCCTGCTAATTTTCAGGTACGTATTTTTTCTCTGTATGATAGGTCTGAGCTCGTAGAGCAGTACAGTGACGGGTTCCCACATCGCTGCCCAGCCGGTGACCATCAGGGCAGTTGCGATTACCTGGGTAACAATGGAAGCGGCAACACTCAGGACGTATTGCCCTATCAGCAGGCTGATGAACAAAAACGTGAGCCCTATCAAGAGGGTGAACCTGCCATATTTAAATCGTGATCTGAATTTTCGTTCGGCAACGAGTGCCTTATACTGGAAATGGTTCTGGATTGCCGGGGCGATTGTCTTTGCACGGTCACTGGCAGCGAGTTCATGGGGGAGATAGATAATAATTTTGAACTGTGTTTTCTGGGGAAAATCATCGACAGTATCGACAATGTAATGCTCCGCGGCGGTATCGAGCTCTTTTTCATGGAAGGGTGCAGGATCGAACGAGTTGAAGAGCTGGTTTATTGAACTGAGTTTTATCTCGATGAGAATTTTGCCATCGACTTTTTTATATAGTGATTCGATATCCGGCATGGCAACTTCCTATAGTTTCTATTCTTCCGCACTGTGGATAAAGGTGTTTTCCGGCATCCAAATTGAATCGAACCATCCTTAAACGTTCGAGCCAGTGAAAGATTATGATTGATTGAACGGAAAATGTGTATGTGCCAGCTGTGCCATGTCACCGGTAATGAATAGACATCGCTGTTTTATCCATTGTAATGAACAAAACCAGACACAAAAATGAAAAAAATATATTCGGATTCGTCCGTTACTCTTTTTCTTTGATATACAAAATTCCTTCAGGCTCTTTGTAATCGGTCTTGATTACAATCGTGTTGGAAATGCGGTTGAAGACCCGGAGTTTAGATCCCGGCATACCAAACCACCCGATAAGGCAGTCAAGGCACAGTATCGGCAGGAATGCCTTGCCGAGACTTTCAATTGCGGCTGTGGCCCAGTGAATCTTTGTACCGTCACGGTTCACTACCCGGATATTCATGACCATCTTGCCGACTGACTGTCCTTTGTAGCTCTCGAATATTGTCCAGTACAGGAAGAAGAAGATGGTCTGGAAACTGATGGGAAGGATTTCCCAGTGCCCATAGTCCCAGAGTGGATAGAGATTCACATGGGCATCATGAAACCCCCCGACAACGATATTCAAAAAAAGGATGACAAGGATGATATCGATAAGCCATGCCCAGAACCGTGTCAGCCACTTGGCGAGGTACAATGTTTTACCAGTATCCTGCCGTATACGAACAGGTTCTTCAACTGGCGCGGGGACAATCGGTTCCGGACTCTTACTAATTGCCTCAGATTCGTCTGCCATTCAGGATCATTCTTGGTTTTTCGAATCAATGAAGGTTACTCATCGCCTTCCTTTGTCCATATATTTGAAAGCCGTGTGACACTAAACGGCTCTGCCCCAAACTTTTCAGAAAAATCGGCTCTGTTGAAACCCTCAGTTTAAACTCCTATACACGGTTCCTTGCCTTAATCGGGGCAACGTAAGCGAGTATTTGGAAGGGTTTCAACAGAGCCGAAAAATCCAAAAATTTGCCCGCTCTTTTTGTTTTACGGCAGGTGCGGGGGGAACAAAGTATTTCTCGGAAGAGAAAAATAACGTTAGAAAACCAGTGCATGCAGGGGAAACACGTGACATGACAGACGCAGTCATAACCGAATATGCAGGAGCAAAAGGAGGACGGGTTACCCGGTACTACCAATATACCCGTGAAGGGATACGGGTGCTGGATGGCAAACGGATCCTCAAACGGTTGTACCGCTTTGATCCGTCTTCGAACATGATGACGGAATGTGATATCCGGAACGACAGCAAGATACTCCGGAGGTTCTTGTTTGACCCGTACGGGATGATTGAAGAGACGTTCTCGTTCGGGCATTCGCCCAGGAAATTCCGGTACGAGAATGGTGGCAGGCAGATTGTTATGCGGGAAGGCGGGGACTTCGGGGCTGTAGGGAAGACCTTCACATTTGAACAACAGGGCATTTCTGAAACCGCGTACGGGCGCAACGGGGAGATCGAGCGGGTCTTTGCATTCACACCCAGCGATGATGCGATCATCGAGCGGAGTGGCGGATGGTATGGAGACGTGGCCCGGACACTAGGATTTGAAGGGATTCGTGCATCGCTGTTCAGTGAGCCTGAGGCATTCCTGCAGTTTTTGATGTTCACGGAAATGAGTCCGGCAGAACGGGACGTGGATATACAGGAACAGGTGGCACAGATTCGTGGCGAGTCTCCGGGAACTGCGGGGCGCAGTAAGTACGCGTACACTGGTCCCCGGCACACGTCCGCATCGGAGGACCGCACAGCCGGACGCGTTCCTGTGCGTTCCGATGTTCGTGCCGATGCGGGTCCGGTTGCGGGTTCCCGTACCAGTTCCCGCGGTCCCGATGATATCAGCATCGATGTTATCCAGGACGGGGACAGATCTCCTGAAGATACGTCCCGGGACACGCCACCCGAATCCAGACGGAGCAGTGAAATTTCATTTGAAGAGCGCTGGAAAAATTCCCAGCCCGATCCGAAAAAACTTTCAAAAGGCAAAAGCGCCGAGATCTCGTATGAAGAGCGGCGGCAGGGCAGAAGTTCCTGAATTTTTTTAGGATTTTTTTTGAGCAGGAGCCCGAATTCACATATCTGCCGGGAAGCGACGGGATCCACCCTTTTAATAAAATGTGAAAGAGTTTTTAGGATAATTCCGCCGCTTAAGGAGCAGACAACCTTCGCACAACCGGTTCCTGATCAATCGCAACGGAGTTTTCCGGCATGTGCGATATTTTCCAGTTCGTGTTCATCGATCAGGATTGTCACAAGGTCCGGCTCGATACCGAGCGTCGAAACGAGTGTGTTCGTGAATTCTTTTGCAATTTTGCGTTTCTTTGCGGTAGAAAAGCCTTTTCTCAGGTTCAGTAAAACAACAGGCACAAAGACACCTTCTGTATGAAATTATTGCATGTACTGAAATAAATCTGCACCGTATTGCACCGTTATTCCCATCGCCAGTATCGTTCAATGTATTTTTTCATGTTCATGCCCCGAAATGAATGTCTATAAATGCCGGCGTTGATCTGTACAGCACACCAGCATGAAAAACATCATCATCAAAGGTGCCCGCCAGCACAACCTCAAAAACATCAATGTTGAGATCCCGCGCGACAAGCTTGTCGTGATAACGGGCGTTTCCGGTTCCGGAAAGTCAACGCTTGCATTTGACACACTATATGCAGAGGGGCAGCGGCGCTATGTCGAATCGCTCTCCACATACGCCCGACAGTTTTTAGGGCTCATGCATAAACCTGATGTTGATAGCATCGAAGGTCTCTCACCCGCGATATCGATCGAGCAGAAGACAACCTCAAAAAATCCCCGGTCAACAGTCGGGACGACAACGGAGATTTACGATTACCTCCGGCTCCTCTTTGCCCGCATCGGCATTCCCTACTGTCCCAAGCACAATATCCCCATCGCTGCCCAGACACCGGACCGGATCGCCGACCAGATTGCGGCGGAGCACCCCGGCATGGTCACGGTCCTTTCACCTGTTGTACGGCAGAAGAAGGGCACCTACCAGCAGCTCCTCCGTGACCTGAACAAGGAAGGTTACGCCCGCGTCCGCGTGAACAAAGAGATCATCCGCACTGATGAAGAGATCACGCTCGACCGGTACAAAAAACACGATATCGAAATTGTGATCGACCGGCTCGAATCTTCCGACCGGTCGCGCCTCACCGAAGCGGTGGAGAACGGGCTCTCTAAATCCGAAGGGCTCATCCTCGTTGTTGATGAACAGGAAAAAGAATCGACTTATTCATCACTCATGGCGTGCCCGGTCTGCGGGCTTGCGTTTGAAGAACTTCAGCCGAGAATGTTCTCGTTCAACAGCCCGTTCGGTGCCTGTGAGGATTGTCACGGGCTCGGCGTGAAGATGGAGTTTGACGCTGACCTCATCATCCCGGACAAAAGCCGGTGTATCGCCGACGGTGCAGTGGCGCCGTACCGGAACCCGATGGACGGCTTCCGGGGGCAGTATCTCGCGACAGTGGCAAAACACTTCGGGTTTGACGTGCTCACGCCAATCAAGGATCTCACCGAACGGCAGTACAACGCGCTGATGCACGGTTCAACAGAACGGATGCATTTTGAGATGAGCATGAAGAATGGCGAAGCCCAGTGGTCGCACAACGGGGAGTGGGAGGGACTCCTCCCGCAGACTGCCCGGCTCTATGCCCAGACACAGTCCGAGTGGCGGAAACGCGAACTCGAAAGTTACATGCGGGTCTTTGCCTGCCCGAAGTGCAAGGGGAAACGGCTCAAGGACAAGGTGCTCGCGGTCCGGATTAACGGGAAATCGATCATCGATGTGACCGATCTTTCGGTCAGCGGGTGCGTACGGTTCTTTGCCGGACTGAAACTCACGGACAAAGAGACAGAAATCGCCCGGCAGATCATAAAAGAGATCCGGAGCCGGCTGGAGTTTCTCGAAAAGGTCGGGCTCGGGTACCTGACGCTCTCCCGGAATGCAGGAACGCTCTCTGGCGGTGAAGCGCAACGGATCCGGCTTGCCACCCAGATCGGCTCGAACCTGATGGGCGTCCTGTATGTGCTGGACGAACCATCGATCGGGCTACACCAGCGGGACAACCGGAAACTAATCGAGACCTTACGGACGCTTCGCGATCTGGGGAACACACTGATCGTTGTTGAGCATGACGAGGACATGATCCGCAGTGCCGATCATGTGATCGACATGGGACCGGGTGCCGGGCTCCATGGCGGTGCTCTTGTTGCAGAAGGAACACCGGCGCAGATTGAGCGGTGCAAAAAGTCGCTGACCGGGCAGTACCTTGCAGGGATAAAGCAGATCGGGATTCCTGCGAAACGGCGGAAGAGCGACCGGTTCATCACGGTGAAAGGGTGCCGGGAGAACAACCTGAAAAATATCGATGCAAAGATCCCAATCGGTCTTTTCACGGTTATTACCGGGGTCTCCGGCAGCGGGAAGTCCACGCTCGTCTACGAAACACTCTACAAGGGAATGATGCAAAAACTTTATGGTTCCCGTGAACAGGCAGGAGTGCACGTCGGGATCACGTTCGATTCCGAGATCGACAAGGTGATCGTGATCGACCAGAGCCCGATTGGGAAAACCCCGCGTTCGAACCCTGCCACGTACACAAAAGTCTTTGACGAGATCCGGACAGTCTTTGCGGGGACAAAGGATGCGAAGATGCGGGGCTACAAACCGGGCAGGTTCTCGTTCAACCTGCGCGGCGGGAGATGTGAGGCGTGCGACGGCGACGGGTTGATCCGGATCGAGATGAACTTTTTACCCGATGTGTATATCGAGTGCGAGGAGTGCAAGGGGAAGCGGTACAACCGCGAGACGCTCGAAGTGAAGTACAAGGGCAAGTCAATCGCTGACGTGCTGGACATGAGCGTGGAAGAAGCACTTGCCCTGTTCGAGAACATTCCTTCGATTCGGGTGAAACTTGAGACACTCTCCCGTGTCGGGCTCGATTATATCAAGCTCGGGCAGAGCTCAACGACACTCTCCGGTGGCGAGGCACAGCGGATCAAGCTGACACGGGAACTCGCAAAACGGGCGACGGGGAAGACGCTGTACCTTCTTGACGAACCGACTACCGGGCTCCACTTCGATGACACGAAGAAACTGATCAAGGTACTGGATGACCTTGTCGAAAAAGGGAACACGGTTGTCGTCATTGAGCACAACCTTGACGTGATCAAATCAGCGGATTACCTCATTGACATCGGACCGGATGGCGGGGATGCCGGGGGGGAGATCATTGCAACCGGCACGCCGGAAAAAGTCGCTGCAGTTGCGAAGAGTTATACCGGGCAGTTTTTGCAGCCGATGCTCGCGAGAAAATAATTTTTTACGGCAACGGTTGATGCATATCCTGCAGTTCTCTCTGATCCATGCCGATCCCCATCCATTATGTCTCATGACTCTGATACGTGATCATCCATGATCGATCCCGCCACCCTGCCGGAAAATGCCGGTTGCTACCTATTCTCGGACGCTGCCGGCACGATCATCTATGTCGGGAAGGCAAAGAACCTGAAGAAACGGGTGGCGAGTTACTTTGCCAAAAAAGACCATGACCCGAAGACCCGGAGTCTCGTTGAGCATATCACCTCAGTAGAAGTCCTCGTCACGAATACCGAGACCGAGGCGTTCCTGTTAGAGAACACGCTGATAAAAAAACACCAGCCGAAATACAACATCGACTTAAAGGACGCAAAACGGTACGCGTATATCGAGCTCACGAAGGAAGAGTTCCCGCGCCTCCTGATCGCCCGTCGCGCAACCGGTGACGGGACGTTCTTTGGACCGTTCGTCTCTGCGGCTGAACGCGACTATGTGGCGAAAGTGGCAAAGAAAATCTTTCACCTCCGGACGTGCAAGAAGATCCCGAAACGCCCCTGTCTCCGGCACCACATGCAATCCTGCAGCGCACCCTGTACCGGCGCGGTTAGTTCAAAGGAGTATGCGGCGAGCGTGGCAAAGGCAACACAGCTCCTGAAGGGGAACATGGGTGAACTGCTCGCGTCGCTCCGGCAGGAGATGGCCGACCGTGCGGCGGCGCAGGATTACGAGCGGGCTCTCGGATTGCGAAACGAGATTGCGGCTATCGCCCGTCTTGCCGAACGGCAGCATGTACAACGAACCCGTACCTGCGATGAGGACGTGATCGCGTACCGGGTGACGGGCGATACGGTCTACCTCGTCGTCTTCTCGATCGAGCGCGGGGCGCTTGCGGACAAGCAGGAGTTCTCGTTTCCCGGCGGCGAAGACTTTCTCGAAGAATTCCTCGTGCAGTACTATTCCGGGCGTGAACCCCCGGCTGAATTAATTCTCGCGAGTGAAACGGACCCGGCGCTCGCGGAGTTCCTTTCAGTGAAGAAAGGAAAACGCGTGACAGTGATCGCCCCGCAGCGCGGTGAGAAGAAAAAGATCCTCGATCTTGCGGAGAAGAATCTTGAGATTGCGTTCTTCCGCGACACGTTGAAAGGGACAGAGCTCAGTGTGGCACTCCGGCTCGCCGCATCCCCCCGTGTTATCGAGTGTTTCGACATCTCGCATCTTTCCGGGACTTCAATGGTCGGGTCGATGGTGCAGTTCCGGGACGGAAAACCGGACAAGTCGAATTACCGCCGGTTCCGGATCAGGACGGTTGAGGGCATTGACGATTTTGCCGCGATCGCGGAAGTGGTGAAGCGCCGGTACTGCAGGCTTCTTGATGAGCACGCAGCGATGCCGGACCTTGTTATCATCGACGGCGGCAAGGGACAACTATCCGCAGCCCGTGATGCCATCGCATCGCTGGGAATCGATCTTCAAGTTATTGCAATTGCAAAGCGGGAAGAGGAAATCTACGTGCCGGGCGAATTGCTTCCCCACCGGCTCGACAAAAAAGGGGTTGCCCTCCGATACATTCAGGAGATCCGTGATGAGGCGCACCGGTTCGCGGTGACATACAATCGGTTACTCCGGAAGAAGAAGGTGATCGGAAATGAGCACCGGAAGAAGAAGAGTCCGGAAACCTGACAGAGATCCATCGTTGCTTTTTAGAAACTCTTTTTTTGTACAAACACCTGCTCTCTCATGAGCATGCGAGCTATGGTCATCGGTATCATTCTGGTGGTAATAATTTCAGTTCTGGGACTTGGTATCTTTCTCCACGGACAAAACCTAAAAAACCCCGTAGTTGTCACAAACGAAGTCATCCTGCCAAAAGGGCCCGGGGATTATATGGAAGTTCGCCATATCGTTGTGAAAGGTACGAACGCGGAGATCGGAAAAGCCCTTGGGGATATCGGGCAGAACAATTTTGGCGCCGTGCTCAGTCGCTATACCCCTCCTGTCAACGGCTCGGCGCGAAACGAATATATCCGGACCCATTACCCGATACTCTGGGAGCGGATGCAGGGTGTTGCAATATCCTACGGCATCAAACCCGGTAACGAAACTGTTGACACGAGCGGTCTGGGGTACGGGTTTGGACCGGCGGGGTGTTCCATCATATTTTTCCCCGGGAACTCAACGACCAACGGTCATGCGATCTATTCCCGGAACATGGACTATTTCACCGCCACCGCGTCAGAAATTTTCGGTACCAGTCCTACTCCCACGGGCGATAAGATGTGTTCGAAAAATTATATTCTCGAACTGTATCCCGATCACGGATACCCGTCCATCGTCATCGGCTCGTTTGATCTCCTGAACGGACCGATGGACGGGATGAACGAGAAAGGTGTGACGGTCAGCATGCTCGTGGATAATGATGCTGCGCCGATAACGGTAGCGGATATTTCACAAGTATCCGGTTTGTCATCTATGCAATTGATGCGGGCGGTGCTTGACACCGCTTCAGATGTTGATGAGGCGAAAGGTATCATTCTCAACAACAACGTCTCGATGCTTGCTGTGCCGCTGCATGTGCTCGTAGCTGACCGGAGCGGCAGGTCGTTTGTCGCAGAGCTGTCAGCGAGCGATCTGAAATGGCATTTCACCGACAACGCAGGCAAACCCCAGATCCTGACCAACCATGCGATCTACAAATACCCGAACACCAGCGCATTTCCCCTCGTCCCGGCAACGGATGAGTATGATAGTTTCAACCGCTACCGCAGGCTGGACACATATGTAACAAACCATACGGGGAAATTCTCCCCTGACGACGCCTCTTCTTCCATGGCGCTCGTGTATGCCAATACCGCGCTTGCGATGGAGGGGGGTTCCCCTCCACTTCCCATGCGGACGGTCTGGACGTCTCTCTTTGATTTGGAAGACCGGAGCGTTACGGTACAATTTTACGAAAAAGATGGTGTGCGGAATGCAACAACAAATCCCTCAAGTCTAGTTTTCTCACAACCCTACACGTTCCGGTTGAACCGGACCGGGGTATGATTAATTTATCCTTTTTTTGAGTAACGTACAATGATTCCGAACCTGAAGACAGGGAATGTCCACATTCCCTCCGGCTCTTTATCGCATCCGGGGCAATACAACCGGATGCCTGAGGGATGAGCCTTCATGACAGTCAGGATCCTGAAGATGTCAGGATGGGAGCGTATGAGTTGAGACACTGATTCACACTGATGTCATACAACTCCTGTAATGTCGGAACAGATATGTCCCAAACTTAATATTGGCAGGAGTAAAATTCCTGCATATGACACCAATTGAAGAGCAGGAGCACCATAGACAGCGCGAAAAGCACTTCTTCATTCCCGCAGGAGCTCTTATCGGGCTTGGTGCAGGGTTGATTGCTGGACACCCGGTTCCGGGGATACTGATCGGTCTTGGACTTGGTTTTTGTGCTCAGGCATTATTCAAATCTGTTAAAAGTCCTGAACCGGATTCGAAAGTTTCCTGCTGCTGGCACGACAACCGGTTGAGTTCTGTTGTGATCGGATTATTCCTGATTGTCATTGGAGTTGGTATTGTCTGGTCGCCCGCAAACCTCTGGCCATATATTATTGGTGTGTTCCTTATCCTCGCAGGAATCCTGATTGCTGCAATGAGCTTACGAAAAGTCAGCTGAAAACGGTCTTTGCTATTTTTTGTTTGAGGAATGTTTTTCTCTTGATCGTATCGTAGTTGGTTAACATGTTGTAGTTTTATCGTACAACCTGGTATCCCGTATTATATTCCTTTAAAAAAAAATTTCAACCGTCACAAAAAAGCAAAGTCTTCCCCACACACTATTTCGCAGGCGCCATAAGAAACGCACCGCTCCCCAGCGCCCAGAGGATGAGCGGGTACGCGATCATCCGTTCCATGCCGCCTGCACCCAGCCCGAGATAGTATTTCGCGCCAAGAAGAATGATGGCAGCAAGGGTGATGATCCCAAGCGCCCCGGAGAACCATACCCATGGTGCGGGGAAAACGCGGAATGACATGATCGCAACGATGCCTCCAAAGATGAACACCATCATGGCAGCGATCACATGCGGTGTTCCGGTGTTTTCCGGAAAGATCCCGACACCGATTGCGCCGATACCAATCAACGCCATCAATGCAGAGAACCAGATGTCGGTTCCTGCCTTTTGAAGCAGGTACGCAGCAGCGATGAGCACGATGCCGAAAACAATGATCGATGAGTTGTAGACCAACGCAGTTGATCCGACACCGAGATCGCTGATCATCTGCGTGACATGATAGCCAGGATAGAGCGCTTCAGAAACAATGATCCCCATGAAGAACCATGCAGTTCCGATAAAAAGGAGGACACCGGCGTAGATTTTGTTGGTAAAGATCATGGATACGATTCCTTATAATGTAGTTCTCCCCCTTGTGGGAGATAATCGTTACGCATGGGGCTTGAGTTTGGGTGAATCGATTTCGAAATACCAAAATATTTTTTGTTGTTGACAACAAGACAACCGATTATTTGTCATCCTTTGGGCACTTTTTATCAATTAGTGTCAGGGTATTCGAATCTACCGTTTGATCTTTACATTACCGTCTTATGTTTCCAACTTTTCGGAGCCGGTGCACATGCAGGGTTACCGGTCATTAATACTTTTGGAAGGTCGCCGCAACATTAACCGCTTTTTTTGCGTATGCCCCCGCTGTTGGTGAATTGGTATTATCCAGGACAAAGTAGTAGGTGTCATCAGAGGATGCCGTAAAGCTATACTGGTCATTTATAATATTCAGATCGTTCCAGGCTGTCCATGTCCCCGGTGGAGACGAAATGGCAGCCTGGTATTTCTTAAAATCCGTGGAACGCATGACCATGAGATCAATAGGCGATCCGTCGGTATTGACCGTTGTCTGGATCATGTCCCCGGATTTCAGCGGGATGTAATAATACCAGTAATTCCCGCTCCCGATCAATTCGGTATACGAATCAGGCTTATATCGGCTCGGCACTGATGTGGTCACACGAGTTACTATCGCTGTCGGTGAATAAGTATACAATTGAGTTACCTTCGCAGTGACGGGTTGGGTTACCGTTGAAGTGACTGGGGTTGTCGAATGAGTATTTGCTGCCATGCTGAAAACGAATGCAGCCAGAATAGCCAAAACAATAAAAATGAGAAAGAACACTCCGAGAATTATAAGGAATGTTGCGGCTACCGATCGTTTCTTTTCCGGAGGCTGCGAAGTGGCGATTCCCGGTAGCGATGGGGAGCCGTATACAGGAACAGGAGAGAGGGACGACCCACAGTGTTCACAGAATTTTCCTTCAGGAGTATTTATCCCGCAGGTAGGACACCGGATGTCTGGCATATACAGACATATCTATGATTTGATATAAAATCTTAGCATCGTCTCTTATGTCTGGGTAAACCGGGAATAATGATTGGTAATTATAGGCACGGTACGGGATCTATTTGTAGGGAGTGCCGCTGGAGCCCTGTCACCATCAGTAAAATATCCGGAAGTCCGCTCTGATAGTATCAGCAGGGAACTCTTATCCTGCGATGTATCCCCACCCTCAGCCAAAGCATTTATCTCCATGTGAATATTATCGACCATTACAGAGCGGGGATACAAAAACATGACGCAGTATGATATTGAATTCCGGTTCCGGGACGAAGCGCAGTCCTATGTAAAACAACTGATGTATCATCTTGAAGCAAAGTTCCATCTCGGTCTTTTCACCGATCCTCATCCGATCGCCCATGTCGCGCTTGCCGGACCATTCATGACAAGAACTGAAAACCCCGATGATGAAAAAAAACTGGTCACCGATTTCATAACGCTCTGCGCGAAAACCCCGTTGTGCTCCTATGAGATCAACTCATATGCTTTCTCTGATACGACACGGTCTGTCTGCATACGGATTGATCCCGGTCAGGACATGCTCGCGTTCGAAATAAATCTCTTACAGGCACTTGCCCCCTTCAATACGCAGGAGAAAAAGGAATCTACCGAGCCATATGTATTCCACGCCACGATTGCACGAAACGTAAACCTGCAAAAATATGGACTGATAAAAAAGCACGCAGAACAGATCAAGCCTCTGCATTTCAAGCATTACGTTATCCGAATCACGGTGACAAAAGAACACAAATTCCTGTGCGAATATGATTTTCTGACCCGGAGCGTACTGACCCAGAAAGAGGCGCTGGACAAAAAACTGGAATTTACTGACCGCTCCCTGTATCACCAGTTTTTAAACAAAAAATATAATCCTGATGACAGGCTGACCGAAAAGCCTGTAATCCCTGATGAAATCTTTGCCCGCCCGGTCTGGACCAAAATTACCGACTCCCTGAAAAAAATTTAAAATTATGTGCCGGATCCGGGATTCGTAACGGGAAAACCGATAATATCATTTTCATTGTTTCCAGAGTCAGGATCTTACCGTACCTGTGCACCATCCCGCGACGCTCCCCCCAAGCCATTCCTTTTTATTCTCCACGCGGAGAAATACCCATACATGGATACAGGATTTCGTGACCGGTTTATCGCACAGTGGCAAAAATACTGTCCCGATGCAGAGCTGCCCATTACGTTTGAAGTGAGCGGGAAATGCGATACAGAAATAAAGGCCAAAACCCCGAAAGGCTGGCGGTGCATCATCTGCGATCTTGCACGGGTGAGAAAAGGGACCTCGCTTGTCTTTGACCACAGCTCGGTCACCTGCAGCGGAGGTCTCTTCTACCTGGGCTACGATACTACGCGCAGCGAAAACTTCCGGTACTTCCTTTCGTCCGGGAAACCGGGCGTAGTCGAAGGGGAACGGTACAAAAAGTGTCCGGAGATTGTTGATGAGATTGATGCCCGGCATAGTTCCCTGCCGGCACAAGGCAAATACTATACGTTCAAACGGTGGGACAAACTGACGGATACTGACAACCCGGATGTCGTCATCTTCTTTGCCCGCCCCGAAGTATTGTCAGCACTTTTCACGCTTGCAAATTTTGATTCAGCAGACCCGAACGGCGTCATTGCTCCCTTTGGTTCCGGGTGCTCGTCCATCATTCACTATCCCCGGCTTGAACAGCAGAGCGCACATCCCCGGGCAGTGTTCGGGATGTTTGACCCGTCAGCCCGACCCTGTGTTCCTGTAGATATCCTGACCTTTGCCCTCCCGGTAAAAAAGTTTGAACAGATGGTTGCGGACATGGACGAGAGTTTCCTTATCACAAAGACCTGGGACAAAGTAAAGGACAAGATTACCATGAGCAACGCGGTGCATTCCTCATAATTCCTGATAAGTAGATTCCGTTCAAACCCCATTTTTAGTCCTCACGAACCATTGGCTCCCGCAGAATACTGGATACAAATATTCGTGAGAACTCCCGTGCAATACAGCCAGTCACACCCGGGCACCGGCAATACCCCGCCTCGTATCGCTGTATCCCATACCGCAACCTCCATCTCATCACGCGAAGAAATCCTGTGTATGGAGAATGAGCACCGGATGGAGAAAGCGACTTTTGCTGCCGGCTGTTTCTGGGGCATTGAGGCTGAATTCCGGAGAGTCAAAGGCGTGATCGGAACTGCTGTCGGATATACCGGCGGGACGAAACCCAACCCCACCTACCGACAGGTGTGCTCCGGTAAGACCGGTCATGCAGAAGCAGTCGAAGTGATCTTTGATCCCACGGCGATCACGTACGATACATTGCTCGATATCTTCTGGAATATCCATGACCCGACAGAACTGAACCGTCAGGGACCGGATATCGGCACAAACTACCGGTCAGCGATCTTCTACCACACACCAGAACAGAAAACTGCCGCAGAAATCTCAAAGAAACGGCTGTCTGCCGCAAAAAAGTTTCACGACAAAAAGATCGTGACAGAGATTGTTCCCGCAACAGAATTTTTCCGGGCGGAAGAATATCACCAGCAGTACTATGAGAAAAGCGGGCAGGGGTACTGTGCAATACGGCAGATTTGGGAATGAACATGCCTGCCTGTCAGGTAATCCGGTTGCCTGATATATTTGGATTTTCGGTACAGGATTTTCACACGCAGAATTCCCCGGGCACAATCGCCGATGATCTGCAACCTGCAGGGACAGATGTTTTAACTTTAAAAAAATCAGGCACGCCAGACTGATGCATATCCTATAAAACCCGGACGTGCCCGGAAAAAAGTACGTTATTTTTTATTATCCTCGTTCTCCGGTCCATCAATGGAAGAACCGGACTTCATCACACGGAACATGCCAACGACAATGGATGCAACCGCGAAAAGCGACAGGAGGATAATCGCGTAGATGATATAGTTGAAATTCTCTTTAACGATGGGGATGCCTCCGAAGAAATATCCTGCACCAATGAACGCACAGATCCAGAGCGCCCCCCCAATCACGTTGTACGAAAGGAACCAGCGGTATCGCATCTTCCCGACACCGGCTAAAAACGGCGCGAACGTGCGGATGAACGGGATGAACCGGGCGATTACGATCGTCAGTCCCCCGTACCGGGTGAAGAACTCTTCAGTTTTTTTGAGATGGTCCTGCTTGATGATGGAAAACTTCTTTTCAAGTACCTTCATGCCCACCGTATGCCCGATCCAGTAATTTGCCGTGTCACCGAGTATCGCAGCAAGGGTGAGTGTGACAATTAAAAGTTCGACATTGAGATAACCGGTGCCTGCCAGTGCCCCGGCAACAAAAAGGAGCGAGTCACCGGGCAGGTATGGCAGAACGACAAAGCCGGTCTCACAGAAGATGATCGCGAACAGGATCAGGTATGTCCAGAACCCGTATGAATCGATAAGTCCGGGCAGGTACTTATCAAAGTGAAGGACGAGATCGATGAGGAAAAAGAATGGATCCATTTCCGGATATATTAGCGCCGGATATCATAAATGGATGTGCACAGATAACGGGTCCAAAAAAAGTATTGAACGTGAACGGTTGGATTTCACGAGAATGCATACCGGGAATCTCAATTATCGCACTGGATCAATGGATGTTCCTGCCATTTTTCACGTACTTGTAGACCTCAAACCACGCAATACTAAAAAGACCTGCCCCGGCTGACAGGAGAATGGCAGGCGCCGGGACACTCCCGAACATGAAGAGTGCCTGAAGTCCCGGGACATACAGCACCAGAAGAAGGCATGCGATCGTCCCGATAACCACCCACCAGAGCGCCTTGTTCGGGGTACGTAACGTCGAGAGGATCGTGCCTGACCATGACCGGTTCGTGAGGATCAGACTGAGGTTTGCGACAACAATTGTCGTGAACGTGAGCGTACGGGTTTGTGTTTCTGAAAAACCGTTTGCCAGCGCAAGGATATAGACAATAAGCACTATCGCGAGCACAATTGCGCCCTGGAGGAGACTTATGGCAAGGGTCCGCCGGGTAAAGAGCCCCTCGTCAGCCTTTCTGGGCGGGCGGTTCATCACGTCCGCTTCTTCTTTTTCTGATTCAAAGACGATCGAACAGGCAGGATCGATGATCAGTTCCAGAAAGACGATGTGCACTGGCAGGAGGAGGAGCGGCAGGTTGAAGAGGACGGGGATAAGCGACATCCCGGCAATGGGGACATGGACGGAGAAGATGTACGCCATCGCTTTTTTTAAGTTGTCAAAGATTCGCCTGCCGAGCCTGACCGCCGAGACAATGGACGTGAAATTGTCGTCAAGTAAGACAAGCGACGAAGCTTCCCGTGCAACATCCGTGCCTCTCCCCCCCATCGCAATACCGATATCTGCGGCTTTCAGTGCAGGAGCGTCATTCACGCCATCGCCGGTCATCGCAACTATTTCACCGTTTGCTTTCAGCGCATTGACGATACGGAGTTTCTGTTCCGGGACGACCCGTGCGAAGATTGAAACAGTGCCGATACGGTTTCGGAGATCGTTCTCGCTCATCGTTTCCAGTTCGGTGCCGGTGATGCAGCGATGTGTCTCAGGAAGACCAATCCGTCGCCCGATCATCTCCGCAGTGAGCGGGTAATCGCCGGTCATCATGATCACCCGTATCCCGGCAGAATCGCATTCACTGACCGCGTCCGCAACCTGCGGGCGGACCGGATCTGCAAACCCTACGAGACCGAGAAATTCGAACGTGAAGTCATGCTGCACGGCAGGGAGATCGGCAATGGAGAACGAGGCTTTCGCCACCCCGAGAACGCGGAGCCCCTGTGCCGCCATCGCATCGATATGCACCGAAAGTTCCTGTACCTGTAACGGGATGAAATGGCAGAGGTCGTTGATCGCTTCCGGCGCCCCCTTGGCTGCGATCACGTACTCGCTGCCATCCGGTGACCGCCAGACATTCGACATTGCAAGGAGTTCGGGCGAGAGGGGGTATTCCTGTACGAGTTCCCAGTTGGTGTGGATGTGTTCGGTTCTTCCAAAATCACCGTCACCGAGCCGGACGAGTGCTTTTTCCATCGGATCAAAGGGATCGCGTTTACAGGCAAGGATAGAGAACTCTGCAACTTCATGGCAGATGTCATCAACGGAATTTGTTCCCGTGGTGTCGTGAGCGCACTCCTTCCCGTGGGAGAAGAATGCCTGTACGGTCATCCGGTTCTCGGTAAGCGTGCCGGTTTTGTCCACGCACAGGACGGTTGCGGAACCGAGCGTCTCGATTGCGGGTATCTGCCGCGTGAGTACATTCTTTTGTGAGATTCTCCACGCACCGAGTGCAAGGAAGATGGTCAGCACTACCGGGAACTCTTCCGGGAGGATTGCCATCGCAAGGGTGATCCCGGCAAGAAATCCCTCGATCCAGTTGAACCGGGTCAGTCCATACACGACAACGATTACTGCGCAGAGGAGGAGACCGACAGTGGCGATCGTCCGGACGATCCGGGAAATCTCGGTTTTCAGCCGGGTTTCGCTGCGTTCAACAGTCTGCAGGACAGCGCCGATCTTTCCCATCTCGGTTTTTATGCCAGTTGCCCGTACTTCGACAAGCCCCTGTCCCTGCACGACAAGAGTTCCGGAATAGACAAACGGCTGGTCATCCCCACCAGGACGCTCGCTTGTCATCCCCTTGTACCAAGAAATTTTCCGGACCGGTACCGATTCACCGGTGAGGAGCGATTCATCAACTGATACATTATTTGCAGAGAGAAGGATGCCATCCGCCGGGACACGGTCACCTTCCACAACGATGAGTATGTCACCTGTCACCACCTCGCGCCCGGGGATGCGGGTATGCTCGCCGTCCCGGATCACGAGCGCTCGCGGGCTGGCAAGGTTCCTCAACGCTTCAAGAGCCCGTTCCGTCTTCTGCTCCTGGTACACGGTAATCGCGATGATAAGAACGACAAAACTTAAGAGCATCGCGCCTTCGGAAAAATCACCGAGCATAAAATAGACAAGCCCGCTCGCAACGAGCAGAATAAACATCGGCTCGTGGATGACTTCAAACACTATCCAGAGGGTGCTCCGCTTTTTTGATTCCGGCAGCTCGTTGTAGCCTTCGGCTGCGAGTTTCTCAGATGCCTCTTTTTTTGAGAGGCCGGTAACCGTATCAAGATCAAGAGTGGCCATGATGGTGGTACAAACACTACCTACAAGTTCTCGCTAAAAGCCGGTGAGTGTAATTACTTTACATTGGGTGTATCGCGATAAAAAACCAAATCATGCACAGTATTCCTTTTGTCCCGACACATTTTCGCCGCAACCCGATGGTTAATAGTCTCTCCAAAGAAAATGATAAGAAAGTGACAAAATTCGAGCTCGTCTCCACCTTTCCTCCAGCCGGTTCGCAACCGGAGGCAATACAACAGTTAGTTGACGGGCTTATTGACAATCAGCAATACCAGACGCTTCTTGGCGTCACCGGGTCCGGTAAAACCTTTACGATGGCAAACGTGATTGCGGCGGTACAGAAACCCACGCTCGTCATCGCCCACAACAAAACGCTCGCCGCCCAGTTATACCAGGAGTTCTGCGAATTTTTCCCGAAAAACCGGGTCGAGTACTTCGTCTCCTATTACGATTATTACCAGCCCGAATCCTACATCCCGGCAAAAGACCAGTACATCGAGAAAGACTCTGCGATAAACCCCAAGATCGAAATGCTCCGGCTCTCTGCTACTGCGTCACTCGTGAACCGTCGCGATGTAATTGTTGTCGCGTCAGTCTCCTGCATATTCGGGCTCGGCAACCCGGAGAACTTCCGGAACATGGGATTCGAAATTTCCTGCGGGCAGAAGATAACCCGGAGCGAGATCATGAGCCGGCTCCTTGACATCCAGTTTGAGAGGAACGATATCGAACTTGCGCCCGGAAGGTTCCGGGTGAAAGGGGACACGATTGACATCGTACCCGGGTATTTCAACGACATCATCCGGGTCGAGATGTTCGGGAACCAGGTGGACCGGATCATCGAAGTGGACAAGAACACCGGCGCAAAACGCGAGGAGATGAAATATTTCTACGTTTACCCCGCACGGCACTTTGTCGTGCCGGAGGAATCAAAGAAAAAAGCGATCGTGTCCATCCGTAACGAGCTCGCGGAGGCGCTCCCCCATCTCGGTCTGATCGAAGCGCACCGGCTCGAACAGCGGACAAACTACGACATCGAGATGATCGAGGAGACCGGGTACTGCAAGGGCATCGAGAACTACTCGCGCCATTTTGATGGCAGGAGAGCGGGGGAGAAACCCTACTGCCTGCTCGACTACTTCCCGGAAGATTTCCTTTTGATTATCGATGAGAGCCACCAGACTGTCCCGCAATTGCACGGCATGTTCAATGGTGACCGTTCACGGAAACAGACGCTCGTCGACTACGGGTTCCGGCTCCCGAGTGCGCTCGACAACCGCCCGCTGAAGTTTATCGAGTTCGAGAACTACATGGGGCAGGTGGTCTTTGTCTCGGCAACGCCGGGCCCCTATGAACTCCGGCACTCGACACAGGTGGTCGAGCAGATCATCCGTCCCACCGGACTTGTAGACCCGGCAGTTGAGGTGCGACAGACAGAGGGGCAGACCGATGACGTGATCCGTGAAGTCCAGAAGACTATCGCACGGGGCGACAGGGTCCTTGTCACAACGCTCACAAAAAAACTTGCGGAAGAACTCTCCGAATATCTCGCGGACCGTGGCATCCGCACCCGCTACCTTCACTCCGAGATCCAGACACTGGAGCGAAGCGAGATCATACGGGAGCTGCGGCTTGGCAAATTCGATGTGCTTGTCGGGATCAACCTGCTCCGTGAAGGGCTTGACATCCCTGAGGTCGGGTTCATTGGGATTCTCGATGCAGATAAGGAAGGATTTCTCCGGGACGCCAAGAGCCTGATCCAGATCATCGGGCGTGCTGCACGAAACGTCAATTCTCGCGTGGTGCTCTATGCGGATACGATGACCGATTCCATGAAAGTTGCAATCTCCGAAACAAAACGGCGCCGCGAGATGCAGGTTGCCTACAACGCAGAGCATCACATCACCCCGCAGACCATCATAAAACCGGTAAAGGAAAAGGAGGTTGAGGTTAAGGACACGAAGCACGTGCCCAAAGCGGAGATCCCGAACGTCGTCATCGAACTGGAGAAACAGATGCGGGATGCAGCAGACAACCTTGACTTTGAACGAGCGATTGCGCTCCGGGACCAGATCAAGAAGTTACATGAACGGTTACGAACCGTAGGCAAGCACGGGTAATTTCAGGTGACTGTGTTCAACCATATGCAGCAGAAAAAGTAAAGGTATCCTTTAAGCACACGAACCGGGCTCATATTCCGGCGAATTTTACCCGAATCCCCAATGGCTTGAAAGATAATTTATAATAACTATATTTTTTAAAAATCATTTTCGAATTATCGTAACATTTTGAAAATGTCGATTAATCCCAATTTGAATTTCTTTGAAAAGTTGTTCAGAAAAATTACATTCGAATAAAACAATGATGATATTTGTGTAATATTGATCGTACCTTATTAATTTAGATGGTAATGTGTTGATAGCCTGACTATCTGTTGGACCTTTAATTTCAATTGCAATATCTTTGATAACCAAATCCGGTCTGGAAGCTCCCGTTTGTACTTCATATTCAACAATATCAGGAAATTCTCGTTTTAACCAACCCAATAACTCAATGTGGTAATTATTTTCATTTCCCCAATTCTTTGTTGGTTTAAATTCTTCAATTGATCTTATTACATGAGAAATAAGCAATTCATATTTTTGTTTTTCTTTCTCTTTTTTGTCTTTTAACTCATTTATAAAATTATTAAATTCATTTTCTTTCACTGTACCTAAATTTAAATCAGTATAAGAATATTCATTAAATTCGGGCAATCCCAAATCCTTTATAATTTTGTTTCTTTCAGCGCCCAATTTTTTCCGTTCTACCGTTTCCTTTAAGTTTTTTACAAGAACACCAAATTCGTTTTCTGCCATCTCACCTAATCGTGAATTGGGATGAGTATAATCATATATTTCAGACCATCCCAAATCCTTTAAAATTTTATTTCTTTCCACACCTATTTTTACATAGTTTTCGTGTCTTTCATCTCTCACTTTTTGTGTTTCTTGTCTCTCTTTTGTTTCTTGCAAATTCATCTTAAGTTTATTAAATTCGTTCACTGAAAGGACACCTAAAATTTGATCGGGTATAATATAATCTTGATAATCAGACCACCCTAAATTTCTTAAAATTACATATCTTTCCTTGCCTTTTTTAGAGATTACGATTGACGGAACAGTAATTAAAAAAAAGTTAAACGCAACAAATACGTAGAGTCCAAACTTTGCATATCCGAACACTTCAAGTATTGCAATAACTACAAAATCGATAAATTGGGCAAATAAAAACAGCGCACCGACAACTATTATATCATTACTGCGGATCGGTTCAGTTCTCGGATCTCTTCTGGTAATTACCGGATAATATATCCATACAAAAATAACAAAAAGAGGGAGCAAAAATAAAAACATCCATCTAGGATTGATTAATATCCACCCACCACCGATTAAAATGGCACTAATTGCCATAAGTCCAATTAAAAAGGAAGAAATAATCACTATGAATTTTTCCTTGACAGTGAACTTTGTCAATGTGATCAACTGTTATTTACAATTTTGTATTATATAAACTCTTTATAAATAAACTGTTTTACAGATATACAGGAAAGAGCCGCACCTAATGCGTTTCTGTTGATGTATCTAATTGTGGATGGGCGAAAGTATGGGTAAGTGGAAAACATGAACGATGCTTTATTGTGAGTGAGAAAGAATAAATTATTTATAAATATTATACGTTTCCTTAAACATATCATATAGCATACTTCCAACAATTGCGGATGCAATAGCAAGCGAGGCTTCTCGTATAAATGGGGAAAAATCCGCAATTGCCCAAAAATAGGCGGCTAATAATAAGAAAAGAACTCCCAAAACGATGAAAAATTTTATTAATCTATTGAAATAAGGGCGGGTTCCAGCCAAATCAATAAACATATGGGTTTTTACAACTTTTCAGTATTAATTAATTTAGTCTGTATACACCTGTTCGAAATTAAGGTATATTCACGCGCAGTACAAAAATTTAATGCTCAAAAAGAATCCCAATTTTAAGCCAAAATTCTGGAATATCTGTTCACGTCGATAAGAAAATTTGGTTAATAAAAATGTTAAGAAACTCCCCACTGGGCAAGCGTCGTGCGGGAAGGATCAACGTCGTCCCATTGCCAGCCGAGCGCTTCGATAATCCGTGAGATGGGTTGCTTGATCGTCTTTTCGAGCATCAGTTCAAGATCGGGAACGAACTCTTTTGGTACCTGATCCGCGTACTCGAAGCAGAGCACATCGGTCTTCGGGTATTTTCCGGTCACTACCTTAATGTAGATGCGCTTGGGCTTACTCCCCTTCCCAAACTCCGTGTGCAGGTACTGGTTTGCGTATTTTGCACCCCGGACCTGAACGTCATCAGTCTCGTAATTGTCAAGGGATTTCCCAATCCCACCAGGGATACCGATCTCATCAAGCGAATACTTGCCGGCCCGGTACCGCGTGATCACCTCAGATAGGTATGCCTTGATCGCTTCGTATCCTTCCCCCGCGAGGATCATTCCCATCACCTTTGTCTGGACCACTTTTGTGACCTGCGGCGTATCGGAGCGGCGGATCTCAAAGCCGACGATGTCAACCTGGTTCACCTCCTTGCCTTCCTTCCAGACGAGCTGCCCGGCATACCGTTTCTTCTTTCCCGCCTGGAAGAACCGGGCATAAATCTTCTCGAACTTGATCGAGAAGTAATGGATTTCGGCGTTCAGTTCCCGTTTTGCAAACTCCTTGTAGCTCTCGTTCAAGTGCTGTTCGATTGCCCGTGCAGTGGCAATGGTCTCTTTAAGGTTTAACGGCGGGAGGTGCACCATGCACGAGTCCGTGTCACCATAGATGACCGTGTAGCCCTCTTTCTCGATGACCCGCCGTGTGTGTTCAATGATCGCCCTGCCTACAGAGGTCACTGCCGCCCCGATCTCGCGGTCAAAAAGCCGGAACCGGGTGTAACCGGAAACGCCGTAATACGTGTTCATGATTACTTTGAGCACATTCTGCTGCATATCGTAGAGGAGATACTGCGGTGAGCCGAAGGGGAACGTGTTGCGGAGCGCTTTTTTTTCGTCCCGCTCTGCCAGCAGTTCAGCAAGGATGCTCCGCGTCAATCCATCCGGCTGTTTTTTAAACCTGATGCCGTTCGGTGCCATCAGCTCGCCATTGGCATCCTTCGTTTCGGGCGAGGCATTGATTGTCATCATCGCCATCGGGTACAGGGACTTAAGGTCGAGCACGACGACATTCTCCCGCACACCCCTGCTCGGTTCAAAGACCGTAGCCCCCTCAAACTCGTCCGCGTTGGCAAAACCCTTCGAAGGCAGGACGTATTTGCCGTGGGCTTTTCGCAGGATGTAGACATCAATCACGCTCGATGAGTTGAGCGTCTTATCGAGCGGTAAACCGACATACCGGGCGATCTCCCGGTAGAACCCGATGATGTTGTCCTTTTTGTTGATCGCAACGCAGAGTTCCACGTCCTTGAAGTTATACTCGACGAGGAGTGCCGGTTGCTGTTTCCAGAGATCAGAGATCGTCCCGGTATAGCGTACCTTTCGCTGCCCCACTTCCTCTTCAGCAACCGCATCGAGCCGGTACGATTCTTTCTGGGTGGTATGCATCTTTTTGTACGCGGTGAGAAGATCAAAGAGCGCCCGGCCACGCAGGGCATTCCTTTCTGTCATACCGGAAAGGCGTGCAAGGATCTCCGGTCTCAACCCCAGATGCTCCATCCTCCCGGTGATATACGGCATATCGAACTCGACAAAGTTCCAGCCGGAGAGGATGTCCGGGTCCCGTGCGACGATGTACGCGGCAAACGCCTTTAAAAGAGCGACTTCGTCGCCATAGTGGCAGATCGTGTGGGTCCCGTTTCGGAAACAACCGTTCGACAGACCGCCCGATACCTGCTTGTCCAGTATCGCGCCCGGCATCGCACCGCCGCTCGCGAGAAGAAATGTCATGTAATCATTATCAAAGGAGTCCCAGCAGGTGATGCAGATGATCGCGTCCCGCTGGGGATCTGGAAAGCCCCGTTCATCTTCGCACTCGATATCGATAAGAGAGAACCGTGCAGGTGCATCGACCTCAACGGGGCGAAGGTCATGATAGTCCACGGTGGTCGAAGGTGCAACAACTCCTCCGGTAAGCCCGGTATCGATTAAAAACCGGGTTGCAAACGGGATGTCTGCTTCAAAATGCCGGTACCGCTCCCGTTCGTTTCGCACGTCTCCCGGGCGCACCGTATAGAGCCGTCTGAGGGGTTCGCCCCTTATAGAACGGTAGGTGGTATTGGGTTCAAGGGTTACCTGCGAGGAATTCCCGGCGCTTCCCACCTGTTCTTCCGGCACATAAAAATAGGGTTTGAACCCGTTCACGTCAATACGTACTGCTTTCCCCTCCGCATCCCTGCCAAAAATATGAATAATCGGGCCGAAAGCCGCGTTGCTGTACTCCACTTGATTAATTGCGATATGCAGATTTTTTGTATCTTCGATCGTACAGATAATGGGCATGCAGGTATCGGATCGGATGGCCTGTGTTGTCATGTCACCGCACCACCGACTGGCAAAGGCCAGTCGCGAATGTTCCCGCTTCATCCATCTTTTTCTTCTCCCACCCATCAAGCTGCCATTCATCAATCCGGCAAATGCCGTTGCGGTTCACCTGTACCGGTACTCCAAGTGAGCATCCTTCGATCCCGTACTCGCCTTCAAGAACCGATGAACAGATAAGATGTTCTCCGGTATTGTCAAGGATCATGTGGATGAGGTGGACGATGTGGAGCACCGGACCATACACTGTGCCTCCTTTTCCCCGGATTACCGGCGTGCTTGCACCGCGAAGTTCGGCGAGGATTTCCTCCCGCTGCGGTTCGGGAACGGGTGTAGGAAGCGTCGAGAAGAGTGGTACCTGGTGTTCGCCGTGTTCACCGAGAACATGTGCAGCACCGGGAATATTTCCGTTTATGTAGCGCAAGCGCAAAACGTGCGCTGTCCAGCTGCCCGCCAAAACCGATACACCTCTCACGCCCGATCCCCGTTGCCTTGCAGAGATAAAAATTATTGATGTCCATCGGGTTGGTGACCGCGACAAGGATGCCGGAGAACTCTGCAAGCAGTGCAGCGCATTCCCGTGTTGCGGGTAAATTTGTATTGAGAAGATCTGCCCGGGTTTTCACAGAGGGGTCACGGGGGAGTCCCGCGGCAAACACACAGATGTCGGCTTCATGTATATTCTTCTTATCCGTGGAGATGGTGGTCTGTAACCCGGTATGCTCCAGATCGAGCACCTGTGCCTTCAGGAGATCCCGGTTGTGGTCATACAGGATGAGTTCATCGACAATCCCCAGCGACGCAGCGAGGTAGGCAACTTCCCCCCCAATCCTGCCAACCCCGACAACCGCGAGACGTGCCATTGGATACAATATGGGTTATGCTAATAATAAATAACGTCCATCATCTGATGAATGGTTTCGATCAGCCCGGGGCGGGTTACCGTGGGCGGAGTGACGCTCGATAACCACCTGTTGCTCGCCGCTGGTGTACTGGGGACAACCGGGGCATCGCTCTCACGGATGCTCACGCTGGGTGCCGGCGGCGTGGTCACAAAATCGATTGGACCTGTCCCGAAAGATGGGCATGCCGGACCCTGTGTTACCATCCTTGACAATGGAGTCCTGAACGCGATGGGACTCCCGAACCCTTCGCGCGAGTTTGTGGAGGAACTGCACGTACTGGCACAAAAACCGGTGGTTGTGAGCATCTTTGGCGGAAACCCGAAAGAGTTTGCCGAAGTTGCCGGGTGGTTTACCGGAAAAGTTGCGGGATTTGAACTCAACCTCTCCTGCCCCCACGCGGAAGGGTACGGGGCAGCAATTGGCACGGACCCGGCACTTGTCGAGGCCTGTACGCGTGCAGTAAGTTCACTTGGTATCCCGACATGGGTGAAACTCACGCCCAACGTGACCGATATCACCGCGATCGGGAAGGCAGCAGAACGGGGCGGTGCAACAGCAATTGTTGCGGTGAACACCGTAAAAGCGATGCGCATCTCGACCGGTCTTCGTCGCCCGGTGCTCGGCAACCGGTACGGGGGTTTGTCGGGAAATGCAATCTTCCCGATTGCCGTACGGTGTGTGTACGAACTCTATGAAGCCTGCACATGCCCAATCATCGGGTGCGGGGGGATTTCGACCGCAGACAATGTTATCGAGATGATGATGGCGGGAGCGTTGGCTGTGGAAATCGGGAGCGCGGTGCACCGGGATGCCCACATTTTCGAAACGATAAAGAACGAACTCTATACAAAGAAAGGTTGTGCACCTCAGGAAATCGTGGGGTGCGCCCATGGGTGACCAGTTACCGGTTCCGGTGACAATTGCCGACATAAAAACCGAGACCCCGACAATACGGACATTTTTTTTCGACCGGACGTTCACCTTCGAGCCCGGGCAGTTTGTGATGGTCTGGGTTCCCGGTGTGGATGAAGTGCCGATGGCACTTTCTTCAGAAAACAGCATCACCGTCCAGAAGGTAGGGGATGCAACCGGCGCGATGTTTGATCTCAAAGCCGGGGATACGCTGGGCATTCGCGGACCGTTTGGCAACGGGTTTACCAAAGGCGAAAAAATGCTTGTTGTTGCCGGCGGCGTTGGTGCAGCGCCGCTTCTCCCGCTCGCCCGCGCGGATTGTGTCATGACGATGCTTCTTGGCGCCCGGACCGAAAAAGAACTGCTCTTCGTTGATAAGCTGGACGATTGTACGGATGTCGTTATCGCAACCGATGACGGGACACTCGGGCAGCAGGGTTTTGTGACTACCCTGATGGATGACCTGAACCTTGGAGCGTACGACCGGATTGCTGTGTGCGGTCCTGAAGTGATGATGCGGTCGGTACTCGCCAATGTTGACGAAAAAGGAATCGCCGGTAAGACCGAGTTCTCGCTCCACCGGTACATGAAATGCGGTGCCGGGATCTGCGGTTCCTGTTGTATCGATCCGTCCGGGATGCGGGTCTGCCGGGACGGCCCGGTGTTTACTGGAGACATGCTTAAAAAGAGCGAGTTCGGGCATTACATGCGGGACGCAAGTGGGAGAAAGAAGAAGATCTGATCATATCAAAGTACGGGTACGAATGAATTTTTCCATATCATCAATTCGTGATAGATTTTTTTCCCTCTTTGAGAACGACAGCGACTCATTGTTTTTCTCCCCGTAATTTTTCCGGCTGTGTGTTGATCCGTTCCAGTTCCTCAATCTTGTTGATGTTCGTAAATGTTTTCAGGTCCGGATCATAGTGTCTCAGTTCATCAACAGGAATAAAGCGGGAGTTCAGGGTATGTATCATTGCACGCAGGGAAAGGGAGTTGTGACTCTCAAGGTACGCGAGAAGTGCAGTCCTCCGGTAGACGGCATGTAACGGTTCGAGCATGTCAGGATTCCAGGAGGGAATCACTGCATCATAATCATCGATTAAATTAAAAAGGTGGGCAACAACAGAGGAGTCCACGCAGGGCATATCACATGCAGAGACAAACAGCAGATCTCCGGTCGCGGCAAGCGAACCCGCGTGCAGTCCTCCGACAGGACCGATCCCCGGTCGGATGTCCGATATGCACCTGACCCCGGGAGTATGTCTGAAACGCTCACATTGTGTGTCGTCCCGCGCAACAAGCACGATCTCATCGACAACGTGATGGAGTGAATCAAGCAGCCGGTCAATGAATGTCCTGCCATGGTACTGGAAGAAATATTTCTCCTTACCATTAGCTCTCCGTGCTTCTCCTCCAACAAGGATAATAGCAGATCTCACAACAATGCACCTCGTTTGATTGGGGATGTGCACAGCCAAAAGGAGCAGCCGATTACTGCACTACAGTTGTAGTGAAAAAATTGGCGGGAAAAGATCATGACGCACTCCGGTTATTCTTCTGACGCGTAATCCCTTTTCTCTCCATTGCGAGTAATGCTTCTTTGATCTCGACAGCCGGAGAGAACCCGCCGATACCGTGAGCGGCAACAATCCTGTGGCACGGCACAACAAGCGGTGTCGGGTTGTTCGCCATCGCACGCCCGACAACCCGGGGAGATGTCCCAACCATTGCAGCAACCTGTCCGTAGGTGACTGTGCTGCCGTACGGCACCTGTTGAACCGCACGGTAAATCCGGGCGGAGAGTGACTCCCCCTCAGTTAGGAAGATATCAGTTCAAGATATTTGGAGATGCAATCGATAATGCTACCCAGGTTGCCCTAGAGATGAAAGTGGTCAAGAAGCTGTTGATCAACGGTAGATTCGATCTGGCCCTGAACACAAGTGGATTTCCTACCAGCAACTATTCTATCAATGCCAAAGCAATCAATGAATCCGTTCGCTTCGACGAGATAAATCTGAACGGGCCTTCAAGTGGTTTCTAAGCATTTTCATATTAGGGCGGGATAAAAAGAGATTGAAGGGCGATTCGCCCTTCTTCGATAGTTGCATCTACGAGACAAGGGTGTTGCCAGTTACTTGCGTTACTGGATTGAAACCACCAGTAATTGTCGG
>CAXXQB010000024.1:0-90208 GCA_963676405.2 uncultured Methanoregula sp.
CTCACTTGCGGACGGACTCGAATTTCTGACCTGTTCGGGCGCGATGGGGGAGGAGATCCTGCGGGCTGTCGGTATAGAAAACTACGAGATTGTCTACCAGTACGAGGGTGAGAGCAGTGCAGAGGACACGCGACAGGCGGCGCACCAGTTCCGTACCGCTGGCGTTGACCTTATCCTTTTCTGTGGTGGTGATGGCACCGCCCGAGATATCTTTTCCGGTGCGGGACGGGATGTTCCTATTCTTGGGATCCCTGCCGGGGTAAAGATGTACTCTGCGGTCTTTGCTACCGATCCAAAAACGGCAGCAGAGATTGTTACCGGGGAGGGAAACCTCGTGCTCCGGGATTCCGAAGTGCTGGACGTAGATGAAGAAGCCTACCGGGGGGATGTCCTGAAGACACAGATCTATGGCATTGCCCGGGTCCCATTTTGTGCCGGAAGGACACAAGTATCAAAGCAGGTCTTTGAAGAGGCGGACGAAGAACGGGCAAAGCAGGAGATCGCCCGGTTCATACAAGAGGTGATGCTACCGGATACGTTGTATATCCTTGGTGCAGGGACAACAACCGAAGCAATAGCCCGTCAGTTGGGGGTGAATAAAACCTTGCTTGGGGTGGACGTGGTAAAAAACGGGAAACTTATCGCACGCGATGCGGATGAAAAGGGGCTCCTTGCCCTCACCGACAAAGAGAAGGAAGTCAGAATCGTCACGAGTCCCATCGGTGCACAGGGATTTATCCTCGGGCGGGGAAACCAGCAGATCAGCGCACTGCTTGTCCGGCGCGTGGGGGTGAAAAATCTCCTCGTTGTGGGAACACCACACAAACTCGAGGAAACACCAACGCTGTACGTGGACACGGGAGATCCGGCGCTTGATGCGGCATTCGGGAGTTCAATACTTGTTATCTCCGGTTACCGCATGGGACAGAGGAAGCGTATCTGGCAGCGGGAGCCGGATCAATAAACTGATTCTTGTGCACGAGTTGTTCCCTGTCACTGACCTGTGACATGTCCCGAATTCTCTTCACCATTATTCCCTGATGCCTGGGAGATTAATCGGGCTCACGATCAGGATGTAACTGGTGATCAGAATTATTTAACGTTAATTTCCCACTACAGGTTGGGGTATTGTGGTGCAATAAAAAAAAGTTCAGGTATCGGGCACCTTCGGCGGTTTTAAGAGCGCAAACGCGATGACGAGCCCGGCAACTGCAAGGACGAGCACGCAGGGGAATACCCCGAGATACGAACCGCTTGATGTCTTGATGAATCCGGCAAGCTGGGGTCCGGCAATCGCCCCGGCACCATACGCAAGGAAGAGGACGCCGTAGCACCGCGGGTAATCCTTTGTGCCGAAATAACTTCCCGTTGCAGTCGGGGCGATGGCAAGCCAGCCCCCGAGACAGCCCCAGAGGACGACGAAGGTTATGAGATAGACCGGGACGGTCGGGACCTGCCAGATCAAAAGCGATACGAGCCCTATCAGAACAAACGAGAGCATCACGGTATTCCTGGGGGTCAGCTTGTCGGTGAGTGCACCAAAGACCGGGCGCCCGAACCCATTGAAGATTGCAAAGACCCCGACAAGGACGGTTGCAAGCCCGGTTTCAATCCCCACATCGGTACCCACCGGTTTTGCGATTGAGATCGCCATCAGCCCGGCAAGACACCCGATGAAGAAGCATATCCAGAGCGCGTAGAAGGATGACGTTTTCAGCATCTGCGACCGGGTTATCTCACAGGTCTTATGCTCACCCGGTTTTGGCGCCGGAGGAGTCCAGCCCCGAGGAACCCACCCGGCGGCAGGGAATTTCAGCGGCAGGGCGAGAAGGACAGTTAAGATAATGAACGCGACACCAAAGATCCGGAATGTGTTCATCACCCCGTATCCCCCGATTAAAAAGCCCGCGATGTTGGCGGTAAAAAATGCGGAGAACCCGAACCCGAGCACCGTGAGACCCACTGCAAGCCCCCGCCGGTCCGGGAACCAACGTGCAGCAACTGCAACCGGCACCCCGTACGCGATGCCGACACCGATACCCCCGATGATCCCGTACACGACGTAAAGCATCGGGACTGAAGTCGCAAAGGAGGCAAGTAGCCAGCCCAACCCTGTCAGTACTCCCCCAATGATTGTTACATTCCGGGGCCCGTATTTCTCGATGTATTTTCCGGTAAGCGGCATCGCGATCGCAAAAAATGCCAGGAAGACAGAGAATGGCCAGAGGATGTCGTTTGCCGTGACTACCTGGCCGAGATTCTTTGTGAAGTAGGCGGTGAGCGGTGCGACAAACACGCTCCATGAGTAGATTGTGCCCAGACACAGGTTGATTATCATGCCGAGGATAACGAGGATCCAACGGCTTTTTTCCGGTTCCATCCCGAATAATTTTTCCGTAACTGCACCAGTCATATGGTCTCCTTTTCAGAAATTACCCTTTTTTCCGGTCTTCTGTACCTATCGGACGATAAAAAAATTGTAAAGAAATATCTGCCTACTCTTCGAGCGTGGAGATATCTCCCGGATCGATGCCGAGCTCTTTTGCCTTTAAGACCCGGCGCATGATCTTCCCGCTCCGGGTCTTCGGGAGCTTGTCGACATACTCGATCTCATGCGGGACTGCGATCGGGCCAAGGGTCATCCGCACATGGTAGATCAGATCAGTGGTGAGCTTGTCGCTTGGCTTGTTTCCTACCCGGAGGATGACAAATGCCTTGATCGAGTTCCCTTTCAGCGGATCGGGTTTCCCGATCACCGCGGATTCCGCTACGGCATTGTGGGAGACGAGCGCACTCTCCACTTCTGCGGTGCCGATGTTGTGCCCGGAGACAATGATGATATCATCCGCCCGGCCGATCACCATGATATACCCGTCCGTGCCCTTGACTGCAAGGTCACCGGCCGCGTAGCAATCCGGGATGGTCTCCCAGTACTTCCGGTACCGCTCGTCGTTCTTGTAAACTGTGCGGAGCATGGAGGGCCAGGGTTTTTTGATCACCAAAAATCCCCCGGTGCCCGGGCGTACGGATTTGCCATCCTTGTCTACGACATCCACTTCAACGCCCGGTATCGCTTTCCCGGCAAAACCCGGGCGCATCGGCTCCCCAATCATGGTGGTGATTATCTGCATGCCGGTCTCGGTCTGCCACCACGTGTCAACGATCGGGCACCGGTTCTTCCCGATCACCCGGTAGTACCACTCAAATGCCTCCGGGTTGAGCGGCTCCCCAACCGACCCGATTATGCGTAACGAACTTAAGTCATACTTGTCCGGCCAGACTTCGCCAAGCTTCATGAACGTCCGGATCGCAGTCGGTGCCGTGTAGAAGACATTGATCCGCTGCTCCGCGATGAGCTTCCACCAGATGCCGGCATCTGGGTAGTCCGGCGTCATCTCGGATAAGAAGACCGTGGCGCCAACCGCGAGCGGACCGTACACGATATAACTGTGACCGGTGATCCAACCGGGGTCGGCTGTACACCAGTAGATGTCGCTCTCTTTGAGGTCGAAGACATATTTGCTCGTGTAGTACGTGCCGACCATGTAGCCGGCGCAGGTATGCACGACCCCTTTCGGTGTCCCGGTCGAACCGCTCGTATAGAGAATGAAGAGTGGGTCTTCGGCATCCATGATCTCCGGTGGGCAGTCTGCGGGTTCGCCATTCATGATCCCATAGAAATCGAGTTCCAGGCCCGGACGAAGATTTGCGGGGGGCTCCTTTCGTCTCTGGAGTACAATCACATGCTCAACAGTGGGAGCGTTGTCGATTGCTTCCTGCACGATATTGATGAGAGGGATTGCCTTCCCGCGGCGGATGGAAATGTCTGCGGTGATCACAACCTTTGCTTCAGCATCCGTGATCCGCATGTTTAAGGCACTCGTGCCGAAACCGGCAAAGACCACGCTGTGAACCGCCCCGATCCGGGCGCACGCCAGCATCGCGATCGCCTGCTCAGGGATCATCGGCATGTAGATACAGACACGATCGCCCTTTTTTACGCCCAGCTTTTTTAACCCGTTTGCAAATCGCATGACTTCAGTTAAGAGCCGCTGGTACGTGTAGACGCGTTCCGCCCCGCCCTCGCCCCTCCAAATCAACGCAACCTTGTTGCGCCGGTCAGAGTTCACGTGGCGGTCGAGACAGTTGGCGGTGATGTTGAGTTTCGCGTTCACGAACCATTTTGCGTACGGGTAGTTCCATTCCCGTACCTTGTCCCAGGGACGAACCCATTCAAGGTTCTTTGCGATCCCGGCCCAGAATGCGTCCGGGTCAGCGAGGAATTTATCATACGCCTTCTTGTAGTCGCCAATCCACGAGTCCCGTTTGTATTTCGCATCCGGTGTGTAATACTTGGCATTCTCTACCAGCTTGACATCAAAATCCTCACTCATGTGTCCACCTATTCTACATAATTAATCATGAGAATATGTTATTTAAATTTGCGTGCGACGGCATTTTCCCGTGATCCTAATTTCGTAGTGCCGAATTCTTCTCTGTTCAGATCCGGAATCTTATGGGGCACGGCGAACTGCGAACACCCGGGAACTCTCTGGTGAGCTGCGAGAGATCCAGCGGGAGAGAAAAATACAATAAGCATTATCTATCGCGTATCTCAATACTGTATCAATGCTGGACAAAGTGAAGGGGTGTATGCTCGGTGCGGCAGTCGGGGACGCTCTTGGGATGCCGAACGAGAGCACGATGCCCAACTTAAACAAGATGCGGTACGGGTACCGGAAGGCATACAAGGGGCATCCTAACGAGGGATTGACTGCCGGGCAGTTCACGGATGATACCCAGATGATGATCCTTGTCGCAACGCTCCTTGCCGATGGCAGGTACTCGGATGAGCGGTATTCGCTCGCTCTAAAAGAGTTCTATTCCCGGGGAGCGCTGCGGTTTCCAGATGGATCTGTATCAGTTGCCTGCGATCATCTGGTAAAAGATGACCGTAAACCAAGCGGCGTAAAATCCACGACAGCCGGGTGCATCCCTGTTGCGATCCCGTTTGCTCTTGCGTACCCGAACCTCAATGAAGGGACAGAACGGGCGGTACGGGCGTGCAATGTTACGCACACTCACCCGGTCGCCCATGCCGGAGTTGCGACCGTTGTCTCTCTTTTGTATTTCGCGATGCACAATATGTCGGACCCGATTGGAAAGGCACAACAGAAAGCTTACCATGAAGACGACATCCTCGGGAGCAAGATCCGGACTGCGCTTGTTCTTGAAAAAGAGGGGATGGAAACCGAGACCGCACTTTTAAAGATCGGCAACGATGTTTCACTTTTCCAGACGCTGCCGATCACGTTCTTTTTGATAAGCCGGTACCAGCATCCCGCCGATCTCCTGACCGTTGCCGCAAACGCCGGGGGTAACACCGATACGATCGGGCTGCTCTGCGGGGCGTATCTCGGGGCGAGCAAAGGGATGAGTGCGATCCCGGCAGACCTCCTTGAATCCCTTGAAGACCGGCAGCGGATTGAGCTGCTCGCCCAGCGGATATCCACTCTCTACGACCGGAAGATCGAGAAGCCGGAATAAACAAATCATCATCGTTTTTTTAGCCGGGATTACTCAGGCAGGATTGTGAGATCCTGTGGCAAATGCGAATCTATAACTGTTTTTAATGAACAAATTAACTGTTTTTATTAAATTTTGGTGTGAAAATCATGACAAAGACGAACATTCCTGAAAAAGGAGCGATCATTCAGAGAGATCTGGAGACGTTTTCGATCTTGCCCCACATACCCGGCGGCTTTGCCGATCCTGCACTGTTAAGGAAGATCGCGGACGTGGCGGAGAAATACGGCGCAAAATTTGTGAAGCTTACCGGTGCCCAGCGCATTGCCATCATTGGCATACGTGAAGAGGACCTCGACAAGGCTTGGGCTGAGTTCACCGACCGTTCCAAGGCAATCGGTCTGACCATACGGAGTATCCAAATGTGCCCGGGTACGCGATCCTGCAAGAAAGCAAAACAGGATAGCCCCGGCCTTGGATTTGCCCTTGACAAGGAGTTCTATGGCAAGCCGGCGCCGGCAAAGTTCAAGATGGGTGTTTCGGGCTGCTCCAACTGTTGCGCCGATCCCTGGATGAAAGACATCGGGTTCTTTGGTACCGACACCGGATTTACAGCAGTCGCTGGCGGCAAGGGAGGGGGAACACCGAAGATAGGCCGGGAGTTTGCACACAACCTGACCGCGGACCAGGCAATAGCGCTTGCGAGAAAGACCATTGCGTTCTACCGGGAGAACGGGAAAGCGCCCGAGCGCCTGGGAGCAACGATCGAGCGGGTTGGTTTCGACACGTTTGTAAAAGCTGTGATCTGAGACGCCCACCGGGTGTCCTGACCACCGTAACCGAAAATTTTTAACCGTCGTCGTGAGTGGCCTACCATAATGGCCATCCTATCACGGGCAAATTTTTAATCGCGTACGAGCGTTCATGAAGATTTGAAATGTTTTTCTTCTGCCGGAAAAAGATTCCGAAAATTGTACGGCGAATCATATCGCACAACAAATTTTTTAAGATCGCTTCCGGAACTTTTCGCCCGAAACTCAAATTGGTACCCGGGAAAATTTTGTATCTTGTGTGTCACATTGAAAGTTATGTCAGGGATCTTTTTTCTGTACAGATTTCTCGCAAGAGATCCGGGAAAAAAGTACAGAGTGACACACGCGACGCGACTCGTCATCGCGTTTCAACATCCCGCATCGCGTGCGCCAAAATATTTGTTCCCGCATGGTCTCGCCCGGAGCCAATGGCGCATTTGTCGATAAAATTGCCCACAGACGTTAAAATGACAGATCGTGTAGAATTAATGGGGTAAATTGGGCTCTGTTTGCCAAACGGGGGCAGAATTAAACCCCATATAATGCGTTTGGAGCCCCCTTAGAACACGTTTAAACTGCGATCATTTTTCAATGTGCTCGTTAGCCCGTTTTGGAGGAGATCTGCCCACAGAAACGCAATATCAAATCCATTTAAAATCGTCCGTTTGCTAAAATAACGGGTTTTAGAGGACTTTTTTAAACGGAGTCCAATATGAGCCCGGATTCATCCTGCCAAAATCCAATCGGAGACCATATTGGGCCCGGATTGACTGTGAGTCGCTATGCGTGATCGCAGAAAATAAGGCAGAATCAGGCCCGGATTCCCGGCGGGGTTCCGGGAGGCGTATGGGAGGGATCGCGGGGAATCCTGGCGGAAAGTCCGGTGTGGCATTTCGGCTCAATCGCGATTCGTGCGTTCATCCCGTTTGCCGGAAAAAATATTTTGGGAAAATCCCGGAAAAAATTTCCGGCAAAATTATTCCGGGAAAATTCCGGTGAAATGGATCACGGCTCATAGAAATTTTCGTACGAAGTGCTGGCAACGAAAGAAAAATTTCTGGAAGAATAGATCCGGGAAAAATCCGGTTCTGGGATTATGGTTTGGGAAAAACGAATGAGTGCCGGGAGCACAAGAAATCCGGTAAAAAATTGTTCCGGAAAATCGGGTATGTTAATTGCGAATCCCTCAGTTTCGCATGATGCCCATGATTTTCTTTTAAGATTGTTGTCTTATCCCGATTCGATCAGTATGGATTTAAGACTGGCTTGCGGCACTCGTTCTGAAACCCGGAGCAGTTCTATCCCGACAAGATTGTTCTCGCTGTCGTAATCCAGAATAATTCCGGGTTTCACCTCTTCTGATTCATGGATGCGAGAGTCAGCGAGCCGCATATATACTGCATCGGCATCAGGATCTATCTTTACTTTCATGGTTGTACCCTCCTGTCAAAGAATACCGTGATCACCCGATTGGGTGAAACCGAAGGATTGACGATTACCCGTAAGTATTTCCCGCCGTTTTCGGGGATTAGTTTTACGTAATGTTTTTCATCATTCCGTCTCAACTCGGTAAAGTCCGGATTTTTCACGGTTCTGATAACCCAATCCTCTTGGATCAACCGTTCATGCATCATCGTCTTTGCATGAATGGTAAAAATCAGAGAACTGTGCATGACAGAGTATTACCCTGCCATGTGATATGCATAACGGTGATTCCGTCAGATTGGACTAGCGCCACAATATCCCTATTTTTTGGATTTTATCGGATTTTTTCTGCAATGTACGGATTTTACAGCGGATTCCGGTCGCAGCTCCCAATAAAGGTTAAGTTTCGGCAATGGAATATCCTCTTATGAAAGTTGCGATTATCGGGGCATCCGGTTATGCCGGTGGCGAACTGATCCGCCTTCTCTATCACCACTCCGCGGCAGAAGTGGTCTGCGCCACATCCCGGAAACTTGCAGGAACCCCCCTTGACCAGATTCATCCCCACCTGAAAGGGTTCACCAGCCTCAAATTCGAGAACCCGGCGACCGATGCAATTGATGCGGACGTGGCATTTCTTGCCGTCCCGCACACGGCTGCCATGACCTACGCAGGGAAACTCCTCTCCCGGGGGATCAAGGTCGTCGACCTCAGCGCCGATTACCGGCTCCCAAAAGAGATATACGAAAAAGTGTATGAGGTCAAACACTCGGATTATTTCCCTGCCCCGTACGGCATCCCCGAACTCCACCGGAAAGAATGCACGAATGCAAAGTTTGTCGCAAACCCCGGTTGTTTTCCGACGGGAGCAACCCTTGCCGCTGCCCCGCTCGCACGATACGCCCACACCGTGATCTACGATTCCAAAACCGGCGTTTCCGGGGCGGGGGACAACCCTTCGGCAACGACACATTACCCGAACGTGGGGGACAATGTCGGCGCATACAAGTGGACGAGCCACCGGCACCTTGCGGAAATGAAACAGGAACTTGCATGGCTCGGCTCGAAAGCGAAATGCTACTTTACCCCCCACCTCGTCCCGGTGAACCGCGGCATCCTCACCACCGCCCATATCCTCCTCGCCGAACCGATGGACACAAAGGAAGTCGAAAAACTGTACCGGGATTACTATAAGAACGAATATTTTGTCCGGTACCAGAAACCCATCCTTGCAGCGGTCCGGGGGAGCAACTTCTGTGACCTGATGGTCGAGAGCGAAGGGCTGCGGGTGGTCGCGGTATCCGCAATCGACAACCTCGTCAAAGGGGCGAGCGGTCAGGCAATCCAGAACATGAACCTGATGTGTGGCTTTAAAGAGACCGATGGTCTGGCAAACGCCGGGATGCTCCCGTAGGTGTTTACCATGCTTGTCCGCGATGCTATGACAAAAAACCCTATAACCTGCGCCGCCAGTGCCCCGCTCCGCGAAGCCGTTGGTCTCCTGCGAAAACATCATATCGGTGGTCTCCCTGTAATGGACGGTGACGAACTCGCCGGAATCCTTACGGAATCAGATATCATTGCGCAACTTGAGACCGGGCGGATCTCCGACGATCTCTGGCTGCCATCACCGCTTGAGGTAATCGAAGTGCCCATCCGCGAATATGTCAACTGGGAGAAGACCAAAAAAGCGCTGACAAATATCGGTGACAGACAGGTAAAAGATGTTATGACCCATCCGGTAATCACGGCAACTGAAGATATGGACATCGAAGCTGCCGCGGCACTCATGTTAAAGAAAAAGATCGTCAGGCTACCAGTAACACGCGGCAAAAAACTCGTGGGCATACTGACACGGGCAGATATCGTCGGGGCAATTGGTGCAACCCAGTCGGCTGAATCATAACATACAGGGAATAACGAGAGGACAAACCATGAAAATGAAAAGTATCTGTGCGGTCAAAGGGGTGAGCGCTTTCGGCATGAAGGAAGGAAAGTACGGCCTTGCACTCATCCGGGCAAGCGGGACTGCTGCCGGAGTATTTACGGAAAACCTGGTAAAAGCTGCACCCATCGAGCTCATGCGAAAGCAGATAAAAAGGGGGAGACTCGACGCGATCATCGCAAACAGCGGCTGTGCAAATGCCTATACCGGACGAAAAGGGTACGAGGACGCCGTCGCCATGACGGAATGTGCCGGGACCGCGCTCGGCGTCGATGCACAGAGTGTCGGCGTGGCAAGCACCGGTGTGATCGGGAGGTATCTCGATCTCCCGCTGATCCGGCGCCAGTGTGAGACCGTTGCCCCGAAACTTTCGCGCAGCATAAAAGCCGAAGCCCTTACCGCACAAGCGATCATGACCACCGACACGTTCCCCAAGCACGCGCTCGTAGAGAAAGAGACCTTTAGTGTCGGCGGGATCGCGAAGGGGAGTGGCATGATCGCCCCGATGATGGGAACAATGATTGCCTTCATCTACACAGATGCAGAGATCGATAAAAAACCGCTCAAGGAAGCGCTGAAACGTGCGACAAAACGGTCATTCAACCGTGTAGTTGTGGACGGGGATACGAGCACAAACGATATCGCGCTTTGCACGGCAACCGGCGAGTCGGGTAAAGTGAATCCCACGGAGTTTTCTGAAGCTCTCGAAGAGTGCTGCCGCATCCTTGCCCAGCAGATCGCCGCTGACGGCGAAGGCGCGACAAAACTCATTGAAGTCACCGTAAAAGGAGCCAAAAAAGAAGACAGGGCGGCAAAAGTTGCACGGACCATCATCGAGTCACCCCTTGTAAAGACTGCGGTTTACGGCGAAGACCCGAACTGGGGACGGGTAGTGGCAGCTGCCGGGCGGGCAGGTGTCAGGTTCGATCCCTCTGCAATCTCACTAACGATCAGTGACGGCACCGAGTCGTACCCGTTAGTTATTGCCGGTGAGATCTGTGCAGATCTCGCAAAGGCAAAAGCCGCGATGCACGGCAAAAAGGTGATCTTCGAGCTCGACCTTGCATCGGGGAAGAAGGAAGCAACCGCATGGGGCTGTGACCTCACCGAGCGGTACGTCGAGATCAACGGGAGGTACACCACATGATGAAACGCGAAGACGTCCTTATGGAAGCCCTGCCATACATCCAGCAGTTCCACGGCAAGACGCTGGTCATCAAGCTCGGCGGGCACGCGATGGTGGACCCGCTCGTCCTCGAAAATGCGATCCGCGACGCGGTGCTCCTGCACTATGTCGGTATCCGGGTGGTACTCGTTCACGGCGGGGGACCGGAGATCTCCGATAAGATGAAGGCGCTCGGGAAGGAATCGGTGTTCGTCGGGGGACTGCGTGTCACCGACCAAGAGACGCTGGAGATCGCCCAGATGGTGCTTGTCGGGAAGATCAACAGCGGCATCGTCTCCTTGATTGCCAAATGCGGGGCGCGGGGTGTCGGGCTTTCGGGAAGTGGCGGGAACCTTATCATTGCAAAGAAGATGGAACTCCAGAAAGTGAATGTCAAGGGTGTGGAGAAGGAAGTCGATCTCGGGCATGTCGGTGAGATCGAATGTATTAATCCGGCAATCCTCAACACCCTTCTGGACAATAATTACATCCCGGTGATTGCCCCGATCGCGATCGACCGGTCCGGCGGGAGCCTCAACATCAACGCGGACACGGCAGCGGGCGACATCGCGGTGGCGCTCAAGGCGTTCAAGCTGATCAACATGACAGATGTGGACGGCGTGATGGATGCACAGCGGACAAAGGTGTATCATAAACTCACCATCGATGAAGCGAACGCGATGCTGAAATCGGGCGCAATCGGGGAAGGGATGATCCCGAAAGCGACTTCGGTTATCCGGGCGGTTGAAAACGGGGTCGAATACGCCCATATCATCAACGGCAATGTGGAGCACAACCTGATCCTTGAACTGTTCACCCGCGATGGGGTGGGCACGATGATCTCCTTAACATAATTTTTATGGTTCCGGAGTCAACACTTCTCACTCTATCGTTTATTCATATTCCCGGGGCTGGTCAATGGACAAAATCCTGAAAATTTCTGCCGCACTTGTTCTTGTTGTCGTTATTGGCTGTGCCGCCGCGTTCTCGGCCGGGCTCCTGAACACCGGTAGCCCTGTCAGCAGTACCGGTCTGGCGTCGGGAAACGTGACGGTCTATTTCTTCTATGGCGAAGAATGCCCGCATTGCCACGTCGTGATGCCGCTTGTTATTAATCTTTCACAGAAATACCCGAACGTCGAGTTCCACATCATCGAGATCTGGCACAACCAGAAAAATTATGGCATATATTCTGAGATAAATGCCAGACTAAAGAATTCTTATGATGGTATTCCTGAAGCGGTTGTCGGGAATACACTCTTATTCGGTGAACGGAATATCCCGACCGGGCTGGAAGCAGCGATTCGGGAAGAATTAAAAAAAAAGAATTGAGTGACACTATCCTGCCAGGTGCGGATGGCAGCACGGCACCGTCACTTCCTGCCAATGTTTCCGGTATAACGATTACCGGCTATTTCTTCTACGGTGACGGGTGTGTCCATTGTGATAGCGTAAAACCCGTGCTTGCGAGTCTCAGTACAAAATATCCGGACCTTGACATCCAATCGTTTGAAATTTATCACAATGCCACAAACCAGGCATTATACTCTGCAATGCTGCAGCAGAACGGAATTGCTAACCCCGGAGTCCCGGTCCTCTTTATCGGAAAACGGGTGCTGATTGGGGATGTGAATATCAAAAACTATGTCGAAGAAGCATTCCTTGCAGAGAGACAATTGGCTGTGTCGTGCGGCAATGCAACTCCTTTCCCCATCACACCTCCCGGTGTCCCCTGCCCGCCAACTCCTGCCCTCACACCTGCGCTTGTGATCGGTTCAGCGCTTGTCGATAGCGTGAACCCCTGTGCATTCTCGGTTCTTATCTTCCTGTTAGTCTCCGTCGTCTCGCTCAGGGACAGGAGACGCGTCCTTGCGGTCGGTGGCTGTTATATTGCAGCAGTATTCTGCTTTTACCTGTTGTCCGGGCTGGGGCTGCTCTCACTCGTGCGGATCTCTGGGGTATCGACCATCCTCTCGTATCTCGGCGCGGGTGTGGCGATCATCCTCGGGCTTGTCAGTGTTGTCGATGTATTGCGGAACAAGGATGCATTCGTACTTGCCATCCCCGCGTCGAGAAAGGAACAGATCGACCGCTACATCCTGCGTTCCACGCTTCCGGCAGCTTTTGTGCTCGGGATCCTTGTCGGGATCTTCGAACTGCCGTGCACCGGTGGGATTTACCTTGCGATACTCGGGCTTGTCAGCACGAATTATACGCTTATGGAGGGACTGCCGTACCTGATCCTCTACAACATCATCTTTGTCCTGCCGCTTTTTATGATCCTGCTCCTCGTTGTGTTCGGGCTCGACCCGGAGAGAGCGGATGCGTGGAGGATCCGGCACCGGAGAGTGCTGCGGTTGATTGTCGGGGTCGCGATGATCCTTTTGGGCGTAGTGATCTTTTTGGGAATGTTTGGATGAGTGCGTGAGGCCATCCGTTTTTTCGCGTACCAGGTGCGCTGGTATCATGTGGTATTCTTAGGTAAAGGATCCAGCCGGATCTTCATTTTTTCCCTGACGGAATCTTCATACTCTTTCAGTGTTGAGATCCCGCGTTCGCCCTTACCATAGTAGTAGAGCAGGAGATAAAAATAGTCCGCCACAAGATCCTGAAACTCCTTTTTGTACCGCACCTCAACATTACTGTCCCCGACAAAACCCTTGATTGAGATGAACTGCTCTTTTTCAAAAGAGAAGTAGGGTTTTTTCAGCTGCTCAAGGAACCGGACCGTGCCGAATGTTTCCAGGAATTTCAGGAAGTCTTCGGTCAGTGGTTCGTCAAGCACATACTCCTTCATGAGCGAGCCGTCGACACAGACTTTAGTCTGAACGGACTTTTGAATTCGCACTCTCTGCCACCTCACGGATTGCGTCTGCCGCCCTGCTGCACTCATCGATGGAATTAAAATACGAAAAACTTGCCCGGATACACCCTTTCCCACCGTCAATGCGTTTATGGACGAGCGGGGAGCAATGGAGCCCGGTCCTTGTAATAACCCGATATGCCCGGGTAAGGATGAATCCCGCATCATCGTTATCGATGCCGGCTATATTGAATGACACCACCGGGAGGTCCGGAGCATCGTTGTAGAGAATAATGCCCGGCAGATGTTTCAGTTCCCGGATAAAATATCCTGTAAGTTCCTTTCCGTGGCGTTCAATTTCTCGAAGACTCTCTGTATTGATGAATCGCACACCCGCATACAGCGACGCAATGCCCGGGTAATTGGGCGTCCCCGTCTCGAATCGCATCGGCATTCCGGATGGATGGGTGAGCGTCCGGGAATCCGTGCCAGTTCCCCCCTGCCGGGTGATTGCGATTGCATCCGGGTCGCGGAGATAGAATCCGCCAATGCCTGGGATGCCAAAGAGCGCCTTGTGCCCGGTGAACACGAAAGCATCGACGGGAATATCTGATAAATCGATGGGAATGTGCCCTGCGGTCTGAGCACCATCAACGATAAAGAAAATGTCGTTGGTATGGAGGTACTCTGCAATCGGTTTAATGTCCTGCACAGAACCGAACACGTTGCTGCCATGGGTCATCACCACCAACCGTGTCTCTGCGCAGATTGCTTTTTTTATCCCGGCAAGGGTGACCGTATGCCCTGAAAAGGGGACAATCGAGAGCGTGATCGCATCGTCATTTTCAAGGGTATGAAGCGGACGGAGCACGGAGTTGTGGTCGAGTTCCGTAGTTATCGCATGGAACGGCAGATCCATCTTTTTTGCAAAACCGTGAATCAGCAGGTTGAGTGCGTCGGTCGCATTCTGGGTGAAAATAAAATTTTCTGGAGGACCGGTATGGAAAAATGCTGCGAGAATTTCGCGAGTAACTGATGGATAGTCTGTTGTTCCGCTGCCGGTTGTCCGGCCGGATTCATGCAGCGGCAAACGCAGGCATTCAGCAACTTCCTGGAGCACCTCGGGTGGTTTTGGCCACGTGGTCGCGGCGTTGTTGAGGTAGATAAACGGGAGTTGTGCGTCTTTTGGTGCGTGTTCCATGATGACCTGTACTTAACTATCTGCATTGTCCTTTTCAAACGCAATAAGATCATCGGAAAAAAAGCATTTGAAAAAAATCGCGAATGCGATTTCCCATTGAAACCGGCGTACGTTATTATCCTGCTGCGGTCTACGAGTGGCTGACAGGCATCATGTGTGTTTTTTTAAAGAGATCCGTCTGCCCGAATCCATCTGGGGGCAGTGCCATCTCACTGTTCCCGATTGCCGTTCCGTGCATGCTGGGACTCTTCGCTCATCGCAATCAGGATCTCAAAAATTTTACGGACTGGCTCGGGATCGATGTGTGCCTTTGCTGCACGTTCTCCAGCAGCAGCAATCACCTTGCGGGCTCGCTGTTCATCCCGCACCGGGAGCCCTTCGCGGACTTTGATATCCGCAATCTTTACAGCAAGCCTTTGCCGTTGTGCAATCAGTCGGACGATATCGTCATCGACATGGGTGATCTTCGTTCTGACTGATTCAAGAGACATACAAATTATTTCTCCCGATCAGCGGATAAACATAATGACTTCCCGATCGCGGACGCGAAACACCCTGCCGGTATTGTCACCCAAAACTGATATCAGAGAACCACCCTATCTGATCCGGTGATCTCATGCTCGAAAAAATATCCCGCCGCGAAGAAGCAGACCTCTTCATCGCGTGGATGGCAATATCGCTCGCATTTACCATTATATTCGTCTCTCCCAACGGGTTTTTAAGTTCGAATTTCCGCATCGATCCGCTCACGGCACTGGTATTCTTTGCCATATCCCTCGTGACGGTGGGTATCGGATTTATCCTCCACGAGATGGCCCACAAATTTACCGCGATGAAGTTCGGGTACTACGCGGAGTTCAGAAAAGACAACATGATGCTCCTTGTCGCGGTGGCACTTGCTGCGCTTGTCGGCGTCGTGTTTGCGGCACCGGGGGCAACAGTCATCTACAATAATTCAATCGATGGCAGGGGAATATCCCGGGAACAGAACGGAAAGATCTCCGCTGCCGGACCGATCACCAATCTAATCCTCTGCATCCCGTTCGCCGGTCTCCTTATCTATGGCGGAGCTGGTGCCGGGCTGGGCGGGAGTCTCTATTCAGTGATTGGCATGATCGGGCTCCAGGTGAATGCAATGATCGCTGCCTTCAACATGCTGCCGGTGAGTGTTCTGGACGGGAAAAAGGTGCTGGCGTGGAACGTGGGAATCTTTGTGATCCTGATCCTTGCTGCGTTCGGTGCGCTCGTCGTGTCGTTCTACCCGGGCATTTTGTAAACCTTTTTTCATGCTGGGGCAGTCAGGACAACACTGATCGGTGTCCTGCGACGGCACCTACTAATTTTAACTTCTTATGGCGTAGGCTGATGCCGTATGCGCGTAAGATTTTTTGGAAATTTTTCTGTATTAAAACATTGTAATACAAAATTTTCTCTACTTTTTTGTATTACGATGCACTACTCTCTCTACTTTTTAGGCGTCACTCACCAGCATCACTCTTTTTTGGAATTGGCTCCGCTTTCAACTTCTCCAGCACCCGCACCACCGTCTGCCCTTTTTCAAATGCTTCCGCGAGCGCGGTCGGGTGGTTCTTGATCCCGCCATGCTCATCCATCCTGTTTGCGATGATGTTGTCATAGTATTCGAACCCTGTGCCGTTGAAGAACGCGGTGATGGCGGGGAACGCAGCATCGAACACGTTGTCCCACGAGAGCCCGGCAGTGGAGATAAAGAGCCCCTTGTGCTTTTTAATGTGATCGTGTGAGAAATAGAGATTTTTTAAAATAAATTTCCGTGCCCAGAGGTATTGCCCCCGGTCGATCAACCCTTTCAGCTCCGCTGTTATGCCCATGCTGTAGATCGGGGAGGCAACCGCCATGCAGTCAGCGGCGAGAATTTTATTAAAGAGCATAATCGCATCGTCATGCACGATGCACTCGCCGGTTTTATGGCAGGCATTGCACCCCTTGCAGGGAGTATAGTCGAGATCTCTTAACACCACCTTCTCCACTGATGCCCCGGCTGCCCGTGCACCGTCAAGGAAACTGTCTAGAAGCGTCTCCGTATTCCCGTGCCGGCGTGGACTTCCGGAGATACCAATGACGGTGACTGTCATCATCCCTCACGCAGCCAGTTTCTTTTTCAGTTCAGCGATCACGGTCTTTCCCAGTTTTTGTGCATCTGCCCGTGCGGTTGGGTGATGCTCGATCGCTCCCTTCTCATCGACGCCGTTGATCATCAGGTAGCTGATATCCGCATCCCTCACTTCAGTTACATGATAGAAGCACTTGACTGATGGTACTGAAGCGTCAAAGACATAATCCCATTTCTGTCCCGCTGTCGCGAGGAATACGCCGAGGCGCTTGCCTTTCCGTTCCGGGGGAACGACCGGGAGTTTGAGCACGTATTTTCTCGACCGGAATACCTGTGCCCTGTCGACAAGCGCCTTTACCTGCGCACAGAGCCCGAGGCAGAAGATCGGGGAGGAGATGATGATGCAGTCCGCTGCGATAATCTTGTCGTGAACGATATCCATGCCGTCCCGTTGGACGCATTTGTTCAGTTTCTCGCACGCGTTGCACCCCCGGCAGGGATTGATATTCGCTTCGGTAAGTGCGATCTTGTCGATAGTTACGTCCGGGTTTTCCCCCATCGATGCAAGCACCCAGTCGAGGAGCGTCTCGGAATTCCCGTGCCGGCGCGGGCTCCCCGCGAAGGCGAGGACGTTTATTGGCATAGATGAATGCTTAGAGATTCGTGGTGAAAAAAGATTGGATTCGTGAATTTCCTCATTCATCCTCCCGTCCCTTTCTCAAGAAATGTAAACGTCTGCGGCTGCAGCGTCTGGAGATCGAGCACCACTGCCTGCGCAGGTGTCGGGTTCACGTTCATCTGTTTCTGGAACGATGTCTGGGACTGCCACGTACCCGCATTAATGCCGAGCACCCCGCGATAATTCATCAAGCCCGTGATATGGACGTGGCCAGTATGCAGGATCTCCGGGAGTGGGTCAATGATCAGCCGGTCGCTTCTTCCCGCTGCAATCGGAGTCTTGCGGCCGTATGCCGGGGCGAGGTGCCGGCGCTGGAGCATCTCCTGCATCATCATACCGCTCTCTGCGTAGGAGGCCCCGGGGATCAGCCCGATCATGTCGTCAATCGAGCGCCCGTGATACATGAGCACACGGACGCCCTGCAGGTTCACAAGCGCCGGGTTCTCGACGAGCATGCAGTTATCCGGGAATTTACGGGTGAACCTTTCCGGGATCACCGGCTGGGGTTCGGCGCCCCGCACCACATCGTGGTTGCCCGGTGAAACGATGATCCTGATCCGGTGCGGGATTTCATTTAGGAGTTCCCCGAACAGGTCATACTGCTCGAAGATGTTTTTTATCGTTAGCTCGGTTTCCTGCCCGGGATAGATCCCGATCCCGTCCACGAGATCGCCCGCGATCAGGAGGTAAGAGATATCAGAATCGGCAAGCCAGTCTGCGAACCGGTCCCAGCAGTCGGCAAGAAACGTGTTGCTCCCCACATGGACATCCGAAATGAACGCAGATTTTCCCGGCTTCTCGCTCTTAAACGGGATGTTATCGATCCGGATGTCCGGACGGTACAGTGTATCGGCAAAAAAGAGTTTTCCGTCATTCGAGAGTTTGCCCTTGACACCAATCACTTCGTCAGGGATGATCCGTTCGGCATCGAGAAAGACCGGGCGGTCCTTCCTGAAGAGCACCGTGATATTTGCAGAAGTGTCTTCGAGTTCTGCGATGCGGTGACCATTCGTTGTTGTCTTTACCTCGGTTACCATACCGATGACGGTACACTCCTCCTGCCGGTACCGGGGAGAGCGTGTCAACCCCTCCATCGGCATCGCGCTGCACCGGCTCCGGATCATCCCTCCGAGCCGGGTGAACCGGTCCCGGAAATAGAAAAGATAATCTGCAGTTCCGTTAATACTGCCGGAAGTGCCCGCGCTGCCGCTGACCACTTCAACCAATGGGTCGCATAAAAACCGGGTGCCGTCCCGGGTTGCATTCATGCCGGGCAGGTGACGGGACGAGACAACGATCGTCTCTTTTGGAACCTGCGCGATGATCCGCTCGATAAGGTCCGGATCATCCTCTTCCTGTATGTACCGGACGACGTCCGGATGCACCTGCAGATGTGTCTCAAGGAACCGGAGGGTGATCTGCTGTGCATCAAGCATGGTTAGTATATTGCTCCCCGGGGAAATATAGGATTTTATCGATCCATCTTCTTGGACAAAAAACTGCATACGCCTGCGAGTTCCTTGATATCGTCAGCAGGCAGACATTGTTCAACGAACCGGGAGTGGCGGGACTAAAAAATGGTATACGATACGATCCAGGTGTTTATTCTCGCGTTCGCTCTTGGCCTTACGGGAGCGATTGCCCCCGGTCCGACGTTTGTTGCCACAGTCAACGCGTCGCTCACCGGTGGGTGGACCACCGGGCCTAAAGTGATGCTTGGGCATATGCTTGCCGAGACGGTTATTTTCTTTTTGATCGTGTTCGGGCTTGCCACAGTTGCCCTCCCTTATACGCCCGTGATCACGGTCATCGGCGGGATCGCGCTCATCGCGTTCGGGGTGCTCACCCTGAACGGGTGCCGGGGTGCATCCCTGCAGCACACCACGGTTAAGATCGTGACAAACCCGTACCTCGCGGGACTGGTCACGAGCGTTGCAAACCCGTACTTCTGGCTCTGGTGGCTCTCGATTGGGAGCGCGATGGTCATTGCCGGGCTCGCGGGTGGTATCTTCCTTGCCGCTCTCTTTATGGCAGGACACTGGAGTGCCGATCTCGCGTGGTACACGCTTGTTTCGTTTGGGATCTCGCGAGGCACGGTATTCCTCTCGGACCGGACATACCGGTTTGTCATGGCGATTTGCGGGATCTTTCTGGTCATCTTCGGTGCGTATTACCTGTCGACCATAGTTGTGCCAAAATAAACTGCGAAAGGGTGCGGTATATTAACAAAAAAATCCAATACAGAGCGCGAAGACATGGCAGATACCACCAAACCCCGGGATATCCGCACCCTGATCGCAAATTTCCGGACACGCGAGCACTGGGTAGTGTCTCTTGCACGGGATATCCTCTGGATACTTGCGGTTGTCGGGGGGATTGCGCTTGCCCTGTACCTTGTCTGCGGGACATGGCCCGCCGTTGTCACCATCGAGTCCGCGAGTATGACACCTCACATGAACGTCGGGGATCTTGTCGTCGTCGTTGCCCCGGACCGGTTCGGTGCCCTCCAGACATGGGATGAGGGTAATGCGAGTGGTTATAAAAAATTCGAGGATTACGGGGATGTGATTATCTACCGCCCGAACGGCATCACGGATTTCTGGGCGTCGATTGGGATACTCCCTTTATCAAAACAGCACCCGATCATACACCGTGCGATGACATGGGTGGATGCAGGTGAACCCAAACCCCTGTACCTGAATATCTACCGGGGAAATGCAACTCCTGCCACGTATGTCCCGCTGGCGATCAGCAATACAACCTTATCCGGTTACCGGGTCTTGTATCCTGCAAACACCAACCCACCGGTGAATCTTACGGCAAGCTCCCGGGATATCCCGATCCGGATGCCAACCGAACGAGTTATCCTGCCGTCGGTATACAATACACCCGGCGCCGGGTATATCCTGAATTCCGGCACCAACACATCGCACGGAGGCTACATTTCAAAGGGTGACAACAACCCGGCAAGTGACCAGGGATACCTGTCCGTCCCCGGCGCAGCAGAGATCGAACCCACACAGAAAGACTGGGTGATCGGAAAAGCCTACTTCACCATCCCTCTTGTAGGGTTACTCCCGCTCCATATCGTAGAAGTGATTATCGTCATTGTCGTCATCATGGTGGTCCATGAACTCTACCTCCGGCGAAAAGGAAACGTGCCAGAGAAACCGCAGAAGAAGCCCGGAAAGAAACGGCGGTAACACCTCGTATGGCAAGTCACGATATTCCTTCACTTCTCTCTCGTGTGCTTAGCGGGCACCGGCTCACGGAACCGGAAGCGCTCCTCTTGATGACTGCACAGGGGCGGGACGTTTTCCGGGTTGCCGCTGCTGCGGATGAAATGCGGGAACGGCGGGTTGGCGATGTGGTCACGTATGTCCGGAACCAGAACCTGCATGTCACAAACATCTGCAAGAACCTCTGCGGGTTCTGCGGCTTCGGGAGGAATGCCGGGGACGAGGGTGCCTACTGCTGCGACAAGGAGGCGATCCAGGCTCAGGCACGGCTGGCATACGAGCGCAACGTGACCGAGATATGCCTCCTCTCCGGCGTCCACCCCGCGTTCACGCTGGACACCTTCGTTGACCTGCTTCACTGGATACACGAAGCCGCACCCGGTGTTCATATTCATGCCTTCAGCCCGGATGAAGTTGCCCATGTTGCGGAGAAGAACGGCTGTTCAACCCGTGATGTGCTTTTACGGCTCAAGGCGGAAGGGCTTGGAACTATCCAGGGCACCGCAGCAGAAATCCTCGTGGATTCAGTCCGTGAAGTGATCTGCCCAAAAAAAGTCAGTACTGCCGACTGGGTCCGGATTATCAGGGAGTCTCACAGTATCGGGCTCCGTTCGACTGCGACCATCATGTACGGATCGTACGAGACCGCAAGGAACCAGATTGAGCACCTCAATATCCTCAGGGAGATACAGGATGAGACGCACGGGTTTACCGAGCTTGTCACCCTGCCGTACGTCCACACGAACACCCCTCTTTACCAGCAGGGGATCGCCCGCCCGGGGCCTACCGGGCGCGAGGACATCCTGATGATCGCCGTGTCCCGGCTGTTCCTTGACAATATCGACAACATCCAGGTGGCATGGGGAAAAGTCGGGCTCAAGATGACCCAGCTCGCCCTGCTCGCCGGGGCAAACGATCTGGCGGGCACGATGTTCACTGATGACGTAACAGGAAATGCCGGCGGGGCAGAATCCGATTATCTGGATCCCAAAGACATGGAGTGCATTGTTTTAGATTTGGGACGGACGCTCAGGCAGCGGACAACGTTGTACGAGCTCGTTTGAAAAGGTGGGGGATTTTTTACTACACCGTTGTACCTGACGTAAATGGAGAAAGAATCAAGAATGGAAATATGACGTTCTCCCCGACCTGAAGATCAGGGTTTCCTCTAATTTTAATTTATTGGTTTTTTTATTTTGCTTGCGGAGCGGAAATCCCCAAATACACTCTTTTAAGGAGATCTATATTATGCACAGTGCTGTGCGGCTGCCTGTGCTGCAGCGATGCAGGAGATGGCATCCCCATTACCCGTGCACGGGTAATAGGCATTGTCTGAAGTGCGGTAATATGCTGAGGTCGAGTCGCCGTGAATGCCGCTCCAGTAACAGGTGCAGGACTGTATCGAGCAATGAGATGCCTGTATCCATCCGGAACACTGAAGGTCGTAGTAACTTGGGCATCCGGTGCGGCTGTCCACCTGCCCGCTCGTTGGCACTACGACGTAAGTATTCGAACTCGATGCCTGTGTATGACATTTACCATCATAGTAATAAGGGTATCCCGACGGACAGCAATAGCCAGCGCTCGTGTCATATTTTGCATATCCTTGGGAGCACTGGTGGCATTTACCCTCATAGTAATATGGGTATCCTGTCGGGCAGCAGTAGCCGGCGCTTGTGTCGTATTTATTGTAACCTTGGGAACATGAGTGGCATGTACCGTCATAATAGTACGGGTATCCATCTGGACAGCAATGACCCTCACTGGTCGGGTATTTTAAATAGCCGGAACTGCATGAGCCCGAACTTCCCCCTCCACCCCATGAATTGCCATTTGTTAAATTGTCGAGACACCCGCTCAAGAGCACAAAAATAATCGTAATACCTACCACAGTGCAAAGAAGCAATCTTACAATTTTCAATTCCCCCACCCCGTTCATTTTATACAGCAGGTATTGATCCTGCAATGACCCGTACCTTTGTCGAGATTCCGGGTCTTTGAGAAAATAAATGTATGGGTCAACGGGTAAGAATGGACTTGATTTTTCCATGACGGCAAAATCCGGATTTGGCTATGTAATGAATCACACCCTTTAAAACAAAGATAAAATGAAAAACAGAAATTCAATGAGTAAAATGATTTGGATTTGAAAAGTGGAATACCTCAGGAGGGCGCTATTCTTACTTTTTTAATTATTCGTATTCGCTTTGAATTTTCAACAAAGTGGCATCCTCACTCTTGCGAATTCTTACGGAAAAAAGATCAAAGCCGTTCCAGCGCCTGCCTGCCGGTCATGCCGTTTTTTATCCCACGCCCTATTGCTGACCGGTTCGCTTCCTTGACGATGCCTGTCAGGATATCGTCCGTATCGTTGATGGAGGGACCAATCGCGGGGCGTACTTTTGCCGCGGGATAACTGAATGAATCAAGCGCTGCCACATCGATGGCTCCGCAGCCCACTAACCCTTGATCCGTCATCACCGCAACGAGGTTTGCCGGACCGAGCGGGATAACAAACCCGTCAGCCTCTTTTGTGGTCAGTTTAACTTTTACCTGTTTCATAACACTCCTTTACTGATGGTTGGCGTGAAGGAATAAGAATCATGCGCCACGTAGAACAATAGTTTAACATTGAGTGTGACACACATTAGCACGCTAAGGATACTACACGGAGAACCATGGACGCGAACCTGAAGAGACTGTTGTCAGACGTCAAAGCCGGTCACCGGCTTACCGGGGATGAGGCACTACACCTCTTCCAGGTACACACCCGTGATGTCTGGGATGTTGCCCGTGCCGCGGACGAGATGCGTGAACAAGCGGTGGGTGATGCCGTCACGTACGTGAGAAACCAGAATATCAATGTCACGAACCTCTGCGTCAATGCCTGCGGTTTCTGCGGTTTCTCAAAGAAGCCCGGCGATGACGGGATCTATTTTTATGATCGGGAAGCAATCCAGAAGAAAGCCGCGCTCGCACGCTCCCGCAAAGTCTCCGAGATCTGCACGGTGAGCGGATTGCACCCGTCATTTACCGCCCAATCATACATCGATGTCTACCGCTGGATCTGTGAAGCAGCGCCGGGCATCCACCTTCATGCAAGTAACCCGATGGAGGTTGCCTACGCGGCAAAGAAGAGCGGGATTTCTACAAAAGAGGTGCTCCGGATGATGAAAGCCGCCGGGCTCGGTTCGATGTGTGGCACTGCGGCGGAGATCCTTGTCGATTCTGTCCGGGAAAAGATCTGCCCGCAGAAGATTCCCACCGCTGAATGGATGCGGATCATCCGGGAGGCGCACAGTCTTGGTATCCCGACGACTGCCACCATCATGTACGGGCACTGCGAGAGCGACGAGGAAAGGGTACAACACCTCGGGATCCTCCGGGCAGTACAGGATGAGACACAGGGATTCACCGAGTTTGTCCCGCTCTCGTTCATCCATATGAACACGCCCATCTACCAGAAAGGGCTGGCACGGGCGGGAGCCACCGGCAGGGAAGACCTCCTGATGGTTGCGGTTGCCCGGCTCTATCTTGACAATTTCAAGAACATTCAGGTGTCGTGGGTAAAAGAAGGAATCAAGATGGCGCAGCTGGGGCTTCTTGCCGGAGCAAATGATCTCGGTGGCACCATGTTTGAGGAGAGCATCTCAAAAGGCGCCGGTGCGACAAACACCGATTATCTTGACCCAAAAGAGATGCAGCGGGTGGCAGAAGATATCGGCAGGACGCTCGTGCGCCGGACAACGCTATACGAGCGGTGCTAAAAAAAGATTTCCGGTATTTTTCCGGAAATTTCGACGGCTTTTTCGATGTAATATCCCGCAATTTTTTACGGAGTGATTACCGGAATTTTTTCTGCAACTGTTCAATCGTGGCGCGGGGCGAGCAGGCGCACAATCTTGTCGCCAACTTTCTGTGCCTTGCGCATCGCCTCCTCATCGTTCAGGACATCCCCCTCGTTATATCCGGTCCCTTTTACCGAGCCGAGCGATGAGAACTCGTGGGAACTGAGGAATCCCTCGATTGTCTGGATGGTGCGGTTGGCACCCTTTTGTGCCTGCACCGCGACGGCGACACCTTTCCTGCCAGCAAGTTTCCGGTCATGGTAGAGCGAATAGGTGCGGTCTATGAAATTTTTCAAGTGGCCACAGACATCATAGTAATAGGTGGGCGAGCCGATGACGAGCACCTCGCAGTCCAGTATCTCCTGTGCGATTTCGCTCCAGTCATCCTTTTCGACGACGCACCACTTATTCTTCTTACAATGCTCACACCCGAGGCAGGGAAGGATCTTCTTCCCGGCAAGGGAGACAAATTTCGTTTCAATCCCCGCATCCTCACAGCGCTTGAGGATCACTTTTATGAGCTGAGCCGTGTTGCCATCCTTGCGCATGCTTCCCGATAACCCGAGCACTTTCATATGTTACCCTTTGCGTCTGGGGTAATGATAGTTTTGATGGCGGGGAGAAGACCAAGCATCCCAAGCGCTGCGACAATCTCCCCTTTTGGATCATGACGCCGGTACAGGAGATGGGACGTGCAGGCACAGTCGCTGCACCCAAAACCTTTGACCCCGGCACCGCCAAGGGTACCTGCAAGCCGGCACTCAAGGCGTTCCGTCGTTGGAGCAGAGACCGCATACACGAGCGAGAACCTGGGATCCGTGAGGATATAATCGACATGCCACTTTGGGCGTTTGTTCTCGCCGCACGCGAGCCTGCAATGCCGGTCGAGCCGTTTCAATCCCCCGCTCCCGAGAGCAGAACCGATGTAGATATGAAAACCGGCGGGAAACGCAAGTGCCCCGAGTGCCCCGATGACGGTTGTGCAGGCAGGGTTGCGAAAGACAAGACAATAGATTCCCTTATCCATACCCGCTCTTCATGAGTTGTTGCGCCGCGGCGATGTGCAGTCTTCCCCCACTCTCAACCGGTATCCCGTGTCCCGGGTAGAGCCCCTCAACATCGAGTCCCGAGAGCCGGTCAAGGGAACGTGCGAGGTCAGTACGGCTCCCTCCCAAAAAGTCATAGCGCCCGAACCCCCCGTCCGTAAAAACCGTGTCGCCGCTGATCAGCACTCGGTCATCTTCGGCAAAGAGGCAGATGCTGCCCGGTGTGTGCCCGGGAGTGTGCAGGACGCGGAGTGTCCCTATTGTATCCCCTTCCACGAGCATAATATCCGGCACAATACCTGGTGCACGGGCGCCGAAATGCATCGAGAGGCAGCGCATCTCATCGAAGAGTCCCGTCGCGTCGGCTCGATGGATGGCAACCTTCGCCTTACACATGTGGGCGATCTCTTTTACGTGGGCGGTATGATCAAAGTGGCAGTGCGTCAGGATGATCGTGTCAATGGTATCCCTGTACGGTTTCACTGCCATGGGTGTTACGCCCGCATCGATAAGAATGCTCCCGTAAATGTATGAGTTGGCATAAAGATCGCCCTCGGAAATCCACTGGACTGGCATGCACAATAATAAGGATTCCCGACAGATGTTTCTTATGGAATCGCTTATCCGCAGGTGCAGTACCACAGTACCGGCTGAAGTGGTAGCGGCAGCACAGGTGGAAGGCATGAAGCCAGAGCAGATTGCGAGGGGTGTGGCTGCCGGCAGGATCGTTATCCCGCACAACCCGGCACGGGAGCACCGACTCTGTGCAATTGGCAAGGGATGTCTGGTCAAGATCAACGTGAACATCGGCACCTCCGGCAGCCGGTGCGACCCGGCGCTCGAAGAAAAAAAAGCCCGTGCAGCGCTCGACAACGGCGCCGATGCGCTCATGGATCTATCCACGGGCGGAGACCTTGTTGCCATACGAAAGAAGATCCTCGCTTTTGATACGACCGTTGGCACGGTGCCGATCTATGAAGCGGTGCGCCGGGCGGGAAATGCTGTTGATGTCGATTCAGACCTGCTCTTTTCCGTGATCCGGGACCACTGCCGGCAGGGTGTGGATTTTTTAACACTCCATTGCGGCGTGAACCGGCAGGCACTTGCGGCGCTCAAATCCGACCCCCGGGTGATGGGTGTGGTGAGCCGGGGGGGTGCATTCCACTGCGCAATGATGGTGCAGCGGGACGAGGAGAACCCGCTCTATTCCGAATTTGACTACCTGCTTGAGATCCTTGCCGAGTATGATGTGACGATCAGCCTTGGCGACGGGATGCGTCCCGGTTGTTTGCAGGACGCAGAGAAGCTCGCAAAGACCGTCGAATACGTGAACCTCGGAACCCTTGCGAACCGTGCACTTCATGCCGGTGTCCAGCGGATGATCGAAGGTCCGGGACACATTCCCCTCGACCAGATCGGGCACAATGTCCGGACGATCAAGGAAGTGACCGACCACGCCCCGCTCTACCTGCTCGGACCCCTTGTCACCGATATCGCACCGGGCTACGACCATGTCGTCTCTGCGATTGGTGGGGCGGTGGCGTGCCAGCATGGGGCTGACTTCCTCTGCATGGTTTCACCGAGCGAGCACCTTGCCCTTCCGGATGTGCACGACATAATCGAAGGTACGAGAATTGCAAAGATCGCTGCCCATGTCGGGGATACCGTCCGCCGCCCGGAAAGGTACCGGATGGAGCGCGAAGTGCAGATGGCGGATGCCCGGCACCGGCTTGACTGGGAGGAGCAGTTCCGGCTCGCCCTGTTTAGTGATCCTGCCCGCCAGATCCATGCCCGCGACGGCGAAACGGACACATGCTCGATGTGCGGGGATCTCTGTGCGGTGAAGATGGTCAGGGAATTGTTCGAAGGGCTGGAGAAGAAGGGATAAGTGGGATTCTCTCTCGTGTATCCTTGAAAAACTATTCGGAACAAAAGGAGCACTTAAATAATTCCGGGAAGATCTCATCATACACTCGGAAAACTGTTGAGAGAATAAGGTGACTCGTATGACCGTGCAAGTGGCAAAAGCACACAATCGCATATTCACGTTCAAGGTGATCCAGAGCAACGATACGGGTAATGTGCGAGGTCGCCCGTACCGCGTGCTTGCCGTCCCGGAAAATTCCACACTCTACCAGTTTGCCGATGCGATTCTCGCAAGTTTCGAATTTGATATGGATCATGCCTTTGGCTTCTATGACAACCTGACCTGCTGGAGCCATTCGAAGGAAGGCTACGAGCTCTTTAGTGATGATGACCGGGATCCCCTGAGTGAATTTTCAGGAGTAAAAAAGACGAAAGTGAAAGATGTGTTCACCACTATCAAAAAGAAGATGCTCTTTTTATTTGATTACGGTGACAAATGGCATTTTCGCGTCGAATTCATTGGTGTCGAACCTGTTGGCGAGCATAAGACCCATGCTAAAGTGGTAAAATCTGTGGGTGAGGCACTTCCGCAGTACGGGAATCAGGATGAAGACGACTCAGATGACGATGAGTGAAGATCCAGAAGAGTAATGGTACGGGTACAGGAATATTCCCACGGAATTTTGTTATTTTTGCAGAACGGTGCTCCTGTTAATGCGACCCGTTTTTTGCTGGTGAACCGGTGAATGTTTTATGCCCCGCCATTGACACCACCAGATTTCTTCAGGCAATGTTTTATTAGTGACACTGATTTACTAATTAAACAGATATTTCCTAGAGGATTGATTATGACTAGTAAAACGAAAATCTCTGATGGGTATTCTACGGTTCTCCCTGCGGAGATCAGGAAATCACTGGACTTAGTTCCCGGTGATATTCTTCAATGGGATATCGAAAATGGGGTCATCACCATTCACCCAAGGAAAAAAGTGACGCTTGGGGGAATCTGCGGTATGATCAGTTCGGGGGGAGATGCAGTAAATGATAAAAAGCGTGTCCAGTCCGGTGAATGATGATCCTTGTCGATTCATCATTCTTCATTGCACTTGCTGACCGGAAGGATCAGTGGCATGTTCAGGCAAAGAAACTCCAGGCATCTCTTGCCGGAGAGACGGTCATCATTTCCGATCTGATCGTTGCGGAAGCAGTGACCATCATCGGTAAGCGCAGCGGGGGTAAAGCGGGAGAGCACCTGTACCATTTTTTTATCGACAATTGTGATATCATCTTTGTCGATGAGCAGAGTCTCAAAGGTGGAATGTCTGTTTTTCTCCGCTACGATGGAACCTTATCCGTCTCTGATGCGGTGTCGGTTTCTATCATGGCGAAAAAAGACATCGACCGGATCCTTTCATTTGATTCGGATTTTGATAAGGTTGATGGGATCTCCCGGTTGTGCTGAGGGGGGCCGGAGATTTTGCAGGCGAAAACTTCCCTCTCCAATCCATCGCCTTTTAAGGGCCCCCGCCGCAGCAAAACTGTACAAGTTCACGATACCGGGTAACTGATAACATCCCACGATCAGCAGTTGGTGGTCTTTAATCATCGCGATGCTACCTGAATCGCATGATTGGGATACAAATACAAGAAATTATACCTCTTGCGGTGACTGGTACTATTTACGATTTCACAATCCTCTATGATAGCTGCACCAAAGCAAAAAGGATGAACCATGAAGATCACGCGACTGTATACCGGCCCGGATAACCACTCATACTTTGAAGACATTGAGATTCCGCTTGAACCGAAAGGTCCCCTAGGTTTTTTCACCGAGCCAATCGGTGCGAAGGCGGTGTTCTTCCGGGAGATCCCACCGGGCTATGAATATTCGTGGCACAATGTTGTCTGCCGGGAATATGTGGTGACGATCGACGGGCAGGCAGAGATAGAGGTGGGCAGCGGTGAGAAACGGAAGTTCGGGAAAGGGGATGTGCTTCTCGCTGAGGATATCACCGGTAAAGGGCACAGGACCCGGGCGATCGGGAAAAAACCCTGGCGCCAGATCTTTGTGACACTGCCATAAGATACCGGTATTGGCGGCAGTCCGGAATTTCCGGCATCTTGCCAGGGAACGTCTTTTATTCACACAGGTTCTCGTCTTTCGTTTCGGAAACCCACCATATCATGAATATTCCCAATACCCTTCCTTATCAACACAGCCACCTAATAGGACAGGATGGATTCTTATTTTATCCGGTCGGAACGCCCGGAAGATATTCCCGCAATTTTTGAAGTACATTTCCAGGCGTTCGGGCAGGATGGCGAGGCACGGCTTGTGAATGCCCTGCGCTGCGATGGCGATATCAACCCGGAACTCTCCCTTGTTGCCGTTCATGGGAACAGGATCATCGGGCATATCCTGTTCTGCCCGGTAAGTATTGTTTCTGGTACGGTGGAGACCCCGGCTCTTGCCCTCGCGCCTCTCGCAGTACATCAGGATTACCAGTGCCTTGGTATTGGTACAGCTCTCATCGAAGCGGGAATCGGGGAATGCCAGCGTCTCGGGCACCACATCGTGATTGTGGTCGGTCACCCGGGATATTATCCCCGGTTTGGCTTTACGCCCGCCGGGAAATCCGGGATTCTCGCGCCGTTCCCCTGCCCTGATAAGGCGTTCATGGCGCTGCCTCTGGAGAGCGGGGCGTTAGACGGGATAGGTGGTATGGTGCGGTACCCGCTGGCATTCGATACCGTTGGCGCCCATACCTCGTAATCATCCCGTGAATTTTTTCCTGACCGTTCCTTTCAGGGAAACGGAACCGGGGGGCCTGTCGATCCCCGGCAATTCGTTCATGATTTCGTCATCGAACGCTCTCATCGCATTTTTCCGGTATGCGTTATCCCCAATTGGTACACCGGTTTAATATCCCAGATAGGAGAGCACCACCAGAAACCCGATCATTGCGATTTCCATAATCGCGATCACAATCCAGAGGGGCAGGTGAAGGAACTCCTGCACGGTTACTGCCGGAAACGGTCCCTGTTTCAATATTCCTGTTTTCAGTCGCGGATATATTTCGGCAAAAATGCCGGTCCCGATCACGATGCCTGACATGCCACCAAAGAGTGCATCCATCGCGCCGGACCCCACGGCACCGGCAACGGTTCCCGGGCAATACCCTAGGAGGGCAAACCCGATACCAAAGATAAGCCCACCGATGACATTTGCCCCGATAGTCCCCTTCGCTGCATGCAGGTGCACGTACCCGTAGTGCTTCAGGACATGGAAACCGATCATCGCAACAATGACGGCTGAGAGCATCAGTTTCATCACGGTGAAATCCGTAAGAAGCAGCTGGTTGACGATAACGGAATAGTTTGTTACGCCTCCTTTCTGGAGGAAAAACCCAAACGCGATCCCCACAAGAAGCCCGAGAACAATCTGGGTATGTCGGTTCCCGCGAATAGTGGTAAGGAGAGGCATCGGTTCACAACCCTCCGATAACCCTGAAGATTACCATTGCCGTTACAATGCCGCCGGCAAAAAAACATATCGCCGTGACAATACTTGCAAACGAGAGCTGGCTTGAACCGCTCAACCCGTGCCCGCTTGTGCAGCCCCCCGCCCACCGTGCTCCGAGCCCTAAGAGAATACCGCCGATCAACGCCCAGAACCACCGGATTACCGCATTGTACCCGAAGGTGTTTCCCCACATTGGCGGGACCCAGACCAAGTGAAACTGCCCGGAGAGCACCGAGGAGACAAATGCACCGATGATCACGCCGGGAATGATCATAAAACTCCAGTCTACGTTCGGCTGCATCTGTTGGTAATATTCATTTTTCTTTTCACCCTCGGCGTTGAAGGTTCTCTCCAGTAATCCCCGTGCCTTGACAAATGCCGAAGAACAGCCAAGGGGGCGGTCTGCCAGAAGAAAGGAGAGGCAGACAAGAACGCCGATACCTGCTCCGGCAAGATAGGGTGACCAGACCGGCTGGGTAAGATAGTCAAACATCTGATGTCTCTCCTGCCCGGATGATCAGGGTACCGAGAACGTGATCTCAAAGACGCCCATAGTCCTGTTCTGTGGGTCCCCCGGCCGCCGCTGGACGGCTGAAAAGGTCTGCGTGTGATCTTTTCCGACAGTCAGTTGGTAGGTAAGGGAACCCCCGGAACCGACCATCCCCATCATCTCTCCGATTGGGTTACCTGACGTGTATTTTCTGCCAGTGATGACGAGATCCCCGGATGTCGTCGCGTTCCAGATAAAACCTGTTGACGGGTTCTCCCCCAGCGTGATTGTGACCGTATCTCCCGGCTGTGCCTGTATGATTGAACCGTTATTTCCCCGCGTGAATGAGTGAGCATCAATGCATCCCACCACAAACAGCACACACCCAAGAGCTGCCAGGATCGCAAGCATCCCTATAACGTATCCCTTCTGCATTTGGCACCGTACTCCTGTATACCAGATACTCGGGATGCGATTATATGATGATTTGGATGGATGATTTGAATCCTTCAACTGCGGATTAAGGGTCCGAAAAACCCAATCACCTAATAATTATATAGTGAGACTTTTCAATTCTCACGCATGGAAGACAATCTGAAAAAATATTCAATTCCCGGGGATTTGTTGAACAAAGCGTGTCATACTGTTGAAACAGTGTGGTCAAATCTTCCATTTTTTTGTCGTGGAATTACTATCAATAATAAGTTGATACAAGCAACAATGGAAATTCTGAATTCTGAACCAACAAAGACGCTGCCCCAGAATTGTCGTAACGATATTCGTGAACGTACTCCTGATGGACTTGATAGACGTATAAAAGAATATTTGAACACAGATCTCAGAACTGCAAATATTATAACAGATGTACTGGAGCGAGCCGGAATTGTGCAGAACGTCCAAGTGCCCGGTGCTTCCAGCCGAATGATTAAAGGAACTCGTTTAAATTCCAACTGGTCTTGGTATTCAAATGATAAATCACCGTTTACTTCCAAATCCTCTGATCCTGATAGGATGGCAAACGATAGCAGGCTCTACGAATCAATAAACATCTATACACGATCTTTAGAGAGGAATCCCAATGATGCGGGAACTTGGAGAACATTATCCAATGCCTTGAAAAAAATTGGAAAATTTGGAGAGGCAAATGATGCACTAAAAAAAGCGGAAGAACTTGAATATGGCAGTCGAAATAGAAATACTCCGGCGACTCACAATTTGACTCAAGATCAATCTTTAACAACCAAAGCGATTTATTGTTCAGAACTGGTCAAAGAGAAATTAAAAAGCAATGACCTGTTGGGCGCGTACAAATATGCAACCGATTTAAAGCACTATACATTTGGAGATGTAAACAGCATGGTAGTCGATTTGATAATGCAAATCGAAACACGGATGAAAAACCAAATTCGCGAAGTTCCGATCGAGTTGGTACAGTTATCTGAGATAATTGACCATAAAATCAAAGTTGGTTTGAATAAGTGATTTTCATGAGAAGATTGGATTGTGAAGCAACTGCTCACGTTAGCAAAGAGATAAAGAAATATACTTTTAACTCTATTTTCACTTTATAATGGAAAATCACGAACAATATAATCCCACCAGCCCCATTTTAATTTTAATCATTGATACATTCCATAAAAATCAAGAAAACGAATTGGAACGATATGATTTATCCTCAGGAATAATCTCTACAAGGATTAGTGATGAAAATAAACAAAGAATTAAAGAAAATCGTCAGAAAATTTTTGAGTATTTGAAAAATAACGAAATAAAATGGTACGGTTGTGATGCCGAATTAGTCTTAAATAAAAATTTAAAATTCGGTGGAGACTTTTTTGGCGATGATAGAAATGCTCGATACTTGCCCGCAGTATTGCGTTTTACAGGAGGTTTTTATTCTGGTTTCGGGAGTCATGGAAGACGTGAATTATTAAAGTGTAAACATCATGTTCTCATTCTCTCGGCTCTTTATGGACTATTGACACCCTTTGAACTAATTCAGTATTATGCCTGTCAGTTTGGGGATAAAAACCTCGCATATGATGTTTGGACGAAAAATGATGTTCTTTCCCGGATATTAACTGACTATATTCAAAAATACAATATTAGCCGAATTTTTAATTTTACATATTGTTCTGTTGTCGCGTATCATGAATGTATAAATTGGGATTATGTGAAAAAAATAGCGAATCCCGATGTTTTTCATTGCTATCATAAATTTGCAATAGGAGATCAAGCATTACCATTTTTTAATCAATGTGTAAAAAAGCACATATTGCCGGCATCATCAGAGGATTTATTCACAATAAAACCCGAGTCGAGTGTCGAAGATATTTGTTTCAGTCTCGGTCAAAAATTTAGTGAAAGTGAAACTTTACGCAAACTAATTGATAAGGGAGAGAATGATCAGGTCGAATTTAAAACCAGTGTGCTATGGAGCATGAATCTAACTCAGATGGATATCAAGAATAGTAACTCAATTGAAATAAAAAAATATGAACGGAACGCTTCAAAATTTATAATCGCACGCTCGATTGCATGTTTCTTAAATGCAAATGGGGGTGACCTAATTATTGGAATCAGGGAGGACCGGATCAATAATAAAAACGATATCATCGGTATCGAGGATGAATATCGAAAATTGCGCGAAGAGGATCGGAACCCTGACGGATACCGACGAATGATTATTTATTCGATTGTGAAAAAGTACCTGCCGGACATTTTTGAGAATATCAGTAATTTTGTACAAATTTCATTTGAAAAAATTTCAGGAAAAACACTCTGCTGGCTTCATATCAAACGTGGGATAATACCAGTATTTGTAGAGATCGGGGGAGAAGAACTTTTTTTCATTAGAGTGGATGCAACAACACTCTTAATTTCGGGAAAAACATTAGTCGACTATGTTCTTAACAGATTTTCCCATCAGAAAAATTTGTAATATTCTCCTACCACTAATAAAATCCGAAAACAGGAAAAACGGGCCTGAAGGGATTTGAACCCTTGACCTGCGGATTAAGAGTCCGCCGCTATGCCGAACTAAGCTACAGACCCACTTAGACCTAGTAATGTGGTCGATATAGCTGAATAAAGGTTTTGGAAAATCAGGTACGGAATCACTTAATACCTGAAAACATCACATCTTCTTCTAATATGCCTGAAACCGCCGCGTTTGAGTCGGCAGAACCGATAAAATACTGTATTTTTGGGTGCGGAACAAACGGTTACAACATCATCCTTGAACTCGCAAAAGAGAACGAGCGCGTGGTTGTCGTCGACAAAGACGAATCCCGGGTCCGTCACCTCCGCGACCAGAAGTTCGACGCGTACGTGCGGGACATTACCTCTTCGGACATGCTCGTCGGGCTCCCCCAGTTCGAGATTGCATTCGTGATGACCGGTGACGCGGATGCAAACCTCGCTGCGGTCCTCACGATCCGGAAACGGTATCCGCTCGTGCAGGTAGTCGTTCGGGCGATCGATCCAGTATCGAGCGGCCCCCTCACATCAGCTGGGGCAGAGTTCGTTATCTATCCCGAGGAAGTCTTTGCCCGGGCAGCAATCCACCAGATCAAAAAGCAGCACGCGAGCCGGATCTCCCAGAGACTCTTCTCGCTTCTCTCGGGCTGGGACGGGACTTTCGGCATCATCACCCACAAGAACCCGGACCCGGATGCGATCGCGAGTGCGATGGCACTTGCAGAAATTGCGAGACATGCAAATTCCAAAACACTTGCTATTAAGATTTATTACGAAGGCAACATCGGGCACCAGGAGAACCGGACGTTTGTCAACCTGCTTGACATCAAGATGGAACACCTGACCCCGGAAGCGCTCCAGAAGTGCACCTATCTCGCTCTCGTTGACTGTTCCGCTCCCGGTGCCAACAACGATGTCCCACCGCAAACGAAGATCAACATCATCATCGATCACCACAAAGAAGGAAAACATCTCGCCTCGCAGGGAACGTTTATCGATATCCGCCCAGGTGTGGGAGCGACCGCGAGCATCCTCACCCAGTACCTGCAGGAGCTTGACATCCCGGTCGACAAACGGGTGGCAACCGCCCTCCTTTACGGCATCCGGACCGACACAAAGGACTTCAAGCGCAACACAACGCCGCAGGACCTCAACTATGCGGGATTCCTCCTGCCACTCACGGATGCCGACCTCTTAGACCAGATCATGTCACCATCGCTCTCGCAGGAGACGCTCGATGTGCTGGGAAAAGCGATCCAGTACCGGAAGATCCAGAGCGGGTACCTCTTCTCAAACGTGGGCTATGTGATGAACCGGGATGCACTCCCGCAGGCAGCAGATCTCCTCATCACGCTCGAAGGCGTAAACACGGCACTTGTCTACGGCATCACCGACACCGCAATCGTGATCTCCGCCCGTAATCGGGACGTACGGTTGCACATCGGGAATGCACTATCAGAAGCTTTCGCGGACATGGGCGATGCCGGTGGTCACCCGAATATGGCAGCTGCCACCCTCCCGCTCCACTATTTCGGAAACGTGGAGAAAAAGGAGGAACTGCTGGGGCACGTCATCGAGCCCATCCTCAAGAAGTTTAAGAACCTCGTCGGACTGGAGAACGAGGAAAAGAAGAATGAACTTTGAGGAGTGGGAGCCCCACTACCGCGAAATCCTTGACTATTTCGGGTTCTCGCGCGAAGACGATGAAGCAGCCGCCCGGTTGCTCTCCTCGCTTATCTCCCGCGATGATCTTTTTGCCCTTTGCACGCTCTGCCGGGGAAACGATGTCACGGTCTGCGGCAACGCCCCCTGCCTGAAGAGCGAATTGAAAACTATCACGGGCAGCACTGTGGTCTTCGCTGCCGATGCTGCTGCGGATGTTCTTGTAAAAAATGGTATCCGCCCGGCTGCTGTATTCACCGATCTCGATGGTGCGAGTGATTGTCTTCTGGATATGAACGCTGCGGGCACGATCGTCGTTGTCCATGCGCATGGCGACAACATACCGCTCCTGAAACACTGGGTGCCGAAATTTACCGGACCCGTTGTCGCTACCACGCAGGGCGCTCCCCTCCCGCACGCCCATAACTTTGGGGGTTTTTCTGACGGAGACCGTGCGGTTTTTGCCGCGGATGCACTCGGCGCACGGAGCATCACGATCCTCGGCTTTGACCTTGACGATACCAGTGTCGACCCGGTGAAACGCGGAAAACTCATGTGGGCGCGAAAACTCCTCGCTCTTCTCGGCTATGCCTGCTGACGCTTTCATCCTTGACGGGTATGTGGACGAACCTGCCTGCCTTGGCGTGCCACCCTATATCTCGCCATACATTCGCACCGTGGCCGGTGCACTTTCGGCTCATGGATTTTCGGTACGGTACCTGACAATCGACCAGCTCCGCACCGGCCCGGAATGGGTAAATGTTCTATCCCGTGCCGACCTGCTTGTCATGATCGCGGGTGTCACGGTGCCGGGAAAATATCTTGGCGGAACTCCTGCAACACTCACGGATATCCAGCAGGTGGGGCACATGTGCCGGGGACCAAAGAAACTGATCGGCGGTCCAATCGGTTTTGGGTATGCCCCTGAGGGTGGACAGAAAGCCGTTCAGCACGTGATCAGCGGATTTGATGCACTGCTCGACGGGGAACCGGCGGTTGCCCTTGATAATTACCTGAACGGTGATAAACCTGTGGGCCTGCTTGATTATGCCCGGACAGACCCATGGAGTGTCGCGGGGAGCGGGATCATCGCCCAGCACCCGGACTACCCGTACGTGATGTGCGAACTGGAGACTGCACGGGGCTGCTCCCACGGGGCATCGGGAGGCTGCTCGTTCTGCACCGAGCCGTTCTACGGGAAACCAAAATACCGGCTCATCGATGGCATTGCCGCTGAAGTTGCCGCACTCCACTCCTTTGGCGCCCGACATTTCCGGGTTGGCAGGCAACCGGACATCCTCGCTTATGGGGCAGGAGCCGGCGAGTACCCGGCGCCCCGCCCGGACCTCGTTGAAGCACTTTTCTCGGAGATACATGCGGCAGCACCGGACCTAAAAACACTCCACATCGACAACACGAACCCGGCAACCATCTCACGGCACGAAGAAGAGAGCCGGGAAGCGTTGCGGGCGATCATCCGGCACCACACACCGGGTGACGTTGCCGCGTTTGGCATGGAGACTGCTGACCCTGCGGTTGTCGCGGCAAACAACTTAAAAGCCCAGCCGGACGAGGTATTCCGCGCGATACAGATCGTGAATGAGGAGGGCAGTCAGCGGAGGGATAACGTGCCCGAACTGCTCCCGGGTTTAAACTTCGTCTGCGGCCTTTCGGGTGAGACTGAAGAGACCTACAAAAGAAACGAAGAGTTCCTTGTCCGGGTGCGGGATTCCGGGCTCGCGGTCCGGCGCGTGAACATCCGGCAGGTAATGCCGTTTCCAGGCACACCCGTGTACACAGATAACACACTCGGGAAACACGAGCGACGGTTCCGGGCGTTCAAGGAATTTGTGCGACAAAAAATCGATCTCCCCATGCTCCAGCGGGTGTTTCCGTGCGGCACAGTGCTCAAAAACGTCCGTATCGAAGTGTCCGGCGACCTTTCGTTCGGGCGGCAGATGGGTTCGTACCCGATCCTTGTCGGCATTCCGCTGCGGCTGGAAAGGAACACCATCCTCGATGTTGTTATTGTGGACTGGGGAATGCGATCCCTCACCGCACTTCCGGTACCGGTACTGGTCAACACCCTGCCTGCCGCCGCGATCCGGTGGCTGCCCGGCATCGGGAAGAAAAAGGTGGGATCAGTCCTCGCAAAACGCCCGTTTGTGACGCTTGATGCGTACCGGGCGGTTGCGGGGAAGTCTGTCATCGACCCCCTACTGGCATTTTAGATCTGTTTTAACTCAATCACTTTCAGAATATCTGTCCGGGTCACTATTCCAAGAATCTCTCCGTCCTGCACGATGGGGATCCTGCTGATATTCTTCGTCGACATGATCCGCAGGGCATCGATCACCGGTGCGGTTGGCGGGAGTGTAATCGGGTCGCGGGTCATCATGTCCCGTACCTGCATCGCTTCGCGGTCGATGGGCGACGTCCGGTTTACATTGACGAGTGTTATCATGCCGACAAGCGCGCCCCGGTCGACGACCGGAAACCCGAGGTGCTTTGAGGCGTACATCATGTCGATTACATTACTTACGGGAAGAGTCGGCGGTACGGCGGTCACCGGGGAACTCATCATAGCACCGACTGTCACATCCTGCAGGAAGTAACTGTACTGGACAGAAGCTGATTCCATGCCCGCCCCGATGTAGATAAAAAGCGCGATCAGGATCAAAAACGGGGAGAATAAGAAGAGCCCGATAAGCCCGAAGATGATCGCAAACCCTTTACCGACATTCGCTGCGATCCGGGTCGCCCGGTAGAGCGGCATCCTTTTCGCGAGCACAGCCCGGAGCACCCTGCCGCCATCCATCGGAAAGGCGGGCAGCAGGTTGAAGGCGCACAGGATGATGTTTAAGACACCAAGGTAGCCGAAGACAAAGATGAGCATGCCAGCCAAAGCCGGATCCGTTGTGATCTGCGGGGTCAGGTAGACAAGACCGCAGCAGACAAGTCCGAAAACAAGGCTCATCACCGGCCCGGCAAGCGCCATCGGGAGCTCGACTTTCGGGTCCGGCACGCCCTCTTCCATCTGCGCGATGCCGCCGAACATGAGGAGCGTGATACTCTGCATCTTCAAACCCTTTTTCCGGGCGACCAGTGAATGGGCGAGTTCATGGACGAGAACCCCAAAGAAGAGCCCAAGGGCGACAATCGTCCCGAGCAGGTATGGCATGTACCCTGCGGTGATAAGGGTCGTATTGACGGGAACCTCGAAGAGCCCTTTTAACAGGTCTGTCGTATCAGTAATCTGGGTGCCGATGATCCATGCAAAGAGCGGGATGACCAGGAGAAACGTGTAATGGATCAGGATGGGGATGCCAAACACCCGCCCGATCCGGTAGGATCCGTCCATAAAGTAAGGTTATCTTTTTAACCCTTATCGTATATACTTTCATCTGATAACGATGGAAAACCAGATTACGGATTTATTCGGGCTCAACATTTACACTGACAAGGGAATGTTCATCGGTGAAGTTGAGGATGTCGTCATAGATGTGGATTCAAAGAAGATCGAAGCGATCGTGGTCGGTAAGGTGAACGACCAGCTCTTCGAGCTCAAGAACTACAAGGGACTGAAGATCCCCTACCGTATCATCAGTGCCATCGACGACATCGTCCTTGTCCGCCACCTGCCGGGTGCTTTCACCCAGTCCGGTACGATCGAAGAGTGAACAATCTTTTAGTTGTGTGTGTAGAGCGGGAGCCCACACGATATTCTTTTTGTCCCGCACGGATCGCTGTATGGAAAACCGGGAAATATTTTCAAATATCACCACGATCCCCCCGGTGTTTGTCCGGCTTGACGGGCGTGCGTTCCACCGGCTCACGGCACGGCTCCACCTGAAAAAACCGTTTGACGACCGGTTTACTGACGCGATGGTTGCGGTGTCAAAATCGCTCGTTGCAGAGAGCGGGCTCTCGCCAGTATTTGCCTACACGTTCTCGGACGAGATCAATCTCTATCTCGAAAAACTCCCATTCTCCGGCAGGGTGGAGAAGATTGATTCTGTCGCGGCTTCGTATACGGCAAGCGCCCTCACCCTTTCGCTTGGTGTTGATGAACCGCTTGCATTCGATGCCCGGATCATACAGGCAACGCCCGGGTTTGCAATCGAGTACATGCTAAACCGGCAGGACGAAGCGTGGCGCAACCACCTGAACGCGTATTGCCAGCAGGCGCTCGTCGCTGAGGGGATGAGCGCGAAAAAAGCGGCAGAGACGCTCAAGGGAATGCCGGCAAAAGAGTTGCACGAGCTGATGCATGCACGGGGGGTAAACCTGGCAAAAACACCGGCCTGGCAGCGCCGGGGTGTTCTCGTCCGAAAAATAGTCACTGAGAAAGAAGGCTACAACCCGAAAACAAAAAAGACAGTGGTGGCACAGCGAAGTGCCGTTACTGCTGACCGTGACCTCCCGCAGTTTACAACACCGGAAGGTCAGGCATTTTTACAAAAATTACTGGGCAGCTTTTGAGATCGCAATCGTCATCGCAACACCCTCGACATCCCACTCTTTTACCAGTCCTGCCCCTGCTTGTGCGGGTGCAGGCTCTGTCGTATTGTGGAGCGAGAGTTCCCGTGCCCGGACCTCTTCCATGATTCCCTCGCGCCAGCTTGTGCGGACGAGATCGCAGATCCGTTTGTCTGCTACCGCTGCATCGACTACGATGAAATCCTCAACCGCAAGATCGAGCTGCCGCCGCATCTCCTGGATCCTCCGGATCACTTCACGGGCGTACCCTTCCGCCTCCAGATCCGGTGTCAGTGCCACGTCTACGTAGACAGTGGCATCTGTCATCGGGGCGGAGAAGATATCGGCAGGAAGTTTCTCGGAGAATGTCACATGCGGTGCATCAATCTCGTACACTGCATCGCCATCGTGCAGCGCAAATGTCTGTCCCGCATCCATAGCTGCTTTCATCGCATTCCCGTCCGCCTTCTCGATTGCCGCTTTCACTTTCGGTGCGTTCCTGCCGAATGCAGGTCCGAGCGCCTTCATCACCGGTGCTGCATGCCACCCGATCCGGTCCCAGCGTCCCATGACAACCGTGACGTTGCGGGCGTTCGCACGGTCCATGCAGACCGGGTTCAACCGGGTGACGGCGGCGCGGACTGCATCCGTGTTCGTGACCACGACTACTTCAGCAACCGGCCAGCGGAGTTTCCGCTTGCCTGCCTGACGGGCGTTTTGCACCGCGTCGTCAAACGAGCGGACGAGTTCCATCGCGTGCTCAAGTTCGGCATCGATCAGCGCCGCATCACCCGCGTTCCAGTCAAGGAGATGCACGCTTGCCGGATCGGCAGCGCAGCGGAGGTTCCGGTAGATCTCTTCAGTGATATGCGGGCAGAACGGGGCAAGGAGCCCGATGAGCCGGCGCATCACGTAATAGATCGTCTCATACGCGAAGATCTTCTGTTCCGATTCACCTTCAAGCCACATCCTCGGGCGGACGAGCTGGACGTACCAGCGCGAGAGGTCTTCGAGAATGAAGTTGGTCAGTTCCCGGGTCGCACGGTGGAGCTGGCACTCCTTTGTTGCGGCATCAACGAGAAGCGCAACCGAGTTTACCCGTGAGACGATCCAGCGGTCTTCATCCGGTAGTCCGCGGAGGTGCGAGGCAACAAATGCTGCGTCCCACACACCGTTTTTAGTCTGCGGCTCGAAGTGATCGAGAATCATGTACGGCAGCGGGAACCGGTACACGTTCCAGAGGATATTTACCGCACGGTTGATCGTGCCGACGCCTTCCCAGTTGAACTTCAGGTCATCCCACGGGGCGGAGGAGGAGAGCACGTAGAGCCTGAGCACGTCCACACCTACTTTTGCGATGACTTCCTCCGGGGAAACGACGTTCCCGAGGCTCTTTGACATCTTCTTCCCTTCTGCATCGAGTGCAAACCCGTGCATGCAGACGCTCTTATAGGGGGCTTTCCCGAATGCGATCGTACTTGCGCCCAGCTGGGAGTAGAACCAGCCCCGGGTCTGGTCCTGCCCTTCGGTGATAAAATCGGCAGGCCAGAGTTTTTCGAACTCGCTTGTTTTTCCCGGGAAGCCCAAGGTCGCCCACGACGCGACGGCGGAATCGAACCAGACATCGAAGATGTCCTCGACCCGTTTCATTGTGCCGCCGCAGCTGCACGGGACCGTTATCTCATCGACAAACGGGCGGTGGGGGTCTTTTACCGTTTTGCCGCTTGCGTCTTCCAGTTCTTTAATGGTACCGATGACGCGGTACTTGTTACACTTCGGGCAGACCCAGACCGGGATCGGGATCCCCCAGTACCGCTGCCGGGAGATGCACCAGTCGCGGGCTTCCTTGATCCAGTCGTAGAACCGTGCGCTGCCCGCCCATTCTGGGTACCATGTTACCTTCGCGACCTCGGAGAGCATGAGCTCACGCATCTCAGAGGCTTTTAGGAACCATTGGGAAGTCGCCCGGAAGATGATCGGCGTCTTGCAGCGCCAGCAGTGCCCGTACCGGTGGACGACCGTCTCCTGTGAGAGCAGGTAATCTCCGAGTGCGGTGAGCACATTCTCGTTTGAGTCACGCACGTACTGCCCGGAGAAATCCCCGGCTTCTTCCCGGAACTTTCCTGCACCGTCAACCGGGCAGACGATAGCCAACCCCTCTTTTGTCCCGAGCACGTAATCGTCCCACCCGTGACCCGGTGCGATATGCACCATGCCGGTGTTTTCCATTGCGACAAAATCCGCGATGACGACTTTGTGCGCAATGTCGCGCTGGAGCGGGACCTGCCGTGCGAGCGGGGAGTCGTATTCCCAGCCGGCAAGGTCTGCACCCGTCTTCTTTTCGAGTATGGAAAAGTCCTGGTACCGCCCCTTCTTTAGCACGGACTTGACGAGGGGTTCTGCAATCCAGAGATATTCTTCAGTCCCGCCTTTTTTAGCGAGCACCCGTGCGTACTCGAACTCTTTTGCCACGGCAACCGCGACATTGGCGGGAAGTGTCCACGGTGTAGTAGTCCAGATGACGAGATATTCATTGGTCCTTCCCTTGAGGGGAAACTTCACAAAGACAGAGGGGTCTTTCTCATCCCAGTACTCGACCTCCGCGTCCGCGATCGCTGTTTCGCACCGGGGGCACCAGTTCACGACCCGGGTCCCGCGTTCAAGCATTCCCTTCTCTTCGGCACGGGCGAGCGTCCACCACGCTGCTTCTATGTATTCGGGTTTCACCGTCTGGTACGCGTTGGGGAAATCGAGCCATACCCCGAGGTTCTCGAACTGGGTGTCCATCAGTTTTTTGTTTTTGACCGCAAAATCCCGGCACTTGTCGATGAAATGGTGGATGCCGAACTTTTCGATATCCTTTTTGGAGACAAACCCAAGCTCCTGCTCCACTTTTACTTCAATGGGCAGCCCGTGCATGTCGTAACCTGCACGGTCGATCACGTTCCTGCCGTTCATCCGGTGGTAGCGCAGGAGGGAATCCTTCAGGATCTTGTTCCATGCGGTGCCAAGGTGGATGTGCCCCGTGGTGTAGGGCGGACCGTCCACAAAAAAGAACGCTTTACCGGCACTGCGGTGCTGTTTTACTGCCCGGTATGTCTCGTGAGTGTGCCAGTACTCCCGTACCTCACGCTCGATACTTTTCGCGTCAAAATTCGCAGTGACTTCCTTCACAAAACTCCTCTCTCTCTTTCCGGGACGCCCGATTTGTATTGAAGAATGTTTGTGCCACTAAACAAAGTAATTATCGTGATCAGAATGGATGCATAGAACCCGGAGCATCTGGTATATTGATGTAGGGAAAAGTAGAAAACTCTTAATGGATCCGGCACTTATTGACGCACTTGTTTACATCATGGATCACCTGAACCCGCGGATCCCTGAATGGTTCAAAGAGGAGGACATTTCCCTGGTATGAACCCCCTTTCGGCGCTTGTAAAAAATTCTCTTCCCGGTCTTCCGGATGCACAGCATGTACCCGGCAGCGGTGCGGGACACGGAATAATGCATGGTCTGCACTTGTCACGTGATGCCGGCAGGTTTTTTTTATCCAGGCATAACCCGGAACGACTGGCCCGGTCAATCCTGCTTTTTGCCATCCTGATCTGCTGCTGTATTCCTGTCATGGTAAACGCGGCACCAGCAAATACAACACCCGCGGGCTATATCAACGTAATAAATCCGCCTGTGGCGGACTTTTTCACGAGCAGCCGGTACGGCCCCCCACCCTTCACGGTCAGTATCGTTGATACATCGCATGGCTCTATGCCAATGACATATCACTGGGATTTTGGCGATGGTGCAAGTTCGGCAAAGCAGAACCCGACGCATACCTATCTCTCTAACGGGGAATACACAGTCAGCCTGACAGTGACCAACCAGTACGGCTCGGATACCAAAACTGTTGCAGACTTCATCGGGGCAGGCTACCCGCCAGAAGCGAACTTTTCCGCTTCAGCCATCTATGGAAATAATCCACTCACGGTCTCATTTACTGATCTTTCAAAGAACACGCCCGCTGATTGGAAGTGGGACTTCGGTGACGGTGCAACTTCAACTGCCCAAAATCCTGTTCATACCTATACGCAGTCAGGTCTCTATGATGTCAGATTAAAAGTGAGCAACCATTTTGGCAGTGACACGCTTTTGCGGACAAAATATATCAATGCAAGTATTCCGGCCCCGGTTCCGGTACCCGTGCCGGTTACCCCGGTCAAGGAGCATGCCGGGGGAATTGTCGGTCTCATCCAGGATGCAAAGGGCACCACCGATAAGAATCTCCCCACTGCCTCATTCATCCCGCCGCAGTTCGTGGCCGTTGCCGCAGTCCTCACAAGTCTTGGCGTCGTGTTTATCAATATCCTCGTAAGCAGCGTGGGTGCCCTTTCACAGGTAGGTGTGAATATCGCAAAGTTCTTTGCCAATCTTGCAGGTGGCCACGCGGTCGAGAAAGTGAGTGCAAAGGAGATCGAGAAACGCGGTATTGCCGTAAAAAAACGGGAACGCCCGTTCTTTGGCCTCTCTGCGATCGAGATTTTGATCGTGGAAGTGGCAGTCTTCATGGTGGCATGTGCGTTTATCCTTGCCGACCGCGCCGATCTTACGCTTGAGATGGTGATCATCTACATCCTTGTCGGGGCAGTGTCAGTCGTTCTCCATGACTTTGCGCACCGGTACGTGATGACAAAACACGGACACGAAGCTGATATTCAGTTCTGGGGTCTCGGGACGATTCTTATGTTTGCCACAGCGTGGCTCTATGGTAACGCGTTTGCCCAGCCGTACCGGAACCTCACCGATAATGAAGGAGGACCGGAACCAACGCCACGCGAGTCCGGGCTGGAAATGGTTGCCGGCCCCTGCGTGAGTATCGTCCTGATGTTTCTCTTCCTTGCCCTGATGCAGTTTGGGGGGATCTGGGCAACAGCAGGAGGGATAGGATTTACGATCAACCTCATCACCGCGGTATACAGCCTGATCCCCATTTCAACAATGGACGGTCTTGCAATCTGGAAATGGAACCGGGTACTTTTCCTTGTATTGTTCGTACCGCTCATTGCATTTTACTTCTTCACGTACGTCATAGTTTAATAGTAAAAAACCATTTTTTCACTACGCAGGAATTGATCGCGAGTGACTGATATGAAACCCTACCCGATTCTCGTCGGCGGCTCGTGGAAAGAAACTCCCGAGATCGTAAAAGTCCGGTTCCCGTATACCGGGGAAGTATATGCTGAAGTCTGCCAGGCAGGAAATGCTGAGTTAAAAGAGGCGGTCGAAGCCGCAGTCAGGGGTTTTCGCGAGACAAAACGGCTTCCCTCTCACGCACGCGCCTGTATTCTCGAACGGCTTGCAGACGAAATTCATACGCGGGCAGCTGAACTCATCGATACGATGGTGATGGAAGGCGGCAAGACAAAAAAGTTTGCAACAGCTGAGGTTGCCCGTGCCGAGACAACCGTCAGGACGTCCGCCGAAGAAGCAAAAAGGATATACGGCGAAATAATCCCGCTTGACTGGAGCGGGGATACCGAGGGGCGTACAGGGTATCTCCAGCGGTTTCCCATCGGACCGGTGCTGGGGATCGTCCCGTTCAACTTCCCGCTCAACCTTGCCTGCCACAAGCTCGCTCCTGCCATTGCCGCGGGAAACTCCGTCATCCTCAAACCCGCATCCGCAACCCCCATCTCCAGCCTGCTCCTTGGCGAGATGGTACTCTCTGCCGGACTCCCGCCCGAAGCGATCAGCGTGGTGCCCTGTCCCGGTGTTCGTGCGGAGCAGCTTGTTACGGATCCCCGAATCGCGTTCCTCTCGTTCACCGGCAGCTGTGCGGTTGGCTGGCACCTGCGGGAGATTGCGGGGAGAAAAAAGGTCGGGCTGGAACTTGGCGGGAATGCTGCGGTGATCGTGCATGAAGATGCGAACCTCGACTTTGCTGCGAACCGGATCGCAATCGGCGGTTTTGTTAATGCCGGGCAGGTCTGTATCTCGGTACAACGAGTACTCATCCACCGCCCGGTCTATGACCGGATGGTTGAAAAGATTCTCGCAGCAACAAAGGTGTTAAAAGTTGGCGATCCCCGTGATCCGGCAACCGATGTCGGACCGATGATCGACCGTGCCAAGGCAGAGCAGGCGTACGTAAAAGTGCAGGAAGCGGTGAAGCAGGGTGCACAGAACCTGACAGGAGGTACGCTTGAAAAGTCCCTGTTTTCCCTCACAGTCATTGCAGGTACAACTCCAGATATGCGGGTGAACCGGGAGGAAGTCTTTGCGCCAGTTATCTCAGTGACTCCCTATGAGGATTTCACGGACGCGATCCGGATTGCAAACACTGGTGACTATGGATTGCAGGTTGGCATATTCACACAGGACATCAACCGGGCGATGCGGGCATTTGAGGAGATGAATGTCGGGGGCGTTATCATAAATGACATCTCCACGTTTCGCACCGACCAGATGCCCTACGGTGGCGTGAAGGGGTCGGGCACCGGGCGTGAGGGACCACGGTTTGCGATTGAGGAGCTGACCGAGCTGAAGTTGATGGTGATCAACAGGAAGGGGGGGATCGAATGAAATGACACAGATCGCAGTCATTGGTAACGAGGACGTATTACAGAAGAGAACAACACCGGATAACCCGGCAGAGCTTTAGATCGGATCCCTAAAAAAGAAATTTTACTCAAATGCACTAGGAAATCATCAGATTTTTTTCGAGACATCACCTTTCATGATGTACTTTACCGTCATGAAAATTACGAGTGCAATAATCACGAAATCAATTATTGCCCCAATGAAATCTCCAATGAGGAATTTGATCGGTCCGATCTGTAATACCGCTTCCCTCCAGTTACCGCTCGGGGTAATAATTGCAATGATCGGCATGATAATGTCAGCTACGGTTTTAGTGACTAGTGCGGTGGCAGCTGTACCTATAACGACTGCAACAGCAAGACCAATAACCTGGTATTTCTTGAGGAATTCCATGAACTCCTCTTTAAATCCCATAGAACCCTTTCCCAGAGCACCTATTCCTCCTTCAAGAACCTTTCCGGCATCTCCGATTTTTTTATCAACCATGTGTGTTCACCTTGGAGACTTACTCTTCTCCATGATGCTGAATTTGACATATAAAGGTTAATAATTTTGTCTCATTTCAACGGACTTTTAGTTTTGTGGAGCCAGTGTTCCACAGTTTCGGCGAGTAACATCCGTGTCTTCCCATTTGCCCTAATTGATACATGGTATGGATAAGAGGTCGGATGCTATCGGGTGTAGATTGTCGTGATATGAAGTCAATCAATCGAGGATTTACGCATAATGATTTCGAATATTAAGATTTGGACACTTCTGAATATAACTTTTTAAGATTAATAAAATAAATCCGGTAACCTAACTTGTTGAACTGCGTATGTCCTGCAATCTATGATTCCCCTCTGGACAGATCGAGATTGAAGGACGAAATTTGAACTTAATCGATAAAACACGAGTCGCAATCTTAATTAATTTAGATGACAATGTCTGCGATGATTAAAATGACGTACAAAAAATATTGTATTGCTGTGGGACTTATTGTCCTGCTGGTTGCTCTGGCTATGCCCGGGGTAACCGCAGCAACCGATTCGCAACCAGGCTATATCGTTGTTGGCGTGTCTCCAATTGCAGACTTCAGTGCAAGTTATGGATATGCCACAGTACCGACAACAGTCACCTTCAGGGACATGTCATCAGGGTCAACACCCATGACTTACCAGTGGGATTTCGGGGATGGATCAACATCCACTGACCAGAACCCGAGCCACGTATACCTTATGAAGGGACTCTATACTGTAAAACTCACGGTGAAAAATGCGTACGGGACGAGTATTGCATTAAAAAAGGATTACATCTCCATTGGGATGGAACCAAAAGCTGATTTCATAGCAACACCCACAACCGGCAATGTTCCCCTAGCGGTGCAGTTCACCGACAAGTCACTGGGACAGATTACAAACTGGGTCTGGGATTTCGGCGATGGAACGAGATCAACCGATGAGAACCCGGTTCATACCTACTGGACTTCGGGCGTGTATACTGTCATGCTCACGATTTCTAATGATTATGGGTCAACATATGTGACCAAAAACAATTATATTACCGTTACCGGGCCGCTCACATCCAAGTTCACGTTTAGTCCCACTGCAGGAAAGGCGCCGCTCATGGTTGCGTTTACCGACCGTTCATTCGGGGGCCCGACAGGATGGAGCTGGGATTTCGGGGACGGAATGAAATCATCTGACCAGAACCCGTCTCATACCTTCGCTTCGTCTGGAGCATATAACGTCAAACTTACGATCACCCGCGGCAGCGACACCGCCACCTCAACACAAGTAATGAATGTGGGTGGCGTACCAGTCGCTGACTTCATTGGAAATCCCCTTTCAGCCAATGTCGCTCAACTCATCAGCTTCACTGACCAGTCTTCAAACAACCCGACATCTTGGAGCTGGGATTTCGGAGATACTGCCACTTCAACCGTTCAGAATCCCCAGCATTCCTATCAGTTAAAAGGCATTTATACGATATCTCTGACAGCGAGCAACGAAAACGGTAAGAACACCGCTGTTAAAACGAACTACATCAACGTTGGTGTTGGACCAACAGCTGACTTCAGACCGGTCATTGCACCCTTTGAAATGAACAAAGTCCCCATGAACGTCGCGTTTGTTGATATGTCCGCAGGACTTCCAACTTCATGGAGCTGGAATTTCGGTGACGGAACGACGTCAACAGACCAGAATCCGCTCCACACGTACATGAGTGCAGGGACATATACTGTCACGCTTACGGCAAAGAATGCCTTTGGGACAGATACCAATGTCAAGAAAAACCTGATCACGGTTGGAAATGGACCTGCCGTTGATTTCGTTGCTGACCAGACCACTGTCGGGGTTGGAAGGGTGGTAACCTTCACTGACCTGTCTTCGAACTCACCAACCAACTGGGTTTGGGAATTCGGGGATGGTTCGCTCGCTACCGCGTCAAAACCAGACCATGTGTACCGTGCTACCGGGGTGTATGATGTGACACTTACTGCATCGAATCCCTCCTTAACCAACACGGTAACGAAAAACAAGTACATTACCGTCCTGAATCTCCCGCTTGCCGATTTCGTTGCAGATAAAACCCGTGGCGGCGCACCTATGTCAGTTCAGTTTACCGATAAATCTCAGGGAGCACCAACATCATGGCAGTGGGATTTCGGCGATGGTACAACTGCAACCGAACAGAACCCGACCCACCAGTACAACTCTCTTGGGACCTACACGGTAAAATTAACTGCAACCAATGCGAATGGACAGGACGTCGCGACAAAGAACGGATATATTGTCACGACCCTTGCACCGGTTGCAAACTTTATAGTCGATGAGCGGATTGGCAAGGCTCCATTCATCGTCCAGTTCAGGGATATTTCTACGGGCAACCCGACCGCATGGTCATGGGATTTCGGCGATGGAACTACATCATCAGAGCAGAATCCACGCCATGTTTATCCGTCGGAAGGCGCTTATAACGTCCGCATGACCGCATCCAATGCGTATGGCAGTGACACCTCATTCAAGACTGGCACTGCACCAGTAGTGACGACGACAGCCCCCGTCCAGACTACAGTACCGGTTACCCAGATCACAGTAGTGACAACACCCCCAACACAAGTTCCGACAACTAAGGCTCCATTGTCACCGGTTGTGACTGTAATTGCCACAATAACCGGAATACTTGCGCTCGTTGTCGTAACCCGAAAATAACTATTTTTTGTTTTTGAATTTGTGCTATCAGTTAACAGATACGCAACAAAATATTACCCATTAAGGGTGATCTATCACTAGTATGAAGCACGGGGCAATCATAGCGGTACTCTTGATAGTCGCCGGGGTTGTGTTCTCCGGTTGTCTTGGACAGCAGACACCCTCACCGGCATCAAAGGATATCGTGATCGGCGTGCTCGTCCCTCTTACCGGGGACTGGAGTTCGAAAGGACAGAACTTCAATGCCGCCATTGCCCTCGCAGCGCAGGATACAAATGCCTCTCTTGCCTCATCAGGATCCCCGGAACGGATCCGGATACTGGTCGAGAATACCGCAACCGATCCGGCAGTTGCTCAGGAGAAGATCAAAAAGCTGTATGGTGCCGGTGCACACATTGTGGTCGGCCCGGCAACCAGTGCGGAGATCACCGCGGTCAAAGACTGGGCTGACCAGCATGGCATGGTGATCCTCGGGTATGCGAGTACTTCCCCGGCGCTCTCCATTCCCGCTGATAATGTCTACCGTCTTGTCCCGGATGACACACGGCAGGGCGAGGCGATGGCAGCGTTTCTGAACCGGTCCGGCACCCGGATCGTCATTCCGGTGGTCAGGAACGATACCTGGGGAACAAACCTCCTCACTGCCACGAAAACCCGGTTCGAAAAGAATGGCGGCATTGTCAATCAGGGGTATCGTTTTGAACCGGGCACCCGGGACTATACCTCAATCATCCGGAACCTCTCTACAGATGTGGCAGCAGCACAACAGCAGTATGGGACCTCTGCAGTGGGCGTCTATGCGATCGGGTTTGATGAACTGGTGCCGCTCTTTGCATCTGCCGGAAGTGATCCCGTGCTTGGGTCAGTGAAATGGTTCGGGAGCGACGGATCAGCAAAGGCGGATGCTCTTATACAAAATGCATCTGCTGCCCGGTTTGCGGAAAAGACCGGTTTCTCCGCTCCGGTGTATGGGGTGGAGAAGGAAACCGCAGCCATTGTTAATGTCACGCAGCGGATAGAGGCAATGACCGGATCAGAACCGGACGGGTACTCGCTTGCCGCTTACGATGCGACGGCAATTGCCGCACGATCGCTCCTTATGTCTCGTGATGCGTCATATGAGCAGCTTAAAAATTCTATTGAATTTACCGCAGACTACTATTACGGGATCACCGGATATACAAAATTTGTTGCGTCGGGCGACCGGGCATATGCGGTCTATCCCTTCTTCTCGGTAAAAGACCAGAACGGCACCTATGCATGGGAGCAGATTGCGGTGTACAAAAGTGACCCGGACCAGCCCGGTAGTTTTGTCTGATCACAGGCATTTCAGATATTGAAACCGTGCCCGGGTTTTGTCGCCCTGCGATGCGAGTGCAAGAGAATTAGCGTTTATAAATCCCGGGCTTGAAGGCAGCGAAGTGCTCTGCATTTCACAACTCTTTTTACCATCAGGTACATTGATCTGGTAAGGATGCAGGGCAGGAAAATTCTGGTCATCATCGGCAGTTGCGTGGCCTTTGTGTTTATCATCGCATTTTTTCTGGTGCCCGGTGTCGGCATACTTTCTGCAACATCACAAAAGCCAACCGTGTATCTCCTGTACTCAACCGCCGGCTCGATGCCGCAGCTCCTCAATACAGGTCAGGTCGATGCCTTTTTTGTCTGGCAACCCTATGTTGCGATGGCTAACCAGGGAGGCATAGGAAAAGCCATAGTATACTCTGAAGATCTTCCCCCCAACCACAGGTGGGCTGATACCCCCTGCTGCGTGCTTGTCATGGCTGACCGGTTTATAGAACAAGAACCGGTACAAGCACGAATGATCTCTATGCTTACAACCGAGGCTATCCAGTATATTAACGATTACCCGGAGAAGTCCGAGGTGATCACGTCCAACTGGCTTTTTGGTTCCGGAGGATATGTCCTCATTGCCGGTAAATACCTGGATCCATTACATATTGAAACAGAGTCTTTTCCCACACTGCGGTTCACAAATGTTTCAACTGCTGGTTACTCATCCAACCTGAGCGCCCTTACCCCCCATCCCTCTCCACATGCAGGGATTGTTTTGCATGGCTCCCCCACTGGTTTGGCAGTGTCTGGCAAGGATATAAAGCCATCCGAAAAACAGGCCATCCCCCTTATACGGTTCGGCTATCTCTCCACTGACCACCATGCCCCGCTCTTTGTGCTGGCAAAGGATCCCACATATTTCCAAGACCATTATGGGCTTGCACTTGCCCCGGTCAGTCCTGGGGAGGAACGACCAAACTTTTTCAACCTCCTCTCGGGCAATGAAACTGTCGCACAGGTCCAGCTCATTCCCGGGCAATCCGGGGGTGGTCTCATGACGAACATGGGCCAGGGGGCGATCGATGTAGCATATCTTGGTTCAGTCCCCGCAAATCTCCAGATAACGCTTGGTAACCCGGCGCAGGTCATCCAGCCCCTCCACACCGGGGGATCGGCACTGGTGGTCTCAAATAATACTCCCATGAGCGATTGGAACGATTTTGCTGCATGGGCTCGCACACGCTCTGATGCCAAAAAACCACTCGTGGTCGCGACAGTTCAGAGTTCCATCCAGGAAACGATGATACGAGACGCGTTACAGACAGAAGGATTTGAGGTGAGGCTCTATGGAACGTAAGGGTAATATCTCCCCGTGGTGGGGAATTGCAATCCCGGTTATCGTGATTATCGTCTGGGAGATTTGTGCCATTCTGATTAACAACAGTTACATCCTGCCCACCCTTCAGCAGATCTTCCCGGTTCTTGCCCATCCATTCGAAGACCAGATGGGGTGTGGCAGTCTTGTCGAAAATGCGGCAATCAGCCTGAAGCGTGTGCTCACTGGTTTTTTCCTTGCTGTTGCGATAGCGGTGCCGATGGGGCTGCTGATGGGGCGGATCCAGCCGGTGTATGTCCTTTTTAACCCCTTTTTCCAGCTGCTCCGTCCTGTCCCACCCCTTGCATGGATGCCCCTCGCCATCGCATGGCTCCAGATCGGGGCCGGCTCTATGATTTTCATCATCTTTCTTGGGGCATTCTTCCCGCTCCTGCTCGCGACCATTGATGGCGTTCGTGGGGTCAGGAACACCTGGTGCGAGGTTGCCGAGTCGCTGGGAGCCACAAAATTTGAGACGTTCACAACAGTTGTGCTGCCCGGTGCGCTGCCGGTGATTTGGAACGGCTGCCGGATCGCGTTTGGGATCGCATGGATGTGTGTCGTTGCCGCCGAGATGCTGCCAGGTACCTCCGCAGGGCTTGGCTTTTTGATCATGTACGCCTATAACCTCGGACAGATCCAAATCATTGTTGCCGGGATGGTCGTCATCGGCATAATTGGTATCGGTGTGGACTTTGTCTTCCGGACGGTTGACAAACGGTACCTGTCATGGAGGGCGCTGGAACGATGACGCAGTCATTTACGCTGAAGGTGGATCACCTCAGAAAACAGTTCTGCGAGCGGGGAGTCCCGCCGTGCCTTGCGGTGGAAGATGCGACATTCTCCATTAACAAGGGAGAGGTTGTCTGCATCATGGGACCCTCCGGCTGCGGGAAGAGCACGTTATTACGGATGATCACCGGGCTTGAAACGGCAGATTCGGGAGTTGTTGGGGCTTCGGATGGCGCACCTGCATTTTCCCCCTCAACTGCGATAGTCTTCCAGGAGCACGCCCTCTTTCCCTGGCTTACGGTCTATGAGAATGTGAAATACGGGCTGAACCTTGAGGTGCGGAAAAAGAGTGTTGCCGATCCGCATTCAAAAGTCATGGATTACCTCTCCCTCTGCAAAGTCAATGCCTTTGCGGATTCACACCCATACCAGCTCTCCGGGGGGATGCGCCAACGGGCGGCAATTGCCCGGGCGCTCGTTGTGGAACCGGATATCCTTGTGATGGACGAACCGTTCAGTTCGCTCGATCCCCGGACCCGGCTTGAACTGGAAGATGAGATCTTAAAGATCCAGAATAAGACCGGAACGACGATCCTCATGGTCACCCACAGCCCGGAGGATGCAGTCTATATTGCTGATCGGATCATCATGCTGACCGGGCGCCCTGCAAAGGTAAAAGAGATTGTGTCGGTCCCGTTCGCCCGTCCACGGGATATCGCAGACCCGACATTCATCTCCCTACGTCTCTATGTCAACCGGCTGATCTCCGGGTGATGAAAGTATTGGTTATTATGGCACAAGGGCGCTGGAACCCGGAATTGGAGATTACAGATTACAAATTTCGTCGCATGGTTGGACCAAAATCTGGAACCATTAGGATCTCAAAACCTTTTTTTTCTGCAATCTCATAAAAAACGTCTAAAGCCGATTGTGTGAGATCGTTATCAAAACAGGAACGCTTGAGATCCTTAAAACCAACAAATTGTTTACTCTCCATTGTTTTGTCTATCAGTGGTTCCATGCATAGCTTAATTTTTTCCCTGATGGTTTCTTTTTTCATCTGTTTTGCATCTGTAAAATCCGGATTCGCAACGAGTGCTTTGTTGAAATAAGATAATGCGAGGTCAAACTTTTTAATCTCATAATTACACATCGCCATACCAAAGAGCGGCCATATAAAAACAGGTTTAAGATGATTTGCTCTACTGAAACAATAGAAAGCATCGTTATATCTTTTCAACTCAAAAAGTGCCCATCCTTTCCCATTCCACGGGTAGGCATGTCCTTTCTTGATCTTAATCGCTTTTTCATAGCACTCGAGCGCTCGTTCATATTGCATAAGCTGCCGGAGGGCATCTCCCTTCACATTCCAGAATGTTGAATTATCCCCTCCGATCTTGATCGCTTTATCACAGCACCGTACTGTATCTGCCGGTTTTCCAATTTTTAATAATGTTACTCCACAACCTTTCCAAGCATATGCAAAATGTGGACGGATTTTTAGCGCAGTATTAAAACACTCCAGTGCTTCTTCTGGCTTGTTGAGTCCGATAAGTACGTTCCCTTTTTGGTACCATGCCGAAAAATTCCTTGGATATGATTTTATGGCTTTTTCAAACAATCTTATTTTTTTCTTTGGATTGGATTCTTCACAACCTTGTCGATAATACTCGTAGCTGGCATCTTTGTTGATAGAAGGGGATAAAATACCCATGGTTTATTGAAACATGTGAAATCTGATATATTTTTCTGCATTTTTGATTAATTTAATTATATTTTTCATTCAAGCCACACAATGGTGAAATATGATACAGATTGCAGTTATCGGCGCCGCAGACGCCACACCGGAAGAGTACGATACAGTTCAGGCAGTGGGGCGTCTGATCGCAGAAACCCACGAAACACTTGTCTGCGGGGGGATGGGAGGGGTGATGGAGGCTGCATGCAAAGGGGCACGGGATAACGGGGGACGGACGGTGGGCATCCTCCCTGATATGGGAGACGGCAACCCGCATCTCGATGTGAAAGTCAGGAGCGGTATGGGATACTCCCGTAATGTCGTTCTTGTGCAGTCAGCAGATGCAGTGATCGCGGTCGGGGGGAAATACGGTACGCTCTCCGAGATCGCGATCGCGTTAAAACTCAAAAAACCGGTATTCGGGTTAAAAACATGGGATATTGAAGGGGTAGTGAAATGTGCGACACCGGAGGAAGCCGTACTTATGGCAGTTCGCGCCGCACGCCGGTCTCTGTAGTGTCATAACCCCCGAGCCGGTGGAGGATCTCCCTGAACTCCTGTGATGATATGGCATCGCAGAGCGCTTCGACTCGTGGATCTGAGAGATGGTTCCTGCGGATTGCGATCTCGTACCGCTCCGATGCCACCGGGACAAACCTAAGCCCGAGCGCTTTAGCCGCGCTATATACGCACATGCCCGCATCTGCCTCCCCGGATTTCACCGCAAGGGCGACTGCGAGATGCGTTGTCACCTCCCGTTCATACCCCCGGATGGATACCGGGCCGATACCTTTTTTCCTGAGTTCGAAGTCGAGCAGCATCCGGGTGCCCGAACCTCGCTGCCGGTTGATGAACTGGTGGCTGGGAAGGTCATCGAACGCAAGCCCGGTTTTTGAAACAATCCCCTGTTGGCGTTCCGCAATGCAGAGAAGCACCACGTCCTGATCCGGCAGGAATTTTTTCAGGTACGGGATATTGTAGTTGCCATCTTCAGCGAGGAGATGTGTCGGTGCTGCATGGCACTCGTCTTTTGTCAATGCTGCAATACCGCCCATACTCCCGACATGTGTAGAGTGGAGTGCAATTCCTTTTTTCTGGAGCATGTCCGCGAGATAATCGAGAACAGGGTCATGGCTCCCGGTAATGAGAAGCGCCTGCTCTGCGTCAGTCCGTGTACCGGTAAGGGTGGCAGGCACCAGTTCCCCTGCCTCGTACCCCTCACTCCCGGAGGGAACGGTAAGAATCGCATTTGCCCGCACTGCACTCATCTGGACGCCGGCGCCACGCGACTGGGGCGAGACTACCCAGCGTTCCCCCACCCTGCCAATTGAACAGAGGACGAACTCATCGCTTCCTGTATCTTTCTGGATTGTGCGGGTGAGACGGGCATCGATCTGATCCGGTACTGGTACCGGCAGACCATACTCTTTCATCAGGGGCATGACCAGTTCCCGGAGCACGGTGAGTGCTGAGAGTGGATATCCCGGCATCCCGATGACCGGTTTTCCCGCGATACGCCCGATGATCACCGGTTTTCCCGGCTTGATGGCGACACCGTGAACCAGCACCTCGCCAAGCTCCGCAATCACGTCCGCGGTATAATCCCGGGTTCCCGCCGATGACCCGGCAGAGATGATCACAACATCGTTTTCCGCAACTGCCTGTCCGACAGTCTTTTTGATCAGCGCCGGGTCGTCTTTTACCATCGGATATCGGGTGCAGGTGGCACCGATGTTCCCAAGCATCGCGGCTGCCATCACCGTATTGCTCTCCACTACCTGCCCGGGTCCCGGAGGCGTCCCGTGCGGGACAAGTTCGGAGCCTGTTGGGACGAGGCCCACCCGCACGGTGAGCACATCGAGATGTGTGATCCCGTATGCAGCGAGCGCACCGATCTCAAAAGGACGGACCCGGTGCCCGGAGGGCAGTGCCATCTCGGACTCCCCGATATCCTCCCCTGCCGGTCTGACATGCTGCCAGGGGCTTACCGATTTACGGATGGTGAACCATTCGCCCTCGACATGCACGTCCTCAATCATGATCACCGCATCGTAATCTGGTGGCACGATATTACCGGTGTTCACCCGCACTGCCCGTGTGAGGGTGACCGGCTGTTGCTCGCTTGCGCCATTTGTATCGGCGCTTACAACCGCAATCCCGTCCATCGCGGCAAGGTGCACCTCCGGTACCGAGTACCGGGCGAAGATAGGCGCTGCCGTAATCCTGCCGACAGCTGCAAGCAGTGGAACAGTATCGCGTGACGGCGTGCAGGCAAAGCCGGTGTGGAGCAGGTCAAGCGCAGCGCCTAAAGAGACAACCTTCAGGTATCGCTTCACCATAATATCACCTCAACAGTTGTGCCGGTTTCCAGCCCCTCGCTCTCTGCCGGAACCCGGATGACACCATCGCTCCTGACGAGTGTATTCAAAAGCCCGGACTTCCCGAAGAGCGGGGTTGCGACACCATCTTTGAGTGCCACCCGCACATAGTCCTCCCTTCCCTTTGCCGAAGGCACGTTCAGGGCAAGTGTTGCCGGCACGGTCACGGTCGCAGACGCGGTATCGCCGGTCAAACCTGCAAGCAGGTGCCTCCCGATGACGATGAGGACGATGAATGCGGAGGCAGGGTGACCGGGCAACCCGAGAACAGGCACAGTCCCGCACCGCCCGATGATTGTGGGTTTTCCCGGTGCAATTGCGACGCCGTGGATCAACACTTCACCCTGCTCCTGTATGATCGCTGCCGCCATATCCCGGTCATCCTTTGAGCTTCCGCCAGAGATAATCACGGCATCGCACTCCTCCACTGCACGGGCAAGTGCTGCACGGAACACCTCTCGGTCGTCCCGGATGATCCCGTAAACTACGGGTATGCACCCATGGTCGCGGACATACGCGGAAACGACATACGTATTGGAATCCCGTACCTGCCCGGCTCTGGGGATCTCGTTCACCGGCACCAGTTCGTTACCGGTGGAGATGATTCCCACACGGGGCATGCGGGTGACCGGCACCTGCATGCATCCGACCGCCGCGAGAACCCCGGTATCCTGCGCAGAGAGCCGCCGTCCCGCACCAAGAACGATTGCACCCTGTGCAAAATCCTCGTTGTAAAAGAGCACGTTCTCGCCATGCGCCACCGGTTTTCGTGCGAGCACCTGATCCCCGAACAGTTCTGTGTGCTCTACCATCACGACAGCATCCGCCCCCTCTGGCAGGATACCCCCCGTAGGGACGTACATGCACTCGGCTGTGCCGATGGGTTTTTTCGTGGTTTCACCCATTGCGATCCTGCCCTTTGATGCAAGCATAGCCGGGATCGCATCCCCTGCACCGGTAGTATCAGCCGCCCGCACCGCGTACCCGTCCACCACTGACCGGGTGAACCCCGGTATATTCACATCCGCCCGGATATCGGCTGCGAGCACACGTCGGAACGCATCGGCAACAGGGATGTTTTCTCTTTCCACCCGCACGGCGATGCGTCGTACCGTGGCAATTGCCTCAGATACCGGAACAAGGTGTAAAAAAAGACTCATTTGAAGCAGCCCAACTGGCAGCCCCGGATTTTAATTCCGTGCGAATTACAATAATCGCTGATTGCTTTTTTGGATATCTTGTGTTTCTCTGCCATCGCAAATGCCTGTGGGCACTTGATTTCCTCCTCGATCCCCTCTTCTTTGAATATCTTCGCTACCTTGTCTGCGTCCATGGTAACAATGTGCGGTTTACTTCTTCATAGTGTTTACGAATCCTGTACGAGCGATGCTTATTGGTGAGAACCACCTATATACGAACAATGAAGGTCGCTCTCGTAAATTCCCGCATAGATAAGGCGGGACAGAACATTCGTCACCATATCGAGCAGATCCTCCTTCGCGGGGAGGAACCATTTCAACAACGGGGGCGTGCCTATGAATTTTTTGAGGTCGCAGGAAGGCTCATTCATGAGGAACGGGTCGATAAAGATATTGACGCGGACGTTGTCATTTTCCTCTCACGGCATTCGAGCACAAACCCGGTCCCTGTCCTCACCGTTCACGTGACTGGTAACTTTGGCAGTGCGGAACTTGGGGGAGCGCCGCGTACCCTTGCACCAGCTGCACCTGCGATGATGCAGGCAACACTCCGGGCGCTTGCCCGGCACTGCCCTGAGGGCTACCGGGTCTCGTACGAAGTCACGCATCATGGGCCTACCGATCTTGTGCACCCTTCATTCTTTGTCGAGATTGGGAGCACGGAGAAGGAGTGGAACGACCCGGTTGCCGGGCAGGCAGTGGCAGAAGCGGTACTCGGCGCGACAGTCATACACGCGGTTCCGCTCATTGGTTTTGGCGGCACGCACTACGCCGCCCGGGAAACCGAAATTGCGCTCTCTTCACGCGGGGCATTCGGGCATATCGCTCACTCCCGGGAAATTGCGAATCTGGACGAACCGATTATCCGGTCGATGATCGAAAAGAGCGGGGCGGTTGCTGCATATATTGACCGGAAGGCACTTAACCCCCCGGCACTCGACCGGCTCACGGGAATACTTGATGCCATTCCGGTACTCAGGCTCTCGGAAAGCGAGATCACGGCGATGGGTCATATCCCGTGGGATGTGTACTGTTCTGTCCGGAAGATGGCAGAGGAGACCGCGGGTGGTGCCCGGTGTTTTATCCATGCGATGGAAGGTGATGGGGTTCTGGCACGGGTGAAGATCGACCCGGTGCTCTTCGCGGAAACGGTCAAATCCGATGAACCAGCGCTGGTGAAAGGGCTTGATGAACTGCCCGTAGTTCACATTTCAACGCGAGACAACCGGATTCTTCCCGTTTTTGTCACGTATGAGAAACATTTGTCCCAAATAATAAATGCTTTAAATACCTTGTGCGTAAAAATCATACGTAGTAACGAGATCACGACAACGGAGAACGATTACCTCACCATACAGAAAGTCCGGTTCGATCCCAAAAAAGCACGCGACCTGGGAATTATGCCGGGACCTGTGTACAAAAAACTGGTATCTGGCCAGGCAATTGAGCAGGAGGGTAAGGTGATAACTCCTGACATGGTGGCGTCCGTTCACAAAATTAAAGTCCATATCCCGGGGTTGGAGAAGTTTAAATGAGGTCGATTGTTGAAGAGGCACTGACGAAGGCAAGGGACGAAACCGCGTCTGTCCCGCAGAATAACGAAGACCTTGACCAGATCCTGGCCGAGCTCAAGACCGAGATCGCAGTGATCGGTTGCGGGGGCAGCGGGTCAAACACGATCACCCGCATGATGGAAGAAGGCATCCACGGGGCGAAGCTTATCGCCATCAATACTGATGCCCAGCACCTGATCCGCACCCATGCAAACCAGCGGATCCTGATCGGCAGGCAGCGGACCCGGGGTCTTGGTGCCGGTTCCATCCCGCAGATCGGCGAAGAAGCCGCGCTCGAAAACGAACAGGAGATCCGGTCGATCGTCTCCGGGTGCGACATGGTCTTTATCACGGTCGGTCTCGGTGGCGGTACCGGTACCGGTTGTGCCCCGGTAGTAGCAAAGGCAGCCCGGGAGGAGGGCGCGCTTACCATCGCTGTTGTCACCCTGCCGTTCGCTGCGGAAGGTGCCATCCGCATGGAGAACGCAGAAGCCGGTCTTGAGCGCCTCCGGGATATGGCGGATACGGTCATTGTCGTGCCGAATGACCGGTTGCTCGAAGTCGTGCCCAAGCTCCCGCTCTATGCCGCATTCAAGGTCGCAGATGAAGTACTCATGCGTGCAGTCAAGGGTATCACCGAACTGATCACGATGCCCGGGCTCGTGAACCTGGACTTTGCCGATGTCCGCACGGTCATGGAACGCGGCGGCGTGGCGATGATCGGTATGGGCGAGAGTGACAGCGAGGACAAGGCTGCGGACTCGGTCAAGAAGGCAATCCGCTCCCCGCTCCTTGATGTGGATATCTCCGGCGCCACCGCAGCGCTGGTCAACGTGGTCGGCGGTCCGGACATGACGATGGCAGAAGCGGAAGGTGTCGTGCAGGAAGTATACAACCGCGTGGACCCGAATGCGCGGATCATCTGGGGAGCGCAGATTGACCCCGAGATGCAGAACAAGATGCGGACGCTCCTTGTGGTCACGGGCGTACGGTCGCCACAAATATATGGTCGTAATGAGAAGATTACCCCCAAAGTACAGCAACAGTTTGAGATCGATTTTCTCAAGTGAGCATTTATGGAAATTTCAAAACCAGATATCAAGATTAACTTCCACGAAGAACTCTTCCGGAAGTATATACGGGTGTTAAAACTTGCGCGCACACCCACGCGTGACGAGTTCACCAAAATTGCGACCGTAGCAGCTGCAGGGGTCCTCCTTGTTGGGCTGATTGGATTTATTATCTACGAACTCTTCCTCTTCGTACCTCACTGATGGATGAGTATGACAGTACAGACACCCCCCGCATCCGTGGCGCCGCCAATCCCTCTCGCACCGGAGGTCTTTAATAACCGGATTTTTGCAATAAAGACCACCTCCAAGCAGGAGCGCACGGTTGCCGATAATATCCTGAAAGCAATCGAGACGAAAGCGAGCGACGTCAAGGTATCCTCGATCATCGTCCCAAACGAGCTCAAGGGCTATGTTCTTGTCGAGACACCGGAGCAACGGAACCGTATCGAGCAGCTGGTTGAGATGATCGCCCATGCCCGTGCGATCGCAAAAGGGCAGACAACTCTTGCCGAAGTCGGGCACTTCCTGATCCCGAAGCCGGTTGTCGCCGGGATTGACGAAGGCACCATTGTCGAACTGATCGCCGGTCCGTTCAAAGGCGAAAAGGCAGTGGTCAAGCGCGTGGACTCGGGAAAAGAAGAGATCACAGTCGAACTCTACGAGAGTGTCGTGCCGATCCCGATCACCGTCCGCGGCGACAATGTCCGCGTCGTTGAGAAATTTGCGGACCGGTAATTTTTTTCACAAATCAAGAAAATTTTTTTGCGTTCGAAAAATTTCCGGAATTTTTTTAGGAAAATCCGTTACGCACTAACCTACACACTAAAAGTATCTCCAGCTACCTAAAAAATCCAATTATCCGACGTGAAATCCGCAATCGATTGCCCCACCGGGCACCTCCTGCAACGTTCGTGAGCCCATAGCTCAACCTGATCCGACCACCAGATGCGAATACGTGCGGTTTTTTGCTGGGTGCTTTTCTGCGGTATTCCATGAGGCATCTGCAGGTCATTTTCCGGATTATCCTCCTTCCAAAAGGTGCTAAAAGCGGGTTTTTTCCGGGCACGATAAGGCCATCTACTAGCCGAACGGAGGCCAAATCATAAGAATTGCAAAACAATAGTGTCGGTTTTTGGCGAAACAGTGTCGGTCGGACTGATTGGAAGAGGAAACGGGGGCCGAAATGGGGCTGGATTTGGGGGGTGGTAGCGTCAATCTTAGTGAGTATGAGGGGATTCCCCCCTAAGTACGAGATCACCTTTATTTCCCTTAACATCAATAGTTACAGACCCAAGCTTGGAACCCGCATCTACGGGACGGCATGGTGCACAGACTATGACAGAAGTGGTCGAGGTTTTAGTACCCGGCGGAAAGGCTACAGCGGGTCCCCCATTGGGACCATCGCTTGGACCACTCGGTATCAACGTGAAGGCAGTCGTTGACGAGATCAACAAGAAGACCGGCTCATTCAATGGGATGCAGGTCCCGGTCAAGATTGAAGTCGACGCAAAGAAGAACTTCACGATCACTGTGGGTATCCCCCCGGTGACAGCACTCATCAAGAAAGAGGCTGGTATCGAGAAAGGTTCCGCAGAGCCCAACGTCAAAGTGGTAGGTAACCTACCATTCGAGGCCGCTGTCAGGATTGCCAACATGAAACTCGAGAGCATGCTCTCGTACGAACTGAAGACCGCAGTAAAAGAGGTCATCGGCACGTGCGTCAGCATGGGAGTTACCGTTGACGGCAAGAAGGCAAAAGATGTCTTCGCCCTCGTCAATGAAGGCAAATATGACAGTGTTCTCGTGAAATAAATCGAGAAAACCATAGGAGATCGAAAGGTCGGTCGCGAACTATGGAGGAATCTGATGGTTGATAGGGCCAAAATTCTGGAAGCCGTGAAAACGGCGGTTGAAAAAGCGCCAGAGCGTAAATTCTCTGAGAGCATCGATATTACCATCAATCTCAAGAATATCGATATGACGCAGCCGAAAAATCGTATCGATGAGACGATTCTTCTTCCGAACGGAACCGGTGAAAAGATCGGTATCTGTGTTATCGGAAAAGGAGACATCGTCACCCAGGCAAAGGATGCCAAGGTTGATCTGATTCTCGGCCCTGAAGAGGTAGAACGGCTCGGCGGTGCACCGCGTGAGGCACGGAAAGTTGCAGATAAATATCGCTTCTTTTTAGCCGAAACTGCGGTTATGCCACAGGTCGGCAGGTATCTCGGTCCCCGGCTCGGTCCGCGGGGCAGAATGCCGATGCCGATCACGCAGCAGATGGATATCCGCCCGATTGTCGAGCGCCTGCGAAACTCGGTGAAGATCCGCACGAAAGACAAAACAGTCTTTTCTACAAAAGTCGGCTCAACGGCAATGACGCAGGAGCAGGTTGCGGAGAACATCGACGCAGTCGTGAAAAGGATCGAGGCAGTCCTCGAACAGGGTCACTTAAACGTGCGTTCGATCTACGTGAAGACCACGATGGGTCCCGCTGTGAGGCTGGTATAATGGCGTTGTATACACACCACCTGCCCTCATGGAAGAAGGACGAGGTCGCGGAGATCAAGAAGTTTGCCAAGCAGTACACGCTGATCGGGCTTGTCGACATGTACGGCATTCCCGCACAGCAGGTGCAGCAGATCCGCAGGAACCTCCGGGGCACCGCGGTCATCAAGGTGACGAGAAACACCCTGATTAAACACGCGCTCGATGAGATTGGCGGGGAGACGAAGGGGATTAAGAAATACATCTCCGGTCACTCTGCGATGATCTTCACAAACGACAACCCGTTCAAGCTCTTCAAGCAGCTGGAAAAGACCAAGACGAAGATGGCGGCAAAGGCAGGAGAGACTGCGCCGGAAGACATCATCGTCGAGAAAGGTCCGACCAGTTTCAAGCCAGGTCCGATCGTAGGCGAACTCCAACAGGCAGGCATTCCCGCAGCAATTGAAGCGGGCAAGGTCAAGATCCGTGAGACGAAGACGATCGTAAAGAAAGGTGCGGTCATCTCGGCAAAGATCGCGACCGTGCTTATCAAGCTGGACATCAAGCCAATGGACGTTGGGCTTGCCCTGCAGGTGGCGTTCCACGATGGCAACATCTACGAGCCGGCAGTGCTTTCGGTTGACGAGACGAAGCTTCTCGCACAGATCCATCTCGCAGGTCAGCAGGCGTTCAACTTGTCGGTGAACGCAGCGATCCCAATCCGTGAGACCATGGTGCCGATCCTTACAAAGGCAGTCAGGGAAGCACGCGGTCTTGCGGTTGAAGCAGCGATCTACGAGAAAGATGTCGTTGATGCGATTATTGGTAAAGCGTACAGGGAAAGCCAGGCAGTCAAGAGCCTGGTAAAATAATTATTGAATATTTGAGGTGAATGAAGATGGAGTATATCTATGCAGCACTTCTCCTGCACAAGGCAGGCAAGAAGGTCGATGAGAATGGAGTCAAGGCAGTCCTTACTGCCGCAGGTGTAGCCGTTGATGAGTCCCGTGTAAAGGCACTGATTGCCGCACTCGATGGCGTGAACATCGAGGAAGCAATCTCGAAGGCAGCCGCAGCACCGGTCGCAGTTGCAGCAGCACCCGCAGCAGCAGGGCATGCAGCACCCGCAGCAAAGGAAGAGCCAAAGGAAGAGCACAAGAAGGAAGACGAAGAGAGCGGTATGGCAGGGCTCGGTGCCCTGTTCGGCTAAATCTCTTTTCTCTTCTTATTCACAAATCGTTCATCTGTTCTGTTTTGTAGTGCTTCCCGCGAACTGCGGTTCTGTCGCTTGAGGATGAGCGGCATATAGCAGGGGACTTCGGTTTTTTCGGATCTGGGAATAGCCTCACACCGGCACACCGACATAGATGTTGTTTTTCGTTGCCACGATCTTCACCCTGATCTGGCCCGACGTTTTAGAGCAGGAGAAGATGGATACGACCCGGTTCCGTGCGACACCCAACTGTTCGCCGTTCAGCCAGCCCGGCGCCCGGATCTCGACGGTTGTTTTCTCACCTTTGGTGAAGACCCGGGGGAGTGATTGGCGTCTCACCATGCCAAAGTCTTTTTCTGCGTCCAGCTGGAGGTGCAGACCATACTCCTTCTCCCACGGTCTGATACTCCTGTTGAAGAACTGCCACCAGCTCTGGACTTTCACTCCTTTCGGCGTCCTGCCGTACTTGTAGTGCTCGAACTTCTGGATGCCGAGCGGGGGGAAGCGTTTCCCTGCGCCGATTTCCTGCGCAAACCGGATCAGTTTCGGGATCTCTGCATCATTAATCCCGGGGATATACACCGGTGCAATGAGGAGATCGATCGTACTCTTCGCAACGGCTTTTGCTGCACCGGTGACCTGATCGATATCGAACCAGTCAACTCCTGCAAGTTGTTGTGCGAGATCAGGATCGAGCGCGTGAAGGGAGAGGTTGATTCGGTCAAGCCCAGCTGTTTCGAGCGCGGCGATCTTGTTCTCATCAAGAAGCGTCCCGTTTGTCTGGAGCGAGACCGTGCTCACCTCTGCGATCTCTTTTAACGCTGCCACAAGTTCCGGAAGCTGGCGATACATCAACGGTTCGCCCGGTGAATCGATGTGGCACTCGACCCCTGCACCCTTGAACGGTGCAATCTCCTGCACTGCGGAGAGGAGATACTCCATCTCCACATCGTAACTTGTTGCTCTCGTTTTGGAATACGGTCCTGCATCCACCGAGCAGAAGGGGCAGTTCAGGTTACATCCGCAGCTCGGGCGCACCTGCAACAGGTTCGTGCCCCGGTCGATGATCCCGAAGTAGAGCGAGCCGATGAGCGGGATCTGTGAGGCTTCAGTGATCGTAAAGTGGGTCATGAAAAGATTCCCGCCCGCTCATCCCTGCCTGCTTTTCATCCCTGCATACACGCACTGCCCGAACGAGACACAGCCGTCTCCGGGGGGGTATTCAGCGTTTGTGACACAATCGAGACCTGCGGCTTCAATCTCCGAGCGTATCGTCTCCCGGATCGCGCGATTGATCGCAACACCCCCGCTTAGTGCAATTCGTGGCATCCCGTCACGGTTCGCTGCGTGGACGGCGAGTGCAGCGATCCCCCGGGCAAGGTTGTACTGGAACGACGCGGCGATGTCCCGGACTGCCTGCCGGTCATCAGGATGTGCCCCGGCAAACCGGTGGAACGCGGTCGTCATGAGCGCTTTCGTGGAGAGCGTCTCACATCCCGCGTTCGTATCGAATGCCAGTTCCCATAGTTCGATGCGCCCGCCAACGGCTGCGGATTCGAGTTTCATTGCCGGTTCGCCATCATAGGTGCGCTCCCGGCAGAAGCCGAGAAGAGCAGAGGCCGCATCAAGCATACGCCCGGTGCTGCTGGTCATGGTCACGTTGAAACCGGTTGCGACCTGTTTTTTTAAGACGCCCAGTTCGATATCCGACCATCCGCGTGTGGCAAGCAGAGTGAGGCATTCCTCTTCCGGCAGGATCCCGTACAGCATCCGTTCCGGAAACCGGGTCGCAAGGTCGCCGCCCGGCATCGCCACCGGCTCGAGATGGGCAACGCGGGTGAGATCAGGCACCTGCCCGGAGAAGACTTCCCCGCCCCAGACTGTGCCATCGTCACCATATCCCACCCCGTCGATTGCAATCCCGACACACGGGTCGGTTGTCGTTGCCGCAATATGCGCCCGGTGGTGCTGAACCGGTACCAGTGTAAGGCCTTGTTCGGACGCGATCTCCCGGGCAAACCGGGTAGAGAGGAACTGCGGGTGGAGGTCGTGCGCGATAATGTCAAACTTTGCTCCGAGCAACCGCTGGAGTTTTTGCACGGTCTCTTCGAGGTACTCGAGCGTTGCCGGGTTCCTGACGTTGCCTACATGCGGGGATGTAACAGCAAACCCTTTGCTGTAGATCGTCGCATTCGCGTTCAGTTCCGGGCCCACACCGAGGATGCACTGCGTTCCGAGATCGATGGCTGTCCGCTTGGGGGCGATCCCGCGGGAGAGCCGGATGATGTACCCGTCCCGGATGACCGAGTCGTCACACCGGTTCACAATCTCCCGGTCATGGGTCAGGAAAAAGTCCACATCATGGGTGAGTTTCGCCATCGCATGATCGATCCCGGTAATCATCGGGTACCCTGGTATGTTGGCGCTTGTCATGATCAAAAGCGGGTGCTGTAAGTGGTGGAAGAGGAGGTGATGGAGCCCGGTATAAGGGATCATGCACCCGATCGTATGCAGGTTGCTGATCGCGGCATGGGCTGTCGGGTCCCGTTTGGGGAGCACCATGATCGGGTGGACCGGGCTTTCGAGGATCTCCCTCTCTCTCGCGGAAACCGTGACGATACGATTGATCTCATCGGGGCGCACCATCACCGCGAAGGGTTGTTCAATTCTACCCAGCCGCCGTTTCAATTCGAGAGCGGCATCTTCGATACAGGCAAGGTGGAACCCACCGATGCCACGGATTGCCATGATCCTTCCTGAATCAAGGAGTCTGGCGGTCTCTTTGATAGGATCGCGACAGTCAATCCGGTTACCCGAAGTATCCAGCAGTTGAAGTTCCGGGCCGCACGTATGGCATGCGATTGTCTGGGCATGGTGGCGGCGGGACTTGGGATCGCCATATTCCCCCTCGCAGGCAGGACACATCGGAAATGCTGCCATCGACGTCCGCTCGCGGTCATACGGCACTTCGCTGATGATACTATACCGAGGTCCGCAGTTCACGCATGAAGTAGCCCAGTAACCTTCGTATCGCCCGCCTTTCTGGAAAATGTCTGAAATGCAGGCGTCGCAGCACGCGATATCCGGGGGGATCATACCGGTGAACGACCCGGTGCCGCTCGGTAGGATGACAAAACCGTTGGGGATCTCCCGTGTGGTCTCTGAAACTACAACAGAATCGATCCGGGAGAGCGGCGGACCACGGGAGACCGCCGCGAGAAATTCAGGAAAATGGCTGCCCTGCGCGTAGATCTCCACTTCACTACCGAGATTCTTCACCGAGCCTGCGATCGAATACTCGCACGCCCGTGCATACACAAAAGGGCGGAACCCGACCCCCTGCACGATCCCGCGAACTGTTATTTTGCCCTTTTGATGTTGCATGGTTGTGCCGCAAAAACTTATTGATTTATAGAGCGATATAATTGTAGGGTTTTCACATTGCCGGGCCATATCAGAATTGTCAACGATCCCGTAGAACTTGTTCCGCTCCTCATGACATTCAACGATCCTGCCAAGAAAAAGGTCTATGAACTCTTGAGCAAGTCGTGGATGACCATGACAGAGTTACAGTCTCAGGTGGATGAAGGGTGCGTGGAGCTTGCTCTTGAAGTTTTAAAGAAGGGTAACCTTATCGAAGAACAGTGGCGGATGCCAAAGCCGGGCAAAAAACCGGAAAAGGAATTCCGGGCGACCTACAATAAGTTCCGTGCGAATTTCCAGTGCAATCTTCAGGATCTTTCGGATATCCTCTATATCGCGCTCTCGAACGATGAGAACCTGCGGTCTTCCGTGGAGCGGGTCGAGGACGAGCTAAAAAGCGGTAACAGTTCAATAAACGATCTTTCCCGCAAAATGAATGTCAGCGCAGTCTTCATCAAAGGGCTCGCGAAACGGACTCCGCAACTGGATGTGAAGGGGCAGGGACTGGTGCGGCTTGACACAGGGCGATAAGGATCCTCTGTATTCCATCCTGCGCAGCAAGCGTGAGGTGTCGCGCCTCCAGATTCTTGTCGAGATAGCCGAGCACCAGCCAGCCGTCCGCCAGCAGGAGATCGCAGCAAAAATGGGCGTGACCGCTCAGGCAATCTCCGAATATATCCGGGAACTGGTGGATGAAGGGAAGGTCTCCGCCATCGGCAGGGGCAATTACGAAGTGACGAAAGCGGGTATCGAGTGGGTGCTCTCCAATGCAGAGGCGCTCGAATCATATGCCCGTCACATACGGCGTGACATTATCCAGCAGGTATCAGTCTGGGCAGCGATTGCGGCAGAAGACCTAGATTCCGGCGATGAAGTCGGGGTATACATGAAGGGTGGGTTTTTATACGCGGGCAAAAAACCGCAGGCAGCGACGGGCATGGTCGTTGCCGATGCGAAGAAGGATGAGGACGTAGGGGTCTCCCGGCTGAACGGCATTATCGAGCACCGTGAAGGAGTCATCCATGTCTGCAAGGTGCCACGGATCCAGCACGGCGGTTCCCGCAAGGTGCAGCTGACAAAACTCCGGGAGGTCATTCACCCGGCGGGCATGGTGGCGGCAGTCGGGCTCGAGGCGTTTATCGCGCTCAAACAGGTGGGACGTAAACCCGACATGTTCTTTGGCGCCCGGGAGGGCGTGATTGAGGCGGCGTTCCACGGGATTGACTGCGCGATCGTGATTGTGGACGAAGAGTTCACGGACTTTTTAAAGAGGCTGGAGAGCGTGGAACTCGCGTACGTGATCCATGACCTGATCACCCCATGAAGATCATCGTCCAGCCCCAGAAAGGCGATCTCTACAAACTCCTCTTTTATGATGACCGTCATGTCAGGGGTGCCGGGTTTGTCGAGCTCACCGATACCCCAAAAGGACCGCGCCCGGTAAAATACCGGCTCCGGTGGGGCGGAAAAAAAGAGTATAAACCCACGCCGTCAAAAGACCTGATTGCACAACTCCGTGAAGGCGATGTCCGGATGGTGAAGCCGGATCATCTTTTTGAATCGTTCCTTCACGCGTTCCAGGTACGGTCAGGACCGGTTGACGCCTGCCGTATGTGCCTGTTAGATGAGAAATACACCCTCCTGACGGATGACAACCATGTAGTCTTTGGCAAGGGTGAGAAGATCTGTCTTGACTGCGGTATACGGGAACTCCGCCGGGAACTCGCCCCGCTCGGGAGGATCGGGAGGGACACGATCCGGCATTTTGAGACGCTGCTTGTCGAATGCCGCAACCTTGACAAGGTACTTGCGCTCGTGCAACCGGAAAAACTGTCGATGTCGTCGGCGCTCTTCGATACAATCGTCGCGCACCCGGTGCTCTCGACTGCAAAGATCGATGAACTGCCGCTGCCGCGTGCATTTATTGATGCCGGGGGGGTATCCCTGCTCATGCCAGTACAACAGCTTGCAGTCGAAGCAGGACTCCTGCACGGGAAAGACCTCCTAGTTGTTGCCGCAACAGCAAGCGGGAAGACGTTTATCGGTGAGATGGCGGGGCTGAAAAACTATCTCGAAGGGCGGGGCAGGATGCTCTTTTTAGTCCCGCTCGTCGCGCTTGCAAACCAGAAGTACGAGCGGTTCACCGAACGGTACGCAAAATTTGCAAAGACCGGCCTTTTGACCGGGGTCTCCCGGCTCAACCTGCCTGAAACCCGGAAGATCGGGGACCGAAACCCGCAGGCGCCGATCATCGTCGGGACGTATGAAGGCGTGGACAACATGATCCGGTGCGGGCAGCGGATGCAGAGCGTCGCGACGGTCATAATCGACGAGGTGCAGATGCTGGAGGATCCCGAACGGGGACACCGGCTGGACGGACTCGTCGCCCGGCTCAAGTACCTGTGCCCACAGGCGCAGTTCCTGTACCTGTCTGCGACGATCGGATCGCCAAAGACGCTCGCGAAAAAACTGAACTGCCAGCTGGTGCGGTACGATGATCGCCCGGTGGCGCTCGAACGGTATCTCCTCTTTATGGAGCGCAAACAGAAGATCCCGACGATCAAACAGCTGACGACCGAAGATTACAAGCGGACATCGTCGAAGGGTTTCCGGGGCCAGACGATCATCTTCACGAACGCCCGGGCTCGCTGCCACACGATTGCTGATGCGCTCGGGATGCGGGCAGCAGCATACCATGCCGGCCTTACCTCACAGGAGCGGCGAGACGTGGAGACCCGATTCTCGCAGGGAAAACTGATGGCGGTGGTCACGACAGCGGCACTCGGTGCAGGTGTTGATTTCCCCGCATCTCAGGTTATCTTTGACGCACTTGCGATGGGCAGGGACTGGTTGTCCGTGCAGGAGTTCAACCAGATGGCTGGAAGGGCGGGAAGACCGGACTTTCACGATCTCGGTAAGGTGGTGCTTCTTGCGGAGCCCGGCGGCAGTTATTCGCGGGAAAACCCGTTCACGGAAGAAGAGGTTGCGATCCGTCTGTTAAAAGGCGTGATGGAAGAAGTTGCACCTGAACATGACATCGAGCAGAGCTCGGAAGAGTACGTGGCAAATGCGGTTGCCTGCAACGGCGAAGAGGCAGACCTTGCCCGGATCACGTCCATGATGGTCGGCACTGTGGAGCCGGTGCTCCCGGATCTCATCGCTCACCGGCTCGTGCAGAAGAAGGGAACCCGACTTGAACTCTCACCGCTCGCACGGGTGATGTCTGAGCATTTCATCGGTATCGAGCGCCTGCTTGAGATCATCTGCCTGACCGGGAAGATGGAAGACCCGCTGGACATTATCGGGGAACTGGAGAGCGAGCAGATCCAGAAGGAGACACAAAAAGCATCGGAAAAAAAGAAGCAGCAGAAGAGCGGGCACCGGAGACGGTGAGAACCGGAATATTATGGAAGCGTTCCTTCTCTGTTTCGCAATACACCCATAAACAAACATTCGTCGGCGTCAATGGACTCGACACCTGTTTGATCCCCGATCGGGAGCCAAGCCCCCGGATAATTGCCGCAGGCGTACACTCATCCGCCTCCCCCATCACGAGTTCGGCAGCGGACGCGATATTATCCGCCACCGCCCGTTTTGTCACTTCCAGTTTCCTCCCGAAGAGATCGCTTCTCCCACGGTCATCGATGACCGATGGTATGCCGGCACAGCCAATCGCAACGCCGCTGCACCCGAGACGCATCGCGTGCGTGCGGCTGTCGGCGATGATGACACCAACTCTCGCATTGCACTCGCGCTCAATCGATGCCTTTATCGCACTCGCACTGGCATCGGGATTTGCAGGGAGTGGCGTGACGCACCCCGGGGGAGCGTTGGATGCATCGACACCGGCATTCGGGAGAAGTGTACCTGCTTTCATGCACAACAGAAAGCCCGGGATACCCCCGACCACAGAGTCGCTCTCCGCTAGCACGATCTCGACTGTACTGGGGTCCATGCGGTACTGTGCGGCTAATTCCTGCGCACGGGGTGAGGGCGTGACCGATGCAAGTGCGATCACGTTTCCTTCCGCAGTAGCAACCGCTGTTTCGGCAAGGATGAGGATGTCGCCATCGGTAAAACCCCCGCAAACTTTGTTGGCTGCTTCAATCACGCGATCTGCAATGGAATCTTTCGGCCTGATGATGCGGTGGATAACCCAATGACGGTAAAGGAGCTGTTCATTGCCCCTTCCTTAAACGGTCGTACACCCGGATTACATCACGGGTCTCTGCAACGTCATGCGTACGGACTACCGAGGCGCCTTTTGCGAGGAGTGCCATCGTGACCGCAAGGCTGCCGGAAAGGCGATCGTACGACTCCTTGCCGAGCAGATCCCCGATGAACGTCTTCCGCGAGATCGCAGCGAGCAGCGGCCGGTCAAATTGCCGGAATACTTCAAACTGCTGGCAGAGTTGCCAGTCATCCTCGACCGACCTGAGCGGCGTCCAGATCCCAATACCTGGATCGAGAACATAGTCTTTGATGCCGGATGCCTCGCACCGCTGCACGACAAGATGAAGAGCCTGTATCGTCGCTTCAACTCCGACAGCATCCCCCGGTTGCCTGTTGGATGCCATCAGGATTGCGGGGAGCCTGATGCGGCGACTTTTTGGGCATACACCGGTGATAAAAACCCGGAAATATCGTTGATTGCATGGATCTCATGTTTCAGGCAGACATCGAGCACCCCGGGATGCATTGTATCGATAGATACCGTAATGTCGCTGCCGTCCAGCTCGGAGAGCGCCGCATCAATCCGTTCGGCTTCTGTCTTTCCGCTAATCGCCTGGGTATTCGGCGCGGTGCTCCGGGCGCCAAGATCGATTATATCCGCACCCTGCTCCACCATCTCGACTGCTTTTTTATGAACTTCATTCGTCGGGAAGTAAGAGTTCGGGTAAAATGACTCCGGGCTGCAATTGATCACGCCCATCAGCCGGACAGGAGCCTCCCCCCAATGGAGATCTTGTTTATCACACAGGTTTGCATAACTGCAACTTCGCCGCCTTGAACGTGTTCTCCATGAGCGCTGCGATAGTCATCGGACCAACGCCACCGGGCACAGGGTGATGGCTGATGCGATCTCTTTTACCGCGTCAAAGGCAACATCGCCCACGAGTTTCCCGTTCAGCTGGTTGATACCCACATCAATCACCACAGCGCCGGGTTTTACCATGTCTGCGGTGATAAAATGTGCTTTACCCACCGCAGAGACAAGGATGTCTGCCCGTTTTAGTTCCGCGGGAAGATCCCGCGTCCTGCTGTGGCAGATCGTCACCGTCGCATCGGCGTTTGTCAGGAGTGCTGCCATCGGGCGCCCGACATCAATACTCCTCCCGGCAACAACGGCACGGGCACCTGCAATGGTAACGTTATATTCGTGAAGGAGCGTCATGATCCCTTGGGGGGTGCAGGGCGAGAACCGGGGTTTCCCGGAAAAGAGGAGCCCGAGGTTTTCAGGGTGAAAACCGTCTACATCCTTACCGGTGTTAACCGATGCGATGATCCGTGCCGTGTCCACCTGTTTCGGGAGCGGGAGCTGGACAAGAATCCCGTTCGTACCTGCATCGTTGTTGAGCCGGGCAATTGATGCGAGCACATCTTCGGTGGATGCATCCGCAGCGAGTTCGATCCCTACAGAATCAATGCCAACGCGCTCACAGGCACGGTGCTTCATCCGCACGTACATCTGTGATGCGGGGTCACCTCCCACGATCACTGTGGCAAGGCAAGGGTGGAGCCCGGAGGCAGCGATCTCCTCTTTGAGGTGGCTGAGCCGCTTTTCCGATGCTTTTTTTCCGTCCAGAAGTATGCCCATAGGGTATCCGTTCAAAATCACGAGGGATAGATCGGGAATTTGCCCGACATTTCCGTGACTTCCTTTTTCACGCGGGCGATCATTGCATCGCTCCTGATATCCTTGATCACGGTGGCAATCCAGGTACCTACCCGGCGCATCTCCGCCTCTTTCATGCCACGGGAGGTGACTGCCGGTGTGCCGACACGGAGACCGCTCGTCACAAACGGGCTCTTTGTTTCGTTCGGGATCGTGTTCTTGTTGACAGTGATTGCGGCTTTCCCGAGCGCAACCTCAGCCTCAAGCCCGGTGAGGTGCTGATCGGTAAGATCGATGAGCATCAGGTGATTGTCTGTGCCGCCCGATACCAGCCGGAGCCCGTTGTTCATCAGGGTCTCGGCAAGCACCTGTGCGTTCTTCACGATCTGCTTGTTATATTCTTTGAATGAAGGCTTGAGCGCCTCTTCAAAACAGACCGCCTTTGCCGTGATCGTGTGCATGAGCGGGCCGCCCTGCATACCCGGGAAGACTGCTTTGTCAATTAACTGGGCATACTCATTGTTGCACATGATCGCCCCGCCACGGGGTCCCCGGAGCGTCTTGTGGGTAGTCGTTGTGGTGAAATTCACGACACCGACAGAGTTCGGGTGGACGCCGGTGGCGCAGAGCCCGGCAATGTGGGCGATATCTGCCATACAGTATGCTCCGACACCATCAGCGATCTCCTGGAACGCTTTAAAATCAATCGTACGGGGGTATGCAGACGCACCACAGACGATGATCTGCGGTTTTTCCTGTTTTGCCATCTGCTCGACTACCCCGTAGTCCAGCACCTCGGTCTTCGGATCAACACCGTACTGGGCGACCTGGTAAAATTTCCCGGTGAAGCTGACCGGTGAACCGTGTGAGAGGTGACCGCCCTGGTTAAGCTTCATGGAGAGGATCTTCTCTCCCAGTTTCATGTACGCAAAATAAACCGCCATGTTTGCCTGGGTGCCGGAGTGGGGCTGGACATTCGCGTGTTCGGCTCCGAACAATTTTTTGAGCCGGTCACGGGCAAGGTTCTCCGCCATATCATGGAACTCGCAACCGCCATAATAGCGCTTGCCGGGATAGCCTTCAGCGTATTTGTTGGTCATGATCGACCCCATCGCCTCAAGCACCGCACGGCTGACAACGTTCTCGGATGCAATAAGTTCGAGCCCGTTTGTCTGGCGGAGCCGTTCCTTCTCAATGATATCTGCTATTTCTGGATCAGTTTGGGAAAGATACGACATATGCAAAAGCGTTCGTTCCGATCAGGTAATACCTTTTCTTACCCACAGGATATCGCCGGTTTTGTGAGCCCCGGTTCATTCCTGATATGGGAATTTTCCCAAAAAAGCGCATAAAAATTAGTGCCCGGTTTTTACTGTCTGGAAAAAATTCCGTTTTACCCAAAAAAGAGCACAAACCTTTTTTCCTTATCAGGCGATCACTACTATTATTATAAGGAGAGCACCGCACCTTTACGTATAAGAGTACGAAAAGGTGCGAACAGGATATAGAATCAGGTACCTTAAAGTTTGAAGCAGTATACAGGAGAAAGAGATTACAATGATGGAAAGTTCAGTCAGCGGTGCTGCAAGCGAAGACCGGGTTGCAGCGCTGGAAAAGAAGTTAAGAGAGATGGAAGCACTCGTGAAAGGACTTACACAGGAGCTCCTTGATCTTAAGTCCATTGTGATGAAGATGGCCAAGCAGACGGATGAGCGCAGCCGGCAGGAACTTAAAAAGGTGCAGCCGGTTGTGCAGGGGGCCCAGTCTGCCGGAGCCGGCAGCGCTCCATCCGGATCAGGGAGCACGGTTGTGATGCGATCCAAATCCACCCGGCAGGCAGAAGCCGAACCGGAAGCACCAGCGGAACCGGCGATGGACATGATCATGCAGACCGATGGGACGATGAAACTCGAACCCCCGGCGGGGAGACACGAACTACATCGTTGCACGTGCGGGTTATGGGCGCGATAAGAAAGGATCATCTGCAAAGGCAAAGCAGAGCGATCTCATCTATGCTGCTGATGAACCGAAGAAAGATCCTGCGAAGAAGTAAGGAGCCGGATCTTTGCACATCACAGAGCTGGAGATCGATAATTTCAAGTCTTTTTCCAAAAAGACAAAAATTCCGTTTTTAGAGGGGTTCACCGTCATTTCAGGACCCAATGGGTCCGGGAAGAGTAACATCATCGATTCCATCCTCTTTGTGCCTGGCACTGTCGAGCTCTCCCGCAATCTTCGTGCAGAGAAACTCACTGATTTTATCAACCACGATTCCGGGAGAAACACCGCCGAGGTCGCGCTGGAATTTTCTGACGGGACAAAGATCCGGCGGCGTATCAAGCGGACAGCGAACGGGTATTACAGTTATAATTACTTAAACGAACGGCTCTGCAAGCAAAGTGACATCATCGATCACCTCTCTAAACGGGGGATCATACCGCACGGGTATAACGTTGTGATGCAGGGGGATGTCACCCGGATTATGGAGATGAGCGATTTCGAGCGCCGTAAGATTATCGACGAGATCGCCGGGGTGTCCGAGTTTGACGCGAAAAAGCAACAGGCTCTCGCTGAACTTGACGTGGTTCGTTTGCGGATCGAACGCGAGGAACTCCTGCTCGTTGAACTCGCAAAAAACGTGCACACGAGCTGAAAAAGGAGCGGGCACATGCGCTCGAATACCAGAAATGGCAAAAAGAACTCTCCTTTTACCAGAAATTGCCGTGCGTGCGGCGCAGCTGCATGACCGGGAAAAGGAGCTTGCGACACTTCTCCGGTCAACTGAAGACCACCAGATCCAGATTTCCCGTATCGATGCTGACCGGAGCCTTGAGGAAAATGAACTCGCGTATCTTTTGGCTGACTTAAAAGACATCGATGACGAAGTAAACAGGAAGAGCGGGTCTGACTACCTGAAACTGATCGCCGAACTGGAAGAGGCAAAGAGCGGGATCAAGCTCGCGGAACAGACCATCGGGCGGCTTAAAAAGGACAAGGAAGCGAACCTCGATGCGATCAACCGTGTCTATATGGATACGAAAAGGGCAGAAGCGAGGGTGCTGGAGCTTACTGATCAGGTTCGCACGCTCACCATCGACCGGACGAACATCGCGATGGAAGTTGCCACTGCAAAGGCGCAGCTCGAAAAGATCGAGACCGAGATACGGGCGCATTCCGAAGGCACCGAGACTGCCAAAAACACGCTTTTTGCTCTCCTTAAAGAGGCAGAAGAGAAGAAAGGGCAGCGGTCAGAGATCCTCCACGCAGGCATGATATGCTGATCGAAAAAAGCCGTATGCGCACCACAGAACTCGAACGGCTGACCGGGCTGCTCGCGCAGCTTGATGCGGAGTATGCAGAAAAGCAGGCGCAGATGTCCGGCAACGAGAAGAGTGCGACCGATCGCGTTGCTGAAAAAAAAGCGCTCGACCGTGTACTTTCCGAACTTGAGGGAACGCTCTTTGCCCAGCGCTCCTCGCTTGACGCGGCTCCGCACCGAGATCCGGGATACAAGAGCAGAGACGCGATTCGGCTGGAAGCCGCCCAGCAGGCGCGGGGAGAATCCGGTGGCAGGGCGATTGAAGCGGTTATGGCGATGGATGGGGTCCACGGCACGATTGCAGAGCTGGGCAAGGCGCCCAAAGAGTATGGAACTGCCCTCAATGTGGCAGCGGGGAACAAGCTGCATTTCGTTGTCTGCGACACTGACCAGATCGCGGCTGATGCGATACGGTACTTAAAAGAAGAACGGCTCGGGCGCGTGACGTTCCTGCCCATAAACAAACTCAAACCCCCTGCACTTCCCCCAATAAAGGAACCCGGGATCATCGATTATGCGGTGAACCTGCTCGAATATGACCCGAAATACGACCGGGCGTTTGCCGTTGCACTTGGCGCCACTGTGGTGGTGGATACCCTTGAGCGGGCCCGTCGTCTGATCGGGAAGTACCGGATGGTAACCCTTGAAGGGGAATTCCTCGAACGGAGCGGTGCGATGACCGGTGGATCGGCAAAGAAAGCGATCCGGGGGTTCGGTGCCGCGGTCGATGACGAGATTGTGCGCATCCGGGCACATCTGTCAGAACTTTCCGGCGGAGCGGCGACGCTTGAAGCGGGAGTGAAACGCGTAACGGAAGAGGTCGATGCCAAGCGGGCAGAACGAAACGAGATCGAACAGGATGTTACCCGTCTTGGGGTATTCACCGAGGAGTTCAGCCGGCGGTTTGAAGCGATCACGGTAGAGAAGCAGACGATCGAGGCAGCGGTTGCCCGTGAAAAGGAGGAGACCGGAAACGGGGCTGCCGAACTTTCCGCACTCGAAGGAGAACTCGACCGGACAACAGAAGAGATCAACGGGATCAACGCCCGGATTGAAGAGTTAAAAAAGCGCCTTGACGATACCAATATCCCGGCGCTCACGCTCCAGATCGAGAAGAAACGAAAGGAGATCGATGAGGCGGAACGGCACCTTCGCAACAAGGACGCGGACATCAACGATGCCATCCGCGAGCGGCAGCACTTTACTGCCCGGGTCGGGGAACTTGCAGAGGACCGGAAACGGCAGGACGAACGGAACCAGCAGGCAGATCTTGGCGTGGCAGCTGCAAACGAGCAGATCGCCGCTCACAAGGTGCAGATTGCCGGGCTGGAAACGAAACAGAAAGAATTCTCGGGAGAACTGGACGAGCTGCGGACAAAACGCGGGGACGTGGCACAGGGCATTCATGACTCGGAATCACGGATCCTGAAGTTTGATTCCGATAAGGAGCGCGTCTCTATCCAGATGAAGGCGATTGAGGACCGTGCAGGAACGATCGGGATTGAAGTGGATATGCTCCGCCAGCAGGTGGGTGAGAATACAACCGATCTCACTCTCACCGAGATCGAGGGTAAGATTGCCGAAGCCGAGGGGCAGATCCGGAAGTGCGGGGCGGTGAATATGCTCGCAATCGAAGAATACGAGAAGGTCGAGCGGCAGGTTGAGGAGCGGACGGGAAGAAAAGAGACGCTCTCAACAGAGCGGGCGAACCTGATCGAACGGATCGATAAGTACGAGCAGATGAAGTACGAAGCGTTCACGACCGCTTTTAAGGCAATCGATGCAAACTTCCGCGAGATCTTTGCCCGGCTGACGAGCGGGAGCGGGCACCTCATCCTTGAAAATGAAGAAGACCCGTTTGCCGGCGGCATGACGTTTGCCGTCCAGCCCCGGGACAAGAAGGTCCACCTGCTTTCCTCCCTTTCCGGCGTGCGAAAAATCGCTCACCACGTTAGCGTTTATCTTCTCGATCCAGCATTTTATCCCCGCCCCGTTCTCTATGCACTCGATGAAGTGGATATGTCCCTTGACGGTTCGAACGTGGAGCGCATTGCGGCAATGATCAAAGAACTTGCCCCTACGTCCCAGTTTGTTATCGTATCCTTGCGAAAACCGATGATCGATGAAGCGGAGCGGATCATGGGTGTGACGTTACGCCCGGATAAAAGCACCCTTGTTACCGGAGTAAAAGCACATGGCTGAGACTCCTGAAATACGGGACGAGAAAAAAAAATCCGACCCCTCTTTTGTATCTCAGGAGACGAGTCCTGTTGCTGTCCCAAGTAATACAGTACAGAATGGGGTGCAACAAAAAGGAACAGGTGAAACTCCATCTGTGGTGCAAGAGCAACCACCGGATACCGGCGTCCAGACAAATCTGGTCGAGGACCCGGTGGAGATCCTTGTCGGGCTGTCCGAGCGCGGCGAGATCGATCCCTGGAACATCGACATCATCGAAGTGACTGACCGGTTCCTGCAGGAGCTGGAACGCCGCCGCGAGCTCAACCTTCAGGTCTCCGGGCGGACACTCTTTTTTGCCGCGACGCTCCTGCGCATGAAATCGGAGCACCTCGATTTGCTCTCCGCGGAAGGAGAGGCATCCACGGATGAGGATGAATTTCTGGGAGAAGATTTTGATCTTGCGCTCGATGCCGAAGCTGACTACGATGGCAGGCTGGGACCGATGGAACGGCTCGAACGGGAGATCCAGCGCCGTCTCGACCGGAAGAATATGAGAAAGAGCCCGGTCACGCTTTTCGAGCTGATCATTGAACTGAAAAATATCGAGAAAGCAGAGCGCAGGCGACGGAGGCTCACTCCTGACGATTCGTTCCTGCCCGATGCTGACGACGTTGTGAATATCGCACACGATGAAGGATACCAGGACTCGGCGGGTAAGGTGCTCGAAGAGTGCCTGAGTGCGACAAGCGCACAGAACGAGATGACCCTTGCCGCGATCTGCCGGGAACTGGGCTGGGACATGCCAGCGGTATACATCCCGCTCCTCTTCCTCGCGCTTGACGGGCGGTGCATCCTGCGGCAGGAGGAGTTTTTTGGGGACATTTTCGTGCAGGTGTGCCCGGCTGGCGATTCAGCGGATGAAACTCTGTAGGAAAGCGCCTGATTTTTTCATCATGCAGCCGAAGACACCGGTTGCATTTTTATTATGACATGCGCGGGGTCTGTCCACCTGACGTATTTGTCATGGAATCCCGGCTTACAATACATTCAATACCTTGTCCGTGAATATCGGATTAACAAATAATAAGCCGATACCGATATGTCACCGGATAATGATCGTCTCATGGGATGGATCCGCGAAAAGAAGGATGTTACATGTAAATACATATAAAAATCACATATAAAAATCAAGAATTTTTTTGTAAACCAAAGGCATGACGATAATATAAAATCCAATGGTTGATAGCCCGAAGAACGGTATCAGTATTTTCTGTTGAATACGATCCTACTTCTTCCTGAATTATATTTCCTTCATTAATTACAATATGTTTGATTTCCCAGACGCCAAATTCATTTAAAATAATTGTAGAGTGCCAGAGTTTCTGTCCTAATATAGTGACAGTATTTATGTCCGCTTTCAAGAGCACCGGACTGGTGCTTGCGGGTGAAAGCGACAATGGAAATCCGGACCAAGGCAGTCGTATTCTATGAAGAAGGGATACGAAGTGCAAAGGAGATCGGAGAGACGTATAACATCTCCGAAAGGACGGTGAGACGATGGGCAAAGGCTCACAGTCATGACCAAGAGAACGGATTACGGCCAAAAAAGACCGGGCCGAAACAATCTCCTCATGCAATATCCCTGGCGTTGGAACGCCGAATTATCCGACTCAAAGAGAAATATCCGGCATGGGGTGCCCGTCGTATTAAGCACCAGTTCAATCTCCCATGTTCCTGGCGAACCGTTCATCGAATCCTCAAACGACACGGCCTTCTCATTCGTGTTAAAGCTAAACCCCAACCAGCCGGGAAGCGATTTCAACGTCGACACGTTGACAGCATGTGGCAGGGCGATACTTTTCAGTTTCGTATCCGGGGAGTTGGCAAGGTTTATGTCACCGGTTTTACTGATGACTGCTCACGTTATCGGGTGAAGAGCAAGGTCTATCTTCACAAAGATGCAGTCTCAGCGATCAATGCTCTCCGCTGGGCACTCCGCACCGGACGAATTCCTCGTGAAATCTATCTCGATAATGGAAAACAATTTGTCGCAAAAGTGTTCAAAGCGGAAGCTCAGAAACTCGGTATCAAACTGATCTTCGGTCGGCCATACAATCCACGTGGCCGTGGTAAGATCGAACGCTATCACAAGACTCTCTACCAAGAACTCATCGCACTCAAAGAGTTCCGTTCACTCAGCCATTTCAGAAGAGAACTCTGGAACTTTGACCACCAGTACAACAACTGGCGCAAGCAGGAGATCCTGGATTGGATGACTCCGGCTTCAGTCTATCACAACGAAATCAATTTCAACCAAGACCGTAAACTTATCAAAAGCGGACAAAAACTCTGTCAACAAAACGGACATTAATTGTGGCACTCTACAAATAATTAATAGGCCATTCGGGAGTTTTTTATGATAAATCAATAAAGAATTATCTGGTCGAAGGGAAATCTGAAGACCTTTAACATCAGTTTGCAATCGCTTTTTTTGAAGGAAAATTTCATAAGTTGTAGTAATTTGTTCGACGGCATTATCTCTAAACATAGACGATCAACAGATCATAATCCTTCTAATTAGATATACTCATGGATTTTTTGCACTATTTTGCACTATTTTGCACTATTTTGCAATACTATGCTTCACTAAAAATGAATAATGCAATCATGATTCCATTGACATAGCGTAACTCCAACCTTTCCGTACCGCGCTCTCAGCATTTTGCCTGCAAATCTGCCATTTCCGGAAACGTTGATTGAGCTGGATATCCCGTTCGGAAAAATTCCCGGTAACTATCAAAATCCCCGTAAAATTCCAGCAAAAAAAGTTCGGGAGCCATTTCTGTACTATCCGGTTTGTGTATATTTTCCCTGCAATAGATCAAGGGATAAAATGAGGCCTTTCCTCATGGGTAACGTTTAAGTGTCAGGCTGGAGAATATGTAGATCCACAAAATCTGATGACGAACCGACGAAATCTCTTCTTTGGGGGTGTCGGTTCCGAGGCAAAGTAATGCAGGCAACAAGGTATAAATAATACTGGAGCCTATGTTATTAGCCCGTGATTAAATTAAAAATCACGACGAAAATTCTAATAAAAATCTTCTTTGATGGAGATCCAACAAGACCCGGCTTGACCGGAGTTGGTTCTGACGTTGATACTGGCAATGCGGAAATTTGTTTAGTAACCGCTAATTCCTCGAAAGAAGTTCAGATAACGTGTGCGTACAATGTACAATTAGAATTCTGGTTGATCCTGCCAGAGGCCACTGCTATCGGAGTTCGATTAAGCCATGCGAGTCGAGAGGTGTAAGACCTCGGCATACTGCTCAGTAACACGTGGACAACCTACCCTAAGGAGGGGGATAACCCCGGGAAACTGGGGATAATACCCCATAGATTATGGATGCTGGAATGCTCTGTAGTTGAAAGGTCCGCCGCCTTAGGATGGGTCTGCGGCCGATTAGGTTGTTGTTGGGGTAACGGCCCAACAAGCCTGTAATCGGTACGGGTTGTGGGAGCAAGAGCCCGGAGATGGATTCTGAGACACGAATCCAGGCCCTACGGGGCGCAGCAGGCGCGAAAACTTTACAATGCGAGAAATCGTGATAAGGGAACTCCGAGTGCCCGTAAAATCGGGCTGTTAATCTGTTTAAATAACAGGTTGAGAAAGGGCCGGGCAAGACCGGTGCCAGCCGCCGCGGTAATACCGGCGGCTCGAGTGGTGGCCACTATTACTGGGCTTAAAGCGTTCGTAGCTGGTCTGTTAAGTCTCTGGGGAAATCTTCCGGCTTAACCGGAAGGCGTCTCAGGGATACTGGCAGACTAGGGACCGGGAGAGGTGAGGGGTACTCCAGGGGTAGGAGTGAAATCCTGTAATCCTTGGGGGACCACCTGTGGCGAAGGCGCCTCACCAGAACGGCTCCGACAGTGAGGAACGAAAGCTGGGGGAGCAAACCGGATTAGATACCCGGGTAGTCCCAGCTGTAAACGATGCGCGTTAGGTGTATCGATGACCACGAGTCATCGAGGTGCCGAAGAGAAATCGTGAAACGTGCCGCCTGGGAAGTACGGTCGCAAGGCTGAAACTTAAAGGAATTGGCGGGGGAGCACCACAACGGGTGGAGCCTGCGGTTTAATCGGACTCAACGCCGGGAAACTCACCGGACAAGACAGCTGGATGATAGTCGGGCTGAAGACTCTACTTGACTAGCTGAGAGGAGGTGCATGGCCGTCGTCAGTTCGTACTGTGAAGCATCCTGTTAAGTCAGGCAACGAGCGAGACCCACGCCAACAGTTGCCAGCTCGTCCTCCGGGATGGTGGGGACACTGTTGGGACCGCCTCTGCTAAAGAGGAGGAAGGAATGGGCAACGGTAGGTCAGCATGCCCCGAATTGTCCGGGCTACACGCGGGCTACAATGGGTGGGACAATGGGTATCGACACCGAAAGGTGAAGGCAATCTCCTAAACCCATCCTTAGTTCGGATTGTGGGCTGTAACTCGCCCACATGAAGCTGGAATCCGTAGTAATCGTGTTTCAAAATAGCACGGTGAATATGTCCCTGCTCCTTGCACACACCGCCCGTCAAACCACCCGAGTGAGGTCTTGATGAAGCCGTCGTTTTCTGCGGCGGTTGAATCTAGGTTTTGCAAGGGGGGTTAAGTCGTAACAAGGTAGCCGTAGGGGAATCTGCGGCTGGATCACCTCCTAACGAATTTTATTTCGGGTACGCGGTTACTAAACAAACTGCAAAATTGCCGGTGTCGACAAGAGAAAATGGTTCTTTCGCCTTATTGGGGGCAAAGGAAAAGGGTTCGAATCCCTTGGGGCCGTTTAGATGCACCTCGAGATGTGAATCACGAGGGAAGGGCTGAGAGTCAAACCAATGACTCTAGGAGGCCGTGTAAAGGTTTGCACTCAGGACGTTAAATGGGTTTAGCGGAGCAATAGTTTAAACCCACCAGTGAATGGCTCGGTTCAAGTGCCGATGAAGGGCGCGCCAAGCTGCGATAAGCTCCGGGTAGACGCAAGGAATCTATGATCCGGAGATACCCTAATAGGACATCCTAACGCTTCGGCGTTTATCCGTTGAGGATAGGGAACGCCCCGAATTGAAACATCTTAGTAGGGGCAGGAAAAGAAATCAACCGAGATGTCGTTAGTAGAGGCGATCGAACACGACAGAGCTCAAACCGAATCCCGCAAGGGAGATGTGGTGTTATAAGCCCACCGTTACGGCACTGGATGTGAAGCGGAAGTTGCCTGGAATGGCACACTACAGAGGGTGATAGTCCCGTACGCGTAAGCAGACAGTGTCAGGTGGTGTCTTGAGTACCGCGGGTTGGAATTCTCGCGGGAAGTCGGGGGTCATCAACCCCCAAAGCTAAATACAACTTGAAACCGATAGCGAAATAGTAGCGTGAGCGAAAGCTGAAAAGTAACCCTGAAAAGGTGGTTAAAAGTGCCTGAAATTGGTGGGTGATCGCGAGTTGCGGCATGAAAGGATCTTTCTTGTGAAGGAACCCGTCGCGAGGCGGTAGTACGGGCAAGATTGCCGATGTCGCAACGTACGTTTTGAAGAACGGGCCAGAGAGTTTATTCTGTTGGCGAAGGTTAACCCAAAAGGGGAGCCATAGGGAAACCAACAAGTCCGTAGCAGCAATGCATGGGACGGCGTATTAAAAGTGCGCGGAGTCAGCAGGATAAGACCCGAAGCCGGGTGATCTATGCGTGGGCAGGTTGAAGCGTGACGAAAGTTGCGTGGAGGACCGCAAGCGGTATTGATATGCAAATCATTCGTGTGACCTGCGTATAGGAGTGAAAGATTAATCGAACCCGGCATCAGCTGGTTCCTCCCTAAACATGTCGCAGCATGACCTAACCGGAGATAGTTGGTGAGGTAGAGCACTGATTGGGGGAGCTGGGCGGGAAACTGCTCACCCCCCTGTCAAACTCCAAACTCCCCAACATCCTAGATGGTTGGAAGTCCGCATTACGGGGTAAGCTTGTAATGCGTAAGGGAAACAACCCAGACCGTGGTTAATGTCCCTCAATGTAGGCTCAGTGTCAACACTGAAATTGGTCCTAGGTCAAAGACAACTGGAAGGTGAGCTCAGAAGCAGCTATCCTTTAAAAAGTGCGTAACAGCTTACCAGTCAAGATTTAGGGCGGTGAAAATGGACGGGGCTAAAGCCTACTACAGAGACCACGGAGCACCGAAAGGTGATCTGGTAGGGAGGCGCTCTGCATGGGTAGAAGCTGGGGCGTGAGTTCCAGTGGACCGTGTAGTGTTGAGAATTCTGGCAGTAGTAGAAGCATAGATGGGTGAGAATCCCATCCGCCGCAGGGGCTAGGTTTCCTCGGCAACGTTCGTCAGCCGAGGGTTAGTCGGTCCTAAGGTGCACCGTAACTCGAGTGTACCGACAGGGAAACAGGTTAATATTCCTGTACCATGTAGTTTTTAGCGAAAGCCCTGACGCTTTGGGATATGCTCAGCGGGACTGTCGTCCCGTCCAAGCACATAATTCTGTGGAGTACCGTAATGGTGAGAAGCAGAGGAAAGTGTGATGGGGTAACTAAGCAAATTTCCGGAGCCCATGAAAAGGGAATTACATGCCCGTACCGAGAACCGACACAGGTGCCCCTCGCTGAAGAGGTGTAGGCGTGTCGGATTTAATCGTAGTTAAGGGAACTCGGCAAATTGGCCCCGTAACTTTGGGATAAGGGGTGCCTGCCTGGAGATCAGGCAGGTCGCAGAGACCGGGTCGCACTAACTGTCTAATAACAACATAGGTGACTGCAACTCCGAAAGGACTAGTATAGTCACTGATTCCTGCCCAGTGCGAGTATCTGAATACCGGGTACAACCGGACGAAGGACTCGTAAACGGCGGGGGTAACTATGACCCTCTTAAGGTAGCGTAGTACCTTGTCGCTTAATTGGCGACTTGCATGAATGGATTAATGAGTGCGATACTGTCCCTAACACGAATCCGTTGAACCTTTTGTCCTAGTGCAGAGACTAGGGACTCCTGATGGGAAGTGAAGACCCCGTGGAGCTTTACTGCAGCCTGTCGTTGAATTACGATAATACTTGCGCAGTGTAGATGGGAGGCGTTATATCCAGTACTTTCGGGTGCTGGGGAGCCAACGATGAGACACCATCCTAGTTTTGTTGTAGTTCTCACTCTAACGAGGACACCGGTAGGTGGGCAGTTTGGGTGGGGCGCCACACCCTCGAAAAAATATCAAGGGTGCCCCAAGGTCAACTCATGTGAGTCAGCAACTCACAGAAGAGTGTCAAGAGCATAAGTTGGCCTGACGCGATCATGCAAAGCAAATGATCGCGAGAGGAAACTCGGGTCTAACGAACCAATATAGCCTTTTGGTGAGGCTTATTGACTACAGAAAAGCTACCCCGGGGATAACAGAGTCGTCGCCGGCAAGAGCACATATCGACCCGGCGGCTTGCTACCTCGATGTCGGTTCTTTCCATCCTGGCTGTGCAGCAGCAGCCAAGGGTGAGGTTGTTCGCCTATTAAAGGGGATCGTGAGCTGGGTTTAGACCGTCGTGAGACAGGTCGGTTACTATCTATCAGGAGTGTTTGAAGTCTGAAGGTAAGAATGAAATAGTACGAGAGGAACTTTCATTCGGCGCCTCTAGTCGATCGGTTGTCTGACAAGGCAGTGCCGAGCAGCCACGCGCCAAGGGATAAAAGCTGAAAGCATCTAAGCTTGAAACCCGGCCTAAAAAGAGACTTCGTTACAGGACACGGGTAAAAGACCCGATTGATAGGCTTGGGATGTACGCACGAAGGCAACGACGTGTTCAGTCCGCAAGTACTAACGTCCAATCACTAGTGCTCCACCAGCTAAACCCAGACGAAATTCTGAGTGCAAACCTTATATCGTATCCTGACAAACAGGATAAGGTATCATCCTACACGGTCGCCAAGGTGGCGGAGCGGCCACGCGGTTGACTGCAGATCAACTACACTCCGGTTCAAATCCGGACCTTGGCTTTGGGGTTTTACCCCGTATTTGTGGTGATAGCGGCCATAGCAGTTGGGAAACACCTGGTCTCATTCCGAACCCAGAAGTTAAGCCAACTCACGTAGCATGTTGTACTGAGGTACGCGAGTCCCCGGGAAGCATGCCAAGCTGCTATCACCTTCCTTCTTACATGGTCTTCTTGTAATGTAACACTAAAGAGCGGACGCTCTCGAGCCTGTTTCATGTCATCGTTAATCCGGACGCATCAGGTTCATGGCCTGCATGACATGTTGGAGCGGTCCATCAGAACTCGACAAAAAGAAGAACTGCGCGTAGCAGTTCTTCGAACACAGACATGTGCCCATACACATCGATGAAAATAAACAAAACACGTGGAGATTGCAGCCACATCTGTCAGGAAACACCCGGTCTCATCCCGAACCCGGCAGTTAAGCTGGCACACGTAGCATGCTGTACTGAGGTACGACGAGTCCCCGGGAACCATACCAAGCTGCTGTCATCTTTTATTCTTACGCGGTCACTATTCTCATGAAATTTCAGTAACGAATGGATGCTCTCTTCAGATCATAGTATCATTTTTATGGATACCGGCAGGTTCGCGGCCTGCATGATGCTTAGTTAAAATTTACGATATAGAATTGCGAGATATTAGGGTTTTGATCCTTTTCTTTGAATATGGTAAGTTAAATTTGGCAATGTGATCATTTAAAAATGGCAAATCTTTAAACATATTTTTCTCTCGATGTTTATCTAATAAGAACGTGTTAAGGGTCAGAATGATGCCAAAATCTACAATTTTTATAAGCGAATCGAGTGAACATTGGATTTGTTCACTATTATAATCAAAATCTGGATATGCTTTAGTGTAAACATCAAAGCTTAACGAATCTAATATTGAATCTGGATGTGAATGGATTTCATAACTATAATATTTATATATTTCATATATTTCTTCAGGATCCTTTATTGGGATTGTTTTTTTCCATTCTGTTAAAAGATACAACATGTCATTCATTTTAGGGACAATTTTTTCCCAACTTTCCTTTTGAGTTTCGTCTAAATCAATATAGTCCAACACAGCATCTATTGCAGATAAAGAACATCCTTGACAATCCGAAAACGTCCCTGGTTCCTTACCAATTCTCTCTTGGATAACTGAACGGACTTTATTTATTCTATTTGAATGAGGTGTTTTTTTGTCTCGATAACTTTTCCTTGAAACACAATCCCAAAATGAACCTTTAACAATAAATTCAAGTAAAATCCGTTGAAACGATTCAGACATTGATTTTTGTCCCATCATACTTAAATAAAAAGAAAAATAGGCACGTTTCACGGCCTCTTTATGATATGTAAAGAAGGCAAGGTGATACCCTGTCCAATTAAGCTCATTTTCAGTTTGTTTAACGATATAAAATGGAAGTACCTGATAGAATTTTATTGAGTCATGAACGCTCACTATCATGTCAAATTGATCGGAATCAAGTGCACGTTTAATTTCCGGAATATGTAGATCTTCAAAAATTTCTTCTAAAATTTTTTCCTTGTTTTTCATATTTATGAACAATTTATTTTGTAACCAATTCGTTATTAAATCAAATTATTTTATTATTACTTGATTTGAAGCAATACCGGCAGGTCCGCGGCCTGCGTGACATGTATAAAAAAAGGATGACAGGGTCATCCGTTCAAAAATGATCTTAATGCCTCTTCCAGATTACAATTCCCGCTGCCACGCCGATTGCCCCAAAGAGAGCGTACTGGAGCGGGGCGTGCTGGGTCGTCCGCTGGACCGGAGCGGTTGTAGCAGCTGTTGCCTGGGG
>CAXXQB010000025.1:0-199876 GCA_963676405.2 uncultured Methanoregula sp.
AATAGCGCATATTGAGGGATATACAACCCCGGAATGGAGATCGAACGAGAGGGAATCCCCCGAAATGCACGAGCAGCGATTTTGTCAGCTTTCGTATATCAACGTATCAAACGTGCTCGTGCACGGAAGTATCCCGGTGTTTGCCCGAGGAACCCGAGTCAATAGCCCATGAATTTCGTCAAGCGGTTTTGTTAGAGAGACAGCCTCACCACACGGAGGCGTCGTATAACGAAGCGAAACGATTGATCCGGGCTGACGAAGGTGTACTCGTAATCGATGACAGTACTCTGGACAACCCCTATTCACATCAGATCGAACTTTTTACCTGTCACTGGAGCGGGAAACACCATCGGGTTGTTCAGGGTATCAATCTGATCTCGACCATCTGGACCGATGGTAAATCGATAGTTCCCGAAGATTTCCGGATCTATAATCCCGACGGCGATGGAAAGAATAAAAATGATCATTTCAGGAATATGACCGGGCAGCTGATTAACGAAAGTTTCAGTCAGGTTGTACCATCTTCGATTCATGGTATTCGTGTATCGATAACCTGAGATTGATCCGTTCCCTGAATTGGCATTAGTGCACCCTACTCAAATCCAACTGGTTAGTTGATCCGGACCACTCACATAACCGCCCGGTTCCCGAAATTGATATCCCTCCTGAGGGAGAGTCGTGCACCTGCGCAAATACGGTTTCATCAAGGTGTTCAGGATTGTTCATTCCGACAAGGAACCAGAACAGTGGGCTACCGATATCCTGGATGCCTCGGAATCCGACAGGAAATCGTTCAAGGATCTCGGATGGAATATTGAGGTGTATAACCGGGGTATTAAACAGTGTTGTGGTATTGAGAAATGCCACGGGCGCAAAGGGGTTGTCCAGCGAGGGGACATATTTTCCTCTCATTGCTTGCTTTTCTTCGCCTCGAATCTCATCGTTCGAACACCGGTTCGAGCTGGTATGAGGCGAAACGGTCGATTCATCGATCGGCTACTTCTCATTTTATCGTTTCACCCTCATTCTGATTCGTTTCTTTTTTGCCAAGAGTTATGGCAGTTGTTTCTCGAATGAAATCAGATTCAACCGCGTAAGTCCTATTAGGTTTATTTTATCAGAGAGGTAAATTTTGGTTTAAAATAATAATAACAGCGCTCCTGAACATGAAACGGATTCAAGCAATAATATATGATTTTATCAGCATAACAACCCGTTCAGTCGCTTTACCATCATCACTGTAAAGATATTTTTTGATAAAATTATTTCGATGATTTGTATTTGGCGAACTATCTCTGATAAGCATTTCAACCGCATGTTTCAAATCGGATCCGTCACGCACCGCATATGCGACACCCTCTTTTGCATAATCAATGAGATCGGGTTCTCCACTTAAATTTAAAACAACCACAGGTTTTTTTAGCAAAATTGCCTCGAATACTGCCATGGAAAATTTTACTATCACTAAATCACATGCAAATAATAGTGCGTAAATATCAGTGTCTCGAGTTGCAATAATCGGTTTAAAACATTTGTTTTGGCGGTATAAGGGTGCAGATTGATCTTCATCAGGATGTAACTTTATCACCAGCTGAACATCGTTTAAGGATAGCATCACTGAATAAACAGCATTAATGCTATCAATATTTTCTTCGAGGGAGAGACCATGTGTTTGGGTTATCCATAGTATCATCTTTTTATTGGGATCCAAATTTAAATTGGTGAGGATCTCTTTTCTATTATAGATTTTATCAGCGCGGGCTAAGATATCATACCGAGTTTGCCCCATAACAACAACCGTTTTTGATACCCCTGAAAATTCTCTCAACGGTTTAAAGTAATCGCCGATACAGATATAATGATCTGATTTTACAGATTCTGATCCAAATTCTTCTGTAAATAATCGTCTATAGAGTTCAGTTTGATATGAATGCAAAGCGTATTGCATTGTGATAAACTTAAAATTACATTTTTCAGATTTCGGCTTTAGCGGCATAACATCATCGTTGGATACAATGACTTTAGGTTTTACCCGATTAATTATATTATAGTATGAATAATCAATAAGGTTAGAATACAATATTGTTTTAAAAGAGAAAAAGGAATTAATTCTTTTTGAAAATGGTATATCAAGGGCGTTCTTATGGTTTAAATCAGTTAATATCTTATTCTGATTGTATTTCCACTGAACAATTGTAGTGATTGTATTTATTACCGATTTAAAAACATCGCCGAGATAAATAAATTCAAAAATATTATAAGTTTGAAGGGTCGGCACACCTAGCGGTGCAGATGTACACATAACGGCCATTTTTGTAGGGGAACTGGATTTGGATAGTTCTTCAATTATACCATAAAAAAATGAATCTGACCACATCGTTTTACCCCCATTTTTTATTTCGATAAAACGGTCTCGAGAAATAAATAATACATCGGCTTCAGTGACCATTTTTTCTGTCGTAATTGATTTGAGCGTTAAATTTAATGAAGATGCGAGTATTTTTAACATTTTTTTTATCAAATTCGAAGTATTTTGGGAAGACAGCGTTGGATCTTGTTTTGTAAGGAGTATATTATGCATTATAATAAAATTACACATACAATAATACCATAATTCAAAGGATTTACCCCTTCCACATAATGCACGATGTACGTTTTGGTTGCAAAATATTGCATTGAATTCGGTCGCTAATATTTGCTGTTCACAATCTAGCGAATCCTGAAAATCCGAGCTCATATAATTCATCTATATTATATCGCTGACCATAACAAATTTTATTTGCTCACATAAATTTTTACTGCATTGATTTTTAGACCCAGTTGAAATTTCATCCATTATATTAACATTTCTGATGATTTCTTACAGACATCTTGATAAATTAATAGCTACATAACTCATAATTTAGAGGATTGCATGCATCTAGATATTACACGTTATTTGTTGTTTTTTGGTAATATCAATGTGCCTTGCTTCAGAATATTCATGGACTTTCTTTGCAAGAATAACAAATTCTGGATGTAGTTGTCTTCTCATTTTTACTAAAAAGTTAATATATGAACGTTTTTCTTCATTACTGCCAGACCAATGATATTCCTCGATAATAAAACCATAACGTTGTAATAATTGCGTTATGGTGTGAAAATCATACCAACAGGTATGCCCAACATGGATATCTTTGGCCGGATCATTATAACGTATTAAATTGTAGATGCGTACCAATGACCACGGATTTGGTGAACTAATAATTACGTATCCATCTATTTTTAGGTGTTTTTGTATATTCTCCAACACTTTTCCTGGATTTGCTAAATGCTCTATGACCTCGGTAAGGCACACAACTTCAAAATCCTTTCTCTCTAATGAAAAGTCTTCAATGTTGCCCAACTGAACATTATAGCCAGCATTTTTTAATTTGGAGATTTGAGGCTCCAAAATATCAATTCCAACACAATATTTTGAAACTTTTGCTATTTTTGGAAAGACCATCACATCTATAGATTCAGTTAGATCCCCTCCAGTACAACCTAAATCCAGTACAGATTTCCCCTGACATTTTTCCAGTGTATACTGAATTCTATCAATGTGACTTCCACGAATAATCATTTTGTTTAATTACTCCTTCTTAAATTAGGATGAATCATTTGATAATTCCATCTGGATTTTTTCTTTATTTTTGATGTTATTATTGTATTTTTTAGCTTATATGTAATAACACAATATCTTATTATAAGGAGAAGTAATATTTTTTATGGTATAAAAAAAATCATTTTTTTATTCAATTTTTTGTAAAATTTTTTCCCAATTCTCGACAGTTTTTTCAAAAGAATAATTACTAACCACAAATCTCTGCCCCTTGTCAGCAATTCGCTTTAAATCTGGAGAACTGAGTGCCCGGATAACATTCTCTCCAATGCACACTGGAGAGTTATTTTCCATAATAAATCCGTTCACTCCATCTTTGATTATATCGGGAATCATGCCAACAGGTGTCACCAGAACGGGAGTGCCACATGCCATGGATTCGAGAAGGATATTAGGCAGTCCTTCGGTGTATGAGGGGATAATTAGCAATTGCAATCTGTTTAAGTATTCCGGCAAATCCTCATGAGAGATCCATCCAGTAAGGTTCACCTCGTCATTCAAACCATTATTTTCAAGATAGGTCTCAATCTCAACTTTCAACGGTCCGTCACCACCAATAATTACCCGAACCTCTTTTTGTTTATCGAGAATTTCAGGAAGAGATTCAACAAAATTTATAATACCTTTTTCCCCACTCAGGCGCCCAATGTATCCAATTATGCAAGAACGTTTATCCAAAGGTGTTTGGACCCTGAACATTGTAAGATTTAGAAAATGTTCATGCGCATAAAAGACTTTGTTTTTATTCAGACGCAATCCCGTTTCAGTGAGAAAATCAGGAGAATATAGGATTAACCCTCTGACCAAATTACATGTAATCCAATTTAGTATTTTTATTGGCGCGAGAAACGGATCATAAGCGTATATGGCAGATTTCACTATTGAACCTGTAAGCACTAGAAAAGTTGTTTTTTTTAATAATTTTGCAATTAAGATGGGAAAAAATTCTCGCTCTCCCCCCATAAAAAAAAACCATACTTCAACAGTTTTGCGTTGTTGAAAGAGTATTACCGAACCCTTAATTTGAGCATGGAGATAGTTGATAAGTTTCTTTGCACAATTCTTTTCAATTGGATGACTGTTATCAAATACTAAAATACCAGTATCACTTTTTAAATAATGATAAGATGCATTTCCAGTAATAATTACTAATGATTTGGATATAGGTTTCAAGATATTAATCAAGTTAGAGATTGGAGCAATGCTTGCATGCTCTGCTGGTGCGGTTAGTATACCGACATGATATCTTTTTTCGGATACACCTTTGTTTTCTGGATCCATCATATTCCCTTCACGGAAGATTTTTGGTTGTTCCGACACGATGATAATTATATCCCCGCAGCATTTGAAAAAGTTTCAAATAGTCTTAAGGGTAATTTCCCATAAAAAAATTGGAAATCAAATTCATGTGCATTCTTTGCCAGTATCAATCATGTAAATCCATATAAGGGCGGCGTTACAATAACACTTTGCTTAATATTATTTATGGTGATTGCTCAATAAAGACCACCATGAATCAATACTATTATGGAAAAATTCGAAAAATCTCATCTATTCTTCAATTTAAAGGCATTCTTGGGGGCTTCGCCCCCGCCACTAGGGCATCCCCCATATTGCGATAACGCTGTATTACTTTTACATGAAATAATCCGAATTTTCTTAATCGGGCGCAAATTTTATGGGGAAAGCCAAGCGCATGAAAAATTTTGGTGGCGCCAAATGATGAATCACCTTATTTTTTATAGGAATCCCATGGCAGAACTGCTTATTATCCGCTGGATTTCGTATCCGTCTGGAGCAAAGTGTGCCACATTTTTAGAGATAATTTGCCTTTAATTTGGACACGTTGATCATCAGAATTAGGAGTGGTAGTGACTCTATACTGCTGTAAAATCAGCCGCAGTATCCAAAGAGATCATCTCACTCTTCACAGATAAATACCGATTACCTGTAATCCAATCCTCGTTGATATCGATAAGAATCAAATCCGCTACCCTCAGTAAAGAAGCATCATTCGGGAAAGCGCCAATCTTTTTACTTCGCCGTTTGAGTTCTTTGTGAACCCGTTCCAGGAGATTGGTAGTCCGGAGCTTTTTCCAGAACTCCGGTGGGCAGAGCGATAATTCATCAATCCGGATTGGAAACGGTGAATGGTATCAGCTGCACGAGAGAGGTCTCGTGCATCGAGTTGATCAGCGTAATCAAGCAATCTGGCAGAGTCACTCGTACATTCTTTCAGGGTCTCAGCGATCTCCATGTGTATTTTCGGGGAACTTTTCTGAGAACAGCCCGAACGAAATGAACATGGCACATCTGCCGTGATGAACCGGGGAACATTTTCCCGGCAGCAGATTGGATCCCGGTATGGCCGTCAGAGATGATGAGATCCACTTTGATGAGACCTCGCTCCTTCAGATCTGTGAATACCCCTTCCCAGGTTAACTCGTGCTCCGCATCAGCGACCTGAGCTCCGAGAATCTCCCGAAATCCGTCGGTCCTTACTCCAACAACGACAAGAAGAGCTTTATTGACATACTTAATCCCGGCTCGTACTTTGAAATAAGATGCATCGACAAAAAGATAGGGAATGTATGAGTCCATGGCTCTCTCCATAAACTCCGTTACCTTCACAGCGAGTTCCTGAGCTACTTTCGAAACGTATGATGCCGAGGCCTGAGTCACTCCAAGGTGAGAGATCACTTTCTCAACATTTCGTGTTGATACTCCCTGAAGGTAAGACTCAAAGATCGCATTTACGAGCGCTTTCTCGGTCCGGGAATATCGGTCGAAAACTTTTGTTTCAAACGGGATCTCTCGTAATTGCGGTTTCCGGATTCTCCGAATCGGGTCTTGAGGGACCTAGACCGGTAGCCATTTCGATGCGCTCTTCTCGAACTCGATCTTGCGTGTCGCGGTACTCCTACCTGTTGAGCCACTTCCTCATTCATCACATCGTTCAGAAACCACATGATGAGTTGTTGCATTCCTTCTTCGTTATCGGTAAGACAATTTAGTACGATATCTCTTAGATTCATTGCCCTGTTCCTCTTTGTTTTTCCAATTCACTGTTGGATACAGGGCATCTTTACATTTTACAGCACGTCGTGTACACTACCATAGGATTGTTATCAATGTTTTACTTTTATTTTTTTTCTGGGTTATAGGCGCGCAAGAAAGGGAGGAGTTCATCACGAATGGTATCATCTTTTAATGCAAAATCAATAGTCGCTCGAACATAGCCGGCTTTATCCCCGATATCATAGCGTGTTCCGCTGAAACGATAGCCAAGTACGCCTCGTATTTTATTGAGGTGATTAATGCCATCGGCAATCTGAATCTCGTTTCCTTTATTTGGAGCGGACTTTCGGATACTATCGAAGATTGCCGATTCAAACACATACCGTCCGATTACACCCATACGTGAAGGAGCCGCCTCAATCCGGGGTTTTTCGATAATATCTTCAATCTTAATGATCCGTTTACTTATTTGAGTTCCTTTGATAATTCCGTAACTACTTACCTTAGCCCTCGGTACTTCTTCCACTGCTATAACCGAATGTCCATACCGGTAATAAGCATCACTGAGCTGCTGAATGCAGGGTTTTATTGAAACAACGATATCATCGCCAAGAAGAACGGCAAACGGATCATCCCCGATATGCCGTTCAGCATGAAGTACCGCATCCCCAAGACCGGTTGGTTCTTTCTGACGGATGTAATGAACCGATTCAAGGGATGAAATCTCGCGAACGATCTTTAAATATTTATCTTTGTTGTTCTTTACCAAAAACGCTTCAAGTTCCGGAGATGCATCGAAATAATCTTCGATTGCGCGCTTTCCTCGGGCAGTAATGATAATAATGTCATCTATACCTGAATGGAGTGCTTCTTCGACTACCAGATGAATTGCAGGGATATTAATTATCGGAAGCATTTCCTTTGGCATCGATTTTGTCACAGGGAGAAATCTCGTTCCTAGTCCTGCAGCCGGAATAACAGCCTTCCGAATTTTTTGTAACTCCAAGATATCACCATAATATTTGGTTTTTTCAAGTACTTCGAAATATTATTCCATTGATTAACCGGTTTCTAAAGATAATCTATCTTTAGATAGATTTAGTTTACATTTCATTTACTTAATAGGGAGGGATTAGTGACTAACCACTACCGTATACATGATTTCCGCTCAGAGTCCGAAAGATTTCCGATTATTTTTGCCGGCACTCCTACAACTTTCGAATAATCTGGAACATCTTTAAGAACCATAGCACCTGCCCCAACAAGGGCGAATTCTCCAATAGTGACTCCGCACATTATCGTCGCATTACTTCCAATTGATGCACCTTTTTTAACGTATGTTGGAATTACTTTCCAGTCTGAAGGCGCCTTCAGTTTTCCTTGACTGTCCGTCGCTTGAGGAAAATAATCGTTTATGAACATAACCCCGTGCCCAATAAATACTTCGTCTGCAATATTCACACCTTCACAGATAAAACTGTGGGAGGAAATCTTACACCGTGAACCTACGTATGCATTCCTTTGAATTTCTACAAATGTGCCTATTTTTGTTTCATCTCCGATGCTACAACCATATAAATTTACAAGTTCTGGGTGAAGAATGACGACATTTTTACCGAATTTTACTGAATCTGTAATAGGCATAGATGACTCCGATTCTCTTTGATATACCCCGTCCGAAATTTTACTTAATTATTAGTAAAATATTAGTTTTACTTTCGGTATAAATTTTATTATTATTTGTATTTATTAATACATTTACACACACGTTCTATTTGTTGATCTGAAATCTCTGCATACATCGGCAATGACAAGACCTCATTTGCTGCCTGTTCGCTATGAGGGAAATCTCCCATTTTGTAGCCGAGCTCGCTCCATGCCTTGAGTAAATGAACCGGTATTGGATAATGAATGCCCGTGTGTATCTCCTGATTAAATAATTTATTTTGCAATACGTCACGTTGTTTTGTGCGAATAGCATAGATGTGATATACATGACGTGAATATGACATTTCTGACGGGGTTGATACACTATGTATCAATTCTGTGTATTTCGTTGCATGGGAGCGGCGTGCTTCAGTCCACCTCTCAAGGTACTTCAATTTAATGCGCAGGATCGCTCCTTGCATCCCTTCCATCCGATAGTTATATCCTTTGAAATCGTGATGGTATTTTCTTTCTGCACCCCAATCCCGCAGTATTCGAATCATCCGATTATATTCAGGATTATTTGTGGTTACAAGTCCTCCTTCACCGTACGCACCTAAATTTTTTCCAGGGTAAAAACTAAAACAGCTGAGATCCCCCATACTCCCGGTGCGTCGTCCTTTATATTGTGCACCATGAGCCTGAGCTGCATCTTCAATTACAATCAGTTTATGTTTTCTGGCAATCTCCAAAATTGGATCCATATCTGCAGGTTGTCCATAGAGATGAACCGGGATGATAGCTTTTGTCCGCGGAGTGATCTTCGCTTCTATTAAATTGGGATCAATAGTAAATGATTGTGGATCAATATCCACAAAAACGGGTTTTGCCCCAGTATATCCGATTGCAGCAACTGTTGCAACAAACGTGAATGGGGTTGTAATAACTTCGTCACCAAGACCAATTCCCGCAGATAAGAGCGCCAGATGGAGAGCACTTGTTCCAGAATTAACACCGATTCCATATTGTACATTGCAATATCGGGAGAATTCCTGTTCAAAGGATGCTACTTCTTCACCAAGGATAAATTGACTGTTATCTAGCACGTGAAAAATCGCGTTATCAATTTCATCTTTTATAGAATAGTACTGTGCACGGAGATCAACGAACGGGATCATGAGTGGCCCTTATCAGATAATGGGACGACTTTGCCCTGTAGATGCATCGACAAAGAAGCTGCTTCAAGAATTTTCACAACCCTGAGACCCGATTCACCATCGGTGATTGGTTTTTTATGATGGTGGATACAATCAATGAAATGTTTTACTTCAGTCAGAAGGGCCTCTGTCACATCAATAGGTGGAGTGGTAATTTCTCCCAAACGATAGCCAATCATGGTTTTATTACAATCTTGTCCATTATTACTTATGCTGATTCCACGATCATAGATTTTTATTTTTTCACATGGCTCAAGATCGTCATAGACAATCATTTTTTGATTACCACCAATTATTGTTTTCCGTATTTTTATTGGGGACAGCCAGTTAACATTAATATGAGCGATGAAGGGACTGTTATAATGCAGAGTCATATACGCGATATCTTCTGGTTTTCCAGAGATATGACTTACACCAATGGTAGAAATGGATATGGGTTTTTCTGGGATTATATAATCTAATATAGATAGATCGTGAACCGCAAGATCCCAAATAACATTAGTATCATCACGGAACATACCGAGATTTGCTCGAACGGAGTCATAATAATAGAGATTTCCTAATACATGATCACCTATGAGCTGCCGTATCTTTTCTATTGAAGGAGTATAAACAAATGTATGATCGACTTGAAGTGTAAGACCTTGACGAATAGCTAGCCGGATCATATCTTGTGCTCCAGCTGATGAATGCGCAATAGGTTTTTCAACTAATACATGTTTTCCTGCATTCAAAGCTTGCATTGTGAGATCAAAATGGGTTGAAACCGGCGTAGCTACCACAATTGCATCAATCATATCATCGTTAAGAAGGTCAGTGAATAAAGTTGTCGTCTTCACATGAGGATAGCGCTTCGAGATGTGGTTTAACCGGTCTTTTTGAAGATCGGATACGGCAATTACTTGACATCCTTCTACATCAGAAAAATTCCTTATCAGGTTAGGTCCCCAATAGCCGCATCCAACAATTCCGACTCCCAACATGATAATTAATTGCTATGGTTCGTGATAACAATATCGAAAATTTATGTAATAATTCTGGTCATTATAGAAGAACCTGTAGAGAATACATGCGGATACTATTCAAATTAAAACATGAAACACCACACATAGTAATACTTGGTATGTTTGTTTCCCGATGATCGATTTCTAATGTTCTAAGTCTATGAAATCGATTATTATTAAGGTAAAAATTCATATAATAGATTTAGACTTCAGATACTCAGAGTCATTTAAATGTGAAAAAATATCAAAATACTGATCGCTAATTATATTCCAATCCAAGGTATTGACCGCAAAGTCACGTGCCTTTTTACCCAGGGTATTAGAGAGATCTGAATTTGTTAGCAACAGTATTACCGCATTTGTCAATTCAGTGATATTTTGATATTCAACGAGAATCCCATTCTGCATATGAACTATTACTTCTGCATGCCATTCAATATCAGAAGCAATAATCGATTTACCAGAGGCCATTGCCTCAAAAAGAACTAATCCTGACCAGGGACATATAACAACATCTGAATAATACAAGAATTGTGGAATAACATCATGTGGTTGTGCTCCACAAAAAATTATCGAATCTGCAAGATTGAGTTTTTCCGATAATTTTATTAAATTATTTTTTTCTGCCCCATCACCAACAATGAGTAGTCGTGCAGAAGGTATTGTGGTATGAACCGGCTCAAAACTTTTTATCACAAGGTCAACCGATTTTATTTGATCTAGCCTTCCAATGAAAAGTACTACGAGATTATGTTCAATTCCCAAATCTTTTTTAAAATTGTATTTGCCTATACATTGAGTGGAGAACTCTTCCGTATTTACCCCATTTAATATGGAGAAAATTTCTTTTTTATTCGGGTAAGTTGCACTTAATTCATGACACACTTGGGTGCTCACTCCGATAAAAGGAGCATCGGGAATATTCTTTAAGCACATTCTCTCGATTAATGCTGCAATACGGAAATATATATAACGAAACGCATTAACCTGCTGCATCTGTTGTGTCAGTCCAAAATAGGTAGAATGGTATGTGCAAATTAAAGATTTGGATGAAATTTTAAAGAGAGGTAAAGGACTGTGTAACCAGATAATATCATAATCTTCCGTTTTAATATATTTGATTACACAGGCCCAAAAATATAACAATCCAAGAATTCCCGTTTTTTGAATTAATTGCATACTTCCCAAGACAACATCCGGACCCACGGGAGAACATACGATACAATTAACACCTTTTTTTTTAAGCTGTTCAACGAGATTATATGTAACATTTCCAATACCTGATGAAAAAGTATGTGTTGGATATTCCGATGCGCAGATTAGGATTTTCATGAGAAAACCATCAGAATCAATTAAAGAGTGTGATTATCTCAAATAAAAAGCTATCAAAATAGTAACCAGAGCTAAATGCAAATTATTATTCATGATTTTTTTCCAAATCCTTTGATACCTTTTGATACCCCTTTTTCAGTTATCAATATATCAACAAGCCCTGCCAGAAAAAACCATTTATAAATTTCTTCTTTTGTGTAATAGCGGGCAGACGGTGTGGCAAATACATCGAAAGCGTCATTCAATTTAACAGAAAATGGGTAAGCCGCATAATATTTGAACGGCAGATAACAAGCTAGTTTTGTCAAACGCACTTCGTTTAATAGAAGATAGCAATAATTAGTTATTTCCATTATTATTGCAGGTAAATAACAGAGATAATACAATAAACGGTGAGGTAGATGATGCGTAATCGAAATCATTGGTTCATAAAAATATACTGCGGCCCATTGTTTCGTCCTGCCGTATACCCAAATTGAGATTAGCGCACCTGGCTTTAATAGCGGAACGAGTTGGAGAAAACCGATTTCAGGTTCGGGAAGATGATGCAACACTCCAATTGAAAAAATATAGTCAAAAGAGCCTTCTTTGAAGGGAGGATGAGTAATATCCGCGCGCACTACCTGAACATCCATATTCTTGGTATTCTCTTTTGCAACAGAAACTGAATCACTAAAGTCAACGGCAATTACTTCTGCCCCATAGGATGCTGAATAATATGCATAACTGCCATTTCCACATCCCGCGTCAAGTACCGTCTTACCTTTAAAAAAATGATTTTCCATAGGGCTTATAAATTCTAAAAAGCCTTTCTCACTCTTTAATTCATGGAATTGGGTCCATTCAAATCCGAAACTATCCGCTGTTTTTTTCTTTAATGCTGAAAAATCCTGCGAAAATGAATTTGATTTTCTTATTTTATCCAATAACAGCACATCCTATAGTAATGGACATGTTTTATTAATTATTTTAGGACAAATTATTGTTTTTTTAACCGCAATAACACATTGATGAAAGGTATTACGGATTAAATCACTACCTCCCTATAGGGGATCTCCTTAATAAAAATTGTATACCATATCTCAAACATTAAAACACTCCATAATTTTTGAGCATTAAAGAAATTCATCGAATAATTCGTCCCGGAATGTTGAAACTTGTCAAGCAGGTTAGATACATACGCGGTGTCATAAAAAGTATGCTCTTTTTCGTCAAATATGGATTCCAAAGTCTCTTTCAGTCTCCCTTTAAACCATGCATCCATCGGGGCATTGTATCCGTGCTTCTTCCGGTAAATGATTTTTTTTGGCAACAGTGATTTCATAGCTTTCTTCAACAGAAATTTTCCCGTACCGTGATTGATCTTGAATTGATGCGGAAGAGAAAACCCAAAATTCACCAGATTATAATCAAGGAACGGGGCCCTTTCTTCAACCCCATACGCCATCGTCATCTTATCCGCTTTCATGCAGAAATCATTAGGCAACCAGGTTTTAAATCCATAATACTGGAGCATGTTCAAACAATCCATCTGTTGTCGCGGGAAAAAGGCGGATACATCCGGCTCACGCCCCTCAATTCCTAATTGAACTAGTTCCTGGCTGTTAAACAGCGAGTTCAAGACGAAATACTGTTGTTCGATCGTATCTGCTGAAAGGACACTTATTATTCGATACCAGTTGCTTTCGAGCGGAATAACTTTGTTCAACTGGGAAATGATCTTTTTCAAAATTTTTATCCTTGGATCGAACCGGGCAGTCTGCATCATGATCCTCTGATTATTATATCCAGCGAAAACCTCATCTCCACCCTCTCCGGCTAAAATGACGGTCACATATTTTTTTGCTTTTTCTGAAATTACCAGAGTTGGGAGTGTTGCGGCATCGCCAATTGGTTCATCAAGGTGCCATACCATCTTTGGCAGTAGAGATAAATGGTGGTCTTCCATAAGGAATTCATGATGATCCGTACCAAATTCTTCAGCTATCTGCCGGGCATAGGGCAATTCCGAATCCTCGGCTGATTCAAACCCCACAGAAAACGTTTTGATATCTCTGGATTTTTCATTCATCACTGCGACGATACTTGCAGAATCAAGACCTCCACTGAGAAATACGCCAAGAGGGACGTCACTTACTAGTCTGGATTCGACCGAATCAGATAATAACGTCTTGAGTTTTTGGATGAGATAATCCTCTGATTCATTGAAGCGATTTTCAAAAATATTCCAGTATTGCTTCTTTTCGATTAATCCATTCCGGAATACCAGCATGTGACCGGGGAGAATTTTTTTAATTCCCCGGAAAAGGGTATGATCACCGGGATTATAGCGGAATGAAAAGTATTCTAAAAATGCGGTGTTATCAATCTCTCTGGGGATCGTACTGTCTGCAAGGATTGCTTTTATTTCTGATGCAAAAATAAATTTCCTGCCATCGAAAAAATAATAAAGGGGTTTCACTCCAATCCGGTCACGGGCCAATACCAAAACTTTTTTAATGCTATCATAGAGGGCAAATGCAAACATGCCGTTGAATTGTTGAACACACTCAATCCCATCCTCTTCATAGGCATGGACAATTACTTCTGTGTCAGTATGAGTGGAAAATTTGTGACCTTTTCTCTCTAGGGTTTCCCTTACTTGTTGAAAATTGTAAATCTCACCATTAAAGATAACATGAACTGTTCCATCTTCATTGTGGATTGGTTGTCTGCCGGATTCAAGATCGATTATTTTAAGACGCTGGTGGCCCAGTGAAATAAAAGCATCAATGAATTGTCCTGATTCATCCGGGCCTCGGTGTTGAAAGGTATCCATCATCTTTCGTAAAAGATGACCATCACTCCAGTTAAACCCGACAATCCCGCACATAAGTCACTCAACACAACAAGTACAATAATTTATTCGCATGATGATTTTCTACAGCGCAAATGATTTAATATATCCTCACATCGAAACCCTCGTTCCAATCACCGATTCATAGAGGGCAAGGGTTTTTTTTACAGTATCTTCCCACGAATACCCGCGCTCAATCTTAGCACGCCCACACTGACCCATCTTTTCTGCACGAGATGCATTGTCAAGAATTGTGAGGATGGCATCCGAAAGTAATTGTGGATTTTTTGATGGAACCACTAACCCCGCACCATCCACAATATCGACTAGATGTGGAAGATTGGTTGTTATGACCGGGATTCCACATGCCATTGCCTCCAATAACGTCCGGGGCACCCCCTCCATAAGACTAGGTAATACAAATAAATGTGACTGGTTGTAAACTTGGGATAGATCTGCATTATCGACGTGATCAATCAGGGTCACAGAGGAATAAATCTGTAATAGCCTGATCCGTTCTTCTATTGCGGTTTTTTCAGGTCCATCACCGATAAGAACAAGGTGAGTGCCGGGAATTTTTTCTACAACATGGGAAAATGCCTCGATGAGATATTTCACGCCTTTTCCCGAGACATGTCGACCAACCCAGACAATCTGTTTTTTTTCTGTGCTTTTTTCCAAAGGTGCTGGGGTAAATAGATTGGTATCAACACCATTATGAATAACGGATATTTTCTGGGCATTAATACCCATTCTTTCAATTCTTTCTTTTTCAAGTTCCGTGTAACAGATAATATGATCTGCAATATGGAATGTTTCGATGGAAAACGTGTTTTTATACAGGGAATTAAGCCACTTAGGGGAACTGGCGGATATTAGCCCATGATTGGTAAGGATCAGTGGAGCAGAGTGAAAAAGGCGTGCGATTACACAGATATTTGTTGAAAAAAACAGATGAGAATGCGCATGAATGATGTCTACTGCATTTTTTCTTTTCAAAATTTCAAGAATTAACCCAGGAGCAAAAGAATTCCCCCATATCGTGAAATAACAAGGGACACGAACAATCCGATATCCATTGACGAATTCGTTTCCCATCATTTTTTTCTGATTCGGCGTTATAACCGTTACGTTATGCCCCCGTCGCGCCTGGGAAGTTGACATCTGGTGAGCATGAATCCCAATTCCCCCCACAACAGATGGGTACAGATCACTAACAACGCGGAGGATTTTCATAGCAAATCACAAATCGGAAACTATTGAGCATTAGTACAATTGCATGTTTTATTGGTCGGAGCATCAAATAATGGTATCATTTTCTGTTGAATATAACTGAAATCATTCCACGAATCCTTGATTTTTCGCTGTAGAGTTTTGGCAATATATTAGTGTGAATTGTCAGGATATGACTATATTCTGGTGTAAGAATCCCCGTATATAAAAAAAGAGATTATCCTAGAAATTGGGGGGCTACCGGTGACATATGTATGCAATCCATTAATACAAACCGAAAAATTAAAACTGGATGTTGTCGAATTATTGATAAAATAAGTGTTTTATTGTCTTTTTCAGGTAATGAAAATTCACTTGAAATCTGAGGTCAGATACCATCTCTATGATTATCAAACGTGATTATTAAGATAAATACCTAAAAATCAAATCATTGTAATAATCTTAGGTAATCAGAATGAATGATCGTTCAATATTTCGAATACTATTGTCAATAGTTTTATCAATTTGTATCGCATTATTCGCATATTTCCTGCTCATTCATTTTGTTGTTGATGTTGATCTACAAAAAAATCATCCCGATCTCGATCGGGTAAATAACCTTCTCAATTTTTACGAACACCGTTATGAAGATGATATTTTTATCCTCGGCAGCAGTTACGTGGGGGAAGGCATTGATGCATATATGGTTGAAGAATTATTACATGGTCACCATATCAATCGGTCAGTCTATAATCTGTATATCGGTAGTGATACTCCCCTTGATAGAGTATGTGAGGTTGATAATATTATTTCATCCAGACCAAAACTTGTCGTTATCGGATTAAGTTATTACGAATTATCGAACGCAACTCCTGAACTTTTCGAAGATCGTTCAATGCTCTGCTTTCAAAGAAAAACCCCAAATGAGAGCAAACTTATCAAAGAGGAATTTCGATCTTTTTTCAACGATTACCAATTAACAGTTATCTCGCAATCCCCCTTTGAAAATTTTTTTTACAATCGAAAATATTTGTTTCCATCATTATTACGAATTATTGGGGAGGATTTGACATCCAAAGGAAATACGTCAAGCCATTTAAGAGGTTATCCATACCCCTTTACTACTAATTTTAAGGACCCATGGTTACTGACAACAAACTGGACAGAATCGGAAAAGATCGAAAAGTTAGGTAATGAAAAAAATGCATTCCCAATATTTGAAGATTTAAACCCACAAAAGAAGGCATTACTATATACAATCACAAAATTTCGTCAGAACAACATCAGTGTAATTATCCTAAATATGCCAATAACTCCTGAGTATTCGAATGTTTTTAATGAATCAACCCGGTATAATTTTGCAAATTTCCTCAATTCAACCGGTGTGCCGTGGTATGATTATGAACGAGAATACCCCTCTGAATATTTTGTAGACAATTGGCATATGAATGTAGCAGGGCGAACCGCTTTTTCCTCAAAAGTGGCAGAAATACTTGTGAATCATCTGACAAACGGTGCGTAAATGCAATTTAACAGTGTTGAATTTTTTATTTTTTTAATTACTGTTCTTATTTTGATTAATTGTTTGAGAAAATCTCACTATCAACAAGCAATTCTACTTGGTGCCAGCTACCTGTTCTACTGGACAACCAGCAATTTTTTTGTAATTTTATTATTATTCATCACTGTAATCTCATTCCAATCTGGTGAAGCAATCGATCAAGCAGTAAGTCATGTGAGAAAAAAAGCCACATTGGCTGTTGCGCTGATATGTCTGCTCATTCCATTAGGTTTTTTTAAATACTACAATTTTGGCGTTGAAATTATCCATCAAATCCCATTACCTTTAAATTATTACTTGAATTTACCTGTTCTAGGACTTATTTTACCCATAGGAATATCATTTTTCACATTTTCAGCAATCAGCTATGTTATCGATATATACAATGGAACGATTCAACCAGAAAAAAAATTTTACCGATATGCCCTTTTTGTTTCCTACTTTCCCCACCTATTAGCAGGACCAATCGTACGGGCAAGTCAGTTTCTTCCGCAACTGAAAAACAGCATCTCATTAAGCCAGCAAAACCTGAAAACTGGGGCAACCCTTATGCTATGGGGGCTTGCAAAAAAATTTGTTATCTCGGATAACATTGCTCCTATTGTAAATACTATTTTTTATCAGCCAACAAACTTTAGTTCCGTATATATTATTATCGGAACAATTCTTTTTGGAATTCAGATCTATTGTGACTTTTCAGGATATATTGACATTGCACTTGGTACTGCTGAATTGATCGGATTACATCTCCCACAGAACTTTTTCCGACCATATCTCTCAAAAAACCCGACAGAATTCTGGAGGCGTTGGAACATTACCCTTTCCAGTTTCATCAGAGATTATATTTACATCCCATTGGGAGGAAACAGGAAAGGAAAAATTCGAACATATTTCAATCTGGAATTCTCAATGCTTTTATGCGGTTTATGGCATGGAGCTGCTTGGAATTTCGTTATATGGGGAGGTTATCATGGGATACTGCTGTCGGTGCATAAGTTCATTGCTAAAAGAACGGTAACCCTCCCAAAATTATTACCCACGTTGAGCAAGCATTTCAGACTTTTCGTAAAAATCTTCGTTACCCAGTATTTTATTTTCCTTGGTTGGATTATGTTTAGGGTAGGAAATCTGTCCGATATGATCTATTGCTTAAATAAATTTGTTCTGATTGATTTTAATCTTTCCAGACCAATATACCCAGTATGGGGGATAACGACAATAATAGGAATATTTGGTGACTTTGGATTATTAATAAAAATTATCTCTGTTATTGCATTTGTCGTTGCAATGGTGTTTTTTATATGTAATGACTATTTTATACAAAAAATTATTCATATCACAACAACCGATTGGACTTGGTATATTTCATCATTATCGCTTAAATACTGGATTGTGTATCTTACGACTATGATTTTTATTCTTCTTTGCCTCACTCCTAGTGCAAGTCATGAGTTCATTTATTTTCAGTTCTAAGATTTGTAACCATTTCAGAATATTTCGTGATGCATTTAAAAACGAATGTTTATGGAAATTCTGTTCAACATAAACCAATGCAATTTGATTTCGGTTGCTCATTCTGCAGTTAAGCTTTTTTTCCACTCGTTTTAATTATGTACATACATGCATAAGAATCTTGATCCAGATACGAGACCGGGATAATTTTATTCACATATTCCAAATACTGAACCTATTTAATCATCTTTCACTAATATTTTAGCACAATGGCGGATATCACAAAACCAGATCAGAAAAAAAAGATTTCTTTTTGCTGGCCTAGTCAATTTTATTTGCCTATAGATATGAAAATTATCCTCCTCTGGACTATCCTATCTATCCTTTCAATCTACACCCCGATCGTTAACCAGACATTTCTCCGGATAATTCTTTCGCTCCCTCTTCTCCTTTTCATTCCAGGATATGTTCTGTTGGCTGTATTATTTCCTGATTCAGCTGATATTGATACAATTGAACGTATTGTGCTTTCCATCGGCACCAGTATCGTCATCACTCCGCTAATCGGTATGTGTATGAATTATACTCCTTGGGGAATCCGATTGGATCCAATTCTCTTTTCCCTTTCTGGGTTAATTGTTGTACTGGTTATAATTGCTGTAATCCGTCGTTCCCATACACCCCCTTGCTCACGATATATGCTTCCGGTACCAGAAATCTTGCGGACGATCCTTGACCAATGGTCCTCGCGGAATCGATCAAAGAGAGATCGAATCCTGTTTTTTGCCGGTGTCGTTGCTATTGTTTTTATAGTATTTTCAGCGGTTCTTGTTATTACCCTGCCAAAACCCGGTGAAAAATTCACAGAATTTTTTATTCTGGGAGAGAACCGAACTGCGGATTCTTATCCGCATGTCATCATTCCGGATATTTCGTATCCAATGTATGTGGGCATCGGTAACCATGAGTTCCGGACAGTAAACTACTCTGTTGAGATATATCTTATATCAAAACCGGTGAATGAAACGACTATTTCACCATCGCAGCCCGCGATGCTCCTTGTAAAAACGTATTTCGCCACGCTTAGTTATAATGAGACATCCGTCATTCCGTTTGTTCTTATCATTCCGGACGCGAATTATTCCAGTGTGGATTTCCTGCTTTTCGATGAGACACTCCCGGGTCATGATATTACCGGATTCAACCGATTGAACGCAAGCTATCGCAACCTTCATCTCGGGTTTAACGTGACTTCTCCGCTAACATTGAAAAACACTACTGTAATCCGGTAATTTCAATGGACCAAATGAAAATGAAATTTTTAGATATTGGTGAAACCGCCCAAACGATCTTGTGTGATTCATTGAAATATACTCGTGATTCCTTTCTATTCAAAGAAATAGTGATGACTAAGGATACCGGATATATAAGAGGCCAAAAAAAGAAGAGCGCACGTGATTCGTTTCTCGCAACAATCACAACCAATTCAGAATCCTGTTTCGCACTGCATATCTTTTTACAATCAGTGCAGAAATTACCAGTACTAGTAGGTAAGAAAATTATCAGAACGATCTAACCATTTCATCGAGTATTTCCCATGAATACCTGCACAATCATTCCGGAAGATAAGAATTCTTCCCTGACACTGATCGCACTTCAAGTAGTATCAGTACTTGGTGCAGGGGTATTCCTTTATACCTCAAGGTTCTACTTTGTCGCCGTTGTACCAGCGATGCTACTTCTCGGTATGGCAGTACTTCTTGCATGTTACTCGCGGCATAGACTTTTCAGTATTCTTCTGATAGGGCTGTTCACTTCACTGATCTTATCTTTACGGTTTGAATTTCTTACTTGGGGAGATCCGTGGTTTGACTATGGAATGGTTCAACGGATCATCGCATATCAGTCCATTGATCCCTCGGTCTATTCAGCTCAACTTCCCGTAATCCACCTTATCATCACCACATCATCTCTTTTTTCTGGCATAAATTCTCTCGATTTACTTAAATTTGTCATTCCTCCGCTTTCTGTCATTGGGTTGTATGCAATCTATCGTTTTACTAAAGATATCTCCTCCAATAAAACTGCTTTTTTTGCAGGGATCCTCCTACTTTGTGGAACACCATACCTGCACTGGACTACCCAAGGAATACGCGAAACGCTTGGGATTGCGTTGTTCGGTCTGGCCCTCTACGTATCATTTTCTACCATACAATCTCAAAAAAGAGGATATCTCTTCATCTCTCTCGCTCTTATTGGCGGATTAGTACTCACCCACGATCTATCCTCAATAATGTTTCTTGTGGTTTGGATCACTATATCTGTGACATACCTCTACCTGATTTGTGATATTGATAGGATTCGTACGACCGGTCTATTCTCACTCATAATTGCTTCTTCGACGGTTATCTTCATATTAACCTGGTGGGTTGGGCATCGTGAGTTTGCATATTACCAATTTTATCTACTGATGAATATGATTTTTCATTCGGAGTACGGGATCCATCTTTTTATTGTGAGTCTTATTTCTCTCTACTTGATCCCACTGATGATACCAGATAAAATACTGTTGCTGCGTTCAATGGTGAATAAAATACTTATCAGAAAAAAACAAATCTACGCTGTTTTAATAACTGGGGCTATAGTGTGTAGTATTGTTGTGCTCAATTTTATCCTAAGCAAATCCAGCATCGTCCTCACATACCCCTTACCAATGCTCTTCAATGGGATATGCATGATTGTGCTCTCCCTTATCGGAATTTATTACTTCCTTGATAAAGACCGGCTTCATATACTTGCATGGATTGCAATACTCACTCTGATCCTTGTCTTATCGATGAGCGAAATTGTGCCATTTGTTGATCCCCTCAGGTTTATGGAATTCCTTTATATTCCACTCGCCATCATTGCAGCATTCGGGATGACCCGAATGGCGGGTTTGATCGTTCACGCAAATTTTTTTTCGATAGTACTGGTAGTTTTTGTCATTGCAAGCATTGTAACTGCATTTCCTCCGGTATTGTTTTTTGGCGAACCATTTGAAGCAGGACACCCATTATATGATACAAGGAGTTGGGTAATTCAGCACCAATCATCAGAAATTTCAGCAATTTCCTGGCTGAATAATTCCAATGCAAGCGGGGTAATCAAAACCGATGCGTATGTAGGGTATGCTGCACGTGGAATTATTCTTAAAAACTCCCTCACTATCATAAGCGCATCTTTTATCAGAGATTGGGGGTATCCTCAAAGTTTTGGTACAGACACACAGTATTATATGATCATTCTCTCAAGAATGACAAAATATTTAGAATTTAGTGAACAATGGCTGATGGAGAAAAATCCACTTTCCGATACGGATCTCAAAAAAATTGATAATGATTATAATAGACTGTATGATAACGGAAATGCAGTAATTTATTCTTTTTCCATTCCTTGATATAAGAATAATCGTGTCCCAAATATATGTGAATAAATATTTCGACGGGCTGGTAAATTTTACCTCGTTTTCTTCAATGGTATTAATAGTAATTAATCCTTAGTCAAATACTGTAATGTTTCATCCCACTATAAAATTTTTTATTCGTCTAGTTATTGGCATAATTCTAGTAATTTTATTATTATTATATGTATCCCTCTCTGCAGTTATCCAGTCCATACAATCAATTAATCCGATTTTTCTCGTGTTCGCGATCATAGTTTATGCGATTTCTTTTTTGATACTCACCATTCGTTGGAGGATAATAATCGCTCACATGGGGGAGTTTGTTCCTCTTGGTGAAGCATATCAGGCCTTCGCCGGCGGGGTTCTGTATTCTGACTTTACACCAGGGCGAATAGGAGATTTCACCCGAGCAATTCTTGTACAAGAAAGGATCGGCATCCATAAGGGGACGGTATCGGTTTTTGTGGATAGGTATATTGATATTATCGTTTTAACGTGTTTGGGGATAACCGCTTTTTTTGTATACTCCTCACGCCTTGGATCTTCGCTACCACTATTCGCCCTTATTGTTCTTATTGTGATTTTGGCCGGCGTTACAATCATATTTATGCAAAATTCTTGGATATTTTCGATGATAAAAAAAATCCAATTTTTTAATATACCGGAAACTGCCGAGCATCTTGAAAGCGCCCTCTTGGAGTTCCGAAACGGAAGGAAAGTTATTGCGGAAGGTATTTTCCTGACCGTTCTTACATGGGTTACCCATGCCATTCGTATTATTCTGATCTCGATGGGCTTGGGATATGTGCTTCCTCTTCCTGATATATTTGTAATACTTCCCCTTATAAGCGCCCTTTCGCTTATCCCGATAACGATATCCGGTCTCGGACTCGTAGAAGGCGGACTGATGGCGGTCATTGCCGCATACGGGGTTCCCCTATCCACCGCACTATCGATTGCCGTGATTGACCGGGGTCTTACAATGTTCTTTCATTTTGCGGTGGGAGGGCGTTACGCCGTGAAAAACATTATGCAATAAGTGATACTGGGTATTTTGGATTACAGGGGGGTGTTTTTTCCCATCAGGATTATAAGTCCATTATCATAATAAGAAGAGTTCCTATTCAGTTGCATAAGATATCCATTATCGATACTCTCAAAGGAATGCTGCCCGAAATAAGCCCCACTGTTAATGACACCGGTTTTAAACAATGTGCGGTCAAAAACCAAGTACTGATTGCCCGGACCACGCATATTCTCCATTTGAAGTATAAACAATGTGCTATCAAAAACCTGGTACGGATTACCTAGCGCATTCTCTTTCTCATTTTGAATGAAAGATGTGCGCCACTCACCAAATGACACATCCTGACTTGTTGTATACAATTTCGAATATGCGACCCCATTTCCCGCGAAGAGACTGGTTTCGAATCCGTTGATGATACTTGCTAGAGAGAAAAATGACATCAGAACCACAATGATGCAGACGCAACTAAAAACAATGGACTTTTTCCTATTAGGAAATACACTTACCATCCATTGAATCCCAAAAGTTGCCAAAAAGACCAGACTAAAAATCTGGAGGAATGGGTACATGCGATCCGGGAGAAAAATCACGTAAGAGAAGAGAACACCCATTCCCAGCATGGCGGATATGAGAATCCCATTTATAAGAGTAAAATCCCCAAACCAGGATCTTTTTTTAATACATGAACAGAAACCCAGTACAGATACCAGAACCAGCAGGCAGGAACCCAGTATATTTTCAAAGATTGTCATGAGAGGAAGTTTATCATATACTGATGGAGGGATAGTAGAGGGAATGACAGCAGTGGCCGCAGTGACCGGGAGGGAAACTGTCGGAGCAGTAGTGACCGGGAGGGAAACTGTCGGAGCAGTAGTGACCGGGAGGGAAACTGTCGGAGCAGTAGTGACCGGGAGGGAAACTGTCGGAGCAGTAGTGACCGGGAGGGAAACTGTCGAGGATGGAGGGATGTAGAGACTTTCCAACAATAAAGAGATGTCCTTGGAAATGGCAGAAAAAAAATGCAAAAAATCCGGAAAACGAAGTACTGTGATGATTATAAGCATCATAAAAAAAACTACGATATATTTACTGGGAAAGGAAAACTCTCTTTTTTGTATACTTTGATAAATATCTATTAATACCAGGCAACAACTCGTAATAAACACGATCGCTGTCGTTAGAAGGTGTATGAATATTATCGCAAATGTGCTACATGCAAAAAGTAAATAAAATGCAAGTTTCTGGAATCGATAGGTATAGAGGATTAATGTCAAACAAATGAGCGCAAATAAAAAATTGTATGCCATATGCTCAGGGTGTTCCCCATACATCAGGTAATAATCCAGACAGGTATATAAAACCGACGCAATAAGTCCGAACTGAGAATTCACAAACCTTTTACCGATAATAAAGATAAACAGAATACCAATTCCAATTAAAAAACTACCCAATAAAAGGTACATTGATTGGGGATTATATCCTGTTAATAAAATACACATTGATGCAAAAATGTAGTGGAGGGGAAAAACATCAAAATAGCCATAGAGAGCGGTTGGGACACGTCCTAATATAACAATGTTCATTAAATACGGAAAATGACCCCCGAAGTCAGGCATAGATATACCGTAAGGATACACAAAATGATTGACAAAAACAATGTTTATGGATAACAATAACGTTTTTAATAAAATTACATAGTCCTGAAGTTGAGTCCGATAAGAAAAAATTTCAACTATTAAAATTCCGGCACAAATAGAAATACAAATATAATACACCACACTTTTTGTATAAACCCCCAGAAAGAGAGATAACAAACTGAATGAATAAAAAACCAGAAACAAAACAGGCAGAACCTTAAAAAGAACCTGATTATGGAGTTTTGTGGACGGAAGTATCTCAGATTCGCTTTCATTTTCTTTTATCAGACCAGAATCTGAAAACCAATCCAGCACAATAAAAATAATCAGTCCAAGAACCCCAAATAAAACCGGAAAAATAATACTGTAATAGCGAAGCTGAATAATAGCAAAACAGACCAGAAGTAAGAGCGAAAGTATGCTAAAGAAAAAAACACGCGCTCTTTGAACCATGAACAAAAACTACCAATAATTCTCTTATTTCAGATGAATTAAACATTGTTATAATTGTAAAGTGCTTTTTTAGCCCCCAATCTTTTCATAAAATATTTCGGAAGTAGCATCCGAATCAATGGTTTTTACGCTCTTGGAGGATTCGGAAACGTTTTTGCCCCGACCTCCCACAGCGATAGATCCGCACATGTTTCATAATACGAAAAAGTTACACCCTTAAAACCACGGTTACTTTTTCATCTCGTTTTTGGTTACGAACATTTTCGAAAATATCGTCGTAATAAAAAAAAATTTAAGGGTTATATTGACACTTTACCCTTTATTTTTAGGGGAATGTTGCATCAGCTGCACCAACGAATTGAGGATGAGGGCGGTATTTAGTAACGTTAGCCCGATAAGAAGAAACACAGCACTAATGGCGGTAAGTGAATAGGGAAATACTTTATTATTAGTATAATCGGTTATGGCCCATATCCCCATATAAAAACCAAATACTACTAAAATAAGTCCTGGCAGCCCAAACGATATCAAAGGTCTCCTATATCCAATAATTCCCACAAGGTTGCTGAGAACGGCCATGCCATGAGATATAGAATTTTTTTTATGCTTATTCGGTATTTCATAATTTACGTGTATAGGAACTTCAACTATTCTAAATCCTTTATCGGATAAATAGGAAATCATAACCGATTCGATATCGTATCCTGATGGCTCTATAGTAAAACTGTCAAGAGCCCTATAGCTTAATGCTCGGAATCCCGATTGTGAGTCAGTTGCTTTGTAGGAAGAGGCAAATTTGGTTAAAGTATCAAGTGTTTTTTGACCGATTTTCCGGTAAGCCGGAATACGATTCCCATCATTCAGGAACCGTGATCCAATAACAAAATCTGCTTCATCTTTAATAATAGGGGCTATTATACTAGGTATCTCTTCCGGATGATGCTGGCCATCCCCATCAAGCATAACCACAAGGGTAGCACCTAACTGACGTGCTCGGTCAAATCCTCGCATCACTGCATAAGATTTACCGTGATTTTTTGAAAGGTAGATGACTTCAGCACCTGCATGTTCTGCAATAAATCCCGTAAGATCTATAGATCCATCATTGGCAACAATCACATGATCCACAAAGGGTAAAGTCCTTAAAACCACGCTGCCTATTGAATTTTCTTCATTGAATGCCGGGATGATAGCAATCACATTTTTTTTCTTCTCATAAACAGGCATCATATTGGTAGTATACTTATTATTATTAGGATCATGATAATTAATCTCATTGCTTTTAATTTTTCAGTGAGTTATTTCCATGATATCACCCTTCAAGATTGATCTTTGGTTAAGGAGATTACAGTTTCATCGTTAAATTTGTGAATTGCGCAATTCTTTACTTTTTTGAATTCAATCGGTTCGCTACTAAAGGATTTTTTATGAGGATTATGCATTCGGCCGTTGTCACCAGTGCTAGGGCAACGTTGTTTTCAAAATTGCTATATGGTATCAAGACATTTCCTATACCACAAAAGGCGCAAACAAGAGAGTATATTCCAAATATGCAGAGGAGAAACAATACCGTATACAAAAACAGTATCATCCAATCTCGAATCAACGTAGTTAACGAATTTGGATATCTGTCGATATACACCAACCAAAGAAGCACAAGAGTTGAGAGAAAAAAGAACCACTCAGATACTGATGTAGTCTCTTTAATAAAATAGACGCCAAAATAATTCGCGATATGAATCGAAGGGAAGGGTCCAAACAACGGGTAAAACCACGTCACTGGCATGTTCCACATATCATCAAGAATCTGATGAAGAAGAACGGTGCCTGCAAATGCAATGCCGAGCAGTGTATACCAGTATCGTTGTAGGACAAGGGCAACGATAAACACGAATGCGACGAAAACGAGGGTGTGAAAAAATATCGTTCCACTATCAAATAACTGCGGGAAAAAGATGTATCCCAAGGGCTTGTCAATGAAGTCTGGAAGGATTGAACCAGCGATGCAGATTGGGATAAAGCGAGTGTCTCCATTGAGCTGCATAAATATAAGTCCGAAAACAGTACCAGCAAAGATATGGGCAAAGATTAACATGCAGATCCTTGATTACTTAGTACGGAAAACTTTGAATGGTCGATTAATATTATCATACACATCTTAAGTTTTATTAATTAATTATAAATTTAAGTTATCACATATTTACCCCTTGTGGGAGATAGGATTCATATATTTTAAAATAATGTGCCGAACATCGCAAGTGCTATTGGACTTCAGTCACCACCACATGGATTGTTCTGGCAAAACGTTGAGCATTCGTTATTATTTACCCGTCTCGGTTACTTTGAGAAGTGGAATTGTAGGATGGAGAAAAGCTGGTGCTTTTTCTTCCAGCATTCATTCATAATAAAGTAAAATGCTACAACAAACCGGACACTTTCGACGCCCTACGTTTAGAATTTTATCACTTGTTTTTCCTATTTTTTATATTTGGGTATTATCTATCATTGATAAATTTTGCAGCTGAATCATATTACATATTTTCCCATTCGGGTTTCATAGTTCCAGAATTCGCACAAACGGAAATTTTGGTTTTTAGGATTAATGGAGGTTATTTAACTTCTTGAGAAATCTAAATTTTTTATACGATTCTTCAAGTTACCACATATAGAAATATTGAGATATTTTAATCGCATATCAATTTTAGGAGTAAATAATTTGAAAAAGGTATTGATTATTACATTTTTTTATAATCAAATAGATATCACCGGTAGTGTTCGTTTAAGAGGTTTAGTAAAATATCTTCCAGATTATGGATGGACACCTGTAATTTTAACGGTTAAAACTTCTACAAGTTCGTGTGACCAGAATATTATTTATGAAACGCCCTATGTGGACATTCTTTTTCGTTGGAAAAAACTACTGCGGCCTTCATTATTTAAAACACTTAAAAAATATTATTATCTCTCCGGTAATAAAGAGAAAAAAACAATAATTGACAGAATATTTAGTGTAATCATTGATTTTTTTATATACCCTGACGCAATTAATTGGACAAAATTTGCAGTTGAAATGAGTGATAAGATATTTAAAGATAATACAATCAATGCAATTATAAGTTCTTCTGTACCTATTAGCTCACACCTTATTGCCAATAAATTAATAAAACAATATAATATTCCATGGATTGCTGACCTTCGTGATTTATGGACTCAGAACCATTATTATCCCTGTTCCAAATTCCGGTTTTTTTTTGAGCGCCAATTGGAGATTAAAACGCTGTTCCCTGCAGATATAATAACAACGGTATCTCAGCCGCTTGCAGATACATTAAAAGGACTGCATCATAATAAAGTTCTTGCCATTCCAAATGGTTTTGATCCTCAACAAATAAATCCAGGGATGCCCTTAACGGAAAAGTTTGGTATAACATATACAGGAGCCCTATATCAAGGACGACGAAGCCCTATTCGCCTTTTTAGAGCGTTAAAAGAGTTAGTTGATGAGAGAAAAATAGATCCCAATTTAATTACAATAAATTTTTTTGGTGATGATGGGGATTGTTTAACAAATGATATTAAAAGATATAAATTGCAAAATATCGTAAAAGTTTTTGGACATATATCACGGCAAGAATCAATCTTGCGGCATAGAGAGTCCCAAGTTTTGTTGCTTTTAACATTGAACGATCAAAATGAAAAGGGGGTATATACTGGAAAAATTTTTGATTATCTCGCAGCGAAAAGGCCGATATTATCTATAGGGATGTGTGAAGGGGTAATTAATGATCTTCTCGAAAAGACACATGCCGGAATTCATGTTTCGACGGATGAAGAAATTAAAGACCAGTTATTAAGGTTCTATCAAGAATTTCAAGAAAATGGAACGATCGGATATCATGGTTTACAAAGCGAGATAGAAAAATACAGCCATCGAGAAATGGCGAAGCAATTTGCGGATGTACTTGATAATCTCTGCAAATCGCCACATTATAATGAATAAAAACATGGGAGGTCAGATTTCAGCGACACGCTTTCGTACTCCACTATATTGATGATTTGGTAAGATCTTATTACGTTTTCATCTCTCTGGTTGTAATATCAGGAATATTCATTCTGATTGAGCGGCACGTTTTCATTTCTGATGCCGATATTTAATCTCAAATTGTTCCAGAGATATGACTTTGAAGTGGTTTAGATCCAACCCCCTTGAAAACTTCAACTTCGACAATACCATTACGAATGGGCCCCAGACATCCGATGTTTCGTTTTTCATTCTTAATTGAGATCCGTTATCCCCAGAAAAATACCCATACATCTTTCATCAGAAATGTGCAGATATTCTAATGGTTCTCAAAATTCTTTTTTATATCGGTCATCAAAGTCATTTTCAGATCGCTCTGCTCAAGAAGAAACAATCTGATGATTTCATTTCATTGATCTCTCGTAAAATAGAGTGAAGGAAATTGTTCTGGGTGTGTCTATTTAATAAGATGGGTAATTTCAACATGAAATCGAAACCCTCATTTTAAGAAACAATTGTCAACTTCCAAAGAAAATCCATAAGTAATTTAATTTTCCATCATATAGTTAATATATGCAAAGGGTTTGTTCAAAATGCATTCTGGATTCAAATTTTCCCGGGATTATTTTTGACACAGAAGGTGTGTGCAATAGCTGTCGTCGATATGAAAAAATCGATAAAAAATTTGCTTTAACTAATTCTAACAAAATAATTATTAATAAAGTAATTGAAAAAATTAAAATTGAGGGAAAAAATAAAGATTATGATTCGATTATTGGTGTAAGTGGGGGTCGAGACAGCACATATTGTCTTTATTTAATAAAAAAGTGGGGGCTTAATCCACTCGCATTTCATTTTGATAATAATATGGATTCGAAAATTGCAGTCAATAATATTAAAAATGCATGTAAGAAATTGGATGTTGATCTTTTTACGTTTGTAGTGGATTGGGAAGAATATAAGGATTTACAAAAATCATTTTTAAAAGCCTCGGTTCCATCAATAGATATACCCGTAGACCATGCATATATATCAGTTCTATTTGATTACGCTTTTAATAATAAGATAAAATATTTATTTCATGGAGATTCGTTTCGAACCGAGGGTTTTATTCCCCTAGAATGGTCACTTCATAATGATGAAAAATTTATTTATGACATCCAGAAAAAATTCGGAACCGTCCCTTTAAAAAATTATCCAATCCGACAGTTTTCTGATTTGTTAAAATATTATTTTTCCGGAATGACCTTGATTTTACCATTAAACTATATTCGCTATGTTCATTCGGAAATTATGCCAATCTTGGAAAAAGAACTTGGATGGCAGTATCCAGGGGGGCATCATTTTGAATCCATTTTTACACGCTGGGCTTTTGCTTACTATTTACCTGAAAAATTTGGAATTGACAAACGCATAACTGATTATTCTGCCCTTGTCCGTTCCGGACAGATGACTCGAGATGATGCATTAGAAAAAATGAAAGAATCGATTTATTCCCCTGATCAGGAAAAGGAAGATCGCCGATATATTATTAATAAACTGGAGTTAACAGATGAAGAGATGGAGGGCATAATCACTGCACCCCCAAAGAGCAATTTTGATTATGCACATCATTCCAAATATATTAGAATACTTCATACCATTGTAGGGCCTCAACATCTATAAATCAGAAAAACCCGTTAATTTATTACTTTAAACCATAACCTAACTGTAGAGTGCCAGAGTTTCTGTCCTAAAATAGTGACAGTATTTATGTCCGCTTTCAAGAGCACCGAACAGGTGCTTGCGGGTGAAAGCGACCATGGAAATCCGGACCAAAGCAGTTGTATTCTATGAAGAAGGAATACGAAGTGCAAATGAGATCGGAGAGACATATAACATCTCCGAAAGGACTGTGAGACGGTGGGCAAAGGCTCACAGTCATGACCAAGAGAACGGATTACAGCCAAAAAAGACCGGGCCGAAACGGTCTCCTTATGCACTATCCCTGGCGTTGGAACGCCGAATTATCCGACTCAAAGAGAAATATCCTGCATGGGGTGCCCGTCGTATAAAGCACCAGTTTAACCTCCCATGTTCCTGGCGAACCGTTCATCGAATCCTCAAACGACACGGCCTTCTCATTCGTGTTAAAGCTAAACCCCAACCAGCCGGGAAGCGATTCCAACGTCGACACGTTGACAGCATGTGGCAGGGCGATACTTTTCAGTTTCGTATCCGGGGAGTTGGCAAGATTTATGTCACCGGTTTTACTGATGACTGCTCACGTTATCGAGTGAAGAGCAAGGTCTATCTTCACAAAGATGCTGCCTCAGCGGTCAATGCTCTTCGCTGGGCACCCCGCACCGGACGAATCCCGCGTGAAATTTATCTCGATAATGGAAAACAATTTGTCGCCAAAGTTTTCAAAGCTGAAGCACAGAAACACGGAATCAAATTGATCTTCGGCCGACCATACAACCCAAAAGGTCGCGGGAAGATCGAACGCTATCACAAGACGCTCTACCAGGAACTTATCGTCCTCAAGGAGTTTCGTTCTCTTAGCCATTTCAGAAGAGAACTCTGGCATTTCGACAATCAATACAATACTTGGCGCAAGCAGGAAATCCTAGGATGGATGACTCCGGCATCAGTCTATCACAACGAAATCAATTTCAATAAAGACCGAAAACTTATCAAAAGCGGACAAAAACTCTGTCAACAAAACGGACATTAATTGTGGCACTCTACACCTAACATAGCGATGACCAGTAGTCGACGAATCGAATTGAGTTGGCATAGCATCGTAAAAATGATGAGTAGCCCGAACTGGTTGTGCAAGAACGTGGGGTTTCCTCATATAACCTACCCGATATGTTCTTTCTGTGGGACTAATAGTATTGGGCGATTTCGTTGATCCAAGGATAAACGTTATCGATTTGGCAAAAAAATGGCTCTTCGCGATATTGTGATAGGTGGGACTTGTCTTCAAGCCTAACAGTTTCAGTCCTTTGCAATATACATTTTTTTGATGGAGCAATCTCTCTAAAATATAGAGGATGGTTTTTAACCCTGCATTTTCAATAAATTGATCGACGGAGTGCTTTGTGAAATAAGGGGGTTAATAGCAATTCTCTATATTTTTATTTGAGTAGGTAGCGTACACGAAGGGTAGCGTACACGAAGTGCTGTAAACTACGAAAAAGGCCTGTGTCCAACAGTGGATTGGAAACAAAGAGGAACAGATCAAAGAATCTAAGAGATATCGTACTAAATTACCTTACCGATAACGAGATGGGGATGCAACAACTCATCACATGATTCCTCAACAATGTGATGAAAGAAGAAGTAGCACAACAAACCGGATTACCGAAATACGCGAGATCAAGTATGAGGAAAGCGCACCGGAATGGGAACCGGCACCGGTACCTGAAGACCCGGTATGGAGAAGTCACACTCCTGAACCGCCAATTGAGAGAAATCCCATTTGAGACCAAAATTTTCGAACGATATTCAAGGACAGAAAAATCTTTCGTGAATGCGGTAATCGAATCGTACCTGTAGGGCGTGTCCACGAGAAAGATTGAGGCTGTGATCTCATATCTCAGTGTGAGTCAAATCTCTCCGAGATATTCTTTGAATAAAAGTAACGTAAGTAATTGGTACTGATTGAAATCCTTCGTCGAATATCGTGAGGAATATTCTGGTACCCCATTCAGCCGAATCGCATTCTGGCACGATGTCAGAAAACAAATATACTTCTAATCTAAGAAGATGTAGTGCTCCTCGTTTGGGTTTACCATAACTTTTACAGGTAGCAACTTGTTCTTAGTTCTTTTGGATGTTAGGGTTTCAACAACACCTCCTTCACATAATCTTCAAAGATCAGTAACCGCTTAAAGATGTTAACGGGAAGATACGTACAGAACAAAAGAGTGTATTTCAAACTGTTCAAATGTTTTGTACGGCAATGCTTCAAATTTTTCCGAGCAAAGTCTGGTCTGCCGGCCTTCAAATTCCGATATGCTATTTCGATCTCTTTCTTTGCAACATACTCGACAAGATCTTCATACAGTTCAGGTAACACTTCGCCAGATTCTATCGCGGCCCTCGCAGATTTAACAGCAATGCTGTCATTAAGAGGTATCCACATATCACAGGTCCTGTTTGAAGCTTCGGTATGATATAAACTCTCGCCTGCCCAGCTAAAGGCAATGGGATATTTCAATGCAATCCGTGCCCAGAGATCCGCATCTTCATGAACAAATGCAGTAGTGTTGAAAGCGCCAATTTTTATCAAAACATCCTTGGATAACCCAACAGATGATGCTGATATGGGAGATTCTCCTAATGCTGCAGACTTAAAATAGTTAAGTAAAAGACCATCACATGGTTTTTCTGGAATATCATAAAAATTCGGTTTTTTAATCTTTGAGTTAGAATATATTTTTAGATATGCAGTTGTATAAGCCCCAGCTTCTGGATATTTTTCTCGTAGTTTTAACAATACTGCCAGATGTTCTGGCATCCACTCATCATCCGCATCCAATAACGCAATTAGTTCAGCATGTGCTTTTTCGATTCCCACATTTCTCGCTGAAGCCACCCCCAACTTCTCTTGCTGTATCAACCAAATTCTGTCGTTATTAAAACTCCTGACGACATCTGCTCCATCATCCGTAGAACCATCATCTATTACAATTATTTCAAAACTCTGGAAAGTTTGATTGAGAACTGATTTCAGTGCACGTGCTATATGGGGACCTTTATTGTAAAGAGGAATGATAACCGATACTTCAGGCATGTGATCTCTCAGCGACATGTTATTGTAATATTAAATTCAATTAAAAATTAACAAGCAAGACACTAAATAGTTGTTCCTTATTATTGAAATATAATTTCATTGGATGGGAATCCAATGTTTCACACTATGTTAGACATTAAAGAAAAGTCTAAACGTAAGATTGGATATTTATTATAATTTCTGTTGATTAAAACCACCAATAATTTCCCCAAAAATAATTAGGAGGTTTCATCAATAAGGATTGTACAGTCTTTTCCAAGATACCACGAAATGCAATAACATTAGATAATATCTTTATGTTTGATTAAAAAGGAACATAATCGTTTACTATGACTACGAATAGGTACTGGTGTATGAGGATTCCAATGATGCCCTATACAGGGAAAACAAGCATCCAAATTTTTGTTTATGTTCCAATAATTTGGAGTGGATTATGATACCCGATAATGTATGTGCCCCAGATATTTCTATTTCAGTAATTCTTCCAACACTTGATGAAGAACAAACCATCGGTACCTGCATTACCAAGATCCACCAGGTTTTTCAAGAGCAGGGTCTGCATGGAGAAATAATTGTCGCTGATTCCTCTCATGATCACTCACCAGAAATAGCATCGTCTCTTGGTGCTCTTGTCATTCACCCAGAAAACAAGGGGTATGGAAATGCCTATCTTGCAGCATTCGCGGTTGCAAGAGGACGGATTATCGTCATTGGCGATGCAGACAATACCTACGATTTCCTTGAATTGCCCCGTCTGTTAAAACCACTTGAAGATGGTGCCGATATGGTAATCGGTTCTAGATTTCTTGGTGAAATAAAAACCGGATCCATGTCATTTCTCCATCGGTACGTTGGGAATCCCCTGCTTACAACAATGATCAATATTATTTTTCATGCGTCATTTTCTGACACACACAGCGGTTTTCGGGCGATCAGAAGTGAATCTCTAAGTAAGCTCACACTAAAGAGTGGTGGAATGGAATTCGCTTCAGAGATGATAATTGCCGCTGCGCGCTCCGGATTATCTATTGAGGAAGTCCCTATTACATATTATCCGCGAATAACGCTTTCAAAGCTGCATAGTTTTGCCGATGGCTGGCGTCATGTCAGGTTTGTGCTCTTGATGAAACCCCTCCCGTTCATAGCGATCCCGGGTATTGCCTTTTCCGTGCTCGGCCTGTTACTCATGGCCTTTTTTTATGCCCAAGGTGACATCGAATCCTCCCACCTCCATACTTTTATTCTTGGTGCGATCATGCTGATAGGCGGTATACAGGTGTTTCTCACCGGGTTTTTGATGAAGACCTACTCGGTGGTTCACAGGTACGAGAAAAAAGTAGGCTTCATCGAACTGCTGATGGATTACCACAACCTAGAGAAGTTTATTCTTGCCGGATTCCTGCTGGTCCTTACCGGTATCCTGTTTGGTATTAGTATTTTTATCCATTGGATCTCTGTCAATTTCGGATATCTCTCCCAGATCTCAACGGCAATTATCTCTCTTGTACTAATCATTTCCGGCATCCAAATCTTTCTCTTTGCAGTCTTCCAAAGTATGATGCTCTTGAATGAAAACAACGATCTCTGATAGGTTTTCACTATGAAGATTGCCATCATCTACGATGTCATCTACCCGTACATAAAAGGTGGCGTGGAAAAACGCGTGTGGGAACTTGCCACAAGGCTCGTCCGTCGCGGTCATGACGTGCACCTCTTCGGCATGAAATTTTGGGAAGGAGACAATATTATTGTCCAAGATGGCGTGACTCTGCACGGTGTCTGCCCGGCGCATAACCTCTATACCCATGGCAGGAGAACCGTTGGTGAAGCAGTGTATTTTGGCATACATCTCATCAACCCGCTCGCAAAAGAAAAATTTGATATTATCGACTGCCAGCAGTTCCCCTATCTGTCCTGCATTTCAGCGAAAGTTGTTGCGGTGATTAAAAAAACATCGTTTATCATCACGTGGCATGAAGTCTGGGGGGATTACTGGTATACCTATCTGGGCAGCACAGGTTTTTTTGGGAAATGCATTGAGCGGTTGGTATCCCGGCTCACTCCAAATGTGATTGCTGTGTCAAGGACAACGGCACAAAACCTTTTGGGATTAAAAAATACACGAACAGTCCGGATCATCCCGAACGGGATTGACTTGCCACGCATCAACGCCACGCCACCATCAAACGAACCCTCGGATATCATCTTTGTCGGGCGACTGATCAAAGAGAAACACGTTGACGTATTAATCCAGGCATTCAGTATTGTCTCAGCAGAGCAACCGGGATATACACTCATGATCATGGGAGACGGCCCGGAACGGGACGCGATCAGGGACAGCATCCGTATACTCGCGCTCGAAAACCAGGTACAGATGGTGGGGTTCCGGGAAGAGCATGATGATATCATCTCCCGGATGAAATCGTCCAGAATCTGTGTCCTGCCCTCCACCCGGGAGGGATTTGGCATCACCGCACTTGAAGCACTTGCCTGCGGGCTCCCGGTAATCACCATCGACCATCCCGCAAATGCGATCCGTGAGTTGATCACGAGCGATACCGGGTTCCTCTGCCCCCTCTCTGCAAAAGACCTTGCCGATACCATCCGGTTGGCACTCATACATCATGCAGAAATGCGAAGTGCCTGCATACAATCAGCTGCATCGTTCGACTGGGATCGCATCGCGGCTGATGTAGAGGCGCATTACCAGTCTGTAATTGAAAGACAGGGTTGATAAAAAGTCCGTTGATTTTGGAAATCTTGTCATTGAAACAATCGAAGGGAAATATAACCTGTACGACTCAACGTGGATTTCCCAGCACTGTTCTGCACTTCAAAGGAGATGTTGTCGAGCGCCACAAAGTCCTTGTGATACGATTTCCTCAAACACGATCTCCTTCGTGCCTATCGGCAGGTGAGCGGTAGAACTTGAACTGCTTTCCCGCTTCCGCCGGCTTGTATCATATTAAGAAACCCAGCACCGGGTAATTATCGTGATACTTCAGAAGGTGTAACGCATTTCCGTGCAGTCACGTTAAAATCGGAATCGTAACTTACAATAATAAGATCGTATTTGTCTGCAATACTGTATTGATATGCATCATCAAAATCAAGGCCAAATTTCTTCTGGTGCTGTACCAACTGCACATAATCCTGAATATCAAGTCTTAAGATTCTTAATCCCGATGAAATTATTGTATCATCGACGAATGCAAGAAATGCGTTCTCTTTCCCCCGGCGGGAACATATAATCCCCAGCGAGTAAAGGGAAAATTCTGACAGGTACATCTCATCAGGGGAATATTCCTTAAAAAATTTTTCCACCTCATCTGATTTATCCTGATCTAAAAGATATTCAAGGATAATATTGGTATCGATAAGAAACATTATTTCTGCCACCAGTCCAGGGCTTTATGCTGGAGATCTACAGAGGATATCGGATCCTTCTCATCCCGCAATGCACCTTTCCATGTGAGGGAAATGTGTTTTTTGGGTCGTTTCGCTCGTTTCTTTATTAAAAAATCAATATAGTCCTCTACTTCCCGATGAAGATCCAAGGGTAGAGTTTTGACTTTTCTCTCAAGATTCTGCATAGTATTCTCCACTTGATTATGCTATGTTTTTTAGATTATAATGGTTTTTATGTTCAGATTAGTTTTTGGATTTCAGATGGGGAGGAGGATCGGATCGATGCAATGATTAACTGATAATGATTTCACAGGGACTCTAACGAGCGCCATAAAGTCCTTGTGATACGATTTCCTCAAACACGATCTCCCTCATGCCGGTCGGCAGGTGAGCGGTAGAGCTTGAACTGCTTTCCCGCTCCCACCGGCTTGTATCATGGATGTGTGTACCACGATTGATTCGCGGGCGCGCGAAAAATATCGAAAGTGACTGGCGATCCTATCAGTAATTTTCGAGTTCAATCGATCTCTTTAAGGTGTTTTAATCTACCGGCTGGTCATAAAAAACCGTTCAAGGATCTGTGAAAGCGTGTCGATAAAAGTTTTCCAATCCGGTCGTCTCGTGCGAGGAATAAAGTGATTCGTTGAATTTCCAATATAGACCGCGTTTTTCCGGAGTTCGTGCAACTTATCGATAAGATCGCCGGGAAAAGATTCGGGTCGTATCTTGTAACTCTCTTCTGCCATGGCAAGTGCCCGATCAAATGCCGCACGATCAATTTTTTCTTCGAGACAATAAAAGACATCATACAGATCCTTTCCTTCACCACGGTTGTAGAGTGCGATCATCTTCCGGGCAAGCAGATCCTCCAAGGAATAGAGTGTAAAGAGCGTCGGGTGTGTTTCTATAAAGGGTGAAGCGACCAGTGCGTCCAGGGTTTTTACCGCACGGGACCTGGTTAGGTAAAATTCTGCCATAACACGATCCCGGTCCCCGAACTCATTGGTGTACTTGCAGTCAAACCGTATTGTCCTGTGGAGCAGGTGAGGACCCTCTATCTCAAACCCCGGTATTGTTTTCATTCGGTCGGTAATGGATGCAATTTTTTCAGGAAGCGGACGTTTTGAGATAAAATCGAGATCGATATCCTCTGAAAACCGGCAGGCTCCCGATTTTGCCAAGTACGCACGGTTTAAGGCAGTGCCGCCTTTCATAACCACATCAGGAAACCGGGTACGGATTTCGCCAAGAAGTATCGAGATCCTCTCGTCTTTTGAAAGGTACTTAAGCCCGAGCCCGGATTTTGCCGCGAGATATCGCAACAGTTCCGGATCAGCCATGAGACCACCAGGAAAAGATGTTTTCTGTACCGATATTGTCAACTAGCATCCATGATTGTACATAGGTTCCGGACCCGGTTCCCGATATGGCTAGTCGTGTATTGTTTTTTATCCGCTGCCGGAAAAACTGAAGCACCATTTCCGGGACGATCCCGGTCCGCGTATTGAGCAGGTCAAGGATATACCCGGTCCTCTGGCAGAGCGAGGATGATTCGCGGGAAAAATAATCACAGAATTTTTGCCAGCCGATAGATGGCGACTGATATAGTGCCTGGGTGATCACTGAGTATCCTCCTGCATACTGCGGTTTGTAGAAACAATCAAAGAATGTTTTTTCCAGTGTGGATACATATGCTCCTTTATGGAATGTCATGCCAGTGCACCGATTTCCCATTGCCACACACCGCAGGGTATATTCCCCGACTGTTGTTTCCCTTGACCGGTTTTTTGTTACGACAAAGACTGTGAATGATTCGTAGGGGATGAGGTCATAGACCCTGAGTGCAGATAAAAAGCCGATATACCCCGGGCATACCATGAGTGCAAGCTGGAGGGGATCCTGAATTTCCGGGTTTTCCGAGGGTGTGGCGGAAATAGTAAAGACGCCGTTTTTTACCCGGTGCAGGTACCCTTTTTTTGCAAGATTCGCTATGGTTTTGTTGAGCGAGACGGGAGATATATCCGAGAAAACTTCCTGCAACAAACCGGTGTCGATAACGTGCCGGGAGGACACTGCGGAAAAAAGTGCCTGTTCTCCGGGCGTAAGATAGATCTTTTTCTTCACATTATACCATTTTAGAGTGTTATATTAATAAAATTTTCTAAACTGGGTTTACCTTGCATACCTCCACCTGGTGATGATGACGCATCAGTCTCGGAGCCCTGTCAATTACGCTTCGGGTAAACCTGCACTTCCTAACAGTAAATGAGAGGTGCCTGAATACAATCAGCTGCATCGTTTAACTGGGATCGCATCGCGGTGGATGTAGAGGCATATTACCAGTCTGTAATGAAAGGATATCAGACGCCTGTCGGCAATCCGTAAATGTTTAAATATGTGTATACACAATTATCCGGCATGGTAACAAAGACGATAAATATCAAAGAATCCGCATATAATGCCCTCACCGCGCACAAGCGATCCGGTGAAAGTTATTCCGATGTGATTCTTCGTATAACTGGCAGAGAGAGAAAAAATGTCGGGGATTTTTTAAAGACTATCGATCCTGCCACACGTTTTGAAATTGCCGATGCAGTAAAAGCGGCAAAAAGCGATCTTGATCGGATAAAACCCAGGAAGGTTCCCCTGTGACACTGGTGGACACCTGTTTTCTCATTGATCTCATCAAAGGTGAGCCAGATGCAGAACAGATCGTCTCACAGTACCCTGATCTTAAGACCACGGCAGTCAGCAGTGCGGAATTTCTGTACGGGGCAAAACTAAGCCGTAAACGGGATTTCTATGAGATCTCGGAAAAATTCCTGGATTTCTTTCCCATTGTTCCTTTCGATGCGGAAGCGGCAGGCATCTATGCAGATATTGCATGCCGTCTCACCGGAACCGGGCGATATATATCTACATTCGATGAATTGATCGCCGCAATCGCACTCCGTCACCATGAGCCTCTTATCACCCGCGACAAGCATTATCGGGAAATTGATGGACTTGATATAATTATGTATTAATGTCCGGCGAGGTGGTGTTTGTTCATCTGCAAAAAAACATGAAATTAGTGGGAATGGTTAACAGGAGGGGGTAAATTTCTTTAGCCCGACGTAATGGCTAATTTATAACAATTTAATCTGAGGATCTCAAAAAAAGTTGATATTTTCTTTTTTTATCCTGAAAAACCACGTTTATTCAGTATATTTATTTGAGACATGATTTATCTGCGTTTCGCAGAGCCGATTTTATTGAGATTTTATCTAAAATCATTTCTTGAACATGCAAGGAAAAAAGTGTATATGCACTTTTATAATTTCTTTACTCACAGTCAGCACCAAACAACAAATGGTAAGCCGGAAGCACTTACGTTTTAAAAGAATGTCTAATTGGAAGATGCTACTTATTATGAACTTACCTAATACAAAATTATTATCAGGAAGTTACCTTTTAAACGAAGATACTATAACGAATGAGCCTTAATACGAAGGTACTTTATTATGAGAGCAATTCATTTTGAGGTTACTTCATTGCTATTCTTTTCAGTACTGAGCATTCGCTCAAAGAAACAATTACAGCAACTCACTGAAGAATGAGTCATTAATGAGGTTAATTTCTTTAACCTGAGAAAATCAGGATAACGGGCATTATGCAACGCTCTATGATGTCCCACACACTATGAGCAGCGAATTTTTTTTTTAGGAACCTGCACCGGCTTTGGAATAATCAAGGCGATTGTCCCCGTTTCCACCACGTATATACAAGACATGCACACCCGGTAACGCTGACACATACCAGCAAACATGTCAAGATAAACAACGATGGATCTCTTCCGGCGGGTGGCATCGGCAGTTCCGATATCGGGCGTTCCGGTGGATATTTTGGCGTCTGCATGGGGACCCGATGAGACGGGGAAGTTTGTATAACCCAGACAGTCTTTAAAGATTCTTGTGCAGGATGCATCGTGATCTCAGGTATTGAAACCGTGACATTCCTGACGATAACAATTGCCATGAGGGAAAATCCCGGGCTCTCTGCACGGTAGCACATCTGACCGTTTTGTACTCCGAGGGGATCTGTTGTCAGATGGGTCCATACCCCATCGTTGAACCGGTGCAGTTCAATCTCATCGTGCGTTATATGCTGTTCTTCGATCAAAAACAGCGGGACATTAAAGTCAATCTGTGCAGATGAAATTGTCCCGTAACGCGCGGGAGTTATGTCGATATAATGATAGACGGGAGCATCAACAGGGGGAACATCCTGCGGGCAGCGAGGATAGTGTCAGGGCAGTGATCACGATATCAGAAACATCCTGCCCGGTAACAGTGACTTTTTGTATTGCCGAGTCCCCGCCAACATTCACGGTTTGCGATGATTCTGCCAATGTTCGGACGTCTGGTTGCGATCTCTCTCGCCATGTATGATCACTATCAGATGATGATGAACCGGTATCAGGTTGCGGTGGCAGAATTGTTGTGGGAACAGTTGTTGTTGGAACAGTTGTTGCTGGAACAGTTGTTGTTGGAACAGTTGTTGCTGGAACAGTTGTTGCTGGAACAGTTGTTGTCGGAACGGTAGTTGTCGGAACGGTAGTTGTCGGAACAGTTGTTGTTGGAACAGTTGTTGTTGGAACAGTTGTTGTTGGAACAGTTGTTGTTGGAACAGTTGTTGTTGGAACAGTTGTTGTTGGAACAGTTGTTGTTGGAACAGTAGTTGTTGGAACAGTAGTTGTTGGAACGGTAGTCGTTGGAACGGTAGTTGGTGTCGGAGTAGCGGAAACCGTGATGTATCCTGTCCGGCTCAGGGTACCTGCGACAGTAAAATTCTGTACTGACAGGTTCACGGTGTATGTTCCGGACTCGGTATAGGTATGCAGGGGACTGCGATCAGCAGAGAGCGTCGTATTGAACCATGAACCATCACCGAAAGACCAGTTCCATCCTGAAGGTAATCCCCCGGTGGACGAATCAGTGAACTGTACGGTAAGCGGGGCAGTTCCGGTTACGGGTGTCGCGGAAAATCCAGTCTTGACCGGGAAGTAACCATGTGTGTACTTCAGGTCTCTGTTGGTGACGTCATAATAACTAGTGTGGGGATTTCCCGTACTGTCCAGCGCGAGGGATGTGTACTGCCCGACATTTGCCGAACTGGCATCGACGGTCTCTTTCTGCCATGCGATACCATTCCAGTATGCAAATTTCAGCGTCTGGTGGGTCAGGTCATAGTAGCTGATCTGCGGGTGTCCGTCTGCATCCAGCGCAAGCGACGTGTGTTTTCCGACAATACCAGCGTTATCGACCGTCGCTATCTGCCATACCGCTCCGTCCCATGTGACATATTTCAGATCGCCGTTTGTTTCATCGTAATTGTAGAGTGCCACAATTAATGTCCGATTTGTTGACAGAGTTTATGTCCGCTTTGGATATGTTTTCGGTCTTTGTTGAAATTGATTTCGTTGTGATAGACTGAAGCCGGAGTCATCCATCCCAAGATCTCCTGCTTGCGCCAGTGGTTGTACTGGTGGTCAAAGTTCCAGAGTTCTCTTCTGAAATGACTGAGTGAACGGAACTCTTTGAGAGCGATGAGTTCCTGGTAGAGCGTCTTGTGATAGCGTTCGATCTTCCCGCGACCTTTTGGGTTGTATGGTCGGCCGAAGATCAATTTGATTCCGTGTTTCTGTGCTTCAGCTTTGAAAACTTTGGCGACAAATTGTTTTCCATTATCGAGATAAATTTCACGCGGGATTCGTCCGGTGCGGAGTGCCCAGCGAAGAGCATTGACCGCTGAGGCAGCATCTTTGTGAAGATAGACCTTGCTCTTCACTCGATAACGTGAGCAGTCATCAGTAAAACCGGTGACATAAATCTTGCCAACTCCCCGGATACGAAACTGAAAAGTATCGCCCTGCCACATGCTGTCAACGTGTCGACGTTGGAATCGCTTCCCGGCTGGTTGGGGTTTAGCTTTAACACGAATGAGAAGGCCGTGTCGTTTGAGGATTCGATGAACGGTTCGCCAGGAACATGGGAGGTTAAACTGGTGCTTTATACGACGGGCACCCCATGCAGGATATTTCTCTTTGAGTCGGATAATTCGGCGTTCCAACGCCAGGGATAGTGCATAAGGAGACCGTTTCGGCCCGGTCTTTTTTGGCTGTAATCCGTTCTCTTGGTCATGACTGTGAGCCTTTGCCCACCGTCTCACAGTCCTTTCGGAGATGTTATATGTCTCTCCGATCTCCTTTGCACTTCGTATTCCTTCTTCATAGAATACAACTGCTTTGGTCCGGATTTCCATTGTCGCTTTCACCCGCAAGCACCTGTTCGGTGCTCTTGAAAGCGGACATAAATACTGTCACTATTTTAGGACAGAAACTCTGGCACTCTACACGTAATAACTGATACCGGGGAATCCGGAAGCATTTAAAGCGAGTGCGGAATATTGACCGACATCCCCGGTACTATCAACCGGTTCAGTCTGCCACGTAATGCCGTCCGAATATGCATATTCCAGGTCTTTGGATGTTGCATCATAATAGCTCACATGGGGGTGGTCATCTGGGTCCAGAGAGAGGGACGCATACATGTCGACTGAACCGGAACTATCGATTTCTGTCTTTTGCCAAGCAGAACCATCCCATGAAGCATAGATAAGAGAACTTTCACCATTGGTATAATAAGCAATGTGTGGTCTGCCCGATGAATCAACTTTAAGAGAGGGAGACAATCCATCATATAAAATAACGGAACTATCAACGGTACCTTTTGTCCATACAGATGAACTAAAGACGGCATATTTGAGTGTCCCTCCAGTGGTGTTGTAATACCCGATATACGGCTTTCCCGATGAATCCAATGCAAGCGATGTGTAAAGACCAACCGTGATCCCTTTCTGTTTCTCAACTGTCGTCTTCTGCCAAGTTGAACCGTCCCACGCGGCATATTTCAGGGCAAAGTTCGTCGCATCATAGTAACTTATGCGAGGGTTTCCGGAAGAATCAAGAGCGAGGGATGTGTATTGCCCGACATTCCCGCTACTATCCACTGTTTCGGTTACCCAATCCAGTGAATAAGCCTGTGGGGCAAACAACCACAAAAAAATAACTCCCAATCCAAAGAAAAAAGCAAATCTTGGTTGCCAGTACTTCTGTTTTCTGGTGATTGAACATCCGGAATTCCAGCTGCAATCAAAAAAAGAATTTGTAGATATTATCAAAAGCAACCGCCCTGAACTGCCAACGATGTCAGGGTGATGCTCTTGTGTCTGTGAAGAGAATCAACAGGGAGAGATTTTTGTTGTCCTGTAAAACCCGTGCATTGTGTTCGGGGGGATTGCTGATAAAAATTACGAATTAACTTTTATTTGGTATACTTCGGTTCATTACTTCGCTCTGTTCACTGTTGGGATGTGCAGCCGATGAATGCCCGAAAATACTCTGTCTCAACGGATTCACAAGTCAGAATCCCTCGCGTGTTGCCATGAAGACCTGAAGTCAACTGGAAACACCGTATGCAACCCATATACTGTAACACTGCAATGTTCCGTGCTATGGTGCGCAGCCGATATCTTTCCAAGATGGTTTGAAAAAAGAGAGGTGAGTGTTATGTCGTGCCGCATCCTTCTTGTACCTCCTTTTCAGGAAGAACCCGCACGGTCACTTCAAGCACTCCATTTCTTAACGAATGCCGCAGGGATTTTGGATCAACGGGTGGCACACCAGCATGTGTATGGTATGTCCGTGTACCTCCTGCTGCATCGATCATAATCTCCTTCCCGTTAAGCTGGATGTTCAGGTTCTTTTCTGAAACGCCGGGCATCTCCACGACGACCTTCACGTCATCGCCGATGCGGTGGACTTCGGCTACCGGTTCATCGGAATCCCGTGACTGGTATGCCGGTGAATCCGGAAATTCTGGGGGAATGTTGCCCCCCTGAATCACCATGTGGAACCCAACGGTTTGCGGCTGACCAAACGAGAAGCCGGTATCCATATCCCGGCAGAGGCGCGCCATCATGGCATCCATCTGTGCGAATACATCCTGTGGATCGTTTTTCATTTTCCATTCCTCCTTATCCCATCTTTGATGCCATTTTTTCTTCCAGCGATTCTGTCAGTTTTTTGATTGCGGTCATATCCTTCTTTGAGATGTAGACCGCCTTACGGAGTTCATCTATTGCCGCGCTGGCACCTTCCTTTGCGAGCATTTCAGCGCTCCGGATAGCAGTTGTCGCACGATCGAGAATATTCCGTTCGTCAGTGTTGTAGAGCATGCCCCATGCCTGTCGTTCCGACTTCTCGATCGCGTCACGGTCAAGGGATCCTTTGACTTTCTCCATCGCAGCGTCGAAGTGTGCCTTTGTGATCATCACATTCTTGATAGCATCCGTGCGTTCCTGTTCGGTCTTTGTTCCCATGATTGCGAGGAAATCCCTGACGGCCGCCATCTTTGCTTCACGGACGAGGGCATCAATATCAGCACCGACATACCCTTCAGTCTGCCCGACAAGCGCCTCAATATCCACCTCTTTTGCGATGATTGTCCCTGTATCACCGCCAAGGTAGACTTCGAATATCTTCTTACGGCTCTCTGCATCCGGTGTCGGTACGTAGATGTGCCGTTCGAGTCGTCCCGGGCGGAGCAGTGCATCGTCTAACATATCCGGGCGATTGGTTGCCGCAAGGACCGTCACATTCTTGAGTTCCTCCATGCCGTCCAGTTCGGTCAGGATCTGGGAGACAACGCTCTCGGTGACGTGCGATGATCCGCTGTAGGTCCCGCGTTTTGGCACCAGCGCATCAATCTCATCGAAGAAGATGATGGACGGTGATGCCTGCCGCGCCTTGCGGAAGATCTCCCGCACGCCTTTTTCTGATTCCCCGACCCATTTGGAGAGGAGCTCCGGTCCCTTTACCGCGATGAAGTTGCACTCGCTTTCGTTTGCCACCGCTTTTGCAAGGAGTGTCTTTCCCGTGCCCGGTGGACCGAAGAGCAGGATGCCTTTCGGTGGCTTTGTCTGGAGACGCTCGAAGACTTCCGGGTACTTGAGCGGCCATTCTACTGCCTCGCGAAGTTCCTGCTTTGTCTCTTCCAGTCCTCCGACTTGTTTCCAGGTAATGTCCGGAATTTCGACCAGGACTTCACGCATTGCGCTCGGTTCAACATGTTTTCGCGCCTCATCGAAATCCTCACGGGTTACCCGGAGCTTGTCAAGGACTTCGTTGGGGATTTCCTCATCAATCTTGATCTGGGGGATAATCTTTCGCAGGGCATGCATAGCGGCTTCTTTGACGAGAAGCGCGATATCTGCACCGACAAAACCCTGTGTCGAGTTTACAAATTCCTCGATCTTCACATCATCCCCGAGCGGAACGCCCCGGGTATGGACCTGGAAGATTTCAAGGCGTCCCTTCTTGTCCGGAATACCAATCTCGATTTCACGGTCAAACCGTCCGCCACGCCGGAGAGCTGGATCAATGGAGTCCGGAAGGTTGGTCGCTGCAATCACAACAACCTGTCCACGCCCCTTGAGCCCGTCCATGAGTGATAAGAGTTGGGCGACAACCCGGCGCTCTACTTCACCCTTGGTGTCTTCACGCTTGGGTGCAATTGCATCGATCTCATCGATGAAGATGATTGCAGGAGCGTTCTGTTCTGCCTCCTCAAACTTCTCGCGCAGTCCCTTCTCACTCTCTCCGTAATACTTGCTCATAATCTCGGGACCAGAGAGCGAGATGAAGTGAGCTTCCACCTCATTTGCCACTGCTTTTGCGATCAGTGTCTTACCGGTGCCCGGCGGACCGTACAGTAGCACCCCTTTCGGGGGCTGGATGCCCAGCCGTTCAAAGATCTCCGGGTGTCGTAGAGGGAGCTCTATCATCTCCCGTACAAGCTGGAGTTCGCGCCCGAGTCCGCCAATATCTTCATAATGGATATCCGATAACTCCTGCTTACCCTCTTCAGGTTTGTAGGGCTCTTCCTTGAGTTCAATCTCTGTGTCATCGGTTACAATTGCAATACCTTTGGGCATTACTTTTGCAATGACAAGGGTGATGGAATTACCAATCACGTCCACGCGGACAGTCTGTCCCTCAATGACAGATCGCCCACGCAACACCCGTGCAAGATATTGCTCACCACCCACAAGCCGGATAGGCTGTGTCGGTTGTATGACAACTTTCTTTGCATACGCAGCTTCTGACTTGTAAATCCGCACCTTTTCGTCAATACCCGTGCTGGCATTGCCACGGATGTTCCCGTCAATCCTCAGGATCCCGTAACCGGTATCCTGTGAAAAGCCTGGCCACACAATCGCGGCGGCTTTCTTTTTCCCCTGGATTTCAACGACATCCCCGGACACCAGCCCGAGTTTTTTCATCACCTCGATGCTCACCCGTGCAATGCCCCTTCCGGCATCGTCGTGTGCTGCTTCCTTTACTGTTACTTCTGCGAAATCTTTTTCGGTCATCGTAAAACACCTCTATCATTCAAGGTTTACCATAAGTTAGCGTGCGATTCTATATAAACATTGCTCACAATTCGCCTTCCTCTGTCCATCAATTATTCTGACATTCTGACAGAAGTCTGGCAAAATAATCCACCGGATGAGATAGCATCTCATCAAACCCGTGGGTTGAAGTATCCGTGCTCAATGCCCATCGTGGTTATGGAACCGGATAAAAACCCGCCCATCATTGTTCCGCACGGACTGGCAGGATTACCGTCGTGATCCCGCTGTACTGGAGCCGGCGCTGGATGGCAAAGGCGGTTTCATTGTGCAATATCCGGTGGAACGGGCTCTCGTGACGAAATACGATCTGCCCGGTAAAGAATGTCGAGTTCGGGAACTCTCGTGCAATATCTTTACAGAGCGGCACCGCCAGATCAACAACGTCAGTACCGATGTCCATCCGGTAATCAGCAGCAAATCCCATGTCCCGCGCAAGATCAACATATTTCAGGAGTGCAGACGTTGTGGATTTTGCAAGAGTATCAACCTCAGCTGCACCTTTGAACGTGCCTGAATCAACAATAGCTATTGACACAAAAATGAAGTTTTCATAGACCCCCGGGAAATTTTTTATGATTGAGTAGAATGTATTTATTCCAAAGCCATGAAATCCGGTAACAAGATGGACTGCGGTCATCTTATGCGGGTTCACCGCATCACCGTTTTTTATACCGGTTGAAGGAACCGTCTCAAGGACATTATCCATTTTTCGCAATCCTCGTGTCACGGATTGGTAATGACGGTGAATCAATAAGCATAACCCAACAAGCGCTGACGTTAAAACAAGCGTGAGCCATCCACCCTCCCTGAATTTTTCAAAGAGGGTGATGGTGAGGATGGTGCTGCACAGCACCAGCCCGATGAGGTGGATAGGGATGTGCCGCTTCCAGTCTTTCTCGGTTTTCCGGTTTTTATAGAAGAACCGGGACATCCCAAACTCAGAGATCGAAAATGTGAGAAACACATTGATCGCATACATAGTGACAAGAAACGTGATCGAACCGTGTGTAAAGATCATGATGAGGAGTGCCGCCCCACCCATCAGAAGAATGCCGTTTGTCATCGTGAGCCGTTCTGATAAGAGGGAAAACGAACGGGGGAGCCAGGAATCTATCGCCATGTTTGCCATGACCCGTGGACCATCGATAAACCCGGTCTGCGCACCGACCATTAAAAGGGCGCCTTCAGAAAGGATCGTAATGAGGGCAAGTACACCCCCCAGCGGAAACCCGCCAAAGACCTGCGTTGCAAGGACGGCATTCAGCGTCTGCCCGGGCACAGGGTGGATGTTCCAGAGAAGGTAACATACAAAGAGACTCGCTGAAATCAGCGCAAGCGAACCCGCCATATATGCCATTGTTCGTTTGCCGGTCTTTACCCGTGGTTCCTTCATAATCTGCATGCCATTGGCAACCGCTTCAATTCCGGTATATGTACCTCCACCCATTGAATATGCCCGCAAAAAAATTGCAAGTACACCAATCACCCCGATCGCTGCAAAATCTGTGGACAGACCAGTTCCAATACCCTCTGCAACGGGAACTATCTGGGGAACTTGGGCAAAGATACCATAGCCCAATAGAAATACGTGCATAATTATAAATGTCAGGAAAATGGGGGCGAGAATAATCACGGACTCCTTTACCCCCCTGAGATTTAAAATGATAAGAATTACGATGAGCAGGCAGGCAAAGAGAAGTTTGAATGGACGGACGGATACAGGTAAAAATGAAAAGATTGCATCGGCACACGCAGCGATGGAGACTGTTATCGTCAACATGTAATCGACGAGTAAGGATCCCCCCGAAATAACACCTGCCCGCTCCCCAATCGTGTGGTTGGCGACAATGTAGCCTCCGCCACCACCGGGGAAATGTTCAATGATGCGGGAGTAGGCATACGATATGATAAAAACCGTGAGTGCTGTACCCAATGCGAGAAAAATTGCAAGATATGTGTGCTCCCCCAGCGCCATGAACGCTTCCGGAGGACCATACGAGGATGAAGAGACGCCGTCAGCACCCAATCCTATCCACGCGAGGACCGGAATTAAGGCAAGTTTATGAAAGATGCCGGGATCTTCAATGTTCTTTTTTGCACCGATAATGGCATGCCGGGCACGCGTACCGATATCTTCCCAGTCCCATGAGCCTTTTGACACGCCTCGTTCACTATCCTGAAAGGAAAAAGCCAGGCACCCAAACCTGAAGTGATCAGGTTTATGCCGTGAGCTTGTCCTTTTTGGTATTGCCTATGCACTTAATGGGACTGTAGCATTGTCTATTATTATATGCTTTCGGGATACTACAGGAACCGTCTCACATCCTCATGGCATATAAGATCTTGCTTAGCTGATTATCGATGAATTCGATTTCTATAGTAACAATAGGCATCGCGTTAGACATCTTGCAAATACGAAAACACCAGCACCAAACACAAAATTTTTTTCCTTATTCCAAATCAACTTTACTTGTTCACTTAACAAGCCAGATTTAGTCCAGAATTGAAAAACCGAGCATTTATCTGGTCTTTCCTGCAACCGGTAAGGTATGAGTATTATTGCTGATGCCAGACGTGGCATCGTCACAGATGAGATGAAACAGGTTGCAGCGCAGGAAGGGGTCACCGAAGATTTTGTCCGGCGCGGTGTGGCGGAAGGGCATATTGTTATCCCGGTCTCACCCTACCGGAAAGTCAAGATCTGCGGTATTGGTGAAGGGCTTCGCACAAAGGTGAATGCATCCATCGGGACTTCGACGGACATTGTCGATATTCCTATGGAGATCGAGAAAGCCCGGCAGGCTGAACGTGCCGGTGCAGACACCTTAATGGAACTCTCGACCGGGGGAGACTTTGTTGAGATTCGGAAACAGGTTATTGCCAATACAAAACTCTCTGTCGGGTGCGTCCCCCTGTACCAGGCATTCATTGAAGCGGCAATAAAAGACGGCGCTGTTGTCAACATGAAGGAGGATGACCTGTTCCGGATCACGGCAGAGCAGGCAAAACTCGGGACGAACTTCATGGCAATCCACACCGGCATCAACTGGGAGACCGTCAAAAGACTCCGGAACCAGGGACGGCATGCCGGGCTTGTATCCCGGGGCGGCGCTTTCATGACCGCCTGGATGCTCCACAATGAAAAGGAAAATCCACTCTACTCCGAATTTGATTACCTGCTCGAAATCATGAAGGAGCACGAGGTTACTCTCTCGATGGGTAACGGGATGCGGGCAGGTGCAATTCACGATGCGACTGACCGGGCTGCCATACAGGAACTTCTCATCAACGCGGAACTTGCTGACAAGGCGCACGCGGAGGGTGTCCAGGTAATTGTTGAAGGTCCGGGACACGTCCCCATTGATGAAATTGCAGCAAATGTCACCCTCATGAAACGTGTTACCAACAACAAGCCGTTCTATATGCTTGGACCCATTGTTACCGATATCGCGCCCGGCTATGATGACCGGGTCGCCGCTATCGGTGCAGCTATTTCATCATCGCTGGGTGCGGATTTCATCTGTTACGTGACGCCCGCTGAACACCTTGCCCTTCCCACACCTGAGGAAGTGTATGAGGGTGTCATGAGCTCACGGATCGCTGCCCATGTAGGAGATATGGTAAAACTCAAAAAGACCCGCGAAGCCGATCTTGAGATGGGGCATGCCCGCCGTGACCTTGACTGGGAGCGCCAGTTTGCCGTTGCCATGAACCCGGCACGGGCACGCCAGATACGGAGCGAGCGGATGCCTGCGGACGCTGATGGCTGTACTATGTGCGGAGATTATTGCGCCATAAAAATTGTAAACCGATATTTCAAATTTTAAATCACGATCTTTTTTTTCCAATAATTTCAACTCAATACAATCAAATAACCTCGTTACCAAAATACTCCAGAACGGTGATCGTATCAAACTGAACTTCGGGGGTTTCGTCCCGCTTTCAACGGTGGACTGGCGGGGCAGATCGGTCTGCACCATCTTTTTCCGGGGGTGCCCGGTCCGCTGCACGTACTGCCAGAACTCCCCAATCCTTTCCGGTGAAGACCTGCGCGACATCGATGAGATTACGGAAATGATTAAAAACTCACTTCTTGCGATCAGCGGTGTTGTCTTCTCCGGGGGAGAACCCACGATGCAGAAGAATGCGCTTATATCGCTTGCACGGGTAGCAAAAGGGATGGGCCTTGCAACCTGTGTCCAGACAAACGGGGTTTATCCCGATACGCTTTCCGTGCTCATCAGCGAACGGTTGATCGATCGCGTTGCACTAGATATCAAAGCGCGCTGGGCGCGGTATAATAACCTCCTTGGGGGAAATTATGTAAAGAACGTGCAACGGTCGCTGGAACTTTGCAAGCAGGCACATGCTACAGGGGCACTTTCGGAATTCGAAGTTGTCATCACCCTTTTTCGTGGGTATGATGACGAAGTACCCATCATTGCTTCTGAAGCAGGCGCTGTTGATATTGTCCTCCAGCAGGGGGTTACGCAACAGGTTCCCCCGCTATCTGAAGAAGAGATGAAAAAAATTGCGGATGGAATGAGCCGAAGCGTAAAGATCCGTACCCGTGAAGGAGGTGAGATTGTCTATGAAAGTGATCGGAGTCGTCGGACTGCCCGCAAGTGGTAAAGGAGAGTTCTCAAAGATTGCGAGTGCGATGGGCATTCCGGTTATTGTCATGGGTGACGTCATCCGCAATACCGTAAAAAATGCCGGGCTTGAACCGACCGATTCAAATCTCGGGGCAATCGCAAACAAGCTTCGGGCAGAGCGGGGAATGGATGCGATTGCGCATCTCTGTATCGCGGCAATTGAGGAACAACATGCCCCGCTTGTGGTTGTTGACGGGATACGAGGCGATGCTGAGGTACGGGTATTCCGAAAGCACTTTCCGGCGTTCGTCCTCATAGGTATTGACTCTTCGTTTGAGACCCGGGTAAAACGTCTCGGAACACGGGGGCGCAGTGACGATATCGGGTCTGCCGATGCCCTCCGTGCCCGTGATGAACGCGAATGCAGCTGGGGATTGAAAGAGGCATTAACACAAGCTGATATCCACATCACAAACGATGACGGGCTTGAATCGTATGCAGAGAGGGTCCGGACTCTGCTCACTGGGCAAGGGAGACAACCATGAGCCTGCTCCCCTATTTCTCATCCTCCGCGAAGGTCTGGGATGACATCAGTTGGGTGTACGGTATTGAGGATACAGGCTATACCGGTTGGGAGATTGTTGCTGATGGCAATTACCGGCTTGATGATCCTCTCCGGTACAAACAGATAGAAGAGGTCATTCTTAGCACACACCTCGGCGTTTCGGTGCACGCACCGTACGGGGATCTCAACCTCGCTACAGTCAATGATCCAATATGGCATGAATCTATCCGGCAGATCTGTGCCTGTATCGAGAAAGCGTCCAATCTCACCGATCGCGTCACCATCCATCCAGGATACCTGTCCCCGGCAGGAAAACTTATGCCGAAGCGGGCATGGGATTTACAGAAGGAGGCGTTGCGGCAGATTGGGAAGTGTGCGGTGGATCATTCTGTGCTTGCATGTCTGGAGAATATGGTGGGAATAAAGGAGTTTTTATGCCGGGACCCCGGGGAACTTATGGGCATGGTTGACGGGATTGAAGGGATCGGTATGACTTTTGATATCGGGCATGCAAACACTGTCGGCAAAGTGCAGGAATTCTTAAAAGAGGTAACACACGCACATCACCTTCATGTCCATGACAACAAGGGCGAATCTGATGAACACCTCGCGTTGGGAGATGGAACAATCAACTGGCAGGTTGCGGGGAAAGCGATTACTTCACATTACAGCGGGGTAGTCGTAATCGAGGGACGCTCAATCCCCGAAGCGAAAAAGAGCCTTGCGGTCTTTAAGGAGTGTTTTGTATGAGCGGGGAGACACTTCAGGTCTATTTTCTCGGGACTGCCGGGGCACTTCCGACACCGGTAAGAAATCCGCCCTGTATTATGATCCGGCGCGGCACCGATACCCTGCTCTTTGACTGTGGAGAAGGAGCACAACAGCAGATGATGCGGGCGCGTTGTGGTTTTACCGTTGACGCAATTTTTGTCACTCACTGGCACGCTGATCATTTCCTTGGAATCTTCGGGCTTGTCCAGACGATGTCGTTTAACGGGCGCACCGAACCACTCACAATCTACGGACCCTTCTGGGTCCATGAATTTGTTGATGCCCTGCGACTGTTGAGTAAGGGCAACCTGAAATTTGAAATCCAGTCTGCTGAACTGTCCCAGGGTTCGTGGGTCCGGTTTACCGGCTATACCGTCACCGCATTCGCGGCAAACCATGGGATGCCAGCATTAGGGTATGTCCTTGAAGAAGATCCCAGACCCGGCCGGTTCGACCGGGATCGCGCGGTTTCGCTTGGTGTTCCCCCCGGGCCACTCTTTGGCAGGCTCCAGCGTGGAGAGACTATCACCCTGCAAAAGGAGGGGATAGAACATACAATACACCCGTCTGAAGTGATGGGAGTGCCCCGCAAGGGAAGAAAAATTGTCTATACCGGTGATACGCGCAATATAACCACATCACTTACCGAATACGGGCAGGACCCGGATCTGCTCATCCATGATGCCACATATGATGAGACTGAAGTGAAACGTGCCTCGGAGTTTTATCATGCAACTGCTGCACAAGCGGGCGAGGCTGCGGCGGCAGTGAATGCTCATACGCTTGCACTCGTTCACATCAGCTCCCGGTACACGGATACGGTGAGCCACGTAAAGGATGCAAAAGAAAAATTTTCCGGGAACGTTATTGCCCCAAAAGATCTTGAGATGCTGGAGATTACTTTTCGGGATTAAAGACGTATATGCCGCGGGTGGGCTCCTTTGTTCAGCAGGAGCAAGGTAATTAAACGTGCGCGCGTCCAATCATAAACAACCAGCATTGGCTCGTTTTGCGGCGTTGTAAATACACCAATGACAACAATGCAGACACTATATACGCTTCGCTGTGTGTGGAGAGAGTAAATGATTGAAGATAACGACATCCTCGTGTATCGGCTGGCTGCAGGCTGCGACCTTTCCGATGTCGAGGAAGGAAAGATATATACCGGTAAGGTGCAGGGCTTTGCAACATTCGGTATGTTCGTTCAGCTGAACGACCGGATAAAGGGGCTCGTGCACAAGAGCAACATGAAGGCTGAACACAAGGAGAAAGACAATGTTCTTGTCAGGGTACGCCAGATCCGCCCGAATGGGAATATCGACCTTGACGAACAAGTGATCCAGGTCTACCAGGTACAGGCAGTGGAACGCACGTCAAATATTGTCCGCATATCCGAGTTGTCCGCAAAAGTGGGAAGATCTGTTGCCATAGAGGGAGAAGTCTCCCAGATCAAACAGACGAGCGGTCCCACCATCTTTACCATCGTTGATGAATCAGGAACCCAGAATGTTGCGGCATTTGTGGAGGCGGGTGTGCGTGCATTTCCTGGGGTTGAACTGGAAAACATCGTCCGGGTTATCGGCGAAGTGATGATGAGAAATAACCAGCTCCAGATTGAGGCAGACCTGATAACTGCTCTTGCCGGGGATGAAGAGATCAAGGTCAGGGACCGGATAGAAAAAGCACTGGATGCCCGTGCCGAACCTGAAAATATTCTTCCGCTCGTGAAAAGTGATGTGCTGGAAAAACTCCGCCCCGAGATGCAAAAAGTGGCGAAGATTATCAGGAAATCCGTGTTCACTGCACAGCCTATTATCCTCCGCCACCATGCAGATGCGGACGGTATCTGTTCAGCGGTCGCCATCGAGCAGGCAGTTGTTTCACTCATAAAAGAGAGCGGCGGGGACTACGATGCAGATTATTTCCTTTTCAAACGTGCTCCCTCCAAGGCTCCGTTCTATGAGATTGAGGACATTACGCGTGACCTTGATTTCTCATTAAAGGACCATGCCCGGTACGGGCAGAAGATGCCACTTGTCATCCTTACTGATAATGGATCGACAGAAGAGGATGAAGCCTCCTACAAAATTGCGAGTGTCTATGACCTCCCCTTCATCGTCATCGATCACCATCACCCGGATGCAACGATCGACAAGTACCTCGTTGCCCATGTGAACCCCTATCATGTTGGGGGAGATTTCGGTATCACTGCCGGTATGCTCGGGACTGAAATCGCCCGGTTGATCAACCCCAAGGTGGAACTCCTGATCCGCCACCTGCCGGCAATTGCTGCTGTTGGTGACCGGAGCGAGGCACCGGAGCGTGCCCTGTATCTCGCCCTCATTCGCGACCAATACCCTGAACAGGCATGCAAGGATATCGCCCTTGCACTTGATTACGAGCAGTTCTGGCTCCGGTTCAATGACGGCAGGGAGATTGTAAAAGATATCCCTGAACCTGTTGGGAAAACCTGAAAGGCACAAAAAACTCGTGAGCCTTCTTGTCGAAGGGGCGAATACCATGATTGAAGACCAGATGAGTGCCTGCATGCCACACGTTGTGCCAAGGGTGTTGCCCAACGAAGCACGTCTCTTCCTCATCGATGTCGAAATCCATGCACACAAGTTTACGTTTCCGCCACCTGGGAAAACAAGTGGAGAAGTACATGACCGGTTGTGCAGGCAGAATGAGGGAAAACCGGTAGTAACAATCGGCTTTGGCCCGGATTTCGCCGTGTTAAGATCCCGGGGTGTGCACATGAACATCCCGCGTATGGTCCGGGAACTGCACAATGAGATCCCCGGTGGCGGCATTTCCGGCGGCGGGCACCTTGTCGTTGGCAGCATCAAATTTGTTGAAGGGATGCGCAGCGTAGTTCTCGAAGCCCTTATCAAAAAAATTGGCGACGCACCAGTGCAGAAATGACCCTTACCCTGTTTTTCTGATTCGCGCGTTCACATAAAAATCTGTAGGACGGATCAAAAAAATCAGGGCGCATTATGAGCGTAATAAATAGTTTCCTGTCTGATTTTTGGGGCAGCGGGAAAAATAACCGATTTTTGGCCAGCGAGATTAGATATATATATATACCAGTTAACATATATGAGTTTTCAATGCTGAGGCGCAAGATGTCTACAACAAAAAAGATCAGAGAAAAGTACAACGAGACCCAGCACAAGATCGTTCATTATCTTCAGTCCGGGATAACCGTAGGCAAACACTACTTCAAGTCAAAATATATTGCAAAAGATCTCGGTTTATCCCCCAAAGAAGTGGGAACGAACATGGCAATCCTTGCGGATATCTGCAAGGATTTGAACATTATCCGGTGGAGCTATTCGAACAGCACGACGTGGATGGTCACGCCCCGTGCCATATAATCTTTTAATTATCCCCCCCTTCTTTTATTATGACGAAAGTTCTTGAGTTAGAATCCGAGATCGAGTTTGTGGCTGACATCAATACCTATAAGGATTGCCTGATGACGCAGGACCCGACACAGGAGAACCCAAATGCTCTCTGGTTCAATATCGACATCCCGAAAGGGCATCTCCTCAAAGCCGGTGACCGTGTGCGGGTGACAGTCGAAAAGATCTAAAACTGTCGTGTTTTTATGTGCGGACAAATGCCGACTGTGACTCCAATTCGGCGTGAATGTATTTCCGTTCGTCATCGGGAGTTAGGGTGTGAGGTCATATCCTCATTGCAGCTGGCAATCCCGCTCTGGTTTTTTCTGCCGGGGATACCCACGAAATCTGCACGACATAGGTATAAATGTGTACAGTATTACATCTGATTTATGCCCGAAAGCCCGCATCCTTTTTGCTATATCAATGTGGCCATGTTCCGGGTTTATGCAAGATACATCCCCCATCTTTCAGTCAACTTTAGCAATGACAATCATCGGCGCATACATAGTATAAGCGTGGATAGGGTGATGACATAATGCCTGGACTTCCTACACACCTGATCCCCGCTGCCCGGGGGATTGTGCCATCAGATGCCGTGTACCGGAACGCACGGATCTTTAATGCATTTGGCTGCAACTGGGAACGATCTGATCTTGCGGTTAAAGATGGCATTATTGTCGGGATCGGAACTTCATACAAGGGTGAGCATGAACGGGATCTTGACGGTGCGTATATCGTTCCCGGTCTTATCGATGCCCATGTCCATATCGAAAGTTCGCTTCTCACACCGCAGGAATATGCACGGCTCGTTGCCCTTCATGGTACAACTACTGTCATCGCTGACCCGCACGAGATTGCAAACGTGTCGGGCGCAGCCGGGATCGAATTTATGCTGGCCAGCCGACGAGAGGCGCAGGTCGATATCCTGTACATGCTCCCTTCGTGCGTACCTGCAACACCGATGGACGTGGGCGGTGCCACGCTCGATGCATCCGATCTCCACCGGTTCATCGGGAGGGAGGGCATCATAGGGCTGGGCGAAATGATGAATGTACCGGGTGTGCTTGAAGGGGATGCCGGCGTGATGGAGAAACTGGCACTCACGCCAATCCGTGACGGGCATGCTCCACTTCTTTCCGGAAACGACCTGAATGCCTATATCCTTGCCGGTTTGCAGAGCGATCATGAATGCACAACTAAAGACGAAGCAGAGGAGAAACTCCGGCGCGGGATGTATATTTTCATCCGGGATGGTTCAACCGAGAAGAACATCGAGGCGTTAATCCCTCTTATCACCGCAGCAAATGTCTCCCGGTGCTGTTTTACTACCGATGATTGTCACGCTGACTTACTTGCCCGCGAGGGGCATATCGACCGGTGCATCAGGAAGGCCATCGCGTGCGGTTGTGTGCCGGAACATGCAATACGGATGGCAACTCTTTCAGCTGCCGAACGGTTCGGGCTCTCTGACCGTGGAGCGATTGCTCCGGGAAAGCGTGCGGATTTCTGCATAGTTGATGATCTGGAGGCCTTTGTTGTGCGGGAAACAATTCATGGAACAACGGGTTTGCACAATTTTTCTGTCGCACCTCCTGTTGCGGCAATCCCCCCTACATTCCGGTGTACAACTCCGACATCAGATCAGATCCAAATTACGGGTGCCGGATGGGCAAGAGTAATTGGGATTGTGCCTGACCAGATCCTCACCGAATCACTCCGGTATGAGATTGCCTCACAGGAAATTCCAGATGTGAAACGCGATATATTAAAGATTGTTGTCTGTAACCGGTACCATAACAAAGCTCCCGGTGTGGGGCTTGTCCACGGTTTTGGGTTAAAATACGGTGCGATTGCATCGAGCGTTGCGCATGACGCTCATAATATTGTGGCAGTTGGAACGAGCGATGCAGAAATTATTAGTGCCATTGCTGCAGTTATCCGCACACATGGTGCGATGGTAGCAGTACAAAAAGGAGAAGAGACCCTGCTCCCCCTTGACTGTGCAGGACTGATGTCCACCATGAAGTACCCTGAAGTTGTCCAGAGACTTTCTCAGTTGCATGCCTCAACGGAAAGGATGGGTGGCATCCGCAATCCATTCATGCACCTCTCTTTTTTAGCCCTTACTGTAATTCCGGCTCTACGGATCACTGACCGGGGCATATTTGATGCTGCAGCATTCCGTGATGTACCACTCTTTGAGGAATAATTTCCGGGTTCACAACGTAGGTGTAAGTGGTCACTGTTCTTTCAATCTTTTCTCATATTTATGGGAAATAAGCCAGAATACTATCTCCCGTTATCCATTTTCTCACCCTGTGTAATCGCTTTCACGAGCGATTCGGCACTGGGCAGATCTCCGGCTTCGGCACTGGCACGGATTGCAAACGTTGCATCGGTGAGGAGTTTTTTGGCCAGCACACGGGTGAGGTCATCCACAATCTCTGAGGTCCGGGCATCCGGATCTCCGAGCCGTGCTATTGCCTTATCCCGCTCCCGAATCCGCACTGCCTCTGCCCATGTATGCAGCGAGGCAAGGATGTCATCTGCTGACTTCCGCTGCAACTGCCGCAAAAAGAGTTCTAGTTCCCCGGTCACAAACGCATGGGCACGTTTGGCTTCTGATCTTCGGGTACTCATGGTCTGTTCATTGATTATGCGCAGGTTATCGATAGTAAAGAGGCTGACACCATCAATGGCATCTGCACCTTCTTCGACATCCCGGGGCTGGGCGATATCGATCATGATTATCGGGCGGGGATGGCCCTCAACCGGCCAGCACCGGTCTTTCATCGCGTGCCGGAGATCTTTTACATGGATAACCGGGTGAGGTGCTGACGTACATGAAATGACAACATCGGAGAGCGTTATGTAATGATAGAGCTCGGAAAGTCGCACTGCTTTACCACCAATCTTTGCCGCAAGTATCACCGCCCGCTGGTACGTCCGGTTCGCAACATACATTGCCGTCAGGTGTTTTGCCGCAAGTGCCTGTGCAACCAACAATCCCATCTCTCCGCTGCCGATGACGAGGATGTGCTTTCCCTCAAGACTCCCCAGCTGTGATTCAGCGAGAAGGACGGCGGCAGAACCGACAGAGACCGCCCCCCGGTTGATCATTGTCCGTTTTCGAACCTCAACTCCTACATGAACTGCCTTGTTGATGCAGAGTTCCAGAAAACTGCTTGACGTATCGGCATCCTGCCCGTCAGCAAGAGCTTTTTTTAGCTGCCCGATGATCTGGTCTTCACCAACGATCATCGAGTCGATCCCGGACGCGAGCGAGAACAGGTGCCCGAGTGCTTCTCTCCCTTCAAGGATAAAAAATCCAGACCGGTTCAGTTCTGACAGGAAATCCTGTAACGCCACCCGGTCACCTTCAATAATAATCTCTACCCGGTTGCATGTCTGGAGGAGGAGGATGCCTTTGAACCGCTCGCCCGCCAGTTTAAGGAATGCCTGCTCATCAGGGAAACGGAATGCTTCAAGTTCAGAAACTTTTGCAGTATGGTGACTCACACCAGCAATGGCTATATGAGCGGCGGCAGGTTCAGTCATGCAGGTATCCCCGTTCAACCTCTGTCCATGCATCACCAGGTGAATGCCGGAGTGCATTCCAGATCTGTTGATCGTTCAGTACATTCCAAAGAATTGCACTTCGTTCTGCCTGAGACAAACCGGTGTTTTTCAATCGTTCACGCAACCGGCTCTGGAGTTCGATCATTGCATCCAGTGCAGGATACCGCGTTTCTATCTCTTGCCTGAGGTACCGTGATATTGCCGGGCTTTCGCCAAACGTACTGATGGCAAGAACATAATGTGCACCTTCTGAAACTGCTGGAATTACCACATCTCCGTTTTCACCATCTGCATTATTGAAAAGTACTTTATTTTTCCTGCATAACTGACCGATCCGGTTGTTTTCCTCACTATCTGATAGTGCTGCGATAACAAGAAATGCATTATCAATAATAGTGTGTATCTTTTCATCGGAAACCGTTTTGATATCCAGTTCCTGAAAATGGACCGGAAGAGTTCTGCATCGTTTTGAAAATGAACGACTGATTAAAAAAACATCTGCTTTTTGCGCAAATCGTGCTGCTTTACGGGCGGCAACTTCACCCCCACCGAAGATTACCACCTTTTTACCCAAGCAATCAACGAATAGCGGTATCATCTGATATTAGATAGGGTGATTGCGTTACTTTAAGATGTTGGATTTGATGCAATTCTCTTCACAGTATCTCACAGTATAATACGGGGCAAGTTCTCTTTTTTTAACAGAGAGAAAAACCCTGTTTTTCGTTAGGAACGTGCGATAAAAGCAGGATAAGCCCGGAGTTCGATATACTTAAATTGTATGAATGCTCACACTTTAGAGCACACTGCGCCGATAGTGTAGTGGTTATCACTAGGCGTTGCCAACGCCTAAACCCGGGTTCGAGTCCCGGTCGGCGCACTTTTTCCTATCATTTTTTTACAAGAGGAAATTTCTATCAGAACCAGTACCTGCACGTGCATAACAATCTGTTTAAAAAAAGTGATGTAATCCAAGAAAGTTATTTTTTCTTTGGTGCTGCCTTCTTTGCGGCGGGTTTCTTTGGTGCTGCCTTCTTTGCGGCGGGTTTCTTTGCTGCTGCCATTCGATTCCACCTCCTACCGGAAAGGGTTATATTTTTGATTAATCTATCAATAGATAAATATTTTGGTCATAACCCCGGTTTTAGGCACAGAATTGCTATAAACATGAGGTTTGTTCAATGCAAAATGGCGCTATCCGGACATGAACTGATTTAAAAGGGAATCAGCATTGAAATACGCAATCTTATAATTTGCAGTCCGTTTGCCCCAAATAGTGATATATTCAGTTAATTTCTCCTCAGTCCTAAATGCCGGTGAAAGAAATTTTGATACGCCTTTATAAAGACATGGACATGCGTGCTGGAGGTGACTGAAGTAATTGTGGTCTGAAGCGAATTTTAAAAATGAGAGATAAAGGCGTTTTTTTTATTTTCAGGAGTAATTTCTTGGGGGATCGAAATTTCCTTGGGAAATTTTGAAGTGATAAATCCCCAACCGGATAGTATAATTGCACTATCGTGGATCCTATGATGATGTTGAGACGATTGGCTCATAAACTCTGATATTGAGCGGTAAATATCAGCTCGCCGAAAAAGTTATTCTTTTTCAGCAGAACCGGGTTTTTCTCCGGATTCGATGGTATCGGAAGGTAAAATATGGTTCATTTTGGAGGTTTGTTGGAGTATGACCCGTGCAGCAACCTGATTCAGGAATACAACCAGGATAAGGAACAGGACTGCGTACACGATGAACGTAGTATATTGAGTGCCGCCCCGGGTAAATATACTAAAGAGACTGAAAATAATCCCTGCAAGGAAAATTGCACAGCATGAGATCAATGTCGCTCTTGTCCCGGTAAACATCCTGCTTCGGATATCCGGGAACAACATGAGTCCGATTACACCTATTCCCCCAAATCCCACTCCGATAAAGAGGAGCACATAGAGGATAATATCCACAAGCACTGCACTCATTGCGGTTCACCCCGGTTTTTATGGGCAGAGTAGATCGTTCCGGCAAAGCAGATGGCCGCAAAAATTATCGCACTGTAAAGGATGAGGAGGTTACCCACGGCAATCGTGAGACAGAGCAGTCCGGCGCATGCGATCGTGATCGCTACGTTCAGCGCAATCAGCCGGTCTGGCCGGGTGGGACCCGGCAGGATACGCAGAACTGCACAAAATGCAAGTATGGACAGGCAGAGGGTGGCAAAGAGCCAGGTATCGATCATATGTAAGAACACCCGCAACACAAATGGGAGGGACAGACTTGAAAAGTGACAAGAGCGCGTGTTAATACGGGAATGATTAGTTGCCGAAGAATCCCCCGAATATACTCACTGCTCATTTGCACACCTGCTCTCTCCATTTTCAGATATCACAGTATTAGATGGAAAATGGATGTTTATCAATTCTCCCGGGGAGAATTGAATACATTTTACAAATCCATTCCAGTGACGATATAAACAATAATGCAATGATCCCCGTTGGGCATTTTTTCCCACCGGTTTTTATTCCCGCACAACGAATGAGTAACCAAATGCCCTCTTCGTATCTGGGAAAGATTCTCTTACGCTGGTGTGATCAATGTCACACCCCGGTCCTTGCTGAACAATGCTCCTGCGGTTCTGCAACCCGTGCAGTCCCGGTTACTCCGCCGGGGGATGCACGACCTGCATTTCCTGCAGATATCGCATTGATCAACAGCATATTTCTGGACCACTTTGGCATGTCAGTAGTTTCTGATGGTCAGATTGTCCTTTTAAACAAAGTTCCGGATAATGACCGGATGGACGAGGTCATTGTTGGTGGGGGTGTCATCGGGTCCATCCGTTATATTCCCAAAAAACGCTGCTGGGAGCCTGTACCCCGCCCCGAAGCGTGCGTGCTCGCTATACCAAAAAAACGATTTGTGGTGGTCGATGACAGTGCAGTTCCGTTCATCCATGACCAGGGCATGAGCGTTCTCGCACCGGGTCTCGTTTCCATTGATGACGCAGTCCAGGTGGGAGATGAAGTATTCATCATGACCGAAGCAGGTACCTGCATAGGTGTCGGGCGGGCGAAGGTAGATGCCGCGACAGCACGATTGATGAAGCGGGGATCCATTGTCCGGACACGCCGTAATATTGCCTCACAGGTAGTACCGGGTCCCGCAACATGGAATGATGCAGTCCGGGCAAATTCGGCAGTGATCAATCGTGCAGAAACCGCTGCCGTCACTTTTGTCTCTGAAGTAGCAGCAGCATATCCCCTGCCTGCCACTATCTCATATTCCGGGGGAAAAGACAGCCTTGCCACTTTGCTTGTGGTAACAAAAGCACTCGGGAAGGTTCCCCTTCTCTTTGCCGATACCGGTCTGGAATTTCCCGAAACCTATGAAAATATTATCACAGCCTCGCAAAAATATGGTCTTTCGGTCATCCGCACAAATGGCTCCAACAAGTTCTGGGAAACGTTCACCCGGGAGGGTCCACCAGCGGTCAACTCCCGCTGGTGCTGTCGTGTGTGCAAACTTGCACCCATTGCTGCGCTGGTTCAGTCCCAGTGGGGAGAATGTCTCTCGTTCATAGGTCAGCGTAAGTACGAGTCCCTCTCACGCGCACAGAGTAAACGCGTCTGGAGAAACCCGAAAATAAAGGTTCAATTATCTGCAGCACCGATCCAGAACTGGACGGCCTTGCATGTCTGGTTGTACCTGTTTCGGGAGGAGGCACCCTATAACCGGTTGTACGAACACCGGCTGGACCGGATCGGATGTTTCATGTGCCCATCGAGTGATATGGCATTAATACATATGATCGAGGCTGATTATCCCGGACTCTGGAAAATGTGGGAGGACAAGATTGTTTCATGGCAGGATGAGAACGGGTTACCTGCCGACTGGGTTGCTTCGGGACGATGGCGGATAAAGGATGGTGTCCATGGCAAAGAAGGTCGCAATAATTGATTACGGCCTGGGAAACCTGCGGAGCGTAATCCGGGGACTTGAAAAAGCCGGATCGGCCTCTGTGATCACCAATGATGCTGCCGAAATTGCTGCTGCGGATGGAATTGTACTTCCGGGAGTCGGAGCGTTCTCTGAGGGTATGGAGCAGCTCGGGACACTCAAGGAAACGGTTATTGCCGCAACGCAAGACGTACCGTTGCTTGGCATCTGCCTTGGGATGCAGATGCTCATGGAGATGAGCGAAGAGCATGGAGAACACCCCGGACTCGGGCTTGTGCCGGGAAACGTACGCAGGTTCCCACGGGTGCCCGGATATAAAGTGCCGCATATGGGGTGGAATACTATCCATATTGAAAGACCGGATGACCCGCTCTTTGAGGGATTTGCCTCTGATGAAAGTGTCTATTTTGTTCATTCTTTCTATGCCGATACCCTTCCCGAGTTCACGCTGACCACAACGCACTACATTTGTCCGTTTGCCTCGTCAATTTGCCATCACAACGCGTATGGCGTGCAGTTCCACCCGGAAAAGAGCGGGGTAACGGGATTGCGGTTGCTGAAAAATTTTATTAATATGATCTGACCTCCCGTGCCACGATATTATTATTTGAATGTGTCTGGTTGTGTAAGATTCGAACCGGGAGAGGTCAAGAGTCCGGACAACTGCATCTGCCAACAAGCTCCTGTCACGCAAAACATCATTGGGAACATTTTAATTCTGTCCATTCAACCCTGTACGCATGAAAAAGATTATTCTCATCGTCCTGCTGCTCTCTCTGTTGTGCGCAGGTTCTGCATCTGCCTATTATCTGAACCTGTCCTGCCCGGATTCGCTTCAAGCCGGTCTGACCCTGAAATGCTCGATCGAAAGCACCTTACCAGCCGGAAGCTCATTTGACCTCGTCTTTTACCAGTCGATGTATACATCAACAGAAATTGACCGTGTACCAGTCACCATCCAGAATAGCCAAGTTCCCCAGTACAAAATGTTTGATACCCGGGGTCTGAAGGGTGGGCAGTACAAAGTAGAGCTCCAAGGTGTAGATGAATCCAAATTGGATTCGGAGTCGCATTCAAGCCGCCTGGTCAAGCTCATCGATCGTTCCGGCGAGATCACCCTTACTGCCCCTACGACACAAAATCTTGCGGATGCACTTCAAATTGCAGGATCCATAGATAAGAAAGGGAATGGTGGCGTTGAGATCGAGGTACGGGGAAAGAATGTCGGCACCGTGTATTTTCCCCAGTATATCCCGACAAAGAATGATATAAGGTCTGGTGCTGGTGTATTCAACCAGAAAGTGACCGTGACAAAACCCGATGACTACGATGTATATTTCCGCGATTCCAATGGGTTGATCGGTATTGAAACATTCACGGTTGTAGCACCGGTCCAGACACAGGTACCGACCACTGTTTCGACAACAGTTGTTAAGACACCCCGCACAACCCTGACTACGCCAACACCATCCCCCACCCCTACAAAATCGCCCCTGGGAGAAATTGTCATATTAGGTGCAATTGGGGTTGCCGGTATCCTGATCACGCGGAAGCAAAATACGTAATAACAATAATTTCTTCATATTTTTTTGTGAGTCTACATGCATCGGATTTCCCTCATTTTCTATACACGGCATTATCCTCTGCTATTTCTCAAACCGGATCACATTTTGGGATACATATATGCTATTATTGGATGTGACAAGCAGCTCGTCATCAGGCAATCTGTGCCAGATTGATCGCCACTTTAGATAACGCATTATTTCTGACAACAGAAAACAAACAGTCAATACCAGTCCGTGAAAGGAAATTCCTCGTACAACACGAGTCCGATACTGATATGTGAAAATAAAGGTACAATTAAAAGAACAATGTCTGCACATTTATCTGACGCTGATAGGGGAGGATATCATAAAATTACAATTCCATTGAACAGTCCCATGAATCCGGAAGAGATGGGGATTGTTCACACACTGGAGAGAGAATTAAAAAATAATGGCTTTTTTTTTACGATCAATGATTCCACACTTGTCTTTTTTTACCATACCTTGGATTTTGAGGTTTTCAAAACGACAATCTCTCAATTGTTACAGGACTTTTACAATACCACGAAACCTTCAGAAATTGACCCTGCACCATTCACCAACCTCATCGCACAGATTGAGAATATTGGAAGTTATGGCATCAAAGGAGGGAAACGGGTATATGTCGATTATAACAAAGAACGCAAGGTCAAAGACCGGAAAGAAAAAGTGATCAAGCGCTGTTCATATTTTTATGCAGCAGAAAGTCAGTTCTCTCAAGAGGTAAACCCGGTTCCACCGGAATTTGTAAATGCAATAATCTGTGGCGATAGTGCGGAAGTTCTTAAAAAAATCCCGTCAAACAGTATTGACCTCATCTTTACGTCACCGCCCTATAATTTTGGGCTGGACTACCAGACCGGTGAAGATGGGATCTTGTGGGATGAATATTTTGAAAAATTGTTCGCGGTATTCTCCGAGTGTATCCGGGTTCTGAAGTACGGCGGACGAATCCTCGTCAATGTTCAACCCTTGTTCTCGGATTATATTCCCATTCATCATATTATTTCAAATTTTTTTATGCAGAACAAATTGATCTGGAAAGGTGAGATTCTCTGGGAGAAGAACAATTACAACTGTAAATACACCGCATGGGGAAGCTGGAAAAGCCCATCAAATCCTTACCTGAAATATACCTGGGAGTTTGTAGAGATTTTCTGCAAAGGTGACCTGAAGAAAACAGGAAATAAGGAAGATACCGATATTTCCGCGGACGAATTTAAAAAATGGGTGGTAGCGAAATGGTCGATTGGACCGGAAAGGGCGATGAAAGAATACGGTCACCCGGCAATGTTTCCCGAAGATCTTGTGGAACGTGTACTGAAATTGTTCAGTTACAAGAATGATATTATTTTGGACCCGTTCAATGGCATTGGAACTACGGCTGTCGTCGCCAAAAAACTGGGAAGACGATATATTGGCATTGATATTTCAGAAGAGTATTGTAAAAAATCCCAGGACCGGTTGAAAAACACCCACATACAGAAGAAGTTGGATCTGAACTGACATACTGAAAGTGTCACTCAGGTGGCTGAGAATTGACCGGACATTTTATGCGACAGGTTCTGATCTTTTCCTGAAAATGAGGAGATGATGAGTGGACATAACAGTGACGAAACTATACAGAAACGTGTATGTCAAGCACACCGTTTGGTGTACGGGTACTTTTTTGGGAGACAAGCGCCCCGTCTTTATAGATCTCTACGATGAGGTTATCTGTGGACCCATCCTGTTTTTCGATAGATCCATCAATCATTCCGGTAGCCACCGGTAATTGCAGGTACTGCTCACCGGTGCTGTTCACTTGTTTGTACAATGCTTGAGCTCCTATATACCCCACATAATTTCCGGGATATTGTAATCGTACCCAGACTCCTGTTTTAGGGATAAGATATTGAGGCGGGGCTGTTGATACGGGAGAAACAGCTGTCGTAGGTAAAACCTGTGGAGTCTGTGTAGAGAGCGGTGTGGCTGTTGTCGTGAGTGCCGGGGTGGTTACGGGCACCTGGGGCACTGTGGGTTTCCCCTTGGTAAATGGCCCCACAACCAGTATAACTCCGATAATCACCACAATGGCAAGAATAATGGCTCCTATCTTTATGTACTGTGATTTTTTGAGAGGAGGTGTTTGTTCCGGTTGGCTTTTAGGAATAAAAGGGGTGAAATCCGGTACCCAGTCACGTGCCTTGGGGGGGACGGTAGGTTCTACAATTGGTAATATACCCGGTTTCACATCAACACCCGTTTTTGCAGGTGAAAGCGTGTTGACGTGAGGGACCGCACGGGTTGATGCAGTACGGTCCTCAAGACTCTGCACCCATTCCCTGAATTCAGCGTTATTTCCGCTATCTCCATAAGAGGGAAATGTAATGACTAACTGGCGTATACTACCACTTTCGGTCATAACTGAAAGGGCAATTGCCGGGTCTTTACCTGTTTCCCCCAACTTTTTGATTTCACGGATAGATGCCAGCGGGATATTCTTTTGTGGAATGGCATCAATCCTGTTATCAACCAGAATAAGACGACGGGTTGTAAGAATTGCATCCAGCGGGATGGATCGGACGGTGACACCCTTGGTTTCTCTGACAATCACTTCGTCACTTTGCAAATCGATCTTTCCCATAGTATTCAGTTCCTGTCAGTTCTTCTTGAATTAGAATTCTACATTTACTATAATAAGAGACTTTTTAAGAGTATCTTACCGGGAGGATCAGTTGTGGAACACAATAGACTGTGATAGGACTTACACGATATAATCGTTTTGCCAACGGGATTTGATTGACATTGCCAATTCAATATGCCTCGGAGATTGCAATATCTTGGGGGGTGTATTGGCTGAGCGATTCGTATTCCCAAAAAGGAAGCGCATGACTCTGGTAACAAGAGGGAATGAGGAACCAGTTGATCTCGGGTATATGGTTCCGCACTCTCTGTAATTTACCGGAATACTACATACTCAAGCGCCAACGCCACGATAAGGATTCCGGCACCGGCTAGTGCTATCGGAAGCGTGTAATTTTTAACGACCGTTGTTATGGTGTCACCGGTTGTGCGCTGGACGAGCCAGAAGAATGGATCGGTGACATAGGAGATGATGCTCCCCACCGCGGCGAGATACAGGAGCACATTTTGTTTTTGCTGGTCTCGTTCGAGATGATCGAGAATCGGGTTCAGCATCACGTACGCTGTGACACAACAGGTAATAGGTACCGCAAGCAGATAGCCGGATAACCCGGCAATTACCGGTGGATTTTTGATGTATTTTCTGATATCGGACACTATCTCTTCGATCTGGTGCTGTTCCTGCAGGATCTTTGCAATAACGGCACCACAGAGAATAATGATGCCAAACGCGGAGAATACTTTTCCAACACCGGATACAATTCCCATAAATGTCGCGTCGAGTGTCATTCCAGACAGGATCCCAAACAATACAGCACCACCGATCAGGGTAAAGAATGGAGATATCCTGAACCGGAGACTCACGAGTGTATTGAAAGTGAGGGTGATGACGAACGCGACAAGGAGATCATTGTGTAATATACCGGTGACCGGGTAATAAAAGACCTGTTTTGAATATCAGTTTGCTGGGCATGATAGTATTGGAGACCGTGTCAAAGGCGGTATAAAATTCCCCACGTTCGGCGGTGTAAAAATTTCAACCTGATCACTTCGTATTTTACAACCTGATGATCGTTGGCCATATCCTGCAAGGCATCGAACAAGAATCTTGATCTCTGTATCAAGAGATCCCCCATCTCATCCTTGAACTACCAGGGTTTCGCTTTATTATTGGGGGACTATACTGCGATATCAAGACGAATAAAAAAAACTCTTTTTTATCTGTGCACTGTTGAAAAAATCCAGTATCACGCATTACGGAACTTTTTCTTACAGGATTGAGGTTGGTGCATTCGCCCCATCTCAGTGGTAAAACGATGGGGTGTACTGGAGATAACAGATGTGCGAAAAAAACCGAATGCTTCTGACTGTGCATCCAGATGCGAGGGATGGGATTCGAACCCAAGAACTCCTGCGAGACCAGGCCCTGAACCTGGCGCCGTTGACCTGGCTTGGCTACCCTCGCGCCTGTATAGATTATGTTCACAATTTATTAAAGGTAGGGGAGGGAAAGTCACGCCTTCTTTGGCGCGCCATTTTCCGTCATGAACTTTTTATGTTCCCGGTCCCGCAATTCGTTCCGCTTGATCTTGCCTGATATGGTCTTTGGGAGTGAATTAACAAACTCAATTGCTCTCGGGTACTTATATGGGGCGGTAACCTTCTTCACGTACGTCTGGATCTCCCGCACCAGTTTATCTGATGGTGTAAAGCCGGGTTTTAAGATAACAAATGCCTTCACAATCAGCCCACGGATATCATCCGGAGCCCCGACAACTGCCGCTTCCTGCACGGCAGGATGTTCGAGAAGTGCACTCTCCACTTCAAACGGACCGATCCGGTAGCCCGAGGCTTTGATCACATCGTCGTCCCTTCCAATGAACCAGAAGTACCCGTCCTCATCCTTGTATGCCTTGTCACCGGTATAGTACCACCCGTTGACAAACGAGTGCTTGTTCTCCTCTTCACTGTTCAGGTACTCGCGGAACAGTCCTACCGGGCGGTGATCGGTCTTGATCGCGATCCTGCCTTCTTCATGCAACCCGACCGGTTTCCCGTTGTCATCATGCAGCTCGATTACCCAGCCCGGCGACGGTTTCCCCATAGAACCGAACTTTGGCGTCATGCCCGGGAACGTGCCGATACAGAGCACGGTTTCTGTCTGCCCATAACCCTCGTAGATCGTGAGCCCGGTTGCATCCTTCCACGCTTTGATCACCTCGGGGTTGAGCGGTTCCCCGGCGCTTGTGCAGTGACGAAGTTCGGTGAAATCGAACCTGTCGAGATCCGCGAGTATCAACATCCGGTAGATCGTAGGTGGGCAGCAGAACGTGGTGATGCCGTACTTCTCTATCAGCGGCAGGATCTCGGTCGCGTTGAATTTGCTCCTTATATCGTATACGAAGATCGCCGCCCCTTCAATCCACTGCCCGTATAGTTTGCCCCACGCGCTTTTCGCCCAACCGGTGTCGGAAAGGGTGAAATGAAGATCGTCTTTCCTGAGGTCATGCCAAAACCGGGCGGTGACGATATGCCCGAGCGGGTAGCTCTGGTCGTGCACCACCATCTTCGGTTCCCCGGTCGTTCCCGATGTAAAGAAGAGCACAAGCGGGTCTGTTGCCTTCGTCTTCTTCATGGAAGGAAGCGTGACAAGTTTCATCGAGACTGGTGCCGGGTAGTCAAGCTCCACCGGGTAGCTAATCCAGCCGGGACGCCGACCGTCAATTAACAGTTTGCAGGTAAGCGAGGGGCATTCCTTGGCGATCTCATCAATCTTGTCCGCTTCCTCTTCCATCGTTATGACCATCTTGATATCCGCTGCGTTGATCCGGTACTTCAGGTCTTTTGGGGTGAGCATCGTTGGCGCGGGGCAGTAGACAGCGCCGCGCTTGATGAGGGCAATCGTTGAGATCCACCACTCGGGAACGCGGGGAAGCATGATGAGCACTCGGTCTCCCTTGTTCAACCCGTACTTGATGAACATGTTCACGATCTGGTTTGAGAGCCGCATCAGGTCCCAGAAAGTATATTTCTTCTCGACGCCGTCCTGGTTCACCCAGATCATCGCGAGCTTGTTCCGGTCCTTGTTCGCCCATGCATCGATCACATCAAACCCGAAATTAAAATATTCAGGGACCTCTATTTTGAAATCCCGGTATGTCGTCTCGTAGTCCGGCATGTTATTGTCGGCAGGACTGGAAATCGTACCGGTAGCAGGGGGTATTGATGCACCAATCATACGCATCCCATCGATCCCCCCAAGATACGTGGTGCAGGCTTCGTTTATCCAGTCTGACCGTGAAATTTTTTTCTTCTCGCAGGATTTATCGATATTTTCCGTCAGTGAATCATCCATTGTGATCGAATATCGAACCATATCTAATCGTTTGGTGGTGCACAATATGAGAGTTATGATTGATGCCTGCACCGTTATTCCCGGTTCTGTCCGGAATATTGCCCGTGAGCTGGTGCATCGCATCAAAGCAACCGCACCGCAAATGAGGATTAATCACAATGAACCGGAAAAACAGATCGCGCCTTTGTTTAATTATTCCTACTGTGCCCGGGCCTCGCAATACCGCAAAAATCTGTTTTTTTTCTATTATATTTGACCGGTATGTGATAGTGCCAGTGACAAGTCACGCTGACGGGGTGCAGGTACCTGTTTGCGTTCCTCCATCTTCCCCATATTACTCCGCGTGTGACACCGGGGGATCATAAAGATTGTCCATTAGTATTATGATTCAACAGACTGCATAGTATACCAATGGCTGAAAAAAAGTATGCTTCATTAAAGATTGAGAACGTCGTTGCCTCCGGCGTTATTGCAGAATCCATTGATCTTAACATGGTCTCTTCCAAGATCAAGAGCTGCGAACTCAACACAAAGCGGTTCCCCGGCGCAGTGTACCGGATCGAGAACCCGAAGATCGCATCGCTGATCTTTTCTTCAGGCAAGGTTGTCCTTACCGGTATCCGCGATGATAAGGCACTCAAAGAAGGGCTTGCCATCATCATCAAGTCCCTCAAGGATGCAGGCGTTGACGTGTTGGCAAAGCCCCGCGTTGCGGTCACAAACATCGTCTGCTCCTACGATATCGGCAAATACATCAACTTAAACAAGGTCGTCGTCACCCTTAACCTGGAGAACATCGAATACGAACCCGAACAGTTCCCGGGGCTTGTCTACCGTATCAAGGAACCCAAGATCGTCGCGCTCCTCTTCTCTTCAGGGAAAATCATCCTGACAGGCGGCAAGAACATTGAAGATATCAAGAAAGGTCTGGACTTTTTAGAGCAGAAGCTCGAAAGCATTATGTAATTCTCCCATACTTTTTTCATTCGTTTTACGCCCAGTATCGGTGTGTCTGGATAAATATCCGTTCGGCTTTGAGGATCTCGCGGTAGAATGCGTCATCCTTTGCAAGCGTCGCAAGGATTCGTGATGCACTTTCCGGTCCGACTCCGCGTGCAGAGAGCGCGATAACGGCTTTTTTCCCGCTGGAGAGGACAATGTTAGCATTCTTTAATAGCCGCTGTTCGATCGTCCTCTCTTCCTCTGTCTTCTTCTTTTTGTTCGCGCTGGCATATGCCTCCTCTTCGTAAGGCTTGAGCGCGGCAACAAGACGCGCCCCGCACTTCGGGCACTGTGGATGATCGGGAACACGTGAGACAACAGTACGGCTCTTCCAGTTCCGGCAGTTCATGCACGCGAGTATTACATCATCCTGTTCGAGCCTTCGCTTCAAGGTTGAGATCACCGCCTGGTCAGCTGTGGGCGGGGGGATCTGGTCACGCGAGGAGAGGAGTCCTCCGGCACCAATCAGGGAATGACGCCCGATGGCAACGTTAACCGCACCCTTTTGTACCTGTGCAACGATCGCAGCGGCACCCTCGACATCCATATATTGTACAAGAAGTTCCCGGTAGGCTTCCTGCTGCACGACCGTATCATCAAAATAATCGAGCAGGCGATGGATGCTGATCTTCTCGTAATCCGCGTCCGGATCTATCGCCCCGAATTTCTTTGCAATCTGGACGAGTTTCCATTTAAAAAGCGCAGTCCGTTTGAGCGCGAGACGGAGGATGCCGGGAATGTGAAGCGGGTCAAGCCCGACAAGGAAGTCCCGGACATCAGACGCCCGTATATCCGAGGGCAGGCGCAGCAGGAACCGGTATGCATCCAGCTCGATCCCGACCGTTGTGCCATAGCGTGCGGAGATTAAAATCGAGAGCACCCTTCCTAACGCCTCGTTCGCTTTGTGTCCGGCACAGACATTACAGACCACACCGTCTTTGGAATTTTCGAGCGTTATGAGCTGGTCGGTAGGGATGAGACACCGGTTCTTTTCCATTTCTTTTAGGAAATGCGTGACAAATGTAATGCCCTCCTTTTCATGGGTATAATCCGCCACGTTCTGCATTCTCCGGACGCCCCCGACTTCGTATGCAACTGCATAGGGTACCGGGATCTGCTCGCCTTCCCATGACGGCAGTTCGCCAACCGCTTTTTTGGCGGGTTCGACAGTCAGCCTCCCATCCGCGATCTCGATCACGCGCCAGAGCTGCCCTTTTGTGATGAACACGACACCCGTGTGTATCCAGCCCACCACGAATGATTCGTCAAGAGTGCCAACTGTCCGGCGCGAGACCATGTCAAAGATCGGCACCTTGCGTTCATCGTGAATCATCGAGAGATTTCCCGCAATGTAGCGCCGCGCCCGGGCAGTCGTAATGATCCGCCCGTTATCGGTCCTAATGATCCGGTGCTCCTCCAGCTGCCGGCAGACATCGTCAAGCAACGTCCCGCACCGGGCAAAGATTGCTGATCGTTCGACAATCTCCCGGACACGGATAACTTCTATCTCGCCATTCTCAACCGCGATTGCTGCAACCTGGTTTGCGAGGACGTCCCCTGCATTTTCGTGCAGCACTACCGGCTCGATCTCGTTGGCTTTTGCCTTCCGCGCAATCACCAGTGACTCCAAAAGATCGTCAAAACCCGTCGCAAAGATCGTCCCGCGCGAGACTGTATTCAGCTGGTGCCCGGCTCTTCCCACCCGCTGCACGAGCCGCGCGACGACGCGGGGCGAACCGAACTGGATCACGTGGTCGACCCTCCCGATATCGATACCGAGCTCCATCGAAGAGGTGCAGATCAGTATCCGCAACTCCCCGCGCTTGAACCGTTCCTCTGCATCGATCCGGATCTCTTTCGAGAGAGAGCCATGGTGCACTTCCACGTCTCCGCGTTCGAAGAGTGCGTGCCCGAGCGCTTCTGCGGTCACCCGGGTATTGACGAAGACAAGAGTCGATCCTTCCCGGTCGAGCGCATGGGAGAGCGCATCTACCTGTTTTTTGAAGTCATCTCCGACAAACTTCACACGGATATCGAGATGTTTTGCAACAGGGACCTGCACGATCGAACAGGGTCGTTCCCCGCACAGGAACCTGGCAATCTCCCCGGGGTTTCCGACAGTTGCAGAGAGCCCGATCCGCTGGAAGTCGCCGGCATAGACATGCAGGCGTTCGAGCGCAACTGCCAGTTGTGCGCCGCGTTTGCTCCCCGCCATTTCATGGATCTCATCGATGATGACAAACCGGATATGTTCAAGATGTTTCCTTAGCCGTTTCCCCATAAAGAGCGCCTGGAGGGTTTCGGGAGTGGTGATGAGCAGATCGGGGGGCGAGAGAGCCTGTTTGCGCCGCTCCCCCATCGGGGTGTCCCCGTGCCGGACTCCAACGGAGAGACCGAGCTCGTGGCACCACCATTCCATACGGGAGAGAATATCCCGGTTGAGCGAGCGTAATGGAGTGACATACAGCGCCTTGATCCCGCCACCGGCAGGCATGGACACGAGCGCATTAAAGACCGGAAACATTGCGCTCTCGGTCTTTCCCGTGCCGGTCGGCGCGATGAGGACAAGATTTTTTCCTGCAAGGACGAGCGGAATTGCCTCCACCTGTGCATCGGAGAGCGTCGTAAACCCGCGCTTTTTGATGCACGCCTGCACCCTTGGGTCCAACCGGTCAGCTGTCTTTTTCATGTTCAAGCGAACGCAGGGACCCGATATAGGTCCCGTCTGCGAGGATTACCTCTGCATCGTCAGTTGCCATGCACCGGGAAAGCGGGGAGAACGGATTGCGGGTGATCTGGAGGATATCGTAGCCGGCGATCTCGTTGAACGCGGGCATGAAGAGGACACGGGCGGGCGTATCACTTTTTTTTGCTTCAAGCCCGAGCGCTACCGTGTCGATCCCTGCCCGTAAGTACGCCGGTGACTGGAGTGAGCAGCCAACATCATCATACAGGCAGACCATCGGGTGATGGTGCCCGCACACGATCAGGTGCCCTGAAAGTACAGCAGATGGGTACGTATGCCCGTGAAGGTAGCCGACACCATCGATCACCGCTCCCTCTTTAGGCTGGAGCTCCCCGGGAAGAAGGAACCGTTCGATGCCGATGTCGTGGTTGCCACAAAAGACCTTGAGGGGGATTCGACTTCGAAGCGCGGAAAAAACACCTGGCATCTCGAAAAATTCCTGCCGGGTGAGCGAAGGGATGCTGTGCTTGATATCGCCCAGGAGGATGAGCGTATCTGCTCTCGCAGCGTCGATCGTCCGCAGGAGCCGTTCGAGCCGTTCGGCACTGTGGCTCTTGAAGTGCAACCCGTGCGCGGCGAGGTCTGCCTCAATCCCAAAGTGCAGGTCGGCGACGACCAGAATCCGCTGGCTGCCTTCAATGATGAGCGCCGGACCGTCACCTAAAAATTCAATCTTCATAGCAGCCTGACATATCCCTTCTGGGGCTGGTAACACTCGTCCTCAACAATGAGCGCCTCGATTGCAGCAAGGGTCGCTTCCGCCATGATGCCCCGGGTTCCTGCCCGGTCGATGATCTCCTGCACTGCGATTCCCCGTGGGCTTATCTCTTCATGCATCATCTCCAAGACCAGTTCACGCGGGTCAATAGGAGTAACAGGTCCGGATTCGATGGGCTGGACACCCTGTACCGCACACTCGACCATCGTCAGGTGCTCACGCAGGCGATCCTTTGTAAGTGCATAGTGTCGGATGACGGCACAGGCCCGTTCATCGACCGATGTCCCCTCGATTGCGCATAAAAGCGCTTCTAGCCGGGCGATGGTTTTTTCGGCAGTCTCAAGGACCCACGTGTCACGGATCCTGCGGTCCACCTGCTGCACGTGATCGGGACGTACCGTCACAACGGTGCTGCCGTTCTTCTGGTAACACTGGGCGGTGCCGGAGACCGTCACGAAGGAGGGAACCGGAATCTTCCGGAAGATGTCGGCAATTGCAGAGCTACGTCCCCCGATCACGAGATCAAATGCACCGGTCGGGTCGGCAAGTCGGCAGTGGAGCAGATCCCCGCTCTCACTTACTTCTGTTAATGCCCCGGCAAGGTACAGGAGCCGGCACCATGCGCCGCCCGGGGTCACAACCCATGCCGGACTCTGTGACTCGCTCCCCGGAACCAAGAGGTTGGCATTGTTAAAATCACTGGCAAAAACACGGGCAGCCCCTTCCATAGTTGTGATCAGGTATTTCAAAAGGAAGGTATTCAAGGTATAGTCGTTGACCTGCCCGCTCATCTACAAGGAATGCAAACCGGGTTATGGTGCAACTCGCTGTTCCGGACCGCCATCGTCGCCACTTCCCGGTGATTGGTTGAACCCACAAAATTGAACGTAATGAGATCGAGATCGCCGCATTGTAATCATCATGATGAAATATTTCAGATGAGATACCGACATGGCTCATTGTAAAAAAAAAGTATGAAAATTATAGGTAAATTACGGGTGCCTTATGTCTGGTACGGATTAACAAGTGTAGGATCGAGTTTCGTTGCCTGCGCGTATGCCATCTTTGCCTCCGCAGTCTTTCCCATCGCCCTGAGTGCATTGCCTTTATTGAAATAAGCGATGGAATAAGTTGTCGTCAGGTTGCCTTGTGCCCCAAGCGCCGCATCAGCAGCAGCGATCGCATCCTCGTTTCTTCCCAGCATCACAAGGATACCGGCGCGGTTTGCCTGGATGATGGGCATAAGGGAACTCACATTCTGTGCCAGTGCCTGGTCTGCTGCCTGGAGTGCTGCAGAATATTTTCCTGCGTTTGCAAGGTCAACACTGTCTGAATAGAATTTTCCGGCATTGGTGAACGGGTCCGGGGAATTTGCAGCCGGCGCCGAAACTGGTTTCTGGTACAAAAAAATACCGAGAATGACCGCGATGCAGATGATCACGAAGATGCCGATGGCAAGTGTGTGTTTAAGTTTCATGCTGTTTCTCCATCTCTAGTATTTTTTCTGATCTGATAAAAGTGTGGAGGGAAAAATTTGTGTTTTATTTTTCACCATTTCTGGATTTTTTTTCTGTATGGTTTCCTCGTAAGACTTTTCCGGAGACAGGATGCTTTTTTCCTATTACCCACACTCATGCGAAGTATCTCCACACATACTCCGGATCGATATGTCTGCCCCAAGCACCGGTTCACAGACACAATTCTCTCACTATCATTTTACACACAGCTCATGAATCAGGCTGGACCCCTGGAATGTTTGTTCTTATATGGGCGTGGATGAATGTCAGATAATTCCGGAATCCGGGCGTGTTACAGGCAGATCCGGGGTGCCGTAAAGATATTCTGTTCCGGGTTCATTTCGGGCTCCGTTTCCCTTTTTCCGGATCCAGTTTTCAGGTTCCAATAGAAGTGGTGTCCACGCCGACCGAAAATATCATTTTAAACGGTTATTTTTAAAAAATAACGATTTTAATCGCGATTTTGCCATGCAATTTAGCGGGGTTCTGTGGGCATCGAATTTTGACACATCGTTCAGGTAGTTTTTCGCGAGAAACGGGCAGGAAATGCCCTTGGTTGCCCGCTATTGCGATCACGTCGGAGAATTTATATTTGTGACAGGTTCTGAACAGTTTTTCACGCATATCGGAAAAAATTCGTGATTGTGCGCATGTTGAAAATTTTTTAAAAACTGTTGTACGAATATTTCCGGACACGAACAACAGGTTCCAAAAATTTCTATTTTGGGAAAACTATTTTTCCGAAAATATCTTTGAGAAGGAAAAACGGTAGCGTGCATCTGGATTTTGTCGAAAATGTGTTTTTTTTGAAAATTTCCCGCACGCGAAAAATTATTTTCCGGATTTCTATGTAAGCCGTGAAAAAACTTGAATGGAATTTTTTTTACAGTTCCATTTTTTTTTTCAGGATTTCTTTTTAACCAATAATCGTCTCGTCCCACCAATCCCCTGCAATCTCCGCGCTCTGTTTTAAAAAGAGAGAATCACCGGTTTCGTCGCCCGATACAAACAAGCGCGCCAACACCAATACTCACAACCGCCAGCCACTCCGGCAACGGAGTATAGGTGGGCTTTGCCGTCGTTTTTGTGGAGGTGGGTTTGATCGTGTTCTGCGGGGTGGCTGTTGGTGTCATCGGCATCGTTGTCACCATCGTTTGCGAAGTAGTGGTCAAGGTGGGGGCAAGCGTCGGGGTGTTCGTGCGCGGGACTTCGAGGAACGTGATCGTCTTGCCCCCACTTGTGATCTTCCCGATTCCTGCAGTGGGATCTGTCGTGTTGTACATATCGCGCATTGAGTTCAGGTTCTGGGTCAGCGTGAACGTATACGTGCCGGGCGGATTTATGATCGAACCATCCGTGCTCCGCGCATTCCTGTTCCAGCTTGATCCGTCCCTCCAGTAATACGTCTGACCTGTGATACTAGGAGACCCTTCAACCCAAAGGATCTGCGTGTTTTTGTTGCCGATATTTCCGGTGTAAATCTGTGTAATGGGGAGACCAATCGGGCTTGTCAGTTTAACCGTAACAAATAAAAAATCAGACGGGTTGGCATTCGGACGGGAAATGTAATTACACGCGGTGTAGAGGTTCGTGTCAATCCGGTATGTGATGTTTGTCGTTGATGGTATGGATTGCCCGGTAACATCCCGGTTATTGTCCACGTCCCATACTTTCAGGTCGATCTGGGGTTCTACGACCTCAAATACAAATTCATTGGGTGCTTTGTCGTAGCTGTACCACTTTCCCGTGTACCCGGTAAAAACATCCGGGCGGATCGAGAATTTCGTCGTATCGTCAGTACTGAGGGTAATCATTTTATCCGGCGCCCCGCTCGTGTCGGAACCCGGTGCCCACCAGCCGATCACATGGTGCCCGTTTAAGGCTGAAGAGATATCAAGATTAGTTTCCCCGATGAAGACGGGGGCACCTGCGGCAATTTTTTGCAGGCTTGCGGAAACCGGAACCACAAGAATAAAAAATGCACACAGTAAAACGAGAATTCGGCATCGATTCATGAAAAGTAATTTCAAAACCCTTATGATAAAGATTATGACATTCATTTGTATCCGGAACCGGACGCTGCTTGATTCAGCTGCTATCCGGTGGGATGATCGAATACAATACGGAACACGACCATAGTCTGTGGATAGATGATAGCGATGGACCAGAACCACACCATCTGGATCGAGAAGTACCGCCCGGCACAACTCGCGGATATTGTCGGGCAGGATGAGATCGTGGAGCGGCTCTCTTCCTATGTCCGGACAGGAAACCTCCCGCACCTTCTTTTTACCGGAAGTGCTGGTGTGGGGAAGACTACTGCCGCCGTCACGCTCGCACGGGAGTTCTTCCGCGATTCCTGGCAGATGAACTTCCGCGAACTGAACGCTTCCGATGAGCGGGGTATTGATGTAGTACGAAACCAGATCAAGCAGTTCGCCCGCACAACGCCGCTCGGTGAAGCAACATTTAAAATCCTCTTCCTTGACGAAGCAGATGCACTCACGACCGACGCACAATCGGCGTTGCGCCGGACGATGGAGACCTATGCACAGACCTGCCGGTTCATCCTCTCATGCAATTACTCCTCAAAGATCATCGACCCGATCCAGAGCCGGTGCGCGATCTACAGGTTCAAGCCACTTGGTGCACGCGCGGTAAAAGAAGAGATCTCCCGGATCGCATCCCGTGAAGGGTTGATGGTGACACCCGGTGCAATGGATGCAATCGTCTATATCGCACAGGGAGACATGCGAAAAGCGATTAACGCGCTGCAAGGGGCGGCGATCCTCAGCACAACCATTGAGGAACAGATGGTCTACGCGATCACATCCAATGCGCGCCCGGACGAGATCGAGGAACTGATTGCCGTTTCGCTGGAAGGGGATTTTGACGGTGCGGAATCACTTCTTGCAAACCTGCTGCACGAGCGGGGGATCGCCCCGAACGAGCTGATCAACCAGTGTTACCGTGCGCTCATCAAACGGAATATGGACCGGAGCCTGAAAGTTGTGATGATCGATATCCTTGGAGAAACGGATTTCCGGTTATCCGAAGGGGCAAACAGCGATATCCAGATGGAAGCACTGATCGCCCGGTTCGTACTTGCCACCCAGAAAAAGCCGTGAGGATACGCCGTGGAAAAAACACCAGACCTGCACGAGGCAGATAAATCCGAAGACTGGAGCCGGTTTTTGAAAAGCCGGTACAAAAAACAGCTCGGCGAGCTCTCCCGCGAATACCCGCACAAGCGATCGCTCTTCATTGACTACCGTGACATCGAGCGGTTCGGGAAAGCGGGTATCACTCTTGCCGATGAACTCCTTGAGAACCCCGGGAAGGTGCTCGAAGATGTCTGGGACGCGATTAAAAACAACCAGCTGATCCGGACAAAAGACGGGAAAGAGCCCCGCGGCATCAACATCCGGTTCACCAACCTGCCGGTTAAAAAAGGGATCAGGAATATCCGGTCCGATGACATTAACAAATTCGTGACTGTTGAGGGCATTCTCAGGAAGATCACCGAAGTCCGCCCCCGTGTTATTGAAGCAGTCTTCAAGTGTCCTGCCGGACATTTTACCGTAAAAAAACAGAAATATGGCAAGTTTATCGAGCCGGACGGGTGCGCAACAGATGGGTGCACGTTCAAGAAAGTGGAACTGATCCCAAAACGCTCCATGTTTGTCGACTCGCAAAAGCTCAGGGTGCAGGAATCCCCGGAAGGGCTCAGAGGAGGCGAACAGCCGCAGACGCTCGATATCGATGTGACGGATGACCTTGCGAATATGGTTGCGCCGGGCGACCGGGTCATCGTAAACGGCATCCTCCGTTCGATGCAGCGGATCGTGCGGGGAGAGAAAAGCACGGTCTTTGACATATTCCTTGAATGCAACTCGATCGAGATCGCGGAAAAGGAGTTTGAAGAAGTCGAGATTGATGAAGAAGCCGAAAACGAGATCAAGAAACTTTCCACCGACCCGCAGATCTACCGGAAGATCACCCACTCCATTGCCCCCACGATCTACGGCAACGAAGACGTGAAAGAAGCGATCGCGCTCCAGATCTTTGGCGGCATAGCAAAGGACATGCCGGACCAGACCCGGCTGCGCGGAGACATCCATGTCCTGTTGATCGGTGATCCCGGTATCGCAAAAAGCCAACTGCTGCGGTATGTTGTGAAACTCTCCCCCCGCGCAATTTACACGAGCGGGCAGTCTTCTACCTCTGCCGGGCTCACGGCAACCGCGGTCAAGGACGAGTTCGGGGACGGCCGCTGGACGCTCGAAGCCGGGGCGCTCGTGCTCGCCGACATGGGTATTGCTGCTGTCGATGAGATGGACAAGATGGAGAAAGGCGACCGTTCCGCGCTGCACGAGGCGATGGAACAGCAGACTATCAGTGTTGCAAAAGCCGGTATCACCGCGACACTCAAATCCCGGTGCGCACTCTTAGGCGCTGCAAACCCAAAGTACGGGAGGTTCGATATGTACGGCGACCTCTCTGACCAGATTAATATGCCCCCGTCCCTCCTGTCCCGGTTTGACCTGATCTTTATCATGACCGATCAGCCCGAACAAAAACTGGACCTTGCCATCGCTGAACACATCTTAAAGGCGCACAGTGTCGGTGAACTGATAGCGCAGAACAAAAAGACACCGATTCCCGGTGTCACCGAGGAATATATCCTGCAGCAGTTGAAACCAGTGATGCCGGATATCGAGCCAGTCCTTTTCAGGAAATATGTCGCCTATTCGAAACGCACGTGCTTTCCCATGCTTTCTACCGAGGCAAAGGACGCATTGATCTCCTACTACCTCAAGCTCCGGGGGATTGCCGCACCAAACAAACCGGTGCCGGTGACTGCCCGTCAGCTTGAGGCGCTCGTGCGACTCGCTGAGGCAAGCGCCCGCATCCGTCTCTCGAACACGATCGAACTTGCCGATGCCACACGGGTGATCCATATCGTTGACACCTGCCTGCGCCAGATCGCGTACGATGCGAAGACCGGGAACTTTGACATCGACAAGGTGGCGACTGGAATCTCGAAAGAGAAACGGGATATCGTGCGGGTGATCAAGGACGCGATCCGTGACGTCGGTGGGGAATCCCGGCGCGCCGCAATCGATCAGGTGATCGAAGCGGTTACCTCCAAAGGATTCGCGCATGACAAAGTGCGGGAAGGGATCGACATGCTCCTTCGCCACGGTGAGGCAATGGAACCCAAGTCGGGGATTATCCAGTTGATTTGAGGGTTATCATGAACAGCAACCGGGAACAGGCAGTCTTTGAAGCCGGGATCAAGCTCGGTGCGCTCTATCACCAGTGGGTAGGCACGCCCATTTCGAGAAAGTCGGCGGCAAGCGTGGAAACGGCGATTGAAAAGGCAGTGATCCTCCAACCGTTCGTGGAAGAGATCACCGTCAACCTCAACCGTAACCTGATGACAGAGAACGTGTTTGGGTATAGCGAGCTGTCTGGTCTGATGTTTGACGTGGAGATCGTGACCCGCGTCGGGTTCGCGTATTGCCGTGCGCGGCTTGCCCCAAGTTCCGGTTACCCGCTGATGCAGATCGTGGAGTGCCATGAAATCCCCCCGGTTTCCGATCACTGACGATCACATCCACATTGACCCGGTGAACGGACTGGGTGTCGAAGCCGCAAAGGATTTTTTGCGGGCGGGAGGGACGCATATCTTTCTTGTCTCGAAACCGTCCTGGTCGCTTGACGTTCACCCGGCATGCGGTTCAGACTATGCTCGGATTTTTGACGAAACCCTCCGTGTCGCAGATCTCGTCACGGAAACAGGTCTCATCGTTTATCCGGTGCTGGGTGTACACCCGGCAGAGATCAGCCGGCTTGCTGAACGCATGCCCCTTAAACAAGCGGTTGAAGTGATGCGAGGCGGGCTCGATTGCGCTGCCCGGTACGTGGAGGAGGGACGGGCCGTGGCACTCAAGAGCGGGAGACCACATTACGAAGTTGATGAGAGTGTTGCAGCGGCTTCAAACGCCGTTCTTGCCCATGCCCTTGCGCTTGCCGGTGAGTGCCGGTGCGCCCTCCAGATCCATGCCGAGACGGGGCCCTGTGCGGATATTGTGGATATGGCACGAACCGCCGGTGTCCCAGTGGATCGTGTGGTGAAACACTACGGTTCACCGGAGACACCATTGCATCCCTCCCTGATCGCAAAACATGAGGCTATCCCGGCACTGGCACGAGAACACCGGGCATTCACTATGGAGAGCGACTTCATGGATGAAAATTCACGACCGGGTGCGGTGATCGGTCCGAAATCCGTACCCCGGTTTACAAAGAAACTACTTGAATCCGGGCAGATCACGACTGAAGACTGTTTCCGGATCCATGCGGAGACCGTGGAACGGGTGTACGGTGTGACGGTTGCGCTTCCCTGATACCCCAACTCACCTTTTTTATTCCTGCCTGTCAATTAGTGATCAATGTTTTTAAAAATTCATCGTTCTCCGGGTTGTGCTGATGTAGTTGCGGTCTGCGATGCTGAACTTATAAACACCACGATTACTGGCGGTGACCTGAAGGTTCAGCCGCACGAGAGTTTCTACGGCAACCAGCGGGTGAACGCCGATGAAGTGAAGGCCGCGCTTTCTAAAGGGGACAGCATCAATCTTATGGGAGAACGGGCAGTGGCAATCGCCATCGAACTGGGACTCGCCAGCCGTGCCGATTGCATTATGATCGGTTCTGTCCCCCATGTCCAGATCTACCGGTTATGATGAACATGGGCACTATATGCACGAATCACCATACACAGGTGCAGGAAAATGACAGGGCCGGTGTTACATAAAAATATCCAGGACAAGTTTTGTCCAAAATGCGGCAATCCGTCAGAAAAAGACGGGCTCTGCAACCAGTGCCGGGTCGGGAATACCGAATGGGTTGCCTGTGACCGAAGGGTAAAACATATTCACTGCCCGAGCTGCGGTGCGGCAAAACAGGTGAACACGTGGACTGATACCAACCGGGAGCGCTCCGAACTCGCACCCGAACTTGCACGAAGCGCGGTGCACTTTCACCCCGATGTAAAAAAGCCGGAGATATCTGTCACGGTGCGGGACTTAAGTGTCAACCGCTCGCGTGCCACGCTTGTCATCAAAGGAGTGCTCTATTCACTTCCGGTGGAAAAGGAATGCACAGTAGAAATCGTCTGGCAGAAGGAGCAGTGTGACCGGTGCAACCGGATCACCGGCAGTTATTACGAAGGATTTGTGCAGGTGAGAGCAGATGATCGCCTGCCGAGCCAGTATGAGATCCAGACTGCCAGATCGATCGCCACTCAGCTGGAAGATTCACTTCTGGCAGGAGGCGAGCGACTATCGTACATCTCCGAGATTACGGAGACAAAGGACGGGCTCGACATCACGGTCGGTTCCCAGCATATCGGACTTTTGATCGTGCAGGGAATTACCGCACAACTGGGTGGCAGATACACGACACACCCGAAACTCGTCGGTGAGAAAAATGGCAGGCAGCTCTTCCGGATTACGTACCTTGTCCGTCTCCCCCGGTACCAGAAGCAGGACGTGGTCGTAGTCGGGAAAAATTATGCGGAAGTCGAACAGTCAGAGACGAACCGAGTCAGGATCTTTGACCTCTCTGAAGGGAGGAGCCGATCGGTCAATACGGATCTCGTCACCCGCCGAGTGGGAAACGCCAGGCTGGCGGAGCGGGCGCTTGTCGCGTATGTATCCGGGGATATGATCGGTGTACTCGATCCCACAACCTGCACAACCGCCGAGTTCCGGCTGGTATCGTGGCTGGATGTAAAAGCCGGTGATTTTGTCCACATCCTCCGTGACGGAAACACGCTTGTCCTTGTCAGGTGAATGATGCGGGTGAGGGCAGTACCGAGGGAAAATCTTCCGGAAATTGCTGGCAAAGACTGGATTGACCCCGCGCGTAGTCCTTACGCGGAGGGGAATGTCGCATGGGTGCCGGTGAAAGAGGGTATGGCATACACGCACGAGATCCCGGAACGTCACCGGTATGCTGGCAGGGGCTTTTTCATGCTCGGGAACGTGGCGGTGATTCACGGCAGGAAACCCACACCGCAAGATGTTTACGAGATCGTCAACTTCCGCCATCCGGATGGCGTCCTCTGGATCGATGCGCTCAAAGAAGTTACCCGCACGCCAAAAACAGAAGTGTTGTGGGGCGATGTCGGGGAGGTATGCCACCGCGAGAGCGGGTATGTGTATTACCTCGATCCCCGCGTTGTCATGTTCTCGCAGGGGAACCGGGACGAGAAGATGCGGATGGCACGGTGTATCCGCGAAAGCCCGGCGGGCTCGCGGGTGGCGGATATGTTTGCCGGTATCGGTTACTTTACCATCCCGATGGCGGGAAGCGGCGCGCAGGTCCACGCGATGGAGATCAATCCGGTGGCGTTCAGGTACCTCGAAAAAAATATTCAGGTAAACAACCTGTCCGCACTGGTACAACCCGTGCTCGGCGACTGCCGTGATCTCCTGTCGGGCGAGTACGACCGGGTCGTGATGGGGCACTTTGATGCAATCCACATGCTCCCAAACGTCTTACCACATGTGCATGAAGGGAGTGTTATCCACATTCACAGTCTTGGGACTGTTGATGAAGCAATCCGGGAGAGTATACAAGGCACAGGTTTTTCTCCCACCATCGAGGTACATAAAGTGAAGAAATACCGCCCGCATGTATGGCATATCGTGCAGGACGTGACACTCTCGTGACCCTCCAGACACTTGCCGGAAAACAGATCGTCATCGGTGTAACGGGAAGTATTGCCGCTGTAGAAACCGTGAAACTGGTGCATGCGCTGCGGCGAAAGGGTGCGAGGGTCATCCCGGTGATGAGTGGTGCGGCGCAGGGGATTATCCATCCTGATGCACTGACATATGCGAGCGGGAATGAGACGATTACCCGGTTGACGGGCGCAGTGGAGCATGTTACGTACTGCGGGGATGGCGGGTGTGCCGATCTGCTGCTCGTCGCGCCGGCGACCGCAAACACAATCGGGAAGATTGCCTGCGGTATCGATGATACACCGGTCACCACGTTCGCCACCACAGCGCTTGGCAGCAGCAAACCGGTTCTCATTGTTCCCGCGATGCACCACAGCATGTACCGGCACCCGGCAGTGCGCGAGAACATCAGGACCCTGAAAAAGTGGGGCGTTCTATTTGTCGATCCCGTGATCGAAGAAGAGAAGGCAAAGATCGCGGGTGCTGACGAAATTGTTCTGTGGTGTGAGCGTGCGGTACTGGGGCGCCCCTTGAAGGACAAGCGCGTCCTAGTGACAAGCGGCGCGTGCCGTGAACCGGTGGATTCTGTCCGGATCCTTACCACCAGATCCAGCGGGCGGATGGGGCGCGAGATTGCCATGCAGGCATTTCGGCTGGGAGCAAAGGTAACCATCATTCACCGCGATATACTTCCCTGCGTCACGAACATCCCGGTCGAGACTGCGGGAGACATGCGTGAAGCGGTTCACCGGTGTTTCCGTGAAACGGGCGCTGACTATTATATCAGCGCGGCGGCAATCTCAGATTTTGCCCCGGAACAGGTAAAGGGAAAGATTCCCAGCGGAAAACCGGTGAAACTTGTCCTTACACCGCTCCCGAAGATCCTTCTTGAAGTGATAAAGAAATATACAACTAAAATCATCGCGTTCAAGATTGGAGACGAAACAGAGAAGCAGGCGAAAGCAATGCTTGATGCGGGCGTTTTTATGGTCGTGACAAATGCTCCCGTAACGATGGGCAGTGATCGCGGGGATTATGTCTGCATGACCCACAGCAGGAGAGTACCGGTATCCGGGACTAAAGATGAAATTGCTGCCGCACTCTGGGATGCGATCATTCAGGAAAGCATGAAAGTCGCGAAGCCTACAACAAAGAAACGGTAATTGACACTCTGTACGAATTTTTTTTCCGCCGCTTTTCACTGAACGCGATAAAACACCTGTATCACCACCAGACTTTTTCGGTTGCCCTCATAAGAAAAACCGGATCCCATGCTTCTCATACATATCAGTCCGGTTTTCGTGAGCGCAATTCCTTAAAGCAGGGCGCACCATACCTTTTCACACGAACCGCTGACCGTTATGACACCTGCACCAGTGATAGCATTTTGTCCCGGGCATATTTCCGGGTACTTCCGGCGTATCGATGGCATGAGCCTGTCAACGACAGGGAGCATCGGTGCAGGTATCGTTATCGACGAAGGGGTGACGGTAACGGTCAGCACTTCCCGCATCCCGTCTGTCCGCATCGAGAGAAAGGACGCTTCCGGGGTACGGCACGGTCTGGCACTGGAGTCGGCCCTTCTCCTCTCTGCCATGGACCGGATTGGCGTATCCGCATCGATGGTCACGGAATGCCGGCTCCCGATCGGGGCAGGGTTCGGGCTTTCCGCCGCTGCACTCCTCGCATCCCTTACTGCATTGAACCAATTGCATGAGTGCGGGATGAGCGCACACGATATTGCCCGTATTGCGCATGAGACCGAAGTCACCCATCGCACCGGGCTTGGCGATGTCGCTGCGTGCCAGGGAGGGGGGCGCGTCGTGCGGACTGGTGCAGGGATCGATGGTCACATCGAACGCTTGTTTGATCTCATTGAACCCCTGTATGCAATCAGTTTCGGCCCCATCCACACACCCTCAGTGCTCGGTTCACCGGCACAGATGGAGAAAGTGACTGCCGCATTCCCGCGGGATTCTCCGGACAGTATAGCAGATTTTTTCCGGCTCTGCCGTGAATTTGCGGATAGGAGCGGACTTGTGACCCCCCTGAAGTAAAAAAAGTGTTGAGCATTTGTGACCGTGCCGGTATTCCGGCAAGCATGACGATGCTCGGGAATGGCGTCTTTGCATACGGAGCCCGTGCAGGAGCGGTGCTCCGGGTTATTGGAGAGACATATGAGTTGCATATGGCTGAACGAGGAGTCAGGATCGTAGAGGAAGTGCCATGATCCCCCAGGATCACCCGCGATACCGGTCGCTTGTCGTCCGTGAGCATCTTGCGAAGTGTGCACAGCAGGGGATTGTGTCATGGGAAGGGCTCACTGCGCACGGCAGGGGCGAGGCGTTTGATTATCTGCTCGGTGAGCGGACAACCGATAGCGCACGGGTAGCAGAACGAACAGCAGCAGCGATGCTCCTTTCCGCACGACACCCGGTCATCTCCATAAATGGGAATACCGCTGCGCTTGCCGCGCCGGAGATTGCAGCACTCCAGCGTGCAAGCCATGCGATCGTGGAAGTGAACCTGTTCCACCGGACAGAAGAACGGGTGAAGCACATCGAGGACCTTCTCCGGGATGAGGGAGTTGATGTCTTCTCTGGTAAAGCCGAGCGCCTGCTCGCGCTCTCCCATGACCGGGCATGGTGCCGCCGCGAGGGAATGTACACAGCGGATGTGGTGCTTGTCCCTCTCGAAGACGGGGACAGGTGTGAGGCGCTCGTTGCCATGGGAAAGAAGGTCATCGCGATTGATCTCAACCCACTTTCCCGCACTGCAAAGACTGCAACGCTGACTGTTGTTGACGAACTGACCCGGGCTCTTCCGGAGATCACACGTGCCTGTACTGAACTCACAAAAATCGAGCAGGAACATCTCGTAACATCACTGGACAACCATTATCTTTTACGAGAGGCAATACGTGAGATGACTACGAGGTTCTGCCATGCTATGGACTGAACGGTACCGCCCATCACGGCTTGAGGAGATCTGTGGGCAGGACCCGGTAATCGAACGTCTCACATCATTTGCCGCATCCGGCACCGTTCCCCACCTTATGCTCTCCGGTCCGCACGGGACAGGAAAGAGTGTCGCCATTGAATGTTTTGCAAAAAAACTCTATAGGGAGAACTGGGAGATGAACACATCCGTCTTCCAGACCGCGGATCTTTTCTCGCAGGGGAAAAAAATACTCGAAGAGGACGAGCGATATGCCCACCTATACCAGAAAAGCCAGAGCCTGATTGTCAATTTTAAATACATCCTCAAGTCGTACGCATCGATGCGCCCGCTTGACGCCGCATTCAAACTGATGGTCTTTGAGGATGCCCATGCACTCACCCGCGACGCTCAGCAGGGACTGCGCAGGATTATGGAACGGTACAGCGGTACATGCCGTTTCATCTTCTCGACCACAAACCAGAGTGCCATCATTCCGGCGATCACCTCCCGGTGCCTCCCGCTTTTTTTTGCACCGGTCAACATCGAGGTGATGATCCGGCATATGAAAGCGATCAGGGCACAGGAGAACGGCGGGGCGTTTCCCTGTTCCGATGATGATCTCGAACTCATTGCACAGGCTGCACAGGGAGATCTAAGAAAGGCGCTCCTTCTCTTGCAGGTGGCGCTTGAATCCGGGCAGTGCAAAAATGTCCAGGGAATCTCTCTCTCTGAAACCGGAACCATCACCACATCAGCCATAGACGCAATCCGGAAAGGTGATACCCGCACCGCTATCCGCCAGCTCGAATCGCTGATGATCGATTACGGGCTCTCGGGCAGGGAGGTTCTCTTTGAGGTAAGGACGATCACCCGCCGCGATTACAACGACCCCCGGCTCGCAATCGCCATTGCCGATGCAGATTACCGGGTAGGGCACTGCAACAGCGAGTATGTCCAGATCGACGCCTTTGCAACCGGTATCCGGGATGTTTTTTCATGAGTGCGGCAAAGCAGGAGAAGATCCAGCAGCACTATGATACAATTGCTGATATCTATGACAACCATTACGATCTTCCCCGAGGTAGATGCTACCATACACACATCAGCCGGCACCTGATGCAGGCGCTCCCGAAAGGTGCGCGGCTCCTCGATATCGGGTGCGGGACCGGGCTCTTTGTCGAGAAATACACGACTGAAGGGGGCAGTGCTGTAGGAATCGACCTGAGCCGGAGGATGATCGAGCGGGCGCGGTGCCGGTGTGCTGCATCTGATTTTACCATCGGGTCCGGTGAAACCATCCCGTTTTCTGACAATATATTTGATGCCGTCTCAAGCCTGCTTGTCTTCAGTTACCTGAGAGATCCCGGAGCGATGCTCTCCGAAGCGTACCGTGTGTTGAAACCTGGCGGTGCGATTGCCATCTGCACGCTCGGGAAAAAACTTGTCACCCGGGGGATCCCGGCGCTGTACCTTTTGAGTGAAAAGATAAAAGTCAAACACGTGGTTATGAAAGACTTCGGAGAACGGTACTATGATGAGGATGAGATGTCCGGGTTCTTTTATGATGCAGGATTTTTTAATGTCCGCACCAGCTGGTGCTCGTTTGCCCATATCGATATGATTGACCCGCTGTTCCAGTTCGCACGGAGGGTGGAACCATTCGTTGAAAAACGGATCCCGCAGCTTGCGTATAACATCTGCGTGACTGCACGAAAACCGGAAAAATAGAAGTGTTATTATCTTTTCTGCGGCACAAGGCGCTGTAACACGCGCTGCTTCTTTTTGATCGCTGCTTCCGACGCGCGAAGGACGCCTTTCTTCATCTCCTCGAAGTCACGGACATCCATATCGACTACTTTTTTTACCGGAGTATACGCAGATTCACGGAACCGTGGCGAGAAATCGTGTTCTTTACCATCGATCATGAGGACGGACTCCGGTCTTCCCGTTTCGACATACCCGATTTCATGGCACTCCACACCTGTCATGCTGACGGTGCGGCAGATCTCTTCTGACATGACTTTCGGGGCAACAATCAGGAGCGAGTCAAGCGAGACGCCAAGATAATCGATACGGAGCGTTTCGAGCATGTCGAGGACATGCGGTTCGACAAGTGAACCTACTGCCTCTTCATTGATGACCATCCGGCATTGTGCCGTTTCAGCCATCTCAAATGCATCTCCCCGGAGACCGCCATTGGTCACATCGGTCATCGCATGGATCGCCGGAAATACCGGACTTTTAATCAACGCTTCGCAGGTAAGGAGGAAGTTGAGGTTGATTGTCTGTTCAACAACCTCGGGGAACCCGGAATAAATCGCTGCGGTTGCAATGGTACCGCCCCCGGCACCCTGCGTCATAAGGACGACATCACCGGGTACCATTGATTTCCGTGCAGTCAGGTGCGACGCGACACCAACGGCACCGACACAGCCGGTCAACCGGCTTCCAAGCACCATATCGCCGCCAATCCGCAGGGTTGAACCCGTGACAAGCGGTACGTTCATCGCTTCACCAACGGTTGTCACCCCGGCAGTGTAATCAAAAATCTTTGCCACATCCCCGTCATCTGCAACATGGATATCGGAAAACAGCATGACCGGCTGTGCACCCATGACATACAGGTCACGCAGTGTTGCCCTGGTCACGTGGAAGCCGGCAAGGAACGGGTAATCCGAGAGACGGGAGTGCATTCCGTCGACGGTACAGACAATATATTCTCCACCGGCTTTGACTGCACCGGCATCATCCATCTCGTCAACACCGACAGATGCAGAGGTTTTCCCGATGATACGGGCGATCTCGCGGTGGGCAAAAAAATCGCCCTTTCCCCGGGAGCCAACACCGAACTCCCCCATCTTAACACCCGCAGGCTCAAACGAAAAAAAGTCACCAGAGAGACCGCGGGTGTTTTTTACTTCTTCAATCACCGCGCGGGCAAATGCAGATGCATACACCGGGCTGGCATTTTTTAAAGAGACGATGTGATCCGTAAGTTTTTTTAGAACAACCTCTTCATGTTCACCGGATACAAGCCCCCGGCGGACAAACTCCTCAACATCCATAATTCCCGGTTCGTGCGGGAGCCATAAATAACGAGGAGATTGCACCATCATCCAGTCATTTCAGGACTACCTGAGGAGGATGCCCAGCATATCGGAAAAGCACCGAAGACCGTCTTCGCGTTTTCCTTCTTTTAACAAGGATAAGCCCCTCACAAGCCCAACCTGGACATCGTGGATATCAATATAATATGCCTGGTCAAACGCCCGTGCTGACGCTTCGAGATGTCCCCGTAAAAAGTTCGAGTTGGAGAGGACTACCCATGCGTCAGCGATTGTGGGATTGAGCGTAAGCGCCTTTTCAAGGACCGGAATCGCCTCTTCGTGCCTGCGGAGCATGGCAAGCGCCAGACCCTTGCGGTACAGGGCTTTTGCATTCCCCGGATCGAGTGCAAGCACCTGATCGAGCGCCTCAAGTGCCATGTAATACTGTTTCAGTCGTATAAGGGCAGCCGAACGGTTCACAAGCGCAGAGATATAATACGGGTAAATCTTCAGCGCGCGATCGTAACACGCGCACTCTTCTTCATACCGCTTCAGTTTGCCTAGGGCGTATCCTTTGTTCACCCATGCTGACAGGAACCGCGGGCGCAGGGCAATCGCCCGTTCACAGCAACGAGCCTCCTCCTCATACTTTCGTAGCATGCCCACAGCGACGCCCATGTTGTTCCATGCAACGGCACTCTCGGGATTGATGTCGAGCGCCCGCCGGCAGCAGTTCACTTTCTCTTCAAATCGCCCCAGTTTCCCAAGAGCAAATCCCTTGTAATTCCATGCATCGACACAATCGGGGTCGAGTTCAATTGCCTTGTCACAACATGCGATCTCTTCCTCAAAGCGTCCGAGTTTGCCAAGGGCAAAACCCCGCCCTACCCATGCGAGGGCAAGCGTGGGATCAACAGCAAGCGCATCGGAAAACATAAGGAGCGCCTCTTCATGTTTTCCATCCCTTCCGAGCGCAAGCCCTTTACGGTAAAGGTCCCGCCCGCTCTGAATGGAATCGGCGTTATCAATGCACTTCGGTGAGGATATCACCGTATGTCTGCAGTCCCACGTATAATAACACGAATCTTGATCCAATAATTGTTTATTAACTATATATTTTAGGGGAGATGGTACAATTGTTGACGTCTTGTAGTGTCCGTCTCCAGACCATTATCCAGCTTCATCCCGGTGAAGATTTTACATCACAATCATCCTCCAGTAGATTTCCAAATACTTATCACGCATCCACCCATAACCTCCGGATTGGTGTCTTCTCATCCTTTTGTATCGGATGCAAACTCCCCGTTGATCGGCATCGCCCTGATGTTAGCTGTCCTGTTTGTATTTGCAGCAATCGTGCTCGCTATGCTTCTCGTATTGCCTTCACTTGCCTGGGACAATGGCGAAGTACCGGCGATTTTCAAGATCACCAGTATCTCCCATAATGATGAAAAAACCGGTGCACTCAATTATGACAGCCGGGTTATACTCCTCCACACGGGACTTACCCCATTCCAGAACGAAAACCTGATGGCAAAATTTTTTAAAAATGATCAGCCGGTATCCTGCAAGATACTGACGCTGCATGGGGAGGATTTCATTCCCTCGCACCATTTCGGCGTTCAGACTATAAGCGGCGAAGGATGTAAAGGTGCAACATGGTTACCGGGCGAGCGCATCGCGCTTGATTTCAATGATAAAACATTTCACCCGGGCGATCTTGTGAGAGCAGAAATTTATGACGCCACAACAGGAACGATCATCTCGCGTCACTCCTTTACTGCGTGATACCGAAAAAAATCTGTTGTAGAGAACGGGAGAATAGGGGAATAATCAGTTCATTCATCAAGCCGTTTGAATACTCCTTTTTTCGCTTTGAGGATATTGCATTCTGGGCAGCGCCAGGTATCCGGGAGATCCTCGAATGCAACCCCGGGGGGGATACCACCTTTTTTATCCCCTTTTTCTGGATCATAGATATAATGGCATTCAAGACATACCCACCGGGATAATTTTTTTTCCTGTGACATCGGATACCCTCAACACTGATTCATTTCATTATTCTTCTGAGAAATATGAAGGTTCCTGTACCGGCATGCGCCCGGCATCATATATGCAAGAGATTTAATCTACCGATTGAGCTGCATGTGCTGCCCGTGCACAGAGCCGTGCGACACGGAGGGGTTCCGGAATCCTGCCCGAAATAGTAAAGTCGCTGCAAAGACGGGCAGCGTCCGCAGGAGTGATTCCCCAGCCACGGATAAATATCTCCTGCCCGTTGTGCAGCATGACTGGAACACGTTTCCCCAGCTGCCGGTATGCAGCGAGTCGCTCTGCGTCTCCGGGAAAGTGCACCATTATATCGGGTTCGAGTCCTTCTGAATCCTCGTATGTCACGCAGATCACCGGGATATGTGTTTCATTTGAGAGCATAAGCGGGTCTATCACGTTGAACCATGCGATAACGCAACCGGAGAGCATGATCACGTTAATATCCCTACGGTCAAGATCTGCGAAAATTTTCAGGACTGCCCTGGTGGCATCCATCCCGCCGACAGTTGCAGCCGCAAAGGCAAACCCGTCGACCTGCAGATCCTTTCGCATCACCACTCCCGAAAGGGTGGAATACGACCTGCCGGAATAGCTCTCTGCAATGCCAAGCGCACGCAGCCCCTTTTTCGGGAGGTGCATAGAAGCACTTATGACACCTGATTAAAAATACTATACCAATGAAATTCAACAAAGATGAGGTCTGCATCCTCATTCCCACACTCAATGAGAGCCCGACCATCGGCACGATTATTCGGGAGTTCAAGGTGTTGGGATATAACAACATTCTTGTTATTGACGGCAAGAGCACGGACAATACGGTAAAAACCGCCCGTGAAGCCGGCGCTACAGTGAGGACTCAGTCGGGCAAGGGGAAAGGAAACGCGATCATCGAAGCGTTTGAGGTTATTGAGCAGCCGTACATTCTCATGCTTGATGGGGATGGCACCTATACAGTAAAAGATGCGGAAAAAATGTTAACGCCGCTGTTCTTAGGTTTTGACCAAGTTATTGGCGACCGGCTCATCAATGCGGAAGAGGGTGCGTTCTCCCGTCTCAACCTCTTGGGCAACCACATGTTGAACATGCTCTTTAAAATTGCCCACAGCAGGGATCTTCACGATATTCTTTCAGGTTACCGGGCATTCACCCGGCTCGCCATCCAGCAGATGAACCTGAAGGAAAAAGGCTTTGAGATCGAAACTGAGATCTCTGTTGAAGCAGTGAGGAACGGGCAGCGGATCATGGTAGTGCCGGTAAAATATTCACGGCGCCCGGGAACGGCAACCAAACTCTCCCCGCTGCATGACGGCGTGAAGATCGTCACCACCATCTACCGGCTTGCGCGGGTGAACAACCCGATGTTTTATTTCGGGATGATGGGTCTCTTTACCTCTCTTCTGGGTGTCCTTACGGGTATCTATGTGCTGCTCGAATGGATGCGCCATATCGACCATATCCCTCTTACTATCCTCACGGTGCTTCTCATCGTTGTCGGTATTGAGATCTTCATGTTTGGGATGATCTCGGATATGCTCCTTGTCTTTCACCGGGAGATCATACGGGAGATCCAGCTCCTCCAGCCTAAACAACCAAAATAATTTCTTTCCCTCTAAAACCATATGAGGGAAGAACGCTTCTCTTGTTCAAGTTAGGAGAAGATCTTTTTTAACGCGAGAACCTTACACGCATGTTCGGCAAGAGAGGTCAGCTGGAAGGCTTCGTCAAGAGTTTTTCCGGCAGCAAACGTACCATGCCCCCGGGCGATGACGAGTTTGGAATGCACGAGGGCATCTGCAACATTGTCTGCAAGCGCCTGGGTCCCCGGATTGCCGCTTATCACCGGAATTACAGGACAAAACATCTCGCCCTCGCTGTCAAGGGGTATTACCGAATCCCTGACAAGCGATGCCGCAACGGTAAACGGCGGGTGAGCGTGAACAATCGCGAGGTGTGGGGTTCTTTTGTATACTGCACGATGAACGCGGTATTCACTGGATGCATCTTGTGGGACATCTCCTCCAAATGACACAAAGACATATTCGCCAGGATCGTCAAGGTATGCCCCGGTCCGTTTGATCAAAAATCCCCGGTCTCCTTCCCGCCGGCTCATGTTCCCAAAATTTCCGCCGACCAGATGTTCGGCAAATAACCGTCTTCCAATCAGTTTAAAATCGCTATCTGACACTCATCACACCTCTTCTTTGCACAGAACCGTTTCGCATATTCAACGATATGAGCATGGGTCTGCCGATACGCACAGGGGTCATCAGGAAGAACTGCTTCAAACATCTCTTTTAACCCGGATCGCTTCCCGGGTATCCCGGCGCAGCGCGCGATACGTTCCGTGTACGCGTCAACGACAAAACTTGTGCGGGAAAACCCGTAGCAGAGGATACTATCCGCTGTCTCTTCACCGATACCGTGAACCGAAAGAAGCCCAGTACGGAGTTTTGCGGTTGACACTGGTACCATCCTTTCCACACCCCCGTACGTCTCCATCACATGCGCGGCAAGCGCTTTCAACCTCAGGGTTTTGATATGATAAAACCCGGTGCATCGCACAGACTCTTCAATCTTCACGGGATCTGCTGCATGAATGGCAGACATGATGGCGAGGTTGTTGTTTTTCAGCCGGAGAAGCGCCTGCTCGACATTCTCCCACCGCGTCTGCTGGGTCAGGATCGCACCGATCATGACTTCATCAGTATCTCCGGGCCACCAGGGAATCTTGCCGAATATGCCCGAAAGGATCGCAACAGTCTTTCGTGCTTTAATGGAACTGGATCCCGACATCCTTCATCTTGTTGTACCGGGCGATATTGAGGACAAGCGGGGTGAGCGATTCGACCATCGATGAGACGGCAAGCGGACCGGCATTGAACGCCCGTAATTTTGAGATTTTGTTCACAATCGCCATGACCTCCTGTTTCGCACCGTCATCGTCCCCGCATACTGGCACCGAAAGTTCGAGTTCCTCATCAAGTGCCTTCCACCGGTTCGCCGCGATCGTGTTAAAGGCAGTACAGACCTTCGTATTTGGTGGCAGAAGGCGTTTTATCATCAACGCTGCTGAACCCTCCGGTGGAGGAACAAAGGTAAAAAAATCCTGTTTCTCCATCGGGTTCACCGGGCTTATCACCGTCTTGCCCTCAAACCCATGCAGGGTCGCGAGTGTTGGTATGACATGCTTGAACGGTATCGCAAGGATCACCACATCCGCATAATCAACCGCTTCCTGGTTGGATACCCCGCTGCAGCAGCAGGGCAGACCCCGGTCCTGCAGGATGTCCTGGCAGCACTTGGTTGAACTTAACGCTTTATCCACGTCGCGTGACCCGATGATTACGTCAAAGATGGGTGAGAGGCGCAACGCCATCCCCTCACCAATATCACCTGTACCACCGACAATGCCGATCTTCACTTATCCCACCAGCGGCGCAAGCAGTTTTTCGAGTGTGGCGGCATCAGTGACGCCTTCCATCGAACGGACAACTTTCCCGTCTTTTTCTATGATCAGTGTCGGCACAACACGGATACCATATTTTTCTGCAAGATCCATGTGCACATCAACATCGATTTTTTTAATCTCGATAGCTGTGCCCATCTTTTTTGCTAACTCTTCGAGAATCGGTGTCTGCATCCGACAGGGACCGCACCAGGTGGCAAAAAAATCATACAAAACCGGTCTGCTCATTTTCCATACCCGGAACAGTTGTTGATAAAAAAAAAGATAAATGTATGGTATTGTTATTCGGAGAGGATCTCCATGATGATCTTCCCATACGCGGGACGGGTGACAATCACTCCTACAAGGACACCCATGATGGTGATAATGGCAAATCCTTTCAGCGTCGAGAGGTCCATGAGCGCAAGGGGCAGCATCGCGATAATCACAGTCCCCGCTGCAACCATGATGATTCCCAGCGCACGCGACAGCCGTTTCAAGTAGAGGTTTGGTGACGGAACCTTACCTTCGTGGAGGATCTCGTCTGTAATCACGACCAGCTGGTCAATACCAGTACCGACAACCGCGATCAAACCCGCAATAGTCGGAAGATCCATCTGGAACTTGATGAGGCAGATGAACCCGAGCAGAATCACGATCTCGGATGCATTGATCAGTACCATGGGGAGCACAATGCTGGGTTCGCGGTACCGGTAATAGATCACGAATGCAACCGTTATGAGCGCGAGGATACCGGCAAGAATTGCCATCATCTTAAAGTGTTCACCAAGAGCAGCCGATGTCGATCCCGATCCTGCGACACTGACATCAACAGGCAGTGCACCAGCCCTGAGATGGATCTCAAGGTTCGTTGCCTGCTGCATACCGGGATTCCCGGTTCCTGTTGATGCAAAGAGCTGCCGGGTGTTCTGCCCCTGCAGCTGGCTTGCGAGATCACTCGAAAGCGGTGCGGAATAGACTGTCTTGTTATCGAGCAGCATCGCAAGCTGGTGGTTGTTGGGATCAACCGTGGCGCCATACTTGATGGCAGCTTGCCGGAACGCATTTGCACCATTTTCACTGAGCGTGAAACCAACACCCCACTTGTTGCTTCCTGCCGGTTCCTGGGTCGGCACCTGGACACTCGTAATTGAGTCGCCATACAGGACATGTTCAGTTGCGTTTCCTACCGATTGTATCCGGATCTCGAACTTACCCTGTTTCCCGACGATTTCCTGTGCCTGTTTTATGTCTACACCGGCAAGTTCCACCCGGACGTAGCGGGCGACATTGTTCAGACCGGTCAGGGTGTTGACTTTTGCATCCTTTGTGCCCATCGTATTGATCTTGTTCTCAAGGATACGTTTCACGAGGTCTGCGGTGCTTTTCGACACCCCGGGCTGGTATGAAATCATCTTCCCACCGGAAGCAGTAATGAGTGGGTCAAGTGCTTCCTGCGTGTAGGCTTTTCGGATCTCAAGGTGGGTCGCATCGACGAGCAGCACATCGGCATCAAGGTTCTTTGACAGGTTCGCGATGAACTGCTCCTGCGAGAGGTCAGTGGTGAACCCGATCACTTCAGCCTTGAATTCAAGCTGGAGCCACGCGCCCTGCTGGAGATCGAGACCATACTGGAGGTTGGTCGCGAGGTTGCCCTTTTCATCAAAGTGCGGATAGATGATGACCACCGAGAGAACAACAAGGATGATAAGCGTGATCACCCGCCAGTCTTTCACGAGGTCTTTCACTCTCGCTTCCTTCATTTCCCGCCTCCCTTCTGAACATACCATTTCAGGATGCCGACATTTGTGAGCCAGGTATTTAATATATCAAAGAAGAGCCCAATCAGGAGCACCGCGGAGATTTCGTAGATGACCTGTACCTGACCGAACCATGAGACAAGGAGCAGCGCGACAACCGCAGCGATTGTCGTTGAGGTCATAATGATGCCCGTGCGAAATGCCCCGACCAGCTTGTCATTGAGTTTTCCCTGTCGTTTGAGAACGCGGGTGGTGAGCAGGATATCACTGTCCACGGAATACCCGATAAGCATGAGGAGCGCAGCAGTAGTCCCGAGCGTGAGGGGAATTCCCACGAAGTTCATCAACGCCGCAGTCATTGCCATGTCCGCAAATGCAGAGAGCACGACAGCGCATGACGGGACGAACGTGCGGAACGCGATAAAAATGACAATTGCCATACCTATAAACGCAAGGACGACTGCTAACGCTGCCTGATACTGGAGTGTTTTCCCGAAGGATTCGCCAATCTGGTCGACCTTTGCATTCGGATATTTCTGCCCGATTAACGTCGTAAGCGAATTGAATTTCGCATCATCCATCGTCCCGAACTTTATAAATTTCCCGTTGTTCACTCCTTCGCCGATATCAATCAGCGGGTACCCGGCAAATACGGCTTGTAACTGCTCTTTTGAATCGGGTGTTATGACCGTCACCGCGGTTCCACCGGAAAAATCGATGCCCGGTGTCACCGGCATGCCGGTCGTCGCCATTGTAACCGAGAGGGATACAACTGCTATAATGAGGAGGATTAACGGGATTACCACCAACTGTTTTGGGGAATATTTTTCGATATTATAGTTGAATAATCCCATGTCATATTCATCTGTTGACCAACGATTAAATAATTACCAGATGCCGTTTCCTGTGAGCGCAGGAATGTGAGAAGTCTACGGTTCCCGGTTATCAGGGCATGCTGAAATTTCTTGAAGACGATTACCGTTTCCGGAAACTTTACCGTTGTTTTCCGGCGATTTCAAAACGTAAAAAATCAAAATGTTTATATAGAGAAACTCGCGACACTAAAGGTATGAGATCTCCTTCCGAGATCAAACGAGTGATCGAAGGACGTCTGAAGTCTTACCTCTCCCGGGACAAAACAGGTATCCGTCGTGAAGTGCTCAGACTTTTCCTTTCCATCAAGTCGGTGACGATCACCGAACTCGTGGCAGAATTGCAGAAGCAGTTTTCAGTCACGTTCCATGCAATTGCATCGATGGTTGGCATTATTGCCTCCCGCATTGGCATCCTCCGGGCAACACGGAATGCTGATGGTGTGAACACCTACGAATTAAAAGAGAAATATATCGATATTGTGGTAAGGATTGTCGGGGTTTACTAAACCCTGCCTCCTCCACCATAACCGTTTTTAGTGCTCAATTCCAATAATATGAGCATAATGTTTGGTTATTCCGATGATCGTTCTGGCATGAGTGAAGTTTTCATCGCTCCTGCTGTATTGGATTATATAGAAAAACGGGACTGTGATTTTCGCATATGCACTTCCTGCGGGGGTCCCATACTTCTGCCAACCCGGGTAAAGCCGCCAAAAAAGTCGGACGTTTTGTTAAAAGCCGGAACTCACACCATTTATATCTCCATACACCAGGCACGGTTTCTCCATGATATCCGGGTTGACATGATCCCGTTCTTTGAAGATGATGACCCGGTAAGGCACGATCACGGATGAGTTTTGAGGAGTTATCTCATACAGCAGATGTGAAGATACGGGTACGCGCCGATACACTGGGGGCTCTTTTTTCTGATGCCTGCATGGCGCTGATGCAGGTGATGTATGGGAACGACAGGAGATCCGGGATAACAAAGGAGATAGTGCTCGATGCTCCTGATATCGAGGCACTGCTTTCTGATTTTTTATCAGAAGTGTTATTTATTACCGAAGTTGACTGCTTCGTGATTGCTCGCGCTGAGGTCACAATTACGGGATTAAACCTGAAGGCTGTTCTAGACGGTGAAAGCTTTGATCCCCACCGGCACAACAAGGGAACGGAAGTGAAAGGCATTTCGTATTCCGGCATGTCAATTCAGAAAGATAGGAATGACTATGTGCTGGAAATTCTCTTTGATGTCTGACGCTGATCACTCCCCTAAAGGATACCAAACCAAACAGGATATTTAAAATCTGGATGTGCGGTAGTACAGTTCGAAAAAAGTAGTGTTATTGGCACTTCGCTATGCTGTGCGGGTAAATCTGTTCTCTGGTAAACAACATGACGGGGGCAGCTGCCTCCAAACTCCTGCATTGCGAGGAAGCCCACTCCCTGATGGGAGTCGGCACGACGCCGCATCTGGTCGCGCCTGGGCTGGGCGGTTTATTGTTGGCACTCGGGATATTATGTCCTTTACCCATACGATTTAACTAAAAGGCAAAATCTTTCCAGTTTTTAGCTTATTTTTTACGACGCACATTCTTTCCGTATAGTGTGGGATGTATGACAAAACCGTGAGATGATTGGTCCCCATCTTTTCCCAAAAACTCACATGAGAGAAAATCCCATATTACCACACAGTAAGCAGTTATTCAATATATTTCGGGTAGGGGAGGATCAGATATGCTCGAGGGGATAAACCGGATGGGAGAAAATGAATGGGAGGTTCCGGTGGGATACGTTCCGGGAATGCGGGTGCCGGGCAGGTTCTTTCTCTCGGAATCCCTTGGAGCCACCCTTGAGCCGGGGGCAGTACAGCAACTGGCAAACGTAGCAACCATGCCGGGAATAATTAAATACGCGCTTGCCATGCCGGATATCCACTGGGGCTATGGGTTTCCGATTGGGGGTGTCGCAGCGTTCTCGCTTAACGAGGGGGTGATATCCCCCGGGGGTGTCGGGTTCGATATCAATTGCGGGGTCAGGTTGTTCACGACACCACTCATACGAGACGACATACAGAAACCCAGAGAACTCGTTGAGCAGCTCTTCCATGTGGTCCCAACCGGCGTGGGTGCCAAAAGTGCTCTTAAAATTTCACCGCAGTCATTGGACACGATGATGGTTCGTGGCGCACGCTGGGCTGTCGAATCCGGGTACGGACTTGAACGGGATTTGGCACGCTGCGAAGAGGGTGGATACATGAAACAGGCCGATACCCGGTCAGTGTCAACAAAAGCTCATCAACGAGGGATGCCCCAAGGGGGTACACTGGGTTCGGGCAACCATTTTCTTGAGATACAGGTTATCAGCGAAATTTATGATGAGGCTGCAGCACACGCATTCGGCGTTGCCCTTGGACAGATATGCTGCATGATCCACTGCGGTTCCCGTGGACTGGGGCACCAGGTATGCACGGATTATTTAAAAGATCTCGAAAGTGCGACAAAAAAATATCACATTGATCTATCCGATCGCCAGCTTGCCTGCGCACCAGTCATGTCTCCGGAAGGAAAGGCGTACTTTGGCGCGATGGCAGCCGCGGCAAACTATGCATGGGCAAACCGGCAGATGATCATGCATACTACCCGCCTGCACCTCGCAAAGTTGTTCGGCATTGAGTACGAGAGCATGCCCCTTGTCTATGATGTCGCGCATAACGTTGCAAAGATCGAGGAGCACAGCGTGGATGGGAAACGGATGCACGTGTGCGTGCACCGGAAAGGGGCTACCCGTTCCTTCGGCCCGGGTTCTCCCGATCTCCCCTTTGACCTTGCAAAGTTCGGACAACCGGTGATTATCCCCGGCAGTATGGGAACATCATCATTTTTATTGCGCGGGACACAGACGGCAATGGAACGCACGTTCGGGAGCACCTGCCATGGAGCCGGGCGTGTGATGAGCAGATCCCAGGCAAAAAAGAGTATTAGCGGAAAAGAAGTGGCAGCAAATCTCCAGAACGCAGGAATTTATGTCAGGGCGCCAAACGATGCGTCCATCGCGGATGAATCCCCGGAGGTATACAAATCCAGCGATGCGGTGGTCCGGGTGGTTCACGATGTCGGGCTTTCGCAGCTGGTTGCACGTTTGTCACCCATTGGGGTGATTAAAGGATGAGTTGCCGCGCGGGATTTGTCTGGGAAAGTCCCCAGCATTTCAACCGGTATATCGAGGAGTGTGGCATCTCCTGTGAACTGGTCACACCACACATGCTGGCAGCCCCGTTCTTCCGGAGCATGCTCAACTGCCTGATTATTCCCACCGGTTTTGGAAACCCTGCATATTGCCGGCTGCTGCCTGCACTCCGGGCATCATCAGAACGGATTGAAAAATTTGTTGAGAACGGGGGACACCTGCTTGTGTTTGGCGCTGCTATCAACCGTGCAGATGCCTACGACTGGCTTCCGTTCCCGGTCACGTATCACCATGACTGCCACCCGCGCCATATCGATTGTTCGTCGTCAACGGTGACCGGATCGCTTGTCAAAGATTATGACCCGGAAAACATCGAGTGTGACGGGATATTTCCCATGCATGAAGGAGATGCAGCGGGAAATTCGAGCGAAGGGGCAATCCTCATTGAAAAAACAATCGGGAAAGGAAAAATTATTGTGACAAGCATCCATGAATTCCCGTCACGAACATTTTTGAAAACGTTCTGTAGTTCCGGGGAATTCACTCCATTTTAGCGGGAACTGACAAGGCGGGAATTTTTCTCTTATTACCGTGTTCGGGTTATAATTTTTCATCGATGGACACACCATTCTTCCTACCAATAGATTTCCGGAGCTCCTGTGGGATGCCCTGATACACAATCTTCATCTAGATAGAAATGGGACAGATTTATGAGGTAAGTCGATGCACTGCTATACTTTTTCTGCGAGCGCTGATTCAACCGCATTTGAACCCATTGTTCTCGCCATCCACGAACTACTCCACCACCTGCCGATGACGGCCAAATCCCGGGAAAAACCCGGCTTACGGGTGGAGGATGGCAGGGTAGTCGACCGAAATTATGAAGGCCCGATCCTCATAGAAGCGATTGCAGCAAACCAGCTCATCCGGACTACCCCCAAGAGGGGTGCATATAAAGGGGTACCGGTGACTGTCGCTCCCATCCGGGATGCTGAAGGTGTGGTGATTGGGGCTATCGGGGTTGTCGATATCACTGGCATCTTTGATCTTGCCACGCTCATGGAAAACCAATCAGCAATCCTCAAGCAGGTATGTGGAAAAGACCCGTGTCCCCTTCCATCAGAACAGGTAAATTCAAAACGGTGATCACGATGCCGGACTCTGCATTCAAAGTGCTGGAAATTCTTGAACGATCAGATACACCCATATCCGGGGAGACCATCAGTAACGAACTCGGGATCACCCGGTCGGCAGTCTGGAAACAGATAAACGAACTGCGCATGATGGGATATGACATCTCATCCTCCCAGAAAGAGGGCTATCGGCTCACGCGGACAAGCAGCAAACTACTCCCCTACGAAATACACAAAAAACTCAGGACACAGTTTGTGGGAAAAAAAATGCGCTATCTCGAGAACACACCGTCAACAATCTGGGTGGGCAAGCAGATCTGTTCTGAAGGTGATGTCGAAAAGATGCACGGGATGGTCATTATCGCGGAAGAGCAGTCCGGCGGTATTGGCAGGATGGGACGGGCATGGCTATCACCCAGTGGGGGAATCTGGATCACCGTTGTCCTCAAACCCCGTATCCCCATCGAGCGCATCTTTATGATCACGATGGCAGGCTCTGTTGCGCTCGCCCGTGCGATCCGCAAGGAGTTTGATCTCGGTGCGCTGATCAAGTGGCCCAATGATATCTTTATCGGCAACAAAAAAGTGGCAGGGCTTCTTCTCGAACTCGCGGCAGAAGCGGATACTGTTCATTATTGCCTCTTGGGCATGGGTATTGATGTCAATGTTCCGCTCGAACAGTTTACTCCAGCGCTGCAAAAAGAGATCACTTCAATATCCGCGGAAGTCGGGCACGAAGTGGACCGGGCCTCCTTCCTTGCGCGTGTCTTAAAAGAGTTCGAGAGTCATTATCTTCTCATCGAGAGCGGGGAGTACGATGCGATTATCAGGGAGTGGAAGAGTCTTTCCTGTACACTCGAACGCCGGGTGAATATCAGAACGCTCAAGAATAGTTTTGAAGGCGATGCTGTGGATATTGATGAGTTCGGCGCGCTTATCATAAGGAAAGACAACGGAAAGCTCGAACGTGTCATTGCCGGCGATTGTTATCATCTCTGAAAGGATTACTTTTTTATCGTCAACCAATTAATTTTTGATGGTTGACGATGTTTGGGGATCTCAAACGATCACGGATCATTGCATATTCGGCTGCGTTTATCGCACTCATGACACTGGGTAGCTGGGTTTCCATCCCGTTTTTTCCGGTTCCATTCACTTTACAGACCCTCTTTGTCCTCCTCGCGGGTGCAGTCATGAAGCGACACGCGGTAGTTCCGGTTGCCCTGTATGTCGTGCTCGGTGCGCTCGGCCTGCCTGTTTTCCACAACGGTGTCGCGGGTGTTGGTATACTGCTTGGACCCTCCGGAGGATACCTGATCGGATTTATTCCGGCAGCACTGGTAACCGGTTATGCCTATGAACAAAAATCCCGGCTCATACGAGTTACTGCGCTTGCACTCTCCACGATGATTATTCTTGGTTCGGGTGCGGCATGGCTGGTATCTTCCACCGGCATGTTGCCAGTTGCTGCACTTGTCGTTGGTGTTTTGATTTTCCTTCCAGGAGATGCAGTGAAAGCCTGTGCCGCATACCTGATTGCGCAGCGGTTGCCATGATCACGCTCGATAATTTACGGTACCATTCACTTACCATTGATACACTTGCCATTCCTCAAGGGATTACATCGGTGATTGGACCAAACGGCAGTGGTAAGACAACACTCCTGCGGATATGCGCCGGGATCACGATACCGGCATCCGGAAAAATCCTTATCGATGGTATTTCACCGCGTGAGACTGAAGTAGGATGGGTCAACGAATTCCCGGATAAAAATATCCTGTTCCCGCGTGTATCAGATGAAATAGCCTCAGTCCTCCGTTTTCGTCACAATCTCTGTAGGGATACTGATGAGGCTGTTCTTCGGGTTGCTGGTTCTGTGGGTATCGGGCACCTCCTTTTCCGGCAAATGCGGGAAATCTCGGGAGGGGAGAAAGTGCTCGTGTCTCTTGCAGCAGCTCTCGTGCATCATCCTCAAGTCCTTATCCTTGATGAATATGATTCCCATCTTGATGCAGCATCATCAGATCACATGGAGGATGTCATTCGGGAATCCAGGGCTTCCTACGTGCTCCGCTGTACCCAGCATATGGAAACCGCAGCCAGTAGTGATTACCTAATCTTTCTCGAACACGGGATGGTGAAACATGCCGGAACTCCGGAAGCGGTTTTTCCCTCCCTGACCGGCACACCTTTTTATCCTCTTTCATGGCGGTGCCCGGTATGAAACTGGTGCTCGATAATGTCATGGCGGTGCGTGGCACCTGGTCTCTTCTCGCTTCTGGCACATTCTTAACCGGGGTTCATCTTGTCAGCGGAAATGTCGGCAGCGGTAAATCCACCCTTGCTCTCCTGATGGCAGATCTCTTTTCGCCTTCCCGTGGAACGGTGGAGCGGGACGGTATCAGGACTATCATGCTCTCGACGCAGTTTCCGGAATTTCATATAACGGGATTATCTGTCACAGAAGAATGTGCATCATGGGGACTTGATCCTGACACGGTAATCCAGTCTGCCCGGCTCGAAATATCCGGAGAGGTATCGCCTCTCTCTTTGAGCCGGGGGGAACTGAAACGCCTTCATCTCGCGTGTGTTCTCGGGCGGCAGTATGATCTCCTGCTGCTTGATGAGCCATTCAGTTCCCTGGACTGTGCGGAAAAAGAACGGTTATGCAGCGAACTCAACTCACGCACCAAGGGAATTATGGTAATATTTACCCATGAACAGAGTGTTTTCCCGCGTGTCGATCAGCTCTGGGAGATTGCTGATCAAAGACTTATCGACCTCGGGAAAATGCCGGGGGCACTCGTTCGATGGCAGAATGCACCGGCACTCATAAAAAAACTCATCAGCACAGGACGATGCCCGGCAAATCTCACACTACCTGACATTCTGGAGGCTGCATGCAGGACGCACGGGTAAGACTGGGTTGTGCCGCGCTCCTCTCGATTGCTGCATTTTTTAATATCGTGTGTGCAATGGCGGTATTTCTCTGGTGGCTGATTTTTACCCCGCGTAAACGTTCAATCAGGAACCGGAAGGTGGTCCTTGTAATGCTCGCGCTCATTGGCATTATCGCAGCCATGATCACCATTTCCGGGGGCGATGGGTTCTCGTATCTTATAAGAATGGGGGCCATCGTGCTCATTGGAACATGGTTCTATGCTGAACAGGAACCCGGTGATTTTTTATCAGTCGTAGTATGGGCATTTGGAAAGCGGCGGGGATTTGAACTGGGAATGATGGGAGAGTGCGCGATGCAGATTGCGGAATCACTATCGTACGATTTCGTGCGCATCCAGACTGCGATGAAACTTAAGAACAGATCGTCCGGCATAAAAAATCTTGTACCCACAGGACTCATGCTTATACATGATGCACTCGTGCGGGCAGATGAGATTACGGAATTGCTTGCGGTGCGGGGATATAACTGTGGGGGTACAATCTGCCCGGTATTTCGTACTACAAAAAAAGATTATTTTGCAGGTATCTGCGCAATATGTGTGTTATTTTTTTCGGTAATACCAGTTAGTGAATTTTTTATACTTCACAGTTGAATTTTTGAGAGGCTAGATATTCAATACGGAGGCCCTGAGGTTTCCATAATGCATTCTCCTCGTTCTCACAAAGTCCATATTACTGATACGACACTGAGGGATGCCCATCAATCCCTTATTGCCACGCGCCTCCGTACCGAAGATATGATCCCGCTTGCACGGGAGATCGATTCCTGTGGTTTTTTTTCAGTTGAAGCATGGGGCGGTGCCACATTTGACACCTGTATCCGGTTTTTAAACGATGATCCATGGGACCGGCTCCGATCTCTCAAAGCAGAACTTCCCCATACACCAATCCAGATGCTCCTGCGTGGACAGAACCTTGTCGGCTACCGGCACTATCCTGATGATGTCGTTGACCACTTCGTTTTCACCGCGCACAAAAATGGTGTGGATATCTTCCGGGTCTTTGATGCTCTCAATGATATCCGTAATATGAAACGGTCGATGGAGCAGGTAAAAAAGACCGGCGCACACCTGCAGGGCGCCATATCCTATACAACAAGTCCGGTCCATTCGACGCAAACATTCATCGATATGGCAAAGGAGCTTCACTCACTTGACTGTGACTCGATCTGTATCAAGGACATGGCGGGGCTGATCATGCCGGAAGCGACCCGGGACCTGATCACCGGCATCAAGGATGCGGTCGATATCAAAGTCTGCCTTCACAGCCACTCAACAAGTGGCATTGCTCCCATGAGTTACCAGACAGCAATCGAAGCGGGCGTTGATATTCTCGACACTGCCATGTCCCCGTTCGCGATGGGGACCTCCCAGCCACCAACAGAGAGTGTCGTTGCATCGCTCATCGGGACGCCTAAAGATACAGGAATCGATCTTGTCAAACTCCGTGCAGTCAGGAATATCTGCGTGCAAATTCGTGAGAAGTATGCCGGACTCTTAAACCCAATCTCGGAACGGGTTGACAGCGATGTACTCATCTACCAGTTGCCGGGCGGGATGATCTCAAACCTCGTCTCGCAACTGCAGGAACAGGATGCACTCAACCGGATGGATGAGGTGCTTGCCGAGATCCCCCGTGTCAGAAAGGATCTCGGATACCCGCCGCTTGTCACCCCGACAAGCCAGATTGTAGGGACACAGGCAGTATTGAACGTCCTTGTGAACGGGCAGCGGTACCGTAACGTGACAAAAGAAGTGAAAGATTATGTCCGGGGATTATATGGCAAGTCCCCGGCACCGGTCAATGACGAGATCCGGAAACTCATCATCAGCGATGAAGAGGTTATCACTGTCCGCCCGGCAGACCTCCTTGAACCCGCATACGAGAAAATGAGGGCAGAGGCGGAGAAGGCAGGCCTTGTTAAAAAAGAAGAGGATATTCTTACCTATATTCTCTACCCGGCGATTGCACCTTCGTTTTTAAAAGGCGAGAGGATTATTGAAGAGATCCCAAAGAAGCAGACTGCTGCGAAACCCACAACCGGCATGCCGGACGAGATGGAGGTAGAAGTAGACGGCGAAGTATTTTCGGTACGTATTGTTTCAGTCGGCGGGAGCAAGGTAGAAGTTGCAGGTGTCACAAAAGAGAAAGCCCCCCGGGGGGAGATCGCTGGTGGAATCCGGTCCAATATGCAGGGGATGGTGCTCCAGGTTATTGTGAGCAGGGGAGCAACGGTCAAAAAAGGAGATACCCTTCTTGTTCTCGAAGCAATGAAGATGGAGAACCCTATCCACAGCCCGGTGGACGGCAAGGTTACCGAGATTTTTGTTGATGCCGGCGACGTCGTCCAGAATGGCGATGTTCTGCTGGTGGTGCAATGAAATTTTTTGATAAGATCCTGATTGCAAACCGGGGCGAGATTGCCATCCGTGTGATGCGGGCGTGTCGTGAGCTCGATATCGAAACTGTTGCTATTTATTCTGACGCAGACAAAAACGCCCTCCATGTCAAATATGCCGATGAAGCGTTCCATGTTGGCGAGGCGCACCCTTCAAAAAGCTACCTGAACATGGACAGAATCATTGACATAGCGCACAAATCCGGATCAGAGGGGATACACCCGGGATATGGTTTTCTCGCTGAGAACCACAGGTTTGCGGGACTCTGTGAGAAAGAGGGGATTATTTTCATTGGTCCCTCTTCGAAGACAATCGAGATGATGGGGTCCAAGCTTGGCAGCAAATCTATGATGGAGTCTGCGGGTGTCCCTGTGCTTCCTTATACCCCAAAGGGAGTCACTTCCGCAGAAAAAGCGATGGATATCGCTGAACAGATCGGGTATCCGGTTATTGTAAAAGCCAGCGCTGGCGGCGGGGGGATTGGTATGCAGATTGTACAGGACCCTGCAGCGCTCCAGGATGCCATTGATAAAAGTATGCGCATAGCAAAATCTGCGTTTGGGGATCCGACCGTATTTCTTGAAAAATATCTCGTCAAGCCCCGTCACATTGAATTTCAGATTCTTGCCGATGCCCATGGCAACCGCATTCACCTTTTCGACCGGGAATGCTCAATCCAGCGCCGCCACCAGAAACTCGTAGAAGAAGCACCCTGCCCCATCATGACAGCAGAACTCCGGGAGCAGATGGCAGCGTCTGCGCTTACCGTTGCAAAGGTCTCAGGGTACACAAATGCGGGAACCGTCGAATTTCTGTACTCAAACGGAAAGTATTTTTTTATGGAGATGAACACCCGCCTTCAGGTTGAACATACTATTACAGAGATGATCACAGGTGTCGACATCGTCCATAAGCAGCTTGCCACCGCTGCAGGGGAAAGTCTGCCCTATGAGCAGGAAGATATCAGCATTCGCGGACATGCCATAGAGTGCCGGATCAATGCCGAGAATCCCCTCAATAACTTCGCTGCCGATCCTGGCAAAATCCTCCGTTACCGTTCCCCGGGAGGTCCCGGCATTCGTGTTGACAGTGGCATTCATATGGGTTATTCGATCCCGCCGAATTATGATTCAATGATCGCAAAACTCTGCGCGTGGCATGCTACCCGCTTCGGCGTGATCAAACGAATGCAGAGAGCTATTTCCGAGTATGTCATCCTCGGTGTAAAAACCACGCTACCGCTCCACTACGCAATAATGAATAATGCCGAATATATTGCAGGGAATACACATACTCACTTCCTCCACGAAGAGCATATCGCAAAAACACTCGAACGCTACCAGCGCGATGAAGAGGCGCGGATGCAGACTCTTGCGGGATCGTTTGGGCAGGGAAAAAAAGTTGCCGCGATTACCGCAGCAGTGAATGTATATCTCCAGCAAAAAAACGCATGATACACGAGAGAACCACGATATCAGAACCTTTAATAATTTTTACGGCGTTTCTATTATGCACTTTTTGTGCTGCGGTGGCCTAGCTGGTTAGGGCGCCAGACTCATAGGGTTTAATAAACACATTCATCCGGTGTTTTAAGCTTCGAGAGATCTGGAGATCGGGGGATCGTAACCCTCTCGCAGCATTTTATCTCAAAGAAAATGGTGCAGTCGCACTGATCATTCAGTCAGGTATCGGCTTCATTACTTTTGGACTAATCTGAATAGAATATCATATCCGGTTTTTAGACATTTTCGGAAATTTTGTGGCTATCTCCCGTACATGTTAATCGTCCGGATCAGTTCTGAAAACCCGTCCAGTTCCATCGCGAGCACCTGGTCTTTTGTCATGCCCATGCTTGTTTCTGCATCAGCGGTGAGCATGTCAGGACCCCGGATCACTTCCCGGTCAATCCCGTCCCGTCTGAGCACTTCGTGTGCTTCGGCATCGTGGACAAACGCCCGCCCGGGAATAATGACCGTCTGTTCGAGCAGCCGGAGGTCGAGTTCCTTTAAATCATCGATGGTGAGAAGGCACGCGATCTCTTTCTTCACCGGTACGGTGGGGATTGCGGCATTACAGGCAAAGAGAACTGCGTCAATAAAAGGCGCAGCAACACTTCCGGTGATGACGGATGCCCTGTGCTGAACCTGCGGGAGTTTTTTTATCAGTGCGGGTTCGTGCCGGATAGCAAACGGGGAGCCTATTTCAGGATCCCAGAGCGGGGTGCCGGAAATTTTCATCCGGAATTTTTTTCGTAAACTGGTTACGGTATCGCGGAAGGATTCAACGGATTGTACCTGCTGCCCTTTGATGATCGGTGCATTACCAAGGATGAGTCCCTGTTCAGTTGCATTCGCAAAGCGCATGAGAATGAGTCCTTGTGCTCCATGTTCTTCCAGCCATTCGCAGGTGCGTTCAAGCACTGTGCCATCGTTGATGCCGGGGAGAACGACTGCTGCCGCATAGACATCAATCTCCCCGCACAACCTCTCCAGTATTTTCAATGATACATCTGCTGTTGGATCATGCATCCAGCGTTTGCGGAGCGCCGGGTCTGTGGCGAAAACCGTAAATGAAAGTTCGGAGAGTCCGTTATCGATAAGGAGGTCGGCAATTGTTTCATCATCCCAACCTTTACCGCTCGTGTAGCCAATGTGGATCGGGGCTTCCATCGCGCCGAGCAGTTCGATGAGATCGGTGAATTGCGGGTAGCAGCTGGGATCGCCGCCACCACTGATTGTAATACGATCGAGATCGCCGGATTTTGTTTGCAGTGCGGCAAGGGTTTCGTCCGCGATGATTTTGAGATCCTTAAAACCGGTGTATTCTTCCTTGACACCCTTTGTACAATAATCACAGCCTTTTTTGAAGGGGAGGCAGTACCGGCAGCCGAATGCTTTGACATCTTTCACATGTTTGAAGTAACAGTATTCGCAGAATCCACGACAATCGATACCTGCGCGTCCCCCGATGTCAACGGTCAGCTGTGCCATTTCCAGTGATTAGTCAGTTGTTGTGCGTAAAATGTGTTTGGAATTGATGAGATTAACCAATTTTATTATAAATTTAATAAATATAAGACGTTCATATCTGGGGTTTAAACTGCGGTTTGTCGCCACCATGACCCGAAATACCCTCTCAAAAAGGAGGATGTCGGAAGCCCGCTAAATTGCAGGGTGAAAATCCGCGGAAATACGTCAAATTTTGAATTAAATCGTTTTAATCAGTATTTTCCGTGGGCGTGGACACCATTTCCTTTAGAGTCCAAGAACAGGATCATAAAACAAGCAATCTGAGCCCTATTTGGGCTTATTTTTCCAGCTTCCCATCTTTGATTGAATACCGGGCGATCACATGCTGGAGAGAGGCTTTCCACTCATCTTTCCGGAAGTGGGGGTTTATGTACCCCTCTGCCCGGTTGAAGCCGATCTCTCCGGTGGTATCCGGAAAGATATAAAACCGGCGCCATTCCCGTTCATTCTGCGTCCGTATCCAGATCTCGCGGAGCACATGCAGGGGAAGTGGGAGTGAGCGCAGTGATTCGACTTCATCAGGAAATAGTTTTTCGACAAAAGTTTTCTCATCGATTGCATGCCGGATCTTTTTGATTGTGATGGCAGAGATAGCAAATTCACGGAAAATAAACGCATCGAACTGCAGCGCAGGATCAGTGTTTGCTATCCAGTGGTATCCCATCTTCTCCGCACAATTCTGTGCTTCTTCAAAGGCTTTTGTTGGACGGGCGCCTCGCATGGTTGGTTTTCCTCTAAGTATTCCGGGTTGCTAGCTGGAACAGTTGGTGTAAGGATTAAGGGTTGATGAAGGGATAGGCTTTTTGTGTACTGTTGTTTTCTTCAGTCTGGAAAGATGTGACCATCAAAAAATTCCAAATAATGGTGTTCGGCTGTTCACGTATCATCCTCGCATCACATCTTTGCAATAAATCTGACATCGGTCGCGGGGCGATTTTAAGTATGAACGGTGTCAGAGTTAGATGTTAACACCATCTTTTTTACCAGTAAATTACTATAGTATATGGCGCCTCAGTGGCTTAGTTGGCAGAGCGGCTGACTTGTAATCAGCAGGTCCCGTGTTCAAATCACGGCTGAGGCTTTTCCGAGTGTGTCATAAACTCGTTTCCAGTCTGGGAACAGGGATATTCATATTCTATGACAGATTTGTACTTTTGTGAAACAAGGACTCAAGCAAATATCGCCTATCGTAAGATTCCCAATAAAACGAGGGAATCTGTTTTTATATCAGCATATCCTTCCAGTGCACAGTGGTTTGATGAAAATACTGTTGACTATCTAAACGCCGAAAGTTTTGAGCGAGTACATTCAACTAACGACATAGTGGATTTATTAAAAAAACAGATCCAATGGGCTCATAATGTTGATAATTTCTTAAATATAATTCATGATAATTTTGAAGTGGAATTCAATCCGACCGTTCATTATATTTATTATATTAAAAGTTTATGGGACACAATAATTCATCATGCTGAGATTATTGAAACCATAATAACTGAAAAAGAACCTGATGTGTTTTACTATTTTTCAAATTTACAACCAATTAAAATATACAATGGACTGACTTTTGAGGGATCCATTTACGCCCCTATTATCTCCCATCTGTGCGATTATCATAATATCTATTCAGAACCGATCACCACAACAGAGAGAGATCAATTCTTTAAAGACCCTAACTTTAAAGAGCCAAATTATTTTTTTAGACTGAACCAGAAAATCCGTCGATTGTTGAAGCCATATGTATACCGGCTAATGTATGATTATCAGATTCTTTCTTTAAAATATAACCCCTTAAAACTAAACACACTGATTATTCAACAATCTTATGAATTTACCCCGGAGGTATGTTCATACATTGAACGAAGGGGATATAAGATAATAAACATGGATACATTTCCCTTAAAAGAGAATCTTACGGGATTTCACGAACCCCTCAGCAAGTTGTCAATAAATGAACTATGGGGGAAAATATCCAAAGATAAATGGTTCTATCGTAAAAATGGTTGGAGCAACACGGATTTGTCTCCATTATTTGAGCCTTTTTTTTATCATTACATAACTCAGGAAATACCCCGTCTCTGGAACAACTTGCTGCTATCTAAAAAGATCCTCTTTAATATCCAACCAAAAGCAATAGGATTTGGAGTCTGGGAATCGAAAACTATTGGTCTATTACTTGCGGCAAAAGATTTGAAAATCCCTCGGATAATGTATTTGCATGGGGGTTCGGTTGGTGATATAGAAAATCCTGGGGTTGTGTACACCATTCATTTCTTATCTGATTTTGTTCTTGTTTATGGACCCGATCAAGCAAAGTATATCAATTCAAAAGATTGGTATCCTAATTTCAGTTCAATTCCAGAAGTTGTTGGAGATGCGAGACTTGAATGGTTGAAAGAAACCATCAAGCCAAACCGTGTTATTTCTATAAAAAGGGGAATTCATCAAAATTCAAAAAAACCGATCGTTCTCTATGTTCCTGGATCTATATTCACAAATTTTTACCGTTATTCGTGTCAAAATATTCGAAATACTGAGACTTTTGAAACGAGAAAATCGATTTTTGATTTAGTTAAATCTCATGCGGATTCAATTTCTTTCGTGTATAAACCATTTGTAACTAATCATGAAGATCCTACCTGCAAAATGATCGAAAAAAACTATCCAAATATTCGCATGATTGGAGATATTTCATTACCAGAGTTACAATGTGCAGCGGATTTAATAATTCAGGAAGTACCAAGTTCAGGGATGTATGAATCAATGATAACTGATAAGCCAATGATTGTCCTTGTCAATCGTCATATATATGACATGCCAGATTACGTTAAGCAATTATTGTCAAAAAGAGTTCATATCGCATCTGATACAAATGAGTTTATTAATATGATTCAAGATGCAATGAATGACATCCCAAATTGGATACAATCTAATGACAATAAAGACTTTTGGAAAAGATTCTGCGTCCCGGAAGATGGTAAGTCTGCTATTTTGGCCGCTGAAAAAATTCATGAAATTATCCTATCCTGGAAATATGAATGAAAATAGGAAAAATCACTAGATATCGAAAAAAATTTGGTGCGTGAAATGAAAATATTATTAATAAATCCTTGTTTAAGACCAACGAGTGATCAAAAAATAATCCCTTATGGTCTGGCTTGTATCGCAACGGCCTTGAGCAACGCAGGTTATAAACTTGATATTCTTGATATTGATTTATATCGATTATCTGATGAAGAGGTTGACAAGTATTTAATGACCCATTCCTATGATATTATTGCATTAGGAACGATCATTTCATCGTATAAAATTGTAAAAAAACTGTGTCAACAGGTCAAAAGAATTCAGCCGGATACAATCCTTGTTGTTGGGAATACTGTTGCCACATCGATACCCGAATTACTGCTCTCCCGCAATCCTGAAGTGGATATTGCAGTCATAGGAGAAGGTGATAGAACAATAGTAGATGTTGTCACTACAGTTCTTGCAAAGAGTTTATGGCATAAAGTTCCGGGTATTGCATTTCGCGAAAAAGATAAAATCGTGATTACAACCCCCCGCGAAGCAATCCCAAAGATGGAAGACATCCCGTTTCCAGACTTCACATTATTTGACTTCCCTGAATACCTTAAAGTGTCATACTTATTCGCATCAGAACCATTTCCCATTCCAAGAGACCAATTAAAAGTGTTGCCGGTCAATACCGCCAGAGGCTGTCCTTTCAACTGTACATTTTGTACACATGCCTTTAAGACATACAAATACCGGTATTACCCGTTCAAGCAGGTTGTTGCCTTTTTTAAAGAATACCAGCAACGTTTCGGTGTCAATTTCCTGAATTTTTGGGATGAGCTGACGTTCTCATCCAAAAAACGGGTTGTTGAGTTATGCGACGAGATCGAAAAAGCGGATATCACAGTTTACTGGTCAATTTCTCCAAGGGGGAACTTATTCAAACAGGAAGACCTCGACTTATTGAAACGCTGCAAAAGTCTGGGGGCACTGAGTATCGGGGGCGCGTTAGAATCCGGATCCCCGGAGATACTTACAGCAATGAACAAATCTTCTCACCCGGAAGAATACATCAAGGGTTTTATTGAACAAAGCATTACTGCCCAAGATGCAGGTCTTGTCCCGCAGACTTCGGTTGTCTTTGGATATCCACAAGAAACAAAAGAGACCATCAGACAAACAATTGATGTATGCCGGAAAGCTCGGGTTTATCCTTCTGCTGGTTTTCTTTTACCCTTGCCCGGAACTCCGATATACCGAATAGCCCGTGAAAAAGGTCTCATTGAAGATGATGAGGAGAAGTATCTACTAAGAATTGGAGACCGGCAGGATCTCCATGTAAATATGACCCAGATGTCAAATGATGAACTGACCGGTTATGTTACGGAAGGCTTGATCTCGTTGAAGAATGAATTAAAAATTCCCTTATGGGATGATCAGGTTATTAAAACCGGTTATTACCGGGTAGCAAAAAATTGAAGTGTCAATCCACCCGCAGGTACCGGATTGGTAATTTTCACGAACTAGAGTAATTCTGTCACTCTTTCGGACAGATACTCCGCAACAGTAAAATTATGCCTTATGGAATCAAAATACTATGATATGTTCAAGCCGTTGAAAATTACCCAAGGAAAACGTGATATTTATCAGAATTTTTCCTTACGCGGATATCTGGCAAATATATTCTCAAGACAGGGGCAGTCAGATCTCCGGGATATTCCGGATTTCCCGTTGGCTATCCATATCGAACTGACCAGTTTTTGCGATAACAACTGCACATTCTGTACACGCAAGGAAAGAAAGCGGGAAAGCCAGCACATGAGTGAGGGACTATACCATAAAATCATTGATGAATGTGCCCGGCACAAATCGGTAAATTCAATTGCTCTCTTTAAGGATGGGGATCCGATTTTATACCCGACATTATGTGAGAGCATTACTTACGCAAAAGAGAGAAATGCGGCAAAATCCATCTCAATATCCACGAGCGGGAATTCATTAAATCCTGATCTTTCCAGAAAAATTATTCAATCCGGATTGGATGAAATTTTTTTCAGTCTTGATGCACTTACCTTTGATAAGTACTCGAAGATAAAAGGCACCGATAATTATGCAGTTGTCATCAAGAATATACTGGACTTTGTCCGAATACGTGACTCCCTAAACCAGACCACGCCAAAAGTCATTATAAAAATGCTGGCTTTGGATTCTGTTCAGGAAGATATTGATCTTTTTGTTCGATTATGGGTAAATATTGCGGATCAGGTCCTTATTGACCGTGAGATCAATATTTGGGATGGTACAAATAAACGGGTAAATGATTTGCTTTTAGACATGAAGAATTACCCACGAAAAGATACCTCTAGGAAATATCCCTGCAATAGACCTTGGTATATGATGGCAATTTATGCAGATGGAAAAGTTACTGTTTGTCCTGAAGATTGGGATCAAAAAATGATTATTGGAGATATCAATCACGATACGATTTCAGATATCTGGAACGGTGACGCACTATATAATATTAAGAAATGTCATGTAGAGGGGAACTTGGAAAAACTTCCAACATGTAATACGTGTGATGCCCTTTATATGAAGAATATTGGAACATGGTTTAGCGATAATAAAGAGAAAGCGTTAAAGAGAAGGAAGTAGACATGTTTTCCAGAAAATCGGGATAAAATCATTTATCCTCTCCTTGATTCCGGTTTGTCCATTTTCTTCAATAGGATCTTATATCATTTTTATAATCCCGTCAGTATCTGATAAGTTCAAATACCATTGAATTTACAACGACAAAACGTTATTATTTTTAAAAAACGACTTAATAGCGGTGTGTTTAATTATTTGCTGGAGACAGGTTATGAATCGATCCAAAAAAAATAGTTTAAAAAGTTATGATCCCACCATGTATGCCGGATTTAAGAAATATTCTGCGATTGATGCCGAATTTCATGAAGGCATTCGGGAAATCCTTAATTTAGATATTCCAAAAATTGACTTCATCCATCAGTTTCCTGTATTTGTGGGTTCCGTAAATCTGGCAAGATATCTGTCCTTATATGACCTTTATAAGCAATGTTATACACTTTCGGGTCATATTGCAGATATCGGTACATGGAAGGGTTCATCATTTCTATTTATGGCAAAAATTGTTCGTCTTTTTGAACCAAACAGCCTCACCCAGGTTCACGGCTTTGATTGGTTCAAAGGAATGTCACCATCTGAAGAAAATAATGATTGTATGAAAAATAAGGGCGAATATACATCGGACTACGATCTTCTAATAAAATTGATTGCACTGCAAAAGATGAATGATACTGCAATTGTGCACAAATTGGATTTATGTAAGGATCTCGGTGCATTTTTCCATGAAAATAATCATATGCGATTTAAAATGATATTCGTGGATTGTGGTGTAAAGGAAGTTCTTGAAAATTCTCTTACACAGTTCTGGCCACGATTATGCAATGGAGGGGTATTAATCATGGATCATTATAATACAGAGGATTCACCGTTTGAAAGTCAAATTATAGAGAATGCTGTTGGAAAAAATTTAATCCAGCATTTCCCCTATAATAGATCTCCTACTGCATACATAGTCAAAGAGTGCTGAAATAACGTAACCTTAATTTTTTAAGATACGATAAACCTGCAAATCATACCGTGTTGATCACCATGGAAATTATTGATCTGACCTACGAAATTGTTGAGGACATGTCTATTTTCAATGCACCATGGCATCCGAATATATCTATAGTGCAGTTAGGACGAATAGAAACCGAAGGCCGGGAAACGCGGCGTATCTGTTTAGGGACACATACCGGTACACATATGGATGCACCTCTTCATTTTATCAAAAATGGTGAATCTATCGATAAAATCCCTCTGGACAAATTGATCGGTGATGTGACAATCGTTGACTTTTCCTATCTGGAGAATAACAAACCGGTAACAAAGGAAATGCTTACGAAGATCGAAATATGCTCAAAAATGATCTTCAAATTCGGGTGGGGAAAGAACTGGAAAACAAAAGATTTTTTTAATAATTATCCCTTCTTTTCCATAAGCGCTGTGAACTATCTCATCTCCCAAAAAATTGAAGTGCTGGGAATGGATACACCCTCGCCGGATGATTCCCGGATTAATATACACGATAAAAATCTTGATCGCAACGCCGATTCTCCCATTCATAAACTGCTTCTTAGTCATGGGATTATAATCATTGAATATATCGCAAATCTTGATATTGTGAAGGATTATCACGGCTGGAACCTGATCGCACTCCCCTTGAAGATCAAAGGGGCTGACGGCTCTCCTGTCCGGATCTGTATTTACCGGTAATTACCATGACACAGCAGATAAAAAAATGGATTGTTGAATGGTTCGAAGAAAATACCACTACGAACAGGGAGTTTATCGTAAAAAATAGTGGTGAGGACTATTTTGCTGGGGGATGGATAGATTCTTTTAAATTTATTAAATTTATCTCAGATATCGAACAAAAATTCGGTATTTCGTTTTCAAACGAAGAATTTCAGGATAAAACTTTCTCGACGATTGATGGACTTTCAATTATTATTAAAAGAAAAATGGTATAGTGTCGTCATTCTACTATAAAACTATAAAATCTCAGGCTCGGGCAATTTTGATCAGTTGTCAGAGAGTTTTGCCGTAAAACTTGACAGCCTCTGCAAACCGGAACGTTTTTTTATAATCATTTATAAGGAATGAAGAAAAAATTCATTACATGCAAATTGTCAGTTCAAGAGACTTTTTTTGCACACTCAAAGATATTTTTGATGAATATAACGTAAAATCCATCGTATTACATACCGATATCAGATTTTTAGGGATACTTGATAATGTAAAAAATATCGATGAACTGGCAAATAGTTATTTAACCATACTTTCAGATGCGATGGGAGAAGGGACCATATTATTTCCTACCTTCAATTATGATTTTCCCAAGACGAGAGAATACCGGATTCTTTCAGATCCATGCCAAGTTGGAGCATTAAATGAATTCACCCGTAAAAAGTTCCCATTCCAAAGGACAAAAACACCGATCTTTAATTTTTGTATACTGAACAATAATAATACATTTTCATTCGATATCAGTAAAAACGTCTTTACAAAACAATCAGTTTTTGGACAGATGGTAGATAATGCTACCTGGATTGCCTTTTTTGGAGCATCCCTTGATGCGAACACATTCGTTCATCATGCAGAGGAGATGCATAATATTGGATACCGGTTTACAAAAATTTTCAGGGGAAACGTAATTGATACTGACAATTCGGTATATCCGGTCGATCTGGAATATCGGGTCAGACCGTTAATTGAGGGAGCATATGATTATGACTGGCGCAGAATGGAAGAGGATCTGACAAAAGCGGGGCTTCTCCATACGTTCAACATAGGAACAGGAAAGATGTTGATGTTCCGTTCAGATCTTGTTTACGAATTTTGGCATAAAAAAATTATTGAGAATGAACATTATTTTTTAACTCTTGGTTGCCAATCCTTTATTAAAACATTATATCAAAAATATGGATATCCTTTTACTTATGAGCGAATGGAAGGACGAACTCAATGAAAAACAAGTGATGTGTTGAACAATTAAAAAATTCCTATTTATTATTACTTTGATATAATGCAAGGATTTTTTGTTTATCTATTTTGCCATTCAGGTTTTTTGGTATTGCATTCAGACGGAAAAATTCATCAATACAATAATCCCTGCCCAATTCCCTTGTAATTGAATGGTTAATCTCATTTTTGATCTCATTGGATAGTGGGGGATCAGAAACATAAAAACATCCTGTTTTTTCACCCATACTGTAATTTTTCAGGCCCATGATCACGCATTCTTTGAAAAACCCTTTATTATTCACAAAATCTTCAATCCTCTTCGGGCTGATGTTTACTCCCCCCCGTATGATGAGGTCTTTTTTTCGCCCGGTAATTTTTAGCATCCCGCCCGGATCGAAACCACCGAGATCACCGGACCTGAAGGCATTATCTTCGGAAAATGATTCCTTTTTGGTATTATAATATCCTTTGAACATCCAAGGTACTTTTATTAGGATCTCTTTGTCATCTGCAAAGGTGAGCACAACCCCATCTAGGATCTCCCCGACTGTTTCGTCAGGGTGCCCTTTCGGGGGATGGGCCGTAGATACAAACAATGTTTCGCTCAGGCCATAGCTGGGGTACAGGCAAATCCCGTACTTTTCCTGAAACCTGTTCCCGACATCCGGGTTTAAAGGGGCAGTTCCGACAAAGCCTAGGTTCTTTTTATTCCGGAAATGAATCAAAGCTTGAGTGTCACGATCCATTTCCAGGAGCAGCACAAGAACCGTCGGTATAAACCAGAACGTATTAACATTATATTTTAGGGGGACCTCCCAGAACCGCAGTATTTTTGAAACTGTGAACCGTTCATCGATGACAATTTTTGAGCCTGATAAAAACGGCAATATGAACAGGTTGAGAATGCCCGCCATATAGCTCATCGGCAGGTTGTGATAAAAAATACAGGTTTTATCGAGCGGGAATTTGGCTTTAAATGCCAATGCAGATTCGGCTAGATTATTGAACGAATGCATAACCCCTTTTGGAATCCCGGTTGATCCAGAAGTGAAGGAAATCAAAAACAGGGTATCGTAATTGGGTGTATTGAAAATACTGAGATCTGTTTTTTTAACCGGACGCGGGAGATCAGAAGATCCGATAATAGTCTCCAATAAGATTCCATGGTATTTTTCAGCCATTACTGCGGAATCCACAATAACATGACAGGTTTTTACCTGTGACACAATATCTTCGATTTCTGTTTGTCCTTTATGGGGATCAACTGGGACAACAACGGTTCCCATGACCAACGATGTAAAATAAAGAGTGGCAAGTTCCGTTGAATTATTTACAATAAGACAGATTTTATCGCCTTTTTTAATATCTTTTTTTTCCAGAGCAATTTTGCAACTGAGGATATTGCTAAAAAAGTCCTCATAGGTTATGGTTTTCCCCAGTATCGAATCGAAAATAAATATATCAGACCAGTTTTGATCAAATATGTTCCTGAGGATTTCACCGGTTTTTTCCATGTATCACCTCTTGCTCATGCCCGATGTATTTGTTGAAGTTGTATTTGCCAAGGAAGATATCCTCAGTATTCCGAAGGGATTTTGCCAGCTCTTCGAGACGCCTCTCGTCCAAGTTGACCTTATCTACCTTGCACATCCCGATAATCAGAAGGGCAGGGTTTGCCCGGTATTTTACAGAATATTTCTGGATATAATGCATGTAACTTGAATGGAAGTCTGCAAAACCTGCGACAATATCAAGCGGCATTTTTCCTTTTGTAGTGATCAAGGGCTGGATATACTTCTGTCCGATATCCAGCAGTTTCAGGAAATCAATGTCCAGATCATATCCCTTCTTCAGGAGTGCAGCCACAAGAATCTCTGTTGCAGCATTGCCTGAACTCCTCCCCAGGCCCTGGAGGGATGCATCGACAAAATCAAATCCCATCCTGACGGCTTCTATACTGTTTGAAACAGCCATACAGAGATTGTCATGTCCATGAAATCCGAGAGGGATATCCGTAACATTTCTGATTGCGGTAAAATAATCGCGAATATCCCCAGTAAACAATCCCCCGGCTGAATCCACCAGATAGACAAGGTCTGCACCATATTTTTCAGACAACTGTACTTTTTTTGCAAAATCCTCGGGGGGCAATGCATAGGATTTCATGAAATTTGCCGTGATAAACATCCCGCAGTCTTTGGCGGTTTTAATATATTTTTCAGAACTCTCGATGTCAGTGACATTTGTCCCTATCCTTATGAATCCCATGTTATGTTTTGCGGCAAGATTCACATCATTCAGAGTGGCAATACCAGGAATACAAAACATACCATATTTTGCTCGATGTAATGTAGTCTTGGCTGAAATCATATACTGTTCATCAGTCTGAAAGGATTTTCCATAGCCTTTTTCTGATGCTGAAAGGCCGACTCCGTGTCCAATCTCAATATATTCCAGACCGCACTCTTCAAGTCCCTTGCATATAATCGAGGTGTCGGAACATGTGAACGAAAAATTCACAGCATAACTTCCGTCCCTTAATGTTGTGTCCATAATGCTGAATTTATTCGTCATGGTTTACCTGCCGGACAACAGCAAAAGCGATCGCCATGGTGCTGCTATGGGACAAACTAAGGTTAACCTGAATATTTGAATACTTTGGGTTTATGAGAATTCCCTTGGGAACACCGGTCTCTGTATTGATTATCTCTATCATTTGGAAATGCACAGGGGAAATCCCCAGATCTGCAAGTGCTTTGATTATTGCTTCCTTCCCAACAAACCTGACTGCAAAATGCTGTGCAGGATTTTGTTTTGAGCGACAGTATGTAATTTCTGTTTCCGTAAAAACTTTTTCGAAAAATAAGGGACTGTCTGTTGGTATATTGTCAAATCGTTCAATGGATTCTATGTCAGTTCCAATGCCGATCTTTTCTTTTTTTTCCATTGTCACAACCCGGTATTTTCCTTAAGAATGTTTCATAATTCGAATCAGGTATTCCAGTTTTTCAATCTTTTAAGAATCAGATTTTCTGTAGCAGCTCGTGTGCCTCCAATATATCCGCAGCCCGTTTGATGTCTGAAAATTTCATACCAGATCGGATAGCAATATCCAGCAGGGAGTTTGTTCCGTCAGAGTAGTTCAATACCCAGACCAGCCCTTTTCGGTCAAAGGGTAATTCTCTTCGGCCTCCGATGGAATCATATAATCCCCTCCTACCTAACTGAGGTTCGCACTTGGGGTTCAAATTCAGGTATATTGCAGAATATTCAAGAATATATACAATATCCAGGTATTTTTTGTAAGAATCTGCCAGTGAGTCAGGATCCATCAAGTCCAGATTATCCGCAGAGGTGTGGTATTCAGGAAAATTGTCATACGTTGTCCTCATCAGGGAACCAACTGCGAGGTTAATTCCCGGGGATGAAAACTGCCGTTCGTCGCTTCCGATTGGAGTAAAATCTCGGATTGTGTAATTAGTTCCGGAGTCAATCAGAACCTTTTCAACAATGGTATCAATAAGGCTGTTTCCGGCTTTTGTTTTTTGGTATGTAGAAATTCCTTTATCTCCGACACAGGTTACAACAAGACCAAATTTAATATTTTTCAGATGTTTTTCATTAAGGAAAAGCCAAGTTATCGAACCAATTGTTTCAGGGATAAACAAAAACCGGTAGGAGTACCGGGGCTTTAACTTTTTTAGTTCTTTTGCAAGGAGGGTTAACAGCACGACACCACTCAGATTATCATTGCAGAGGGAAGGGTGGCAAACATAACAGGAGAACAGGATTTCTTCTTCCGATTCTCCCCTGATATAATACTCGCCGTATGTTAGGTGCCCGGGTTCAAGTGACGAGTTAATACACACATCATAATACGGGTCTTTCATTTCCAACATCTTGTTATGGGAAAGGCAGAACCCCCAGTTTTCCGTGTAATAGGACGTATAATAGGGAATCCAGTCTGGATATTCAGGGAGTGTATAGAGATGGGATGTCAGTTCTTTAAGGGAGATCTTCTTATTCACTGGGATACTGTAGTTCAGGACATGTAAATTGGACTTTTTAAAATCGACGATTCTCTTCCCAGCCTCGTTTTTTATATATGCATCATGGATATTCCACTCTTTTGGTACAATCCAGTCATACACCTTGGAACCGGAAGGAATCTCTGTAATGGTGAGGGGGACATACTCCTTGATTATCTCAAGGGTGTCCCTCACTCCGGTACCAGTGATACTCCGGCAGATCGGAAAGAGGCGCTCCATCAGGAAATACATAAAATCTCCCGTTTTTTCTGGTTCCGGGTTAAAAATTGAATGTGTCATGTCATTCACCAGTATTCGTAGAGTTGTTGGTTCTGTGATAATACATTGGATACGTCAGACAAATCTATGTTACCATTGATGACTGAGACCGAAAAATTTCGTGCAATAAAAGGGATGTTCCAGACAGATCATGCGGTAAATGAGTTCCCCAGTTCACCATAGAGCCAGCGCTGGATTTTCGCATTATCATGCAAAAGATACTGGCGGAATTCATCCTCTTTGTCCTCTTCGACGAGACAAATAAACAGTTTTCCTGTTGAATCCTCGATCAAAGCAGTTTTATAACCAAAATTTTTCAGGCGATTGTTTATCGAGGGGGTTGCAATAAAACCCCACGATTTTTTCATGACATCATATTCCTTTCCCGAATTTGTCGTAAACGTGACCTGTTCATCAGGATTCAGATTGATATTGGCACAATGACTGATCTCGATGGATCGTACGAAATATCTGCGTGGGGGAACGATTTCATAGATCTTCATGAAATCAGTCCTTCAGATGATCGGGAATATACCACATTCCTGCGTCATTACGTTTCCAGATAGCCGTATTACGGTTTTTCTCAAGGATTAAAAAAAATTCGTCCCGGGATATGCCAATAAATTCAAGGAAATCATTCACATAATAATCGGAAATTTCCTGAAGATCAAACTCTCGTACCTGTTTTTTTGCCTCTTCCCGGCTCAATCGTCCGTTACGGATGTCCTCGCACGCATGATCAGTTGCCCGTCCATACCCAAACTTAAGGACTTTTAGGTACTGGTGCACCCGATTTATTTTTTCATCAATACCTACATAGTTCCGGTACGTGCCTTCAGAGGGTTTATCCAGTGTCCTGAACCCATGTTTCTGCGCAATCCTTAAATGCTCCTCTGAATCCCAGAAGAAATAATAGCTCATAAATATTGAACGTGTGTCTGAATGTTTGATCTCATCCGGGAAATCATACAACCGGAGTTTTTCCATGGGGATGTGATAATGTTTAGAAACATACCGTGCATCGTGCCCTTTGTTTGCGGCATACTTCGCAAACCAGTCTCTGGACATGGCATTTTTTTGCGCCAGTGCCGTATCTCCCCCATATTCAAACGCTGAGTTTTCTCCATGTAAGACCAAAGGAATCTTGAATTGAAGTGCGACATGAAGAGGATATGCGTGCAGGAGTGTATGACTTAACAGATCGGGATCTCCAAAATCTTCGAACCCAATACGAATCAAACGCTGATGGAGGGGGAGTTCGGGGCTGTAAATTATCAGGTTTGCTCCCATCTTTGGTACAAGAGACAAATTGAAATTGCCAACTTCGGTCTTTATACCGTAATCTACATTAACCGCCAAAATCCGCAGATCATACTTCAGAAGGCGATGGACCTGAGTAAGACTATCTTTTCCACCACTTACGGGAACAAGCACATCATAAAATGGAGCTTTTTTCGATTTTGTTTCACGGACAATCTTCTCAAATTCCTTCTCCCTTGCATCCCAGTCGATCCCACCAAGGATTTGTTTTTTCTTTTCATGTGCCAGGCAAGCGTTACATATTCCGTTTTCATCAAATGAGATATAGGGTTTGGTATCCGGCATCAGACACGTTTTACAATATTTCATCCATCACATCCTCTCTTTGATCACTTCAGCAGGATTTCCAACTGCGATGCTATATTCAGGGATATTTTTTGTAACAATTGCACCCGCACCAATAACTGCACCATTACCAATTTTTATGCCTTTATTGATAAACACATGCCCCCCCAGCCACACATCATCACCGATAATTATGGGGGCACCAAAAAAACCCTGTTTTTGTATGAGTTCCCCCCGACGGAAACCATGATCGGATGTATTAATATAAACAAACGCCCCAAAAATGCAGTTTGCACCGATCGTCAATCCGTGACCCCCATTAAGGATATTATAACTATTCAGGATGCTGTTCTCCCCAACATTTATCTCTGCGTCATTTGCAGTAACAAGCCAGACTTCTGTACCGGTTCTCACCCCATTTCCCAAAATAATTTTTCCATTCTTACGCATCCGAATATAAATTTTTCCTCCAAACGTGACGTTATCTCCGATTGTCAGATTGCTCAAGCGGGCATTATCCCGAAGTAAGATCTCGATCGACCCATTTATTTGGCAATTTTTTCCGATCTTTGCACCCTTCATTTTGAGATAAGAGATCAACAATAACGAGTGTAATGTATTTAGTAATTTCATTTCTTTACCACGCCCAATTCCTTTTCGTTACAGAACTCGTCTAAGAAAAATTTTGCAGAGAGGAAATAAAATAAAAATAAACTTTCGTGATTTTCCAAATAAGACTTATTCATCAATTCTTCGATTTTTTCCTTCCGGATGTGTGCATATATCGGGCTTGGCGAGAAAACTGCTTCGCGCACATGGGGATCATGAGCATCAAGAAGATCAAATATTGGTGCATTAAAACCAACTTTCCTCCGGTTATCCACGACTTTATCCGGTACAATCCCCCTTACGGCATCCCGAAGGATAATCTTGGCAATTCCATCACGTATCAAGTACTTTGAAGGAATGCGATTACAGAATTCCGCCAGATCACGATCCAAGAATGGTGAACGATTTTCAATCGAAAAAAACATTGCATTCAGATCATCTTCATGAAGAACAACCGGGATTACTTCTCTGAAAAGTTCATTTAACATCCGGTTACGCAGCAAATCGCCGGAAAATGTTTCCTCGAAAAATGGTTCATCCCATTCTTGTTTTAAGTACTTCCTGAAATTATCAGCATCCAGATAGAGATGATCACGGAAATCAGGATCATTGATAAAACAATCTGGATCCCGAAGAAGAGGATTCCGAATAAGCGGAAGGATATATTTTTCCCATGATTTTTTGGCGGATTGGTAGATCGGTTCGTTCTGCACATCATAAAGGAACATCAGCTGATGATCAAAATAACCGCTGAATAATTCATCCCCGGCAGTACCACTTACCGAAACCCTGTAACCATGATCTGCAATACTTTCCATCAGGAGCCAGTGAATATAATAACTGATGGTATATACAGGAGCATCGTGTTGTTTTACCAATCGACGGAGTTTTTCGAGAAAATCTTTTGTATTGAGTGGAATTGGCGTATGTTTTAGTTTTAATTCGGATACAACACAATCCACCATTTCACTCTCTTCATAACGTGAGTCTGTATTAACTATGGTGAATCCATGTACATCATAACCAAAAACCTGCTTTGCTATACAGATAAGTGAATTGGAATCAACACCCCCGCTCATACAAAACGCGAGAGGTACATCCGATCGAAGACGCATCTCAACGGATCGAATAAGACGCTGGCGCACTCCAGCAACTGCTTCATCATATGTCATCGTGTCGTCTGGTTGGTACTCCAGAGTCCAATAGGTTTTTTTCTCTTCTGAACCATCAGAACGGATTTGCAGAATTGTTGAAGGGAGTAATTCTGTCAATCCTTTGAAAAAAGTATTATTTTGTTTATAGAGCGACCGATATCCGTTAATCAGATAACGATAAAGATGATCAATATTGACTTCCAGCTTATGCCCCAGAAGGGCAAAGATAAATTTTACTTCGGATCCAAAATATATCCCAGTTTCATCACGGTAAATATACAACGGCTTTTCACCGAATCGATCCCGACAAAGCGAAAGGGATCCGTCAGATTCATCGTACACCGCAAATGCCCACATCCCCTCGCACCGGTCAAGGACATCCCACCCAAAGTGATCGATGGCTTGCAAGAGGACTTCAGTATCAGACGTTGTTTTGAAGATAATTCCCTGGTCGGTCAGTTCTTCGCGTCGTTCCAGATAGTTATACAATTCACCATTCTGGACGATCCATTTCTTGTTGATATTGAACGGCTGGTTTGCACGGGAATCAAGATCAATGATACTGAGCCGTGTATGAAGCAGATACGTATTCCGTCCGTTTGAGTTAATCCACTCCCGATATGCTGCATGATCTGGACCCCTGCGATTCATAAGATTCAGGCATTTTTGAATATGATCCGGAGATATTGTATCCTGACCAAAATATCCCGCAATTCCACACATATTTTGTATTTCCTCAAGGATTCTCGATTTATTCTTTTTCACAGCCAAGAAATCAGATAATCCATGGCACTCTTATTAGTGTACACGCATATTAAAAAAAAGGTGTCGTCATAGGGCATTGGTGTAATTATCACAATTATCCTCAACAATCTGACATTTATTCAACATCGGATTCGTGCAATAATTTACCAAATTTTACAGATCGTTTTAGACGTTTCCCCAGCAATTTATGCTCATTCCCGGGTGCAAGACCATCCCCGGGTCGAATCCACATAAGATCAGAAAAGCCAATCAAATGTCCCTTTTCCATATCAATCCCTGCTACGATAGACCTGCGGATCGCGATACTTAATTCTGATTCACACGGTTGAACTTTTTTATCTTTAGATCCAATCAGGACAGATGCAGAACGAATTCTTCGGACTAATTCAGACATATCTTTTGGATCAGCAGAAAGCTGGTGGTCACGGAACGATGAGAATGAATTATTAAGAGTGAAATGTTTCTCAATAATTCTCGCACCGCATGCCACGGCTAATACAGAGGCTTCAATACCTTTCGTGTGATCTGAATATCCGATAGAATATCGATATTTATCAGCAAGATAAGCCAGGATCTGAAGATTAACCTGATTTTCTGGGACCGGATAACAACTCACACAATGGAGAATTGCAAGATCACTTCTTTTATTATATTTTTCCCACCCTTTTTTAAGAACCGAAACGGCATTAACAATCAATTCAGGTTCACTTGCACCGGTTGAGATGATCACGGGTTTTCCGGTTTTTGCAACTTCATCAAGAAGAGGATAAAAATTGTTATCACCAGAAGCTATTTTATACGCATCAATTATTGAATCGAGAAATTTGGCACTCTCCAGATCCAAAGGGGTTGAAATAAAAAGCATACCGAGCGAATGGGCTAATTCTGATAACTTGGTAAACTGTGAATATGTAAGTTCAAACGATTTAAGCCGTTCAAATCGTGCTGTATCTGCTATACTTACGAATTTTTCAGTTTTAAACGTCTGGAACTTTACTCCATCTGCACCGCAGTCTGCGGCCGCATGTACCAACCGGACGGCAGTATCAAAATTGCCTTCATGGTTATTGCCGATTTCAGCAATAATCAGCACATGTTTATCTGTATTCCTGTCTCCAATAATCATCAAATTACCTTGCCATCATGTACATGGGCATGCAATACATAAGCAGATTCAGTTATATGAAAACCGCACCGCTGATAAAAATTCATAGAGGGCACGTTGGCAATCTGCGTTCCTGCACGGAGGATATTGCATTTACCAACCGAATTGCTGATAAAAAAATCTACAATCTGTTTTCCGGCACCTATTCTCTGATACTCCGATTGAATACCGATCAAATCAATTGCCCGGATGGATGTATTTCCTGAGATCCCCTTTGTTATAGCGAGAAACCCTATTGGCTTTGCATCCCGTTCCGCGACAAGAATTTGCTCGCCCCGCTCACCTTTAAAGTAATTCGCCACCCATTCTCGTTTTATCAAATTCGCAAGATCGTTTGAGATGAGGGGATCCAGGTGAAATCGTGAATATGTAAAACAGGTTCCCGCAATATCTAGGGTTGTATCACGATCCTCTGGACGAGCAAGACGAATAATGATTGGTGAAAAGAGATCGATTTCAGTTTCCCTTGGCATACACTCGAATGTGACATTTACATCAACAACCTTAAATCCGGATTTATTGAGTGCGTGCATGAGATCAAGACGTGCAACAGGAACTTTCACATAATAAAAAATCTGATTATTATCCGATGCCCGTGTCAAATCATCAACAGAAATTGACGGACCGTGTTCAATATCGGTAACCCGAAAAACATCATGAGAAAAAATTGATGTCAGCCAGGGATCTGACTCAAGTCGCATATTATTACCCGGAAGTTTTCCAGATCTTCCCGCTGGGATCTAAATTCTTATACCATTGAATATATCTGGGGAATCCCACTTCGATCGGATTCTTGGGGGCATATCCAATCATTTTCTGTGCCTTTTTAACACTTAACGTGCCACGGTACGGCATCAATTTATCTCTCTCTATATACTCAAGGGAGATATCAGGGAATTCTCTTTGGACAATTTTTGCCAGATCATTGAGTGATCGGGACTCGCCATAGGTCATATTGAACGTTTGGTTACGGGCAGCTGGATGCCGGATGACCTGAATAATGCCGGATACAAGATCATCAATAAAAGTAAAATCGAGACGTTCCGATCCATCCCCGTCAACTCTTAATGATTGCCTTTTCATCGCACTCTCGATAAAGATCTGACCAACACGACGACTGACACAACGCGGACCATATAACGCTGAGGGGCGGATAATCGTATATGGCAAATCGAAAACCTGGTTATATCCAATTACCATCTTTTCTCCAGCAACCTTGAGAGCGCCATAAATACCTAAGGAATTCAAAGGGGACTCTTCAGTGACCTCTGGTGTTAAAAAGTTCCCATAAACCATACTTGACGATAGATAAACAAAATGACATAAAACGCTGCGAGAATAATCCAGTGCATTTTCGAGAGTACGAAGGCTATGGTCAAATGTACTAAATGGATCTTTATTTGATTTTCCTGCATGGGATACTGCTGCAAGATGGACAATAGCATCCGGATTGATTGTGGTAAGAATTTTGTTTAAATTGTGATAATCCCGTGCATCCTGGATATGTAATGGAATTTTATCCTTCTCCATCAATTCAAGACGCTGGTTGATCATGTGGAGATAGAGATCCCGGTTTGGAGAATTCGAACTGGCTGATGCAAACGTCATCAGGTTGTTTACCTGCAGGCTATCGATTACCTCGACATTTGCTCCTTGGGATTTCAGCTCAAGTGCCAAATTATGACCAATAAAACCCGCTCCACCAATGAGCGCAATTTTTCGATCCTTAATATCCAATAAATCAGTTGTCATACCTTCAACTCCTTAAGAGTTCTACCGATATTTTCTGCAATATACTCCATATCTTCCCGGTTCAGATGTGGTCCAACTGGCAGTGCAATGGATTGATCACTGATGCGCGCTGCCTGTGGAAATGTACGGGGATCGTATCCGTATTTGTTCTGGTAATATGCCATACGCGGCACAGGCTGGGGATAATATACACTGGTTCCAACTCCTTTCTGATTGAGAGTGGTAACCGCCTCGTTGCGCTTCTTAGCTAGGATACCATCTAACACTATGCTCAAGCAATAGTGACTGTTTACAACATCCTTCTGTTGGGAATCCAGAGTTGTAATATCCGGAATATCGGATAATAGTTTTTTTAACAGGAGGAAGTTTTCCTTTCTTCGCTTCAGGATTTCTTCGACACGACTTAACTGCACGCGACCGATAGATGCGTTAATATCGCTCATGCGGTAGTTTATCCCCAATGAAGGGACATCATACATTCCTGGTATGCTTCTTTCTCCAAAATTTCGATCCACACCAAAAGCCCGGGCTTTCATCACGCTCTCTGCAAGATCCTTGTGCCGGGTTACAAACATTCCCCCATCCCCCGTGGTAAGATGTTTGACCGGGTAGAAAGAGAAACACCCGGCATCTCCAAATAGTCCCACATGTTTACCATTGAATCGTGAACCTACTGCAAGGGCACAGTCTTCAATAATCATCAGTTTGTGTTTTTTTGCAATATCGGTAATTGCATCCATGTCACACGGGATACCCAGAAAATGGACCAGACCAATAGCTTTTGTCTTTTTTGTAATAAGCGGTTCTATGTTTTCCGGATTAATATTCCCTGTTTGCGGATCGCAATCCAAAAAAACCGGACGTGCGCCCACAATTTCTACTGCATGCGCCGTGGCGACATGGGTCTGAGCTGCGACAATCACTTCATCGCCATGTCCAATCCCCATCTGCCAGTATGCCAGATGCAGAGCAGCCATACAGGAGCTCACAGCAACACAATGGGCATCTGTCCCTCCCATGAAATGTCCAAATTCGTTTTCAAATGCCTTGTTCTGGGGACCGTGAGTGAGAATATCTCCTTTCAGGACTTCGAGCACAGCCCCTCGCTCCTTGTCAGTGATCCATGGTTTAGCAAATTGGATTGAACGTTTTGTCATCATAAGTACTCTATTCGCTCTTGTTTTTGAGTTTTTATTGCACGGTCAGATGCGGCGCTTATGCAAATTCCATCGAATATCATCTGTATTTGATTGGATATATCCTTCTCGTTTACTATTGCCGATACAAATTCTGGAATGAGATCTCCCTTAGTTTCTGGGAGTGGTGCAAGATCAACCGGCTCTGCACTGCAATCCGGATCCCGACTCTTGTGCAAGCGTGCACCGGCATCATCGTATATGAACGTTGCTTTGGTTCCATAAATTCTGACAACATGCTGGTGACGGTGGACGCATCCAAAATTTGCAGTTATCCGACCGATCATTCCGGAGTCAAACTGCATGATGGATGTGGCAAAATCATTATATTGAAATTTTGTTCCCTCGCTGCACATCCGGCTTCCTGCTGTAAAGACCGTTTGCGGGCGTTGACCTGTTAACCATAACATCAAATCGATCATATGGATACCTCCACCCTCTATGACCGAGTAGTCCCTCACGTTGTTTCTCCAGCCATCTGTTATTTTTTGCAGCCTTCCGTACAGGTATTCACCATCGAATGCATATATGGATCCAAATAAACCCTCTTGAATCTGATTCCACAGCCACTTGTATAATGGTGCTTCACGCAGCACAAGGTTACATCCAAGTTTGAGAGATTTTTTTTGTGATTCCCAAACATTCTTGATTTGTAATACCTGATCAATTGACTGGCAAAGAGGTTTCTCAACAAAAACGTGTTTTTTTGCTTTTAAAGCTGATATAACCTGATTGGCATGGGCATCATCATACGACGCGATTGAGATAATATCAATACCCGGATCCAAAAAAAGATCTTGATCGTTTTTTGTTTGGTACGTACCCGGATATTGTTTTTCTGCCAATACAAGTTTCTCTTCAGAAAGGTCACAAATAGCAACCACATCGCAACAGGGATTCCGCAAGTATGCTTGTACATGCTGTTCTCCAACACCCAACCCGATGACTCCAACCCGCAGTTGACTCATTTGTATATGCACAACCTAGTTAGTGAACATTTCTCGATATATCCTAATAATTTCTTCCAGATGATAATCCGAGTGGGGCCTTGTCATCTTATTTATAATACCTGAAAAAAACTGCATATCCTGATGCGTATCGACAGCGAGATGAATCTGACTATAATCGATTGACGATGCAAAATTGAATATTCTGAATTCTTTCGGGTTCTGGTAAAAAAATCGCGTTACGTGCTCTAAATCATCTTGATCGGCCATTTGGGGATAGATTTTTTTGAATGTGCCGGCTCGGACAATTTCCACCGACTGTCCTTGTGGATAGGATCGTGGAAAAACATTTGTCACCAGATCAAACGGCCCACCCAAATAATAATTGACACCCATATCAATTAGATGCTGATCGATGAGTGGACTATCTCCACTAATCCGAACAAATGCATCCCACCGTTTATTTTCTGAAATCTCTTTAAACCTGCTGGCAACATCATTTAACGAGCCACGACAACATTGAACATTTTTATTAATACAAAATTCCTCAATTTGATCATCACTTTTTTCTTGTGATGTTGCAATCACAAATTCTTTAATCGTGCAACAATGTTCGAGTCTCTCGACAATATATTGCAATATTGGCTTGTCGTTCACTTCCTGTAAAACTTTTCCGGGCAGTCTTTGAGAACTCATTCTCGCTTGAACAATCGCACCGATCTTCTGCATTTCAATAACAAACCTCGATAGACGACTTAAAATGAGAATTCTCAATCACAAACATATCAAAGACCGATGACACATACTGTTGCATTTCTTACAGATTTGGAGTCGATTATTATCCTCAAATCCAATCACTATTCGTTTGTGTGTAGAGATTATTTCCTCGTTCTTTCAAGACAATATACTTTCGATGCTCTTTTATCATTAATTGCAGAGCAGGAATGTGTGGCTTCGTACTGCTGAAAATACCATATCGCGGATCTACATCAATATTTTTCCGAACTAAAACCAAAAAATTTTCTCACGCAATAACGTCCTCCTGGTAACACCACCGCGCAACTGATTAGGCATATGAGCAGAAACTCAGAAAATTTTTTCATTTTATCTGAAAGAGAGATTGGGGTAATCAATCCCCACGTACTCAACGCAAATCCAATAAAAATCAGGCTGGAATATTTTACCATTGACTCGGATCGTGTGATACCGGCAAAAAGACAGTCACGCATGTGTCGCCGGTATGCGTAATTCAACTCACGAGAATACAACTCCACATCTTTGCCTAATTCATCAACGATACGGACAAAAATTTTTATTGTGTCGATATATCCCACGGGAGTTTTGAAGAGCAATTGATATGATTCGGAATGAGTTCCCTGCCGGTAAAAAAGAGTTGCGCCTGCAACATATGCAATATCAAACCGCTTCGCAATTCTGAGCCATTGATAGAAATCTCCCGAATATGGATACTCAAGAGAATATAATCCCACGGAATTATAAACTTCTTTTCGAATCATGACAGAAGGACAGCTGATCAAATTTCGGGATCTTAAAATTTCCTTAAATCCTTCTGGAGCTGGTAAGACTTGATCTTGTGTGTGAATTCTGATACTGCTCTGATCCACATCAGATATTGCCTGCACAGAAGTGAATGTCATCGCAACGTTAGAATTTGCTTCCAGAAATTCAACACATTTTTGGGTAAAATGGGAATCGATGTAATCGTCTGAGTGAAGGATATGGATATAATCTCCTTTCGACAGTTCAACACACCGATTAAAATTTCCAAAAAGCCCGAGATTTCTATCATTCTTAAAAAATTTCAAACGGGGATCATGATAGGCTGCAATTACCGATTCAATGGTATCCTCAGACGCATTATCTACGACAAGGACTTCAATATTCTGGTACGATTGCGTAAGAGCGCTCTCAATCGCCTTGGCTACCATCCCCGCCCGATTATATGTGGGAATACAGATTGAAACGAGGTGAGTATCTTTAACCATATTTTTACTTATCTGATTAGTGAGTAGCTGCATGTGGACTGGTATAACATCTCGATCATTTGGTCAAGATCCGGTATTCTGTACCCGATGGTTTTCTGGATGTGACGGGATGAGATGGTACCGTTATTTGGCCGGGATACTGCTAGTGAGTGTGAATCTATTCCTTCAAGATATTTTTCATCGAAATTAAATCTCCGTAGAATCGTCTTATTAAACTCAAATTTACTAATATTTTCGTTCGAACCCAAGTTGAATGTTCCAGAGATATCTTTTTCAACTGCCTTTTTTGTGATTTCGGAAATAATGTTGACATGGATAGGATTAAAAAATTGATCTCGCGGAGAATGTGTTACTTTGTTATTGCGGATATTCTCAAGGAGCTGCATAAAATAGTTTTTACTAAGCCGTTCAAGCGCGGTGAATCCGAAAATTACCGATGGACGGAATATTATCGAGCCCCGTGAGGCATGCACTAAAGATTCCCCGGAAATTTTTGTTCCAATATAATAGTTTGTGGGACTAATCGGTGCGGTTTCGACACATCTTCCTTCTGGGGTGTTGTAAACTGCATAGGTGGAAAAGTAAACAAATTTTACGTTTTTATATGCGGTTAGGAGATTTTGTGTAGATGTAACATTTGCAGCATAACATGTCTCTTTATTTTTTTCACATTCATCTGTTTTGGAAATTGCTGCAGTATGTATTATAATATCGGCAGGAACGAATTCCGCAAGTTTGCAAACACTGACAGAATCAGTCAGATCAACGGCATAATCAACAAAATCACCTTTGCTTCTGCTCGTCCCAATAACGTCCCAGTCTGTAGAAGATTTCAGGTATTCGAATAACCGATGACCTACAAATCCCGTAGTTCCAGTGATAAGAATCCGTCTTTTCTCTTTATCCATGCTGGATTCCCCAGTTATATCCGATTGAGGGATCGAAGGGATCAATCCGCTCAATCTCATTGGGATCATGCGGGATGTCAGAACAGTTTGCGACAATCGCCTTTTCATTACCAATGGACTTGAATCCATTTACAACATGGGGCGGAACTTTGACGAGCACATAATTGTCTTCACCCATGCAGATCTCCTGAATTTCACCGTGCGTCGCAGAATCTGTACGGGCATCAAAAAGGACGAGCTTAATGTTACCGGAGATGACTGCATAATTCAGTTCCATCTTTCTGTGCACATGCCATGCTTTTATCGCACCGGGAAAAATTGTTGAGAAATAGATCTCTCCAAAATGACGGAAATAGGGATCAGTATATTTCATCATGTGCCGGACCATGCCTCTTTCATCCATTATCGTTTTTAATGGGACTATCTGCACACCTTCAATCATGCAACCATCATCTCTTTGTACCAAGGAATAGTGAGTTTCAACCCTTCATCAACAGGATATTTTGGAGCCCATTCCAGAATCTTTTTTGCTTTTTCAATCGAGAGGTACTGATCTGTTATCTCATTTTTACTCACATTCATAATTTCAGGTTCAAGATTTGAACCATATTGGGAAGTAATTCTCCTGACCATATCCAAAACGCAAATCTTCTCACCACTACTGAAGTTGAATGCATCACCGTAGAATTTTTTCTTCTCAATTGTTTCAGCCATGACCAAGTAGGCATCAACAGCATCCTCTACAAAAAAATATTCTCTGATCGGTTTTCCATCACTTCGGATTAATGGTCTTTTACCTTCGATTAAAGATTTAATTGTCCCTGGAACAATCCTGTTAAAATTCAGATCCCCAGGACCGTAAATATTCCCCATACGGGCGATACATGTTGGTAACTGATAGGTCGATGCATAACTTTGTGTTATGAGATCAGTGCAACTTTTTGAAACATCGTACGGGTGTTCTCCCTTGAGGGGCATATCCTCAGTATACGGAAGTTTCTTACTTGTTCCATAGGCTTTGTCAGAGGAGGCAATACAGATACATTTGATATCGTTAGTATATGTATTCAAAACACGGGCTGATTCAAGAAGATTCCACGTACCCTCAATATTTGCTTTAAATGTAGTAAGGGGCGATCGGTTTCCAACATTTACAATCGTTTGGGCGCCGAGATGAAAGATGCATTCCACTTCATATTCCGCAAGTGTCCGGGCGATACAGTCATAATCTTCAAGTCCACCACGAACAATCGCCACCTTGCCAGAATCCTGCAACCAGATCCCAAGGATTCTCGCTTTGGGAACCCAGTCCCTTACTAAGGCAATGACTTCAGCATCAAGATTAACCAGACGATTTACCAGATTTAATCCGAGTATGCCGGTTGCTCCAGTGACAAAAACACGTTTGCCTTTCCAGAAATTCAGTCTTCCCAGATCTTCCATTTTGGATCATTTCTCCACATTGAGTTCATATCCACATAATCCTTGTATGTGTCCATCGCATGCCAGAAGCCGTCATGTATGTAGTAGCCGAGTTTATGGTCGTGGGCAATCGTTTCGAGCGTATTTTCAAACATAACATCCGATATGGGATCGATATAATCGAATACTTCCTTTTCAAGGACCATATACCCGACGTTAACAAATTCGTCCATCTGGGGCTTTTCACTGAATTTTTCCACAAGATTACCATTGAGTTTGACTATGCCATATTTTGAATAGGGTTTTGTAATAGTTATTGTGGCAATAATTCCGTGATTTTTCCGGAGTTTTTGATGGTGTTGGATCAGTTTTTCAATATTTATATCCGCGACGCCATCACCATATGTTGCCAGAAACGGGTTTGATTTTATATAATCCTTACAGAGAATAAGTCTTTTTGCAGTTTTTGATTCACGCCCGGTTTGGACAAAAGAGATCTTCCAGGGTTCCTTTACGTGGGGTTGAACAATATTGTGAAGGTCAATGGAAAAATTTTGCTGAACCGGATATCGGTTTATAAAATAATCAATGATCATATCTCCCTTATACCCAAGAGTGAAGATGAAATGGTTAATAGAAAACGAAGAGTAGATTTTCATGATGTGCCAGAGAACCGGATAGTCCCCCAGTTCGATCAATGGCTTTGGCATCTCACGAGTCTTTTCACTAAGCCGGGTACCACGACCCCCACAAAAAATGACTACATCAAGAGGGCTTGCTACTTTTTTCATCTGATCACTGTTTGCGAAATACCTATAAAATCATGATACCCTTTCAGCAGATATAATCAACAGAATTTTTTGCTCATCCACAGGAGCGAATAACTCCCCGATCACTTTTTGGGTCGAATCCGATGTAAACTCATTACTATTCAGGATTTTCATTGCGATGGACCGGATCTGCTCCGGAGAATTCGCTGATGGCACAGTAATTGTATCTTCAAAAATATTAATGTCGATAGTAAAATTGGATTTTATATGGAGCACGGGGATTCCGCGATTTGCTGCTTCAACGGATGCCGTTGAATCGGTAAAGAGAACAAGATCTGATTTTTCAAACAGTTCGTAAATCGGATCCGAAGACCATGAGAATGAAACGGGGACATGGGTAATATAATGGGAAAAATCGGAGATTGAATGGGCCGGATGCGGTTTAAGGATAACCCTGATATTTTCAAGATTCCTGAAGGCTTCCGTACATTTAAGAATCATTTCAACCGAACCATTAAAATTCACCGATAACACGACAAGGATTCGGTTTTTGTTATCCGTATTACGAGTCCAAACATGCATCGTCGTTAAGCTTTCATACCGGATTGCTCCAATAATTTCTGTGGGGATGGATTCAAATCCAAATTCAGCCAGATTCTTTTTTGCACGTATGCCATTTACAAGGATTTTATCAGGAAGAGGGGCAAAATCCTTTTCAATAGGCGATAAGGAATATGACAAATCCATCCGGTTTACGGTTGAATGAGCGTATCCTGTGATAATTGTTGCCGGGCAACCATGTCGGATTCCGGTAATAAACATCTTTTCCCAGAGATGGTTTTCAAAGGTATAGATGATGGAATTGGCAGCGAAGGACCGGCTCATCTTTTTTCCTGCACAATAAAGCAGGTACGATTGCTCAGCTCGCGAATGTACATAATCCTGTGTTTTTTCTTCATGTACAAGATCAGAGACATCCAGATTTGAAAGAATGAAATTCCGTGAAATCCATTTTCTTTGCTGATATACTCTGCAGAGAGCAGAAAAAATATCAGAGAAGTTAAGAAATTCTTCGAGAAGATGCCATCGGACATCACTTGACTGCATCATTTTTACTGCAACGGGATACCATATTGTCGGTAAAATATCAATGAGACGGGTTACACACAGGTGATGCTGCCCGAGTCTTTTACTCAGATCACCAAAATATATGTCACGGTACTTTCCGACATCTGAAAATGCTCGTTGATCCACCCATGAATGAATGACAATTCCAGGTTGTTCATTGGGAGAAATTCCCTCTTTTCCTCGTATCCCATGCACAATCTTCGCATCAATTTTTGCATACAGGATTCTGAAAAAAAAGCGGATAACAAACCATGCCTTGTTTTTAATCAGTAAAAGAAGTGATAAAAGCCAAGCGCCCAAAGCCGGGGGACGGCAGAATCCGGCAGGTAATATTGAGATCCAGATTGCTCTCAAGATTTTTTTTGATGGATTTAATCAGTGCGCTACTTTCGCAAAAAACACAGATTGTGACCCGGTTATCAGAAATTATCGTGATAAGCGCCTGTATATAACAGAAATTGAGGAAAAACTGGGAAACATACGGATTCTTTTCTGATAACGATGTCAGGTACCAGAAAGGAGTCTTTTCGGATTTTGCGAGATTCCCGATAAAATTGATATAATTTTGCCGGTGTGATCTCGAAGCGTTTTGTAATTCTTCTCCAATCTCTTTTTTCTTTATAGTATCCCCGAAAATTGTTTCAATATCCGCGCAACGGGTTGCATGCTTGCCCAGATATACCCAGTAATCAACATTTTTTGCATCGTAGTTCCGTAAAAAAAGGGTTGCATCGCTCTTTGTGGCAGGGATTAGTAAGATTGTCCGTTTATCAGTATCAACCATTTTTTCAGTCCCCGTGTCTCCCTTTGAACAGACGGTAACAATTCAATGCCGGATTATTACCTGCTGACAGGACATTATAGATCAACATATGAGAAGACCCTTGAACAGGCCCCTGCAATAATAATTACCGACAGCACAGTACCAGGATAACGCGGGGAATACATGAATAATCCGTCTTCCATAGTTCACGTTCGTTCAGGATTTATTTGAAAATTTAGTTGAAATCTTTGTCGGGGAATATTCTTTAAACATGGTATCCTGTTCCATCAGTCTTCGGACTTCTTCCAGTTCATCATAAGTATCAACACTGATGTGAGCATGGTCCAGATATGAACTGCACGCATCTTTATCCCATGCTCCAATATCCGTAAATGTTCAATATATTCTACTCGTTCAAGGGGAGACTTTTTCCATGCTGCGAATTGTAAGAGAAATTCACGTCTGCAGGGAACAATAAAGCACATTTTCAGAATGGTGTTGACCGGTGTCCTGGCATCGCTTGGAATATCATTTCGCGAACAATAGAGGATATTTCCTTCAAGATCCAATACCGCTTTGATATCCGATATGCTGTTTTTTTTCTGATATGGCGTAACTCCGACTGATACCTGAATTGACGGATCACGGATTAACGGCTTTATGACCTCATCAATATGTTCCGGTTTTACGAGAGGTTCGTCTCCTTGGATGTTGACAACAATGTCGCAATCCATATCTTCAGCCATCTCAGCAATACGATTGGTGCCACAGTCATGTTCCCGCCGGGAAAGAAGTACTTTACCACCATAGGCTAATACCTCATCGCGGATCCGAGGGCTGTCGGTTACAACATATACATCATCCAGCAATTTTGCATGGCAGGATCGCAGATACGTATGAACAACCATGGGCAAGCCACAAATATCCGCCAGCGCTTTTTCCGGAAGGCGGCTTGATTTAAGCCGGGCAGGGATGAGACCCACAATCTTCATTTTTTTATCTCTCTTGTTCATTATTCACCAACCTCAATCAGCCCGACATTGTTTATTATATAGGGGGTTTTCTGAATGAGAGCCTCCTTTGGTGCAGTTCCTGAGAAAACACCGATACATGCTTTGACACCAGAACGAACCCCCAATTCCATATCTACATCAGTATCCCCTACGATAACTGTATTCAGGCGACTGCAATTGAGTTTATCCAAGATGACAAATACCGTTTCTGGATCAGGTTTTGGAGAAACGATGCAATCGGCCCCTACAATAATATCAATATACCGGAGAAGATGCAGATGGTTCATTGCAAGTTTCGCACGTTCAGTTCGATCCGATGTAGCTACTGCGATTTTACACCCCTTTTCATGGAGACCCTTAAGTAATCGTTCTGTACCCGGGATTGCATATACCAGCTTATCAACAATAGCAAGAGAGACCCTGTCGACATCTTCAAACGCAGCAGCACAGAGATCATGGGGATTATTGTAACCCAGTGACAAAAGATAATCTTCAGCCGCCTTCATAACAACCTCCCTTTTCTTTACACCTACCGGACCGCATGCTTTCAATCTGTTTGTATGGGGGTCAACACCCATAACTGATGCAAGGGCCGGGACATGCTCAGATTTCAATTCAAAATAATCAGCAATAGTGTCTGCACGCATGTAGGTGACCTTCCCCCAGTATGGATTTAATTCGATAAGTGTTCCATCTTTATCAAAGATCACAAGGTCTATCCCTTGTAATTCGTTATTTCCTATTTTAAGTGAGACCATGGATTTTTTTTCCTGTGTATTTCCATCAATCCAGTATTGCCATGTTGAATCATCCGGATTACACGTGATGCAGGATCCCAGGTACATTCAAGGATTTCTCTGCTTTCCCTCGGGGAATGGGATAAGTTATTCTGCCAAAGCAGGAGAACAGGCCCTGTTCTGCAATACTTGCCCTTGAGGCGGGGTCGAACGGGCATGTCTGGACATTATACCGTTCAAATCTATTCCAGACAAATGTGCCTTCCATCACCATCTTCCATCGATAATTAATCAATATACGTATAAACCGGGGAGATATCCACCGGATATTTCGTTGGAGTGATTGAGATCACTTTCGATCGGATAAAAGATTCCTCAAAGAACTTTTCCATATCCCGCTGGAGAGGATTATCCGGATCGTCATAACCATCAAAACCCGTTAAGAAAATTACCTCCGGATTATGAAGATAGGCGAGGGCTATCGCATACATTCCTACGTCATATGCCGGAATGCTGATACTATTTTTCTGAATTTTTATCTCATTATCAGTCACCAGACAGGGTATGCTTGATATTTCATGGTTGGATGGAATTTCGTCAGAAACCATTGTCAATCCGGTAACAATTTTCATTTTTGATAGTTTCGTGTTGGCGAGCGCTTTATTCATTCTCACTTCGTTCAGAATCACTGCGAGATAGTTATGAGCAATATCTAAAAATTTACTGTCTGCAGGGTTGCACTCGATAACGATTGGCTGATTTTTCTGAATGAATAATGCCAGTTCCGGATAATACCGTTGAGAACTCGGTCCTGTTGCAATAACCAGAACCGACAGTTCATCATGAGGGATAAACAAGGGAAGTCCTTTTTTAGAGACATTTGATATCCCGGGCTTTTCTATCACGGCCCTTATTGCAGCGGTTAATGCAACTTCAGTGAATTTATGACGGTTTTTAGGGGGAATCTCATTTAAAATTGATTTAATTTGTTCGATTGTATATTGATTGGCACTCCGGAGGTTCATGCAATAGAAGGGATGAATATCCTGCATGGCGCTGAGCATGTAAGTAAAATCCCACCCCCAACGATATTTTTCATGCAGCGGTATAAACCATCGTTCTATGACATCAAGAAGTTCATAGGGATTTTTTTGAGACTGTCCTAATCTGAACACCATATAGAGGAGCTGTTGTTCGGTCCGGAGATTTCCGGCTCCCCTTCCCATCCCCATTATTGTAGAATCAATATAATCAATTCCTGAATCTATCGCGCAGAGAGTATTAGCAAAAGCCAAACCATTATTGTCATGAGTATGAATCCCCATCTTTCCTGAGTATTCATTTTTAATCTGCTGAAGAATTTGTGGAATATCAGAGGGAGATAATTTTCCGAATGAATCCGATATGTAAAAGCAATCAATATCCGATGAAGATTCCACAAGTTTCGCTGTATTTGTTATGTCTTCATCTGAGAGAAGAGACATCCCCATAAGGTTCAGAGTGGTTGCGTATCCCTTATCTTTCAGCATCGAAAGCATCGGGAGGCATTGTGGTATATTATTATAGTAAGATGCAACTCTGATCCATGTTATTGGTGATGAGTTCTTTTCTGATATTGTACTGTCAAGAAGCTTTAAATTAGGTATACCGTCATTAATATATTCAGATGCATCTATCATACATGCATATTCGGCTGATCCAATATTTTTGGGGATGAAATCGAGGAGGGAATTATTACAATATTTAAACCTCCCTTCAAATTTATGGAGTGACTTTTTTGGGGGGGATTTGTAACCAATTTCTATGATATCTACATTGGAATAATTCAGGGAACTGATAACATCTTTAACGAATGGTATCTCAAAATCCCAACTCGTAAAATATCCTCCATCACGGAGAGTACAATCAAGAATTTTTACATTGTTTTTCATATAACTACACCGATCGTATGAATATAATCATGTACACCAGATAAAGGTAATATTTTTGGCTATTGTCCGATAATAATCCTAATCTGGTTTCCATATCCATGCTTCTCAAGAATGTGTTTATAATTGCAATCAAATTCATGGATTAAATCTGCCAGTTTTCCTGCCAAGAGGTAATGCTCTTCCTTCCATCCCGGAACACTCCGGGAATCCTCTGGCTGGAGCAATCCGGTAAAATCGCTCACAAAGTTATCACCACCGACAACATTTGTTGTCCGCGGTGCTTTCGTTAAAAACCAGTTAATATGATTAATAAAGCTGTAGCCTTGGCGGGTCTCGATCTTGGCATCCGGTTTATCAAGATATTTCACGATCTGCCTGATCGATTGTGATGAGAAGTAATTGATCGCATGTTCATCATAAAAGAAATTGATAAACCCTTCATTACGGTACAAATCCTTCAGTGCATCATCTAAATTTGGCGTAATGATAATAAGGGATCCACCTTCTTCAAGCATGTTGATTAAACGCTGAAGATAGGTGACGGGTTGCGGTATATATTCGAGGACGTAAAACAGAAAGATCTTATTAAAACGGGTGCCACTGGATTCGCAGGAGTCTATATCAGAAAAACAGGGAATCATCAGCTTATCATTGACATACCGGGCTCTCAAAGAATTTACTTCAATTCCGAAGGGGGATGCACCTGCATCACTTGCTAATTTCAGGAAATATCCCCACGAGCACCCTACTTCGAGAATTTTTGCTCCTTTGTCATCCACATTGAAATATTCATCAATATATTGACGAGATTGTTTCAAACCATTGGCAAAGTCAGCATCGCGGGAGGGAATATCAAGTCCGGATGCTTTGAGACGTGATTCATCGAGCTTGTTGGCAACAAGACTTGCGGTTGGATCATGGGCAAAGAAATCGTATTCGCAGACTGGACAATGCCATAATTCCATCTCTTTGCCGCTGCGAACCCTGACCTGATGGGACGATGCTGGTTTCCTGCAGATTGGACAAAGTACCATTGAATTAGAACCTTCCACTCTCACGCACCCATTCCCACATCTCAGTAATGCCCTTCTTTAGCGGGTACTGTGGCGAGTAATGAACCGCGTTACTGATGCGGGTTATATCAGCGACACTCCCCAGCATATCTCCGGGGGTTCCTTCCAACTGCCTGATTTCAAGCCGATCGGATGTACCCATTACCTCTGCCAGCGTATGAATTAACTCATCATAGGTTGTACTAACGCCTGTTCCGAGGTTAAAGGTCTGGTTGTATGCTTCACTATGCAGAACTCGTTCCCATCCTTGGATAACATCATCAATATAGATAAGATCTCTGAACCGATCCAACCTTCCTTTGACTTGCACGACATCACTCTTCATCAGCATGTACATAAAGATCCCAACGACACCCTGATCAGATCTGGTAATATTCTGGCCAGGTCCATACACATTGAACATGCGGAGTACATTCCAGCGGATACCCTTGGGTTGCGCATAGTTTATGAGGAGGTGCTCGCAGGTCAGTTTGGATGTTGCATACACGGACTTTGGATTGCACGCCATGCTTTCATTGTATAATTCTGATCCGGGATGATCGCCATAGACGTTAAAAGATGATGCAAATAACAGCCGATCTACCTTGTTATCAATGCACCAGTTTATAATATTGAGAGTACCGAGAATGTTGAGCTTGACATCCAGCACGGGTTCATAGAATGATCGTTCCCCGGAAGCCTGGCCTGCGAGATGGAGCACAGCATCAATCCCAGACATTTTTGCACAAGCGAGCGATACTTCATCAGTAATGTCAGCACGCAGAACCTGTACACCTTCGAGCCCGGGCGGAACTTGAGCGCTTGGATGCTCCATTACAATAACCTCAAGTCCCTTGTCACGCAGATGTCGAACCATCCGTGTGCCAATAAATCCGAATCCACCGGTGATGAGGATTTTCTTCATACTATGCTCCCTTTTTTACAGAATTGACGTGTCGCTGATATAAACCGTTCCATAACTTTGATTGGGCCAATAGTCATAGTCAAATATCGATCCCATGGTGCAGCCCAAGGCCCCTTGATATAGATCTTCTTATCACGTAACGCTGTAGCGTACTCTCTGGCACGAGCAGGATTTAGCAGATCCAATAGAAGATAGTTTCCGGTCTTTCCATATGCAGGGATTCCAAGGTCTGCCAGAGTGACTTTAAGTTCTTCGCGCGATTTAATCACTTCTGTATTATACTGTTCAACCATAGAATAATTATCAAGTAAGTACTCGGCAACTGCATTTGAAAGTGAATTACTCTCATGTGCAAATCGGGTCTTTGAGAGAATGGTCATATTTTCTACATTTGAGATGAGATACCCAAGCCGTATGGATGGAACACCAAATCCCTTTGAGAAGGTTCGGGCAATGACGATGTTTTCGTACTTATGGATAAGTTCCACCGCACTTGCACTACCAAAAAGATGATATGCTTCGTCAATTACGAGTAAACAATTCTTTGCAAGTGTCTTACGGGCAAAGTCCTTAAGTTCAGACAATGTGAAAGAGCTCTCAATTGGTTGGTTAGGATTTGGGAGGAAAAAAACCGTTGGCTTTTGTTCGAGAAATTCATCGAACTGCTTCATGTCAAATGTGCGCTCTTTTGTGTAGTGAATCTCTTTGAGCTGCACTTGAAACATTTGAGAATAAATCTGATACATGACATAGGTCGGTGCTGCAACACCAACCAAATCACCGGGTTCTGTCATGATCTCATAGATTGTCTTGAGTCCTCCATCAATAGCAGATGTAACTAATATTTCAGATACATCTACCTCATGAAACCTAGCCAATTTTTCGTAGAGGCGGATAGATTCTGGATATACACTTAAAAACCAGTCAGGTTTATTCAGAAAAATATCAGCCAGCATCTGTTTGGGCCAGACATCAACTTTCTCATTACGGTCAAGTCGTAATCCATTATTAAGGTCGCGCCCTTCTCCAACTCGAATTCGTTCTATCTTTTTTAGGTAATTTTTGCGTTGGATAAACATTGTACCTCCAATCTCTTCTTAACTTTAAAAAATTGGTCGTGTAAGGACCTTGGCTAAAAGTACCTACTGATAGCATAAATATCAACAGTATATCATATCAATTTTAAGGATTGCCTCGGAGTTCGCACATATTAAAACATAGTACTCCCAATTTGGTAAAAATTAATAAACACAACTGCAAAATGATACAAGATGGATGTCTTATTTATATATACAAATATTAATGGAACTCACGAGGAAACATATTCAATCGGATTAGCCTCAATTGTTGCCGTGACAAAAAAAGAAGGTCACAATGTAAAAGTAATTATTGTAAAAAATAGAGAAGAATATTCTAAAATATTTAAAGAAATTTTAATTTTTAATCCCAGAATTGTTGCTTTTACTGCAGTTTCTTCACAATTTAACGTTGTTATGGAAATTTCTGAAGGTATTAAAAAAGTGAAATCTGATATTATCACAGTTTGTGGTGGGGTACATCCAACAATTTTCCCGGAGTGTATTTTAGACGCACCGTATCTTGACGGGATATTCCGAGGTGAATCTGAGTACTCTTTCGTAGAGTTCCTACAGATAGTTGATCAAAACAGACCTTTCAAAGATACAGATAATTTTTGTTATAATGACAAGGGGAAGGTCATCATAAATCCTCTAAAACCGTTCATAGAAGATCTCGACTCATTGCCATTCCCTGATAAAACAAGTTATCCCTATATTGAAACAGTATCCCAATATGGTATTGCCCCCTTCTTTTTTTCCAGAGGGTGCCCGTTCTTGTGTTCGTACTGTAGTAACCATGCAATTGCTAAAGCATATAACCGGGACCACAACACTCCCCGGTATAGAAGTCCTGAATCGAGTATCAGGGAAATTGAAGAAACTGTTAAAGATTTTCCGATGATAAAAACAATCTGGATTTGGGATGATACGTTTGGGATAGACAAACAATGGAGAACTGAGTTCTGCCGTAAATACAAGGATCGGGTTGGATTAAAATTTGACTGCCTCTTAAGGGCAAATCTGGTTGATGAAGAATTCATCAAAATGCTCAAAGATACCGGATGCTATCGAATTTCTTTTGGCATTGAATCCGGAAATGAATATGTAAGAAACCAAATAATGAACAGGAAAATGTCAAATGATCAGATTATCTCGGCATTTTCTCTTGCTCAGAAATACGGCATTGAAACAAATGCCATTAATATTATCGGTGTACCCGGTGAGACTGATGATATGATCTGGGATACAATCAAATTCAACAAAAAGGTTCATCCAACTACAAGTGGTGTCAATATTTTTTATCCCTATAAAGGCACGAACCTTGGTGATGAATGCTTTAGAAAAGGTCTGGTAAATGAAGAACATTACCGAAAATTTTCAAAAGAAAGACGCGAATCTGTTCTTAACTATCCGGAAGACTACAAAAAGAAACTAAGCTCCTATCATGAAGATTGGGCGGTTCTTGTGTACCCCTATGATATTAAAATACGTGCAAAATGGCTTTTAATGAAAAATCCTGTTCTCTGGGAAGCGCTTAGGTCGATGAAGAGATCACTGTTCACATTTATGAGATTGGTGTAGTTATATTTTTCTGTTGAATCATTTCTAAATCAACTATTACATTAAAAATAGATTACTATTAATTTCAATAATCTAGGAAGAGAAAATGTCCGAAAAAGAACTTGAAGTCCAGCGACATGGAACCATGTATCTTATCTCCTCTACAGGCATCACCTTGATCGGATTTCTTGCGACAATGTTCTACGCTCACTGGGTGGGTGCAGAAGTATTAGGAGTGTATTTTTTATTTTTATCATATTTTGCAATACTGACCTTTTTTACTGATCTGGGCATTGGATACGCTTCAATCCAGCGTCTCTGTTCTGGCATAGATCAGAATGAATTTTTTACAGCCAATCTCACAATCAGGTTATTGTTTTATGCAATCGTCTGCACCGTACTGATCATATTTCAGGAATATTTTGCGGACCTGAACAGTTCAGGATTGCTGTTTGTCCTTCTTGCAATAGTAGGAATCTCTACTTTCTCTTCAAGTATATCTGGATCACTCGGTGCCAGCAATCGCCTTGGACTTGCCGCATCAGTCAGTCTCCTGAATAATGTTACAAGAATCATTGTGCAGGTCGTTGCAGTATTTCTCGGTTTTCAGGTGTATGGTCTAATAGGGGGGCTTGTTTTTGGATTATTTTTAGAATTAGTATTTGAATTGAAATTCATTGATTACCATCTTAAAAAATTTAACTGGTTGCACGTCAAAAGTCTTCTATCCTTTTCAAGCTGGGCTTTCTTCATCAGTACCGGGACGATCATTTTCGATAATATCAGTCCCATCTTAATCGCGTACTTCCTATCAGTTTCCGATGTCGGTATCTTTGGAGTGTGCTGGACATTCTCGTTTTTTGCCCTGTTTATCAGCACAGCACTAATTAACACACTCTATGTGAAAGTAAGCCGCTGGAATGCACAGAAAGATATAAGAGCAATTGCGATCTCGCTCTCCCGTGCAACTACCTATTCGCTCATCTTTGCACTCCCGATCCTTACCGGGGGTATCCTGCTTGGTCATAATTTGTTGTACTACCTGTATGGTGCTTCCTTTGCCGCTGGGGCAACCGCACTTGTCATCATTATCGCCATGAGGGTGATTCAGTCGATTCTTAACCTGTATACGAATTTTTTAATGGCAACCGATCATTCAAAACAAGCGGTTGCAGGAATCTTGGCTGGAATATCTGCAAATATCATCCTCTGTATCATGCTTATACCTCATATCGGCATTGCTGGGGCTGCGATTGGAGCGTTCGTCAATGTAATTATTAGTATTATTATTGCCCGCACGTACTTGGGAAGGGTAATTCCCATTTCCCTTGAAAGAACATCAATCCGGCATATTTTTCTCGCAACCATTGTCATGACCATTTCCCTCCTTGTTCTGGGTATGCTACCACTAATCCAGAGTGCACTCCAGACCATCATGATGGTCCTGATCGGCGCAGCAATTTATTTTGCTGTACTTCTGAGACTCAATCAACAGATTCGAGACGATGTGTTCAGGACGTTCAAAATTACATGGGTACCGAAATAAAATAATGGGGATCAATCTGTAGAAAATTCCGGACCATCCCCAGAAAGAAACACCTTCGCCCAGCGTTCCAGCGCAAACAGGTTCCATAAAACCAGTGTAGAACGATCCGAGGATTTTTTGGTCATATCTGATACCAGTGTATTCATTTTTTGTCGGTCAAAAAGCGTTTTGCATAGAGTTCCATCTTCAAGTGTTTGGACCGCAACCTCCCGCATCTCACCGGAGATCCAGTCCCTGTATGGCACGCCAAATCCTTTTTTTGGTCTATTTAGAATTTCACGCGGGACTATCCCCCGCAACGCCTTTCGCCAGATATATTTTTCAATCCCGTTAAATATTTTAAATTTCGGCGGAATTGTAAACGAAAAAGAGATGAGTTCCTTATCGAGTATGGGAACCCGTTCCTCAACAGAATGCGCCATTGTCGCTTTATCCGCTTTCATCAGGTAAAGATCCGGCAAATGATTCCGGCAGTCAAAGGCAAGCATCCGGTTGAGTGGATCATGTATACCTTCTGGAACTAAGACTGGATTCCTGATACCCAAACAGGTTTTATTTCTCAGCCAGCGCAGTTCATCAGAGTTAATCCCGGTAATCTGCCAGGAATATTGTTGTGCCTTCTCAAGCGAATCTTGTCCGAGGTAATGCGCATACACAAAAGACCGATCTTTAGCAGGGTTGCCACTTCCAGGAACCGATGAAATAATTTTATTCAGAATGTATCGTGAGCATTTCGGGAGCGCGAACCACGGATACCATTTCTGTCCGCTTTTATAGCTGGTATATCCCCCGAAAAGTTCATCCGAACCCTCCCCCGCAAGAACCACTTTCACATACTCGTGGGCTTTTTTTGCCAGATAATAATTCGCAATTATTGCCGCATCGCCAAGGGGCTCATCAAAATGCCATGTAATCCGATCAAAATCCCGGATTACATCGGAGGGATCAATCTGAATATCGTGATGCACTGTTCCGAGTTGCGCCGCAACTTCACGTGCATATACGACATCGGGATTTGTATCACTAAATCCGGCAGTAAACGTATGAAAATCGTAGGATACCGATTGTTTTGCTATGGCAGTGATCCCACTGGAATCGATTCCTCCGGAAAGAAAAGATCCGATGGGAACATCTGCGATCATCCGAAGCCGTGTTGATTCCTCCAGGAGACCGCGAATTTTTTTTGCAAAATAGTCTTCAGTATTATCCTCAATTGATTCACGGATTTGCCAGTAGGAAAATATTTCACAGGTCTTTTTATCGGTTGATAAAATGAGGTAGGAAGCCGGGGGGAGCTTAAAAATCCCGGAGATGAGCGTTTGAACCCCCGGCACATACTGGTTTCTTAAATAGCCACAGAGTGCAGCAGGGGATATTGTAACGGGAATTTTTATTGATTTAAACGCGGTTATAATGGCTTTAATCTCAGATGCAAAAATGAAGCGTTCGCCATCCCAGTAATAATAGAGAGGCTTCTTTCCGATGGGATCACGTGCAAGGATCACATTTTTCGTTCGCTGGTCATAGAGAGCAAACGCGAACATCGCCCGCAGTTTTTCTAAGAATCCAATCCCAAACTCCTCGTATGCATGAACCAGAACCTCTGTGTCAGTATCCGATGAAAAATCATGACCATGGAGATATTCCCGAAGTTTGAGAAAATTGTATACTTCACCATTGAACGTAATCCAGATATCCCCCTCTTCATTCGAGAGGGGTTGCCTGCCTCGAGCTGACAGATCAATAATAGAAAGGCGCGTATGCCCGAGGGTAACATATTCATCGGAAAAAGTCCCCCGGTCATCGGGACCACGGTGGGTAAGGGTATCCATCATACCGGAGAGGAGACGGTCATCATGAAAACCAAAAAAACCACAAATCCCACACATACCGACACCTCCGGACCAAATCCGTCAAATCCTTTTTATCACACTGAACAAAACGATACTGGCATATCCATCCGGTTTCAGTTCTTAACCCACATACATAAGCGAGAGGATCTGATTAAACGTGCTTTTTTCACACACTTTAATCTTCAATCCAACCACAAGGGAACGAGCGCGTGTATGTGTCTTGAAATATCCAACAAATTAGTTTTTCGAAGTTTATTGCAATAAACTCTGGTGAATGTCGATCAAACGATTGATAAGTAAATCATCATCATAATGAGTAATCATTTCAACTCGTCCCTGTTTTCCCATTACCTTTCTTTCATCTGGGTGATCATTCATCCAAGATATCGCAAGAGAAAGTGCCGAACTATCTTTAACCGGAATCAGAAGACCTGTTTTTTCATGCTGGATAACTTCAGGATTTCCACCGACATTTGTGGCAATTACCGGAATCCCACACGAGAGACTTTCCATAATAAAGTTCGAAATGCCTTCCGTATAGGATGGAAGAAGTGCAACATCCGCAACGTTGATCAGTGCCGGCATCTCTTCTGCGGATATTTCGCCCAAAAATCTGCAATTATCAGGATGCGCGGGTACTTTTCCGGGACCCGCGATTACGAATAGGGAGTCGGGATGAGCGCGAGCCGCAGAAATAATTTCTGATATGCCCTTCCATGGATGGATCCGTCCAACATAAAGGAAGATTTGACTAGTGGAAGGTAAATTAAATGAATTTCTCGCTGATTCAGGTTCTTCAGGACTGAACCGGTGTGTATTCACACCACTACAAATTGGAGTCACTTTTTCCGGGGATGCACCGAGCAGGATAAGTTTTTCGCGGATGTCATTACTGGTTGTAATGAGATGATCCGCTTTTTTGATCATCTTCTGGATAATTTCCTGATTAATTATATTTTCAAATGGATATATTCTGCCATCATCGCCATGAAATTTTAACACTAGTGGTTTTCTTTTTTTAAGGAGCGCGGGAATAATACTACTATGGGGAATATAATGCGCTTGCAGGATATCAATGGAGGAATCAAGTGAGAGTCGTACACTATTGGCATAAAATGGGATATATCCCCACATATGGGATTCTCGTTTAACTGCTTTTTTTACGATCACTCCCTTTGATTCGAGTTTTTGTACCATCCTCTGGATAAAAATCCCCCGGTAATCCCCCTCAAACTCCGGATACATATTGGCAAAAAGCCCAAGAATGTAGGATTCCATAAATCTCCTAAATCACTCCCATCTCAGAAAGCCTCTCCGGCAAATACTTCTTCGTCACAAAATCCAGCCCCCGTGCCGCAAACGCCTGCTGTTCCGATTTCAGCCCCATCTCAATCTGTAAATTGATCTGCTTCTTCCAATAATCGGAAGCAAACCGGGGATCAGAGAGTTCCGCATGAAGAGCTTCTACATCCTTCTCGGATAATTTATCGGACGGCAGATTGTAGTCCCTGATATCGCTGGGCTGCAAGCCAAGGAACTGGGATTTCGGGGTTGCAAGTAATTCCGACATATGCGCGCTCTTGATTGCCCCGTATGCGACCGATGCATAGATCCGGTACGACCACGGATCTCCATCGGTAAAGACCATCACAGGAAGGTTCCACGTGGTGCTGATTTTGTTCAGCATTCGCCGGGTTGACCGGGCGGGTTGACCCTTCAGGTGAACAAGGATCGCGTTATACTCTTCATCAAACCCGTTCTCGATCAGCCGGTCATACATCCCACCTGTCTCAATCGCGATCACAAACTTCGCATCATTGTCGACAAACTCGATACTCTCGACATTGTTCGGGATCGTATATCCAGCCTGCCCGACATCATCCTGGCAATGGATCGTTTTCATCCCTCTCCGTGTTTGCTCACGGATCCGCATCGGACCGTAAATGGACGCGCCATTCTCTTCGGGATGGAGATGGAACCCCTCGCGCGGCACGTCCGATATGATCTCGAGATCTTCAATTAAAAAATTACTCTCGTCCTGCGCGCCGAACTTCGCGCGCTTCCAGCCCTCTGAGATGTAATACATCTCTCTGAGCGTTGACGACCGGTTCTCGATCAGCTGCTGCTTGATGAACCCGATCACGTACGCCATCTTTAAAAGATGCGTTGCACTCTTCGCGGTTGCAGCGGTGCGCTGGCTCTCTTTGTCCCCGTATTTCCAGACCTCGCTTGCATCGTCATATTCGATATTGTATTTCGTGCGCGTGGGAAGCGAGATGGACGGGATCTGCCCGGCATACATCTGGTCGTACCAGGTACTCGCAATCCGCAGGAGCGCCTCCATCGATCGCTTGTCCAGTTCCTCTTTAGACATCGAGGTCCACCACCATCTTCTTGCCATCTTCTATGCCGCGAATGTCAAGCATCCCGCCCCCCTTCCCGGAATAGGAGACGCGCCACACCATCTGCGGGGGGATCACCATCTTCCATACTTTTGTGAACTGTCCATCCACTTCAGAGATAAACGCTGGTTTCAGGTCGGCATCCGCACCATTGTCCGCGGAAATATCATACACTGATAAATCTGCATCATGCCCGGTGTAATTATTGAGCTCAATGGTAATCTTGCCGTCACGAGTCCACTTCTTTGCGATCAGTTTGCGCATCAGTTTCCCTTCAATGGGTGATGTATCGACAACCGGTTTTTCGACGATCTCGCTCACCTTCGCTGCAATCTCCGGGATGATTGCACAGACTGCACGCGCGCGGTCCTCCGCAACCTTATTCCTGTCCCTGCGCGAGACAAAAAGTTTGAGATCGCGGCCGAGATCCTGCAATGCGAGCACAATCTCTTTTTCGATCTCCGGAATGCTCGCGATCGCGTCTTTACTCTCGCTCGTGAAGGGAACGTTTGTCGATGCAACGTGGACGAGGATGAGTACCGGCCCCATTGGAAGTCCCTGTTGGGAGATATTGTATGATTTCCAGTTTATGTTCGACACGCATCCCGTGATCGCGCATGCACCCTGCTGGAACATTAGCGGGACCCGGTTTGCGAACCTGAGAAGGATAGCGTTGCCTTCAGTTGGAAGCCTGCCCCCGTACCCGATCGCCGCTTCGACCACAAACGGGTGCCCCGAGTAGACCGAGCCCGGTCGGGTGCGCGCAGAAACAAAATCCATCTGGAACTCCTTGTCAAGCCCGCGGCGGATAAGTTCTTCGCCAATAGGGGAGAGGCACTGGGTAGTAAGGGGTGCCGGAACTGTCACAGACTGCATTGCGGCAAGAAGTATTTTCAGCTGTTCGGCGGAAAGTCCTTTCACTTTCACGGTTCCTTTGAGTGCCGCTGTATCGCACATATCCTGTGCAACCTTCTTGCCGACACGGGAGAAACCCTCGATAAGAAAATCCAGCAATTTAAGATCGCTTGCCGCAGCCATGCGTTTGAGCTGCCCGAACTCGATGCCATGCGGGTGTGGCTGTATTGCGACAGGGCAGGCTATGACTTCCTGGCTGACCCGCTCGAACGTGAACGATTCATCATCGAGTTCGACCCGGAACCGCGCGTGCGGGTTGACGACAGAAGTATACTTGAGATATTCGAGCAACCTCTTCTTTGCTGACATCGTGCTCTTGAACTCGATCTGCACGCGTGTCCCGTGGATCCGATCCCACTCGAATGGCTGCTGTGAGATGATGTCAGGCTCGTTCGTTTCAATCTTAATTAAGATCTCAAATTTGTGTGCAGGTTCCTTTGCCCCGGTGCGGGAGATGACAACAGTGGGAAGCCCGGACGTGAGCTGGGCATAGAGCACTGCAGCGGAGATCCCGATCCCCTGCTGCCCGCGCGTCTGGCGGATCTGGTGGAACCGTGATCCATAGAGAAGTTTTCCGAACACGAACGGCACCTGCGCGGGGACGATACCGGGTCCGTTATCCTCAACGATAATTCGGAAGATGTCGGTACCGGTCTTTTTGATGCTGATGTAGATGTCAGGGAGAACCTGCGCTTCCTCGCAGGCGTCCAGCGCGTTATCGACCGCTTCCTTGATGGTCGTGATCACGCCGCGCGTGGGAGAATCGAAACCCAGCAGGTGTTTGTTCTTCTCGAAAAATTCTGCGACACTGATGCTGCGCTGCTGTTTTGCGAGCTCGTCAGCGAGCACCATACACGTTCACCTCGGCTATTGCCGCGGCTAGATCAAGGGTTTTCTGTTCAGCGGTGTGCAGGTTCTTGAGCGTGACGTGTCCGGATTCTGCCTCCCGCTGACCAATCACTATAGCAAAATCTGCGGATCGGGACGCATGCGCCAGCTGGGCGCCAAGGCTCCGCTCCATTAAATCCATCTCGGTCCGGATCCCTGCCGAACGGAATGCAGTGGCAACTTCGAGTGCGCGGTTCCGTCCTTCGCTTGTGCAGGCAACCGCAACAACGGTATCTTTTGTATGCTGCACATCGCCCAGCGAGACCATGACCCGGTCAAACCCGATCGCAAACCCACACGACGCAACATCATCTCCCCCAAAGAGATGCGCGAGCCGGTATGCGCCCCCTCCGATGATCTGGTTCTCGGCGCCAAGGTTCCGGGCGAATCCTTCAAAGACCATGCCCGTATAATAGTCCAGGCCCCGCGCGATGCCGAAGTTGAGGCTGTATTGTATCCCGGATGCATCAAGGATAGCAAGAGTCTGTTCGATGCGCTCCTTTTCCGGGACCGTGCCGACAATTTCAAATGCTTCCGGAAGGGTCCGGCAACCAATAAGATCGGTGAGTGCCTGGCTGAGTTCGGGTTTGCCCAGCTCAGACAACGTCACTTCCAGTCCGGCAAAATCCTTCTTGTCAAGGTGCGTCATTACCCTGCGCTGCGCTGCCGGTTGGAGATCGCGCAATACGTTTTTCATGAACGAGAGATGCCCTACCTTGAGATCATACGTGACTCCTGTTGCGTTGAGAAGATCGGCGGCAAGCATGATGGTCTCTGCATCGGCAATTGCAGTATCCGCCCCGATCAGTTCAACGCCAAACTGCCAGAACTGCCGGTACCGCCCCTTTTGCGGGCGCTCATACCGGAAACAGTCGGCAAAATAGCACCAGCGAAGAGGTTTTGGCGCAACCTTTGCCTCATTGATGTACATCCGGATTACTGCTGCGGTAATCTCCGGGCGAAGCGCGAGTTTCCTGCCCCCTTTATCTTCGAATACGTACATCTCGTTCGTGATTCCTTCGCCGGACCGTGTCGTGAAGAGTTCAAGGTCCTCAAATTCCGGTGTGCAGACCTCCCGGTATCCCCAGCGGCGCGCCACCTCTCGCAACTTCCACTCCACGGCTCTGCGCGGTTCCATCTCATCCGGTAAAAAATCCCGTGTCCCTCTTGGTTTCTGGAGCATACTAAAAATCCCTACATGTATTAATCGCCTGATATTATCTCTTATTCGCCCCGGGTCGTGGTACGCTGCCAATAAGCCGTTCCATCGTCCCCTCGTTCTTCCAGATCTTTTCACGTTCGATCCGTCCCTGCAGGTAGAGCGCGAGAAGGACAAGCCCGATTCCAATCATCTCTGTGAACGCAGTAAGAAGGATCGTGCAGATGACCCCCGACGTTGCAAGAGCGCCATACAGCACGCCCCAGTACGCCGCTTTCCGGTAGCCAGAAAGACCGGTCCTGAAAAAGATCCGTGCGTCGCGGAGCCAGAGAAAGAGAACGACAGCGGCACCAAACCCGGCGACATATATGAGATACGACATGACTATGAACTAACTTATAATACGCCTCTCCATATCTGTATTATCACATCTATGCCGCCCAACCATATGCTCTCCCTCGTGCTTGCCCGATATAAGAATGGCGAGTGCTCGCTTGAAGACGCTGCCCGCGAGATTGAAGGGCTCAGGATCGAACGGGTAGGGGACTTTGCCTGTCTTGACATGGGGCGAAATGTACGGTGCGGGATGCCGGAAGTAGTACTTGCCGAAGGAAAAGATGCTATTCAGCTTGCGGAAATTGCGATCCGGCATGCGGATGTTTCAGGGAGATGTGTCGTGACGCGAGTCAATCCTGAACAGGTTGTGCAGGTCCAAAAACTCTGTCAATCCCAGGGAATTGAACTTGAGCACCGGGAGAAGGCGCGTGTTCTCATATTAAAAAAAGGTGCGACACCGAAACCAACGGGGGGCATTGTTGCCATTATCACGGCAGGGACTTCAGATATCGCAGTCGCAGAAGAGGCAAAGATCATCGCAGAAGAGATGGGCTGTGTCGTTCATACTGCATACGATGTCGGTGCGGCGGGCATTCACCGCCTTTTCCCGGCATTAAAACCGATGCTTGATGCCCATGTCTTTGTAGTCTGTGCCGGAAGGGAAGGCACGTTACCTGCCGTTGTTGCCGGGCTTGTCGATAAACCCGTAATTGGCGTTCCGATCAGCACGGGATACGGGTACATGGGAGCGGGGCGGGCAGCGCTTGCAAGCATGCTCCAGTCGTGCTCGGTCATTACTGTTGTCAATATCGATGCCGGGTTCACAGCCGGCGCCTTCGCGGCACAGGTTGCAAACGGGAGCAGGATCGCATGAAACGCGGATTTTATATTGGCAGGTTCCAGCCCTATCACAATGGGCACCATACCGTCCTTGAACAGATTGCAGAAGATGCAGATGAGATTATCATCGGTGTCGGGAGTGCGCAGCTCTCCCACACTGTCGATAACCCGTTCACATCCGGGGAGCGTGTGCTCATGATCACCCGATCTCTCGTATCGCTAGGATGCCCATTCTATGTGATCCCGATTGAAGATGTCCAGCGGAACGCGCTTTGGGCTGCACACGTCCGGTCAATGACGCCACCTTTCGATCTCTGCTATTCCTCCAACCCGCTTGTCGTCCGGCTCTTCCGGGAAGCCAGAGTACAGGTTCAGTCTCCTGCGATGTACGAGCGTGATCGGCACAGTGGTACCGAGATCCGGCGCCGCATGATCAGTGGCGAGCCGTGGGAGAACCTTGTCCCACCCGCAGTGGTGAAAGTAATTCATGAGATCGATGGAGTCACGCGGCTCTGCCAGATCGCGCAGGACGACCATTGAAATCCGTGGAGTGAATTGCTGAATGCTCTCACCCTTAAAAGAACGGAGAGAACCATGCTGAAATTTCTCAAAAATATTCTCCCTGCAAAAAAAGAGAAAATCTTTTCAATCGCATTCACGGACATCCCCGCATGGCTGAATGAACGGGAGCAGATCGCACGTGAGACATTAAAACACGAAACAGAAACACCGGTACGCAATATCCGGAATGCCACTGCAAACCTTCAGCTGATCGTAAATAACTTAAAAGGCGCTGAACAGGATCCCGAGACGCACCCGAAGATCAAAACCATTGCGAAGAATTCTCTGCCGCTTTTTTTAAAGGCGATGAATGCCTCGCTTTCAAAAGAACTGCCTGAAGATACAAACGAGTTCTATACAGAATCAGTAGAGATGCTGCGAAACTGCCTGAATGCAGTCAGGGGGCAGGGACGGTACCTGATGGTTGCGTTTCCCGGAGAGATGAAAGCAACAAAGACCGGGATTGATGCAATCGGTCACGAGATCAACGCGATGACGGGCTCGCTTGCGAAATATAAAAAAGAGACTGACAGTATCGATGCGGTAAAACGGCTCTGCACTACGCTTGTCGATATGCGGAGAGATTCGATCAAATCTATCGAAAAAGAGGGGCGGACGAACACACGCATCCAGGAGATCACGAGCCGTCTTTCTGCGATTGCGCGGGAACTGGAGCAGTTGTCTAAAGATGAATCGTTACAATCGTTCGCGGTGCAGAAGGCACAGTTCGCTGATATGGAGAAGGAACGTGATGCAATGATGCGGACGTATGCGTCGCTTTCCATGACCGCATCCCACGTCTTCAGAAAAGCAGAGAAGATTGCGAACCGGAAACGCGAGACCGCAGAAATGCACACCCTGAAAAAGACAATAGAGATCCTCTCAGATCACCATGTTGCGAACGGTGCCGATATCATTGCCGCGCTCAATGCCGCATGCCCGATCGCGCAGCGGATGATTAACGACGGCGAGATCTCTTTAAAGAACAAGGATGAACGTTCGATGTTTGCTGACACCACACAGTTCAGTGCCGAACTATCGTCCGCAAGCGCCAGGTACCAGGATCTGGGCATTCAATGCGACAGAACCGGACAAGCCCTTGCCGCTCATCCGATCATAGCGCGAATGAATTCACTCGAGCGCGAGCGCACCCAGATCCAGCACATGCGTACCCACGAAGAGGAAAACCAAAAAGAATTACTTGAATGGCGCGAGAAGACGAAAACATCTATCCCGGCTCTTGAAGAAGAACTGAAAAAAAAGATGGGTGAGATGATAGGGGAGACTGTGCAAATTATTGGAGATGACCAAGTTCTGGTGTGAGGGTAACGCACCAGCACTGGTATTTTTCTGGATTTGGCATTTGCATTATCATCCTGAACGTTACACCGACACCACCGATGATCCGTTCAATGCTTTTCTGAGATATTGTTGCGGCGATTTCCCAAGTTTTGTGTCCAGTACGGTCTTTATGAGCTTTTGACGCAGGGCTGATGTTCCGGCTGCACAAGTATGTCGTTACTGTGCATCGAGCTCGGCAAAGTCCGCAAGTTCGCTCTGATTCGGGGGGAAGGCATCCGCCCAACCATAGCACTCACGGAGCATCTGCGCGATCACATCACTGAATGTCATGTTGCCACGTTTCAACGTGAGCAAAGCCTCATACACCTCGGGATCAATTCGGATAGAACGTCCCTCGCCAGCACGAGGCATAGTTACCACTTTGTGGTCACGGTATATAAAAGTAACCTGAATATGACCACTTTTATCCACACGATTTACAATCCTGTAGTAAACGGGATATTGCCTCCAAACCTTCGCTCCCCCGTATTGATAATCCGGATTCCGGGGGGGAGTTCACGGATTACTTACGGGCAAGGGATCAACCCTGCCGGTTGCAAGCACTAAATCCCCTCGTGGTAAGAAGTGGTAATATGACACTGCAAAAAAAGAGATTCGGTATCGCCATCTGCACACATATTCAGTACCTCATCAACCGGGACACCATTCCACCGGATGTGTTGTGAATGGTTTTTTTCCGCCGACGATTAACTTCCAGAGACCATCACAGAAATGAGATTCTGATTCATCCTTCCCGGCGCAGGAGCCGAATATAAAAAAACGTTGAATCGTCCGCGTACGCAAATTCCGGTTCGTCACCATAGCACCCAGCGATCCGGAACAACGTTGGGACATCAAGAGGTACCTGTGCCACTTCAAGTGTTGGCGTCACATCCGGCTTCAGGATCCGGGGGGTGAACACGAGTGGGTACTCGGCAATCCCCTCGGTATCCTTACGGCAGCAGATATGCGTATGCTGGTGCCCGCAGATCATAAAGGACAGTCCGCGCTCTTCAAGTTCATCAAACGCCATCTGCGCGGTGTAATGATAACCGGTAAACGAATCGCCGACATTATGCGAGAGCCGCTGCCAGCACTTCAGCCTGAGGATATGGTTGCCAAGATTCAACGGCCCCCCATGAACACAGAGCATCCTGCCCTGCACCCATTCAAGCGGCATATGATCAAATATAGAGAGTAATGGGGAATTTCGCAACTGCTCATGACGTGATTCGCTTGTCTCATCGCTTCCGGAAACGATAATGCCATTTAAGAAAGCGTGATCGTGGTTTCCGAGAATCGAAATGAGGCGGTAATCTTTGGCAAGATCGTTTATGATCCCGATCGATTCTTTCGGATGATCGCCCCGGTGCAGGATATCCCCGAGATTGATGATTGCATCTATCTGCCCAAACGATTCGCGGAATGCAGGGCGCCGGATGCATGAAGCAAGTGCTGCAATTGCCCCATCGTCGGCATGCACATCAGAAAAAAATAATATTCCCATACCGGTAGTCAGAATATTGGTACTTCGTTCCCATATAAACACGTGATATTCAGGAGTTTGCATTGAAAACTGGCATGATCCTATCCGGACACAAAGATTCACAATGAAAATGTCAAGGGATTCTCATAGAAAGTCGGCAAGCCAACTTTCATATTGATTTACCGAACCGAAAGTGTTCATCAGGGTTTTATGGTGGTGTGGGGATATGTTCATGTCTGATTCTAAGCAAAAGTACTAACAATCATGCACGAACGGTGCGGCACCGGTATGGTTCCTGCACCCGGCTCCGCCATACTTGACGGCTCGCACCCCGCGCACGACAATGGAGACACAGATTCCCGATGGAACAATTTCTCAAGGATTATATCGAACGACTGAGACCGCAGTATCCCCGTATTTCCGAAAAGGCCGCACATGAGATCGCATCGTCATTTTTTGCCTTCAAGTTCGGGATCTATGCAAATGCAATCAACGAATGCAAAATAGCGCTTTCTCTCATTCCTGACGGGAATTCTAATGATAGCATTAACGCGCTCAAAAAAGCGCTCATGATCGTGAAGGCGAATGCAGAAGATCTCGACAACTCCAAGGTAACCGCGGATTTATCCCTGTCATTCTCAGAAACCGAGCGCCAGTTTGCTGCAGTCAGGCTTCCCCCAGAGAAGGTTGAAGACCCGGGTACACTTGAACTTGACAATGCGCTCGTCCTTCTCTATGCAGTCGCAACAATAACCTCACCAGATGATGAGCAGGCACTGGACGAACACCGCACGTATGTAACAAAACTGCTCAGCGCATACAAACGGGCACTCGGGATTGTATAAATCACGCAGGAAAAGAAAAAAACTGTGTAGGTGCGTTACCCAAGTCTCTGGTTTAATATTGCTAACCGGCTCATCCAATTACATATTTTTCAACAAAAAAGGTTACAGGCTATCCAGGCTGATGCCTGAGAAGTCCTGCGCCACTTCTTTTATATCCTTAACACCAAACGCAGTCTGGACTGAGTTCAGTTCGAGCTCGTTTGCCGCATCGCAGACATAGTCGAGGATATCCACCGACAACTCCTTGTGCAGCTTGCTCTTTTTTAACTGGTCGACAAGGGAAACCATCTTTTCCGGCGGTTCCATGCGGAGTTTTGCAAGGCTCATCACACACATGTAGATGCGTGTCAGGTTCCTGTCGGTTCCGGTGATGGTGTCAAAGAAATTCCTGATCACCTGTGCCTGATAGATCTCTCCACCCATGAATCCACCTCCTTCCCATCTGCGGGTAAGCTCTGTGTTTACACTACCCGTTTAAAAGGTTTGTGTCAAAACAGGAAAAATATGGGAGAGAATCCGCGTTAAAAGGGTTATTTTCCCAAAGGGCGGCGTCATTGTCAGACAAAGAGGCGCCGAGCGTCGCACTGCGCCATGATGCCCCGCTTACTTTGCTGTACTGACGATCTTGATAATGTCACCGTCTTTTAAGATGTGATTCTCCTTGATCCGCATCTTAGTACGGGCATCCACCGCGTACAAAAATCCTTTGCCGATATCGGTGTGTACCTGGAATGCAAGATCGTGCGGCGTGGACCCGCGCTTCATTAAAAACGCATCCGGGAGGACTCGTCCCTGCTTGTCGCAGAAATGGTTCTCATCTTCGACGGGGTACACGACAATCCGGTCGAGCAGTTCGAAGACCGCACGGTTGATTGCCTGCTGAACACCGGTCCCCTTGTTCTTTTTCATGACTCCGGCGATCTTTGTAAGACCTGCCTTCTGCGGAGCCGAGAGCATGGTCCCTTCCGCCACCTTAAAATCTGGATCACCGGGCAGGTACGAGATGACATGTGCCGCTGCCGCGTTCCGGAGTGCAAGTTCAGATGCTGCACTCGCAAACGCAACCTTTGCAGCGGCAAGTTTCTCGTGCAATGCTGGCGGGGCTTCGTCAACCTTGTTGCCAACGACAAGCATCGGTTTGGAAATTTTGACAATCTCCGCGCAGAACGGTACCAGATCCTCCATATTTGCGTGGACGAGATTGATTTTTAACGCCAGTTCCACGTCGCGGATTTCATCGGGTGTTATCCCCAGTCCGGTAAAGACGTCCGCAATCCCCTGGTGCATGGAGAACGTTTTCACCGCTGCCTGCCGGGACAACCGGGTCCAGTGCTTTTCGAGGATGCCATACACCCACATCGTCATCTCAAAACCAAGGAACGTAATGTCCTCCGCGGGATCATGGTTGCCAACACCTACCGGGTTGCCTTCGCGGTCCGTCCCGCCGCTTGCATCGACGACATGGAGAATTGCATCTGCCTGCCGCAGGTTGTCGAGGAACTGGTTGCCCAGCCCCTTGCCCTTGTGAGCATCGGGCACGAGCCCGGCGACATCAATCATGTTCACCGCGACAAACCGGTTCCCGTCCACGCAGTGCCCGCATGTGAGGTGAAGATCATGGCACGGGCACTTCGTCCGCACGTACCCGACGCCATAGTTCGGGTTGATTGTCGTAAAGGGATAGTTCGCAATCTCTGCGTTTGCCATCGTTGCAGCCTTAAAAAATGTAGACTTTCCGCAGTTGGGTTTTCCCGCCAGTGCCAGAGTAATCATGTAACGCTCCTTAGTCAATAGTAGAGGATGGTAAGAGTATCCTGCCATAATCCGGTCTGCGCATATCTGCTGCCTGAAAAACCGGGGTTGTGTATGCAGGCATACACTCTGACAAAGTTTTTCATGCCTGCTTATTAAAAGGTACTTATGACGTTTTCCGCCAAAAAATGCTATTATTTTGATACCCCGGGCGCCGCGAACACGGAGGATGCGGCACGCTTTGCCATCGAACGGGCACAGGAACTGAAATTAAAAAAGATCGTGGTCGCAAGCTCTTCCGGTGAGACAGCGCGGCAATTTTTTCACGCGATGAAAGGTTCAGGGCTTGATCTGATTGTCGTCACGCATGTAGTTGGCTTTGCAAAACCCGGTGAGTGGGAATTCTCACACGAGACCGCAGGAGAACTCCGGAAAGCGGGTGTGAAAATTGTTACCGGTACCCACGCGCTCTCCGGGCTGGAACGGGCACTTTCCCGGTCGCCAAAAGTCAGCGGGGGATCCCGCACTGAAGCAATTGCCGAAGCGCTCCGGCGCATTGTTGCTATCGGCCTGAAAGTTGCTGTCGAATGTGTCCTCATTGCCGCAGACCAGGGTGCGGTTGGCGTGACTGAAGAAGTGATTGCGGTTGGCGGCACCATGAGCGGCGCGGATACCGTCTGCGTCATCCGCCCGGCGCACACGGCGAACTTCTTTGACCTGCAGGTACGGGAAATTGTTGCGATGCCGAGGGTCCGTTGATAATGGCGCTTCCTGCGTTAAAAGAAGCCCTCGGTCTTCTCAGAAAGTTGCCGGTTCTCTGGATTCCGGGTCTTGTCGCCGGATTGCTTGGTGCAGGCCTGTGGATTCTTCTTTTTACCAGCGGTACATTTTTTGCGAGCCGGTTGATCATCATTTTCAGTCTCGTGATCCTCCTCTTTATTGCGGGAATGCTGGGGATTATTAAAAAAGGTGAAGGGGGTTTTGGGGCTCTCGTCCGTGAAGGTGTCCGGTATTATTTCCGGGTGTTGCTGCCCCAGATTGTCATCGTCTTTGCGGTCACGCTCGTCACTTTACTTCTCATGATGGTTGCAACCCTTGCAATCGGCGGGACACCGGATATCGGCATTCTTTCTCTTATCTCGCTCGTCATTATCATCCCGGCGCTGTTTTTCACCGTTTTTTACGATGCCGCTGCGGTGTTCGAAGACTTAAAAGTACTGGACTCCATCCGGCGCAGCATCAACGTTGTCGTTACTAATGCAGGCAATGTAATCCGGTTTTTCATTATCTGTGCGGTATGCTGCTTTGCCATAATTTTCGCGCTCATGATCGTCTGGGAAGCATTTCTCTACGATAAACTCCAGCCGATCACTACGTTCAATGAGACGCAGATGGCAGCATTCACGCCAGACCAGTTTATGGCGCTCGTCGGGCAGGACGGGATGTGGATTACCGCAGTCATGATCTTTATCGGCATGCTCATCCTTGTTCCCCTCATAACCACATACAAGGCATGCTTCTACCGGAAGATTGCCGGAAGTCCCATGGTTATCCAGCAGGTAACCGGCGAATATGACAGCAAGGGTCGCTGGTACAAATACTAACCACTCTTTTTGTTTTCGCCATTTCCGGCACACTTTTCACGGGCATCCAGTACACAATCTGCACAGATCAAAACGGCAGGATGAATAAAAACTTCCCCATCGAACAATGAGGATTTCGAATAACTTGCATTAACGAAGAAATGACTCAAACACTTACAACGGTGAAAATAATACAAAATTCTTAAAAAGGAGAGGTTTTTCGAAATCCTCCAATGAGTGTCATAAGAGATGCAAAAACATACATCTGACTAGAGTCGCACGAGAACTTTTGATCCCCCGAAGATAACCAGTTTTTTGGTGCGGCATACTGATCGTTTTAATGGATGAGGAAAAACATCGCCACCGCAAAGATCCCGCCACAGAGTGTTGCTGTAAGGTTAGTTCCGGCATTGCCAACAAAACCCCGGTTCTCCAGCGTTGCGCCGACAAAACTATCAATGTTCGTACCGACAAAACCCGCAATCGTGCAGATGACAAGCATCCATGGGGTAATGACCCCTAGAAGCAGCGCGGCGAGCGAGACCACAAAACCCCCGATGAGCGCGACCAGTTCGCCGGTTACCGTCACCCCGCCGTTCGTACCGATGGGGACTTTTTTGAGCGTCGTGATCATATAGGGGATGCCCCCGGTTACCCCAATCTCGCTTGCCATCGTATCCGCTGCCGCTGTTGCCACGCACCCGACATACATAACAATAAAGATCGGCTCGACAAAAACACCATAGAGCACTGCGGCTGCGCACGCGATAATCCCATTCGCAAACACATTCCGATAACCCCGTGCCCCGCTCTGCCCCTGCTGGACACCGATCCGTTTTTTGTACTCGAATTTGTACCGTGTGCTGACCGAACCCAGAATGAAAAATACGAGCATGATCAAAAACCAGCGGGCATCGGCAAAGACCATAAGGATGATACCGACGAGCGCAGCAGAGAAGAGGCCCGAGAGATCGGCTGTCTTTGCCCGGAAAGCAAAATACCCAAATGTGAACGCGATGAGGACGGCAATTACTACCATCTGAAGATCTGCCTTGTAGTTGAGTTCCTCAATTAAGTACATTGTCATCGCGATACCGATCCCTTCGAGGACAAGCGAATCCTCGTACTTCAGGAGGATCACTTTCAGGAGCACTGCGGCGATGATACCAAAGATTACCGTGAGGATTACTTTCTCATTGAGGTACGCCATCACGAGCACGCCCGCCCATGCTGTTGAAATTACATAATAGAGGTAGGTGTTGAGATCATCAGCGCCGGTCTGGAAGACGAGTTCCCCGAGAACGAGCATCGCAAGTGTTGTTGCAAGGACAAAAAACGGGAGAAGCCCGACACCGTACAAGGCAGCGAGAATACAAAAAGTGTACGTGAGATATTTCGTATTAAAAAACCGCAGCAGAAGAAGTGCTCCGGCAATAATGATAAGCGCGACGAGCCATGTGGATTGAATGAACGCCAGCCATAACGGGATATTCGAGATGAGCCACGAGGAATGAAAGACGGGTTCTATTAAGATGGTACCCCCGACGAGTGCCGCCGCGTACCCTAAACCCCGCTGCTTTTCCATTTATCTAGTATTTGTCCTGTTGAGTCAAGAGTCTTATCGTATTCCTGTGCCTCATCAGATTGGTGGTGTCCGGTGTGAGCCGGTGCCACCCCGGATCTGTTTCAGCTTTCATTATTTCAAGAATGCAGTTGTGTCGTGTAACAGTGCCGGTCGATACGATCACTATATTTTATTTCACAACCAATCGTTTACGGAATGGTACCCTCTGATCAACTGCCAAAAAACTATGATTTTGCCGTGGTGGAGGAGCGCTGGCGGAATACCTGGCGCGACGAGGACCACTATTTTGACCGGAACTCGAAAAAACCACAGTTTGTGATCGATACTCCCCCTCCCTATCCGACGGGCAATTTCCATATAGGGAACGCCCTGAACTGGTGCTATATCGACTTCTTCGCCCGATACAAACGGATGAAGGGTTACAACGTGATGTTCCCGCAAGGCTGGGACTGCCATGGCCTTCCCACAGAAGTGAAAGTGGAAGAGCTCAATCACATTACAAAAAACGATGTCTCCCGCGAAGAGTTCAGGAAGATGTGCCGCGAGCTTACAATAAAAAATATAGAGCAGATGCGGCTCACGCTCCGGAAGATGGCGTTCTCGACAGACTGGTCAAACGAGTACATCACGATGATGCCGGCGTATTACGAGAAGACCCAGCTCTCGTTTTTACGCATGCTGCAATCCGGGTACATTTACCAGAGCGAACACCCGGTGAACTACTGCACCCGGTGCGAGACGGCGATTGCGTTTGCCGAAGTCGCGTATGAAGACCGTGAGACGCAGCTTAACTACTTTGATTTTGACGGCGTGGAGATTGCAACAACCCGTCCCGAGCTCCTCGTTGCCTGCGTTGCAGTAGCAGTGCACCCCCATGATGAGCGGTACTACGCGCTGAAAGGGAAAACGATGAAAGTCCCGCTGTTCGGGCATGACGTGCCGGTCGTACAGGATGAGGCAGTTGACCCGGTGTTCGGCTCCGGCGCGGTGATGATCTGTACATTTGGGGACAAGCAGGATGTTCACTGGTGGAAACAGCACAACCTGGCTCTTCGAAAAGCGATCGACCGTCAGGGTAGGATGACACCGATCGCTGGAAAATACGCCGGGCTGAATACGGCAGACTGTCGGAAGGCTATTCTTGCCGAAATGAAGGAGTCCGGCATCTTGAAACGGCAGGAAAAACTGGAGCAGCGTGTCGGCACCTGCTGGCGCTGCAAGACGCCCATCGAGATCCTCTCCGAGCGCCAGTGGTTTGTGAAGATCAAACCACAGGAGATCCTTGACGCTGCACACCAGATCACATGGTTCCCCGAACACATGCTCCTCCGTATGGAGAACTGGGTGGAGCAGATGGAATGGGACTGGTGCATCTCGCGCCAGAGGGTCTTTGCCACCCCGATTCCGGTCTGGTTCTGTAAAAAATGCGGCGAGAGGGTGGTACCGGATGAAAAAGATTTACCAGTCGACCCAACGCTCGTAAAACCAAAACACCCGTGCCCGAAGTGCGGGGGCAACGAGTTTTCCGCTGAAGAGGACGTGCTGGATACGTGGATGGACTCATCAATCTCTGTTCTGAACGTGACCGGCTGGGATGGCAGCGGGACGCCCAAGATATTTCCTGCGCAGATCCGCCCGCAGGGTCACGACATCATCCGGACATGGGCGTTCTACACGATCCTCCGTGCAGTGGCTTTGACCGGGCAGAAACCGTGGGATGAGATACTCGTGAACGGCATGGTGCTTGGGGAGGACGGCTTTAAAATGAGCAAGAGCCGGGGCAACATCATCGTGCCCGAGGAAATCCTTTCAAAGTACGGCGCTGATGCGCTCCGGCAGTGGGGGGCGATGGGGGCGGCAACCGGTTCCGATATCATGTTCAACTGGAACGATGTGGTCTCTGCGTCACGGTTCCAGACAAAGATGTGGAACATCGCAAAGTTCGTCCTGATCCAGCTGGAAAAAGACGGAATGGACAAGGACGCTCACGTTACTGCGCTTGCCGATCGCTGGCTCCTCGTCCGGCTCTCGGACACGATCCGCACCGTCAATGACGCGATGGAACGCTACCAGTTCGATACTGCACTAAAAGCGATCCGCGAGTTTGCGTGGGAGGTACTTGCCGACAATTACATCGAGCTTGCCAAGGGGCGGCTCTACACCCACGATGGTTCCCGGAAGAGCGCGTGTCTTGTCCTCCACACCGCGTATGACGCGCTCTGCCGCATGCTTGCACCCTTCACCCCGTACTTTGCCGAGGAATGTTTCTCGTATCTTGACTGCGGGAGCGTGCACAAACAACCGTGGGTCGCGTTCACGTACGATGACGATGCCGCACGAAGAGAAGGGGACTTACTCGTAAAGGTGGTTGCTGAAGTCCGGAAATACAAACACGACCAGGGTCTCGCACTGAACGCGCCGCTCGGGAAGGTCACCGTCTACGCGCCACACACGGTGAATGATGAAGGCGACACCGGGCGCACGACTAATGCGGATGTCCACTGGCGGACCGATACGGCAAAACTCGACCGGGTCGTTTCCGATATTGAGTTCAACCGTGCGGTTGTCGGACCGGCATTCCGCAAGCAGGCACCGGCGTTTATGAACGCAATCACGGCGCTTTCACCCGAAAAACTCGCACACGCGCCAAAGACGATCACGCTCGATGGTGAAGAGGTTGAGATCCCGGAAAACGCCTTTGCCCCGAAGTACTCCTACATGGAAGAGGGTGCGAAAGTGGACGTACTCACGGTCGGCGACGTGATCGTGACGATTGCAAAGTAAGCCGGATTGCGTTTGCGACAAACGCTGCAATCTCATCTTTTTCTTTTTGTGCGTCGACGATCACAAACCGCGACGGTTCGTTTCTCGCAAATTCCAGGTAATTGTTCTGCACTTTTTCGAGTACTTCGCGCCTTTCGAAATGCTCCCTCCCGTTTTTTTCCGAGAGCCGGGCGAGTGCGGCATCAACAGAGAGCACAAGTAAAAACGTCTTATCCGGAACAATCGACCAGTGGTTGTGCATCGCCTGCAACCATTCCATCGGCCGGGGAACGATTCCATCAAGGGTGACCGACTGGTACGCGTACCGGCTGTCCGTGTACCGGTCTGAGATCACAAGTTTCCCTTGTGCAAGTGCCGGGCGGACAAGTGTCGCAAGATGGGCGGCATGATCGGCGACAAAGAGTGTCGCTTCGGTCACCGGATCCGTCTGTTCTTTTATTGCCCTGCGGACCGCTTCCCCAACCCACGTAGCGCCCGGCTCCCGGGTAAAGACCGGGTCGAGGTCCGCGAGTTTTTCTTTCAACGCAGCAATCAGCGTGCTCTTCCCGGTCCCGTCAATCCCTTCAATCGTAATCAGCAACAGCATCCCCTCCGTATCCATTCCAGCGGCACGGCACCCCGGTGCAGCGCGGTGGAAATGATGGCGCCGTCAAATCCCGCCCGGCTGATCGTTTCGAGATCCTGAATTGTCGCAACCCCGCCCCCATAGAACAAGCGCCCTTCGTATGCAGCCCGCCATCTATTGAGCAGCGGCAATTCAATGCCACCCTCTGTTCCGACTGCCCCGATATTGAGAATGATAATTCCCGAAAATTTCCATTGCCCTGCGGCAGAAAGCAGCTGCACTGGATCCGCACTGAATGGGATGACCTTCCCCTCTTTCACATCAAGACTCAAAAAACCATGCGAGTATCGTGAGAGATCGCTTCCCCCGGTCTCAGTACCGACAATGTTTACGATGTTGCGAACTTCGAGCACATCTTCGGGCGAGGTGCAGCCGCGGTCAACATAACAGCAATCCACTTCATCCGCACACTTCTTTATGATTGCATCATGCGAACCAGTGCCCTCGATCCGGTCGAGGTCCGCGATGTACAGGTATTTTGGGGCGAGCGCCCGCACGTAGCCCAGCGGTTCTGCCGTCGGAGATGTGCCCCAGTCCAGCGGTTTATAGGTCGCACGTAAACCGGATTTGCCGTGTACGACCAAATTGCGCCGCAAATCCATCGCAAGCACCAGTTCCATGGGTAACGCAATCACTATTAGTGTAAAAGATCATTAAACTTTATGCAATTGTTGGTCAGCCCCAGCAGCATCGAAGAGGCGCGACTTTCTGGTGCCGCTGATATTATAGACGTCAAAAAACCGTCTGAAGGCTCATTGGGCGCCAACTTTCCCTGGGTCATTCGCGAGATCAAAGCGTTTGCGAAAAAACCCGTGAGTGCAGCGATCGGGGACTTCCCGTACAAGCCCGGCGGGGCTTCGCTTGCCGCTTACGGGGCTGCATGTGCCGGGGCTGACTACATAAAGATCGGGCTCGCGTTTGATGGAGCAGACCGTGCCCGCGACGTGATCAGCGCTATCGTAAAGGCAGTCAAAGACGAGTTCCCGGAAAAATCCGTTGTTATCTCCGGGTATTCGGATTACGAGCGGATGGGTTCGATCTCCCCGTTTGCGATGGCGCCGGTTGTGGCTGAATGCGGGGCTGACATCGCCATGCTGGATACCGGCGTAAAAGACGGCAGGAGTACATTCTCGTTCATGGACGAGGAAACACTTCGGTCATTCGTCAGCCAGAATAAACAACTCGGGCTCGGGACGGCACTCGCCGGCTCGCTGAAGTTCGAGGACCTTGATGCGTTAAAGAGGATCAACCCGGATATTATTGGCGTGCGGGGAATGGTCTGCGGGGGCAACCGGAATGCGACCATCCGTGAGGATCTCATCAACCTCGCACTTGCCCGGATCAGGTGAATTAATGTACGTTGAAAAACTGGATGTCCCACTCTCCCTCACCTTTGACGATGTGCTGCTCGAACCGCTGGAGTCATGGTTCGAACCCGCTGAAGCGGAAACGTATACGCATTTTTCAAAGAAGATCGCACTGAAGATCCCGCTCGTCTCCGCCGCGATGGATACCGTGACCGAGGCGATGATGGCGATCGCGCTCGCCCGTGAAGGCGGCATTGGCGTGATCCACCGGAACATGACACCCGAAGATGAACTGGCAGAGGTCATCATCGTCAAACAGGTGGAAGAGCTGATCGAGCGTGACGTGCTCTTTGTGGAGAAGAGTGCAACGGTGTCTGATGCAGAACGGCTGATGAACCAACACAGTATCGGCGGGGTCCCCGTTGTCGACAAAGGGAAGATCATTGGTATTGTCTCGCGCCGCGATGTCCGTGCGATCGTCTCCCGCCGGGGCGAAGAGGATATCACTGCAATTATGACCAAAAAACCGATCACCGCTGCCGAGGATATCACAGCAGAGAGAGCGCTCGAAATTATGTACACGAATAAGATCGAGCGCCTGCCGGTTGCGGATAAAAAAGGCAGACTGATCGGGATCATTACGATGCAGGACATCCTCGACAAGCGTCAGTACCCGAACGCGACCCGGGATTCGAAAGGGAATCTCCGGGTGGCGGCGGCAGTCGGCCCGTTCGATCTCTCCCGCGCGACGCTCCTTGACGAAAATGGGGTCGATGCCCTGGTCGTGGACTGCGCCCACGGGCACAACATGAAGGTAGTCAAGGCGGTAAAAGATATCAAGGGCAGCGTAAAGGCAGAAGTGATTGCAGGGAATATCGCAACGACACAAGCTGCCGAGGCGCTTCTTGGCGCCGGGGTGGACGGGATCAAGGTCGGTATCGGTCCCGGCTCGATCTGCACGACCCGGATCGTCGCGGGTACCGGTGTGCCGCAGATAACCGCTATTTCTCAGGTTGCAGATGTAACAAAGGACGCGAACATCCCGATCATTGCTGATGGCGGCGTGCGGTTCAGTGGAGATGTGGCAAAGGCAATCGCTGCCGGTGCCGATGCGGTGATGATGGGCAGCATGTTCGCGGGCACTGATGAAGCCCCGGGAAAAGTGATCACGATCAAGGGCCGGCGCTACAAGCAGTACCGGGGCATGGGATCGCTCGGTGTCATGAGCACGGGACAATCAAGCGACCGGTACTTCCAGAAGAAAGGGATCGGCAGCACGAAGTTTGTTCCTGAAGGCGTGGAGGGCGTCACCCCGTACGTGGGGCACGTAGGCGAAGTGATCTATCAGCTCGTGGGCGGGCTCAAATCGGCGATGGGCTATACCGGTTCAAAGACGATTGCCGAGATGCACACAAAGGCGCGGTTTATCCGGATCACAAATGCTGGCATGACCGAGAGCCACCCGCACAATATTCTTATCACCGATGAAGCGCCGAACTACCGGCTGTTTGAATAATCTTTTTTTCGGCGTTTTATTTTTTTTGACTGTACGGAAATTTTTCATACACAGGATTGACTGTACACTACTTTCACGGGAATCAACAGATCCGTGCGATATGAACGTATGCGATGAAAAAAGAAGTGTGTAATAATCCGGGTTTGCATCAGACTTGTTGTTTTGCGCGGAAACGGTTTCGTACCTTGTCGGAGAAGAATTTGCCAACTGCCGGGGCACTGATAAGGTCTGCGTATACTTTGGAAGGCACACTCGAATATTGATAAATGAGTCCTGAATGGAATTCAATTTCCATATTCTTTTTGTCGGTATCGTATCCTACGGACCTCAGGATTGTGGATTGAACGGGTTGTCTTTCCAAAAGATATCACCACTAGTTAATTGGTCCGCTGAAGTGATAATGGTTGGCAATAAAAAAGGATTAAAATAAAAACCATCTCCCTCTAATGAAGAAACTAAAAAATCCAGAAAAAAACGATCATTGCAAATTTCACGATACCGCAAAAAAATTTCAATACCTTTATGTCCTCACTCCTGTCACCTTTCCTATAGCGTGAAAAGACACTGGATCATCGTCATACTTATCGCATGCGTGCTTGTCTCTGGCTGTACCGAGTACCTGCTCTCGCAAGGGTCGCTGTCAGTCCAGTCCGATCCTTCCGGTGCAGGAATTTATCTTGATGGCGAGTTCAAAGGCACAACACCCGCAGTGATCCATGCGATACCTGCAGGGACCCGTCAGATCGAACTCCGGTACGAAAAGTATCCCCCATGGGACTCAAATGTCTCTGTCATCACCGGGCAGACCACAAATATCACGGCAGACCTCTCGGATAACCTTGTCCCATTCGTATCGGTTGATTGCGTAGCCAGCCAGAATGCAAGTGTACAACCCACACTGACCGGGTGTCTCTACAAACAGGGCGAGACGATAAAAATTTTCGGGACTGCGGTCCGTCCTCACCCAAAAACAAACCCGAACGTGACGTTTGTGCTCAGCCGGGCTGACAGCAGTTCCGGGTTTATGCCAGTACGGTTTGAAACCCGGATCAATAACGACACCACGTTTACATTCGCGATTGGGAATGCAACGTTACCGGGCGGGACATATACCATCACCGCGACAATCCCGGCAGGCTCTCACGCCTCTGTGAATGTATCGGTTGAAAGTCCGGCAGACACAAATATCCGGATCCTCCGGCAGATCGTTGAGGAGTACCATGCGACACATACCTACAGCCTCCCTGACTTCTATGTCTGTGCTGATATGGCGCAGGACGTCTGGAACATGGTCGAAACCCGGGGGATGAAGGCAAAGATCGCTGCCGGTAACATCGAACAGCCCTATGCAGACATAAAAGATTACAACCACGCGTGGGTGCTCGCGCAGTATTCTCCCGGTACATGGATCGCGATGGAAACGACGGGCGGTTACCTTGTACCCAACAACCCGGGCTATTACCAGGGCATATTTTTCGCAAACCCGAAAGACTTCAAGGATTATCTTGACCTGATGCAGGACTATAACAACGAAGTCGAACGGATTACCACCCTCACGAATAATTACAATGCGAAGGTGACGGAATACAACGCAGCTCTGTCAACTTACAACAACCTGGTCGACACGTACAATAACAACTATGCGAACCGTGCATTGTCTTCTGCCGCATACCAGCAAAGCATTGCACTGAAAAGCCAACTCGAAACCCAGCGACTGACGGTCACCCGGTTGAGGGGCGAACTTGATCAACTGTCACTATCTCTCGCGTCGGAGAAACAGGTATTTGCAGGTATTAAATCCCAGATGGACACGCTTGTCGAAAAAGGAAAAAACCTGTAAATATATTCCGGGAATCCCGTGACGCTCATCCCGGTTTTCTTATGGATTGATAATCCCCTCACACGTTATTTGTAGTGACCGTTTTTATTCTCTGCCAACCGCCACGTATCACAACATCCAAACGTATCAACCCACTGCTTACTTATCAGAACCTTTTACATAATACCCTTTTTCGGGATCATAATACCATCCTGTTGGTGTTAGTGTGGATGTTGGTGTCAGTTTCGGAGTAGGAACCCCCGTCGCGTTTACGATACGTGGAGTTGTTGGGTTTATAGACACCGGCTGGGCAGGATGGTTTACGAATCCACTTATCTGTAAAAATATCAGTAAAAATATCAATAATAATTCCAGTGTCAGGATTGAACGGAAGACACTTTCTGCATGATATCTCATGACTTTTTACACCAATTCAATAAATATGTCTTACCCATTCCTGCACAATAAACCTTTCACCACGTATAAACCATCAACCTAATTTTTAAATAACAAAAGTCCCGACATTTATCGGCGCAATCAAAAAGTCTTCAAGTCCCGCGAACTAATCAGAACCATTTCTTAGGTTCTGGTGCATTAACGTGACTTCGTGACTTAGAAAGTGGCATGGTGCATTGCGTGACTTGCTTGACTTTTTACTTTCACACCGCGCATAGATTAGAATTAAATATTCAATCGTTAATGTTACCTATTATATGAAAATGAAATGGTCGCCAACATGCAAAGCATTAGCCGATTGGTTACGCGCCCATAATGATGCTGGAGTTTCTTCAATCGGAGATATTGGTATAGCATTAGGTTTGGAGAGAGAAGATTATCCAAAATTGTATCGCTGTATTCAATATTGGAGAAGGCAATTTTTAGTTTTTTACAAACATCAAGATGAGCGGGGGATACTTCAAGGCGATCCCTATCAAAAATGGGAAATTGCCATCGCTAATTTTTATGCGAATTATTTAATACAACCTCTTTTTTTCGACCAGGAAATGAGAACCTATTATCGACCTAATTTAACAGAGAAAGAACAAATCACCGCTCAACGAGTTATACATTGGATTAAATCTGGACAAAGTGTAATGAGAGAAGCATCCACTTACCATGAAACACTCCCATCTGCAGCTAAACCGGGAGAATTAATGGGTGATTTAAGATTACTTCGAGATCGAGTTGAGGATGGTAATGTTCCAAGGTGTACAAATTGTGGTCAAAATGTTCAAGAAAATTGGGTGTCATGCCCTTCCTGCGGGCAACCTCGATAAATGGAGATAAAAATTAAGATGGAACTTTCATTGCCTGAAAAAAGAGGGCGCTTCACTTTTTCATAAAGACACTAAAAATTACTTTGTAATTATACCACTGTGATTTCCCCTAACTCAGTCAAAACCTTCACACATGTATCATACGTTTTCTTAACGTAGTCGATGCAGGCTTTTTTAACTTTTATATCTTCTATTTGTTTGATATGATCAGCCCTGAAAGTCATTACTTTAAAATAAGTGTCCTGATATCGCTTTAGGATAATTTCGTTATGATCAACTTCTCCAGGTGCTAATCTCGTTAGATGATCTTTAACAACTTCCCCTCTCTCTAATGCTTCTGCTTGTTTTACCCGGGCGTCCTTGAATCTTCGAAGATCTTTCTCTGTATCTTTCCTGAGCATCTTGCGTTCTTTCAAGACTTGCCCCCTCTGCTCAGGTGTCTTGAAAATTTTAACTTCTTCAGCTTCTTGTGGAGTAATCTCTTGTGAAATCAACTTCTTTTTTAAATCTGGCGGAGATTCTTTAAGGACTCTGACAAAGGTTCCCACCTCTTTTGGTTCAAGTTTATCGTTTGCAATAAGTTTAACAACATCTTTTCGTGTTTCTTCCGGCGCTTCTCTAACGGCTTTAACCACCTCTATCATTGCATCCTGTGTCAGTTTTTCTGGTTTTTCCACTCTGACTTTTAAGAGTTCTTGCCTTATATCTGGTGCAATCTCTTGGAGGGAGCGAGTTTCAGCTAAATCACGTGCCGTTGCTTTTTTTACTTCAGCTGTTGCCGTTTTTGCATATTTCTCATCTCCCGCATCAATCATACGTCCAAGTGTGGTCGTAGAGATACCTGTCTTTCTGGACATCTCAGGGATGCTTTTATATCTGCCTAATTTAGTTCCGTCTTTCCAGAGTAGATATACGAATTTCTCTTTTTCTGGACCTGTAAGATCTTCCCTTTGCCAATTTTCAATAAGACTTAATTCCATGGCTTCAAAAGAGCTAGAAGTACGAATTATAGCTGGAATTTCTTTTCTTCCGGTGCCATGCCATGCTCTCCATCTGCGTTCCCCAGCTATGATCTGATATGTATCTCCCTCTTTTCGTACGACAATTGGGGCGATTAGATCCATCTCTTTTATGGATTCGGTTAATTCGGTAATTTTCTCCTTATCAAAAAGTTCTCTTGGTTGAAATGGCGCTGGTCTAATTTTATCAATCGGAATCATTTTAACTTCCATTTTTTAAACCCTCCTTTTAATACTAATTTCTTTTTCTCTCCCGCGGGAGTGATTGGTTATTTCTTCTTTAATAGTTCCATTGCAATTTCTGCCCATGGGATGGTCACAATTTCCCATTTCTCCTTAGCAATGTTAACCATAAAAATGTTAACTTTCTTTGGATCTAGATCACTTTTTTGGCTAACAATTGTTTTTAATGCGTCAATGGCGTTAGGAACACTATCATATAGTGCTTTTTCTTCTCCGGCTTCCATGACATAAAATGCACCGTTCTTAATTTTCATTTCCATCTAAACAACTCCTTTATTTCTTTCAATTTTCTCAATAGTAATCTTTACGTAATCTCCTTCATGGATGTTTTCAATCTCCCGTACTTCTTGGGGTATCGTAATTCGTCCACCTTGGATTACTTTTAGTGTAGCGGAATGTATCCCATTCATATTAATCTGAAATAAGGATACGCTTTTAGTACATTTAATACTTTCTAATACATTTGTATCCGATAGGTTTATAATGTATTATAACGTATTATAATGTATAATAACTACGTTAGGATACATAAGGAGATAAAAAACATGCACCAACTAACCAACCCAAGAGAATTAAGGGGATTGAAAATCCTCTCGGAACCGGAAACCATTATCCAGACCGGCAAAAACGAATGGGATGTCCGATCCCAATCAAAGGATGCTTACTATCAAGTATCGCGCAAATTCATCAAAGGTCGTGACAGCCAACACATCCATGACTGGTCGTGTACCTGCCCGGATCATACAACTCGAAACGTCGTCTGTAAACACATCTACGCTGTTCAGTTCAGCTTGAAATTAAAGACCGACATAGAACAGGAATCAACACAGAAGCAGCTTGCACGTGCTGAAGTAAAAATCACCTGCCCGTACTGTAAGAGTGAGAATGTTATCAGCAGAGGCAAGCGAAAGAATCAGCGCGGTGAGGTTCAAGTCTATGGATGCAAAGACTGCCAGCACAGATTTACCCGTGAACTTGGATTCAACAGGATGAAACACACTCCCGAAAGCATCACGCTCGCGCTTGATCTTTATTTTAAGGGATTGTCAGACCGAAAGATTGTGGATCATCTTAAGCAGTTCCATAAGGTTATAGTCGTCCATACAACGATTCTCCGGTGGATCAAGAAGTATCTCGGACTGCTCGGTAAATATGCTGAGAAGAACAAAGTAAATGTCGGAAACATCTGGCACTGCGACGAAACAACGGTTTTCATCAAGAAAGAGGATAAGAAGCGGTATTACCAGTGGATCTGGAACTTGATGGACAGTAAGAGCCGGTATCTCCTTGCCTGCCAAGTTACAGAAAGCCGGTTTGTAAATGATGCACGCAAGCCATTACAGAAAGCAAAAGAAATCACGGATATTAAACCGGATGCAATCGTAACTGATGGATTACTGGCTTACAACGATGCAATTAAGGCAGAGTTCTACGGACTTGGACGCATCCAGAACCCGCATGTCAGGCTCAAAGATTTTGAGACAAAACCTAATAACAACATTCTCGAACGCTTAAATGGCACGTTCCGAGAAAGAACAAAAGTTATGAGAAGTCTTGACAGCTCCGTTGGCGCACAGGAGTTCGTCACCGGATTACAGACATACTACAACTACATCCGACCTCACCAGGGAATCGGTGGGCTAACTCCTGCTGAGATGGCAGGGATTCAGATCGATCTTACTGGAAACAGATGGATGACGATGATCGGACTTGCAAGTGGGAAATAATTAGCAATATCCCCACAGTTTTAATAACCAACTCCCAAATAATCCCAATAAAAAACCAATTATTATACCTAATACCGCAATTAAAATATTAAATTTCTCAACACCAATTTTATCCACCACAATTGAGGCTATTGTAAATATCTCATCGTTAATCTCGATGTATTCCTCAATATCTAAATCATTTTTATCGTTAGAATCTAAAAGATGCACAATTTTACTTTGTTCCTCAGCAAACGTTTGTCCTCTTGTCTTACGCTCAGTAATTCGTTTGTTTATCAAATCTGCCAATTTTTGATTGGTCCTTTGATAGCATTCTCTAACAATCGAATAAAAAAGGTATTCATCATCATCTGAAAATTGCTGCGTTAGTTGAGCTTTTGTTTTAAGTTGTTCTACCAGTAAATTTAGATCATTAAATTCCTCAGTCTCTAATGTTTCAAGATATAGTCCATGCCAAAAAAGGAAATCATCAAAAGTTGGCATAGTTACCTAAAAAAAATCCCAGATATTCCGTTTTTTCGGTCTTACAATGTAATATCCTTCTCTGGGTCTTCGGTATATCCTCTCCCCACTTCTTCGATTGGAATTTGCTTCCCCCCATGTATTATAATAGTTCCTCTTTCTTTCAGATGTTGGCATATGATTACTTGGAAAATCTATTTTTGATGTCTTATTATTTTCCATTTGATTTTGACTTTTAAAGAAATTACAAACTCTTTTCCAGAAGTCACGCAATGCAACACCAATGGTGCATTTATTAAAAGTCACTAAGACGCACCAGAACCATTTCTTAAAGAGTTTAAATATTTAAAAAACTAACATTATGTAAATATGGATGACGTAGTTGAGGTTGCCCGGCTGCTCGATATCCTCGGTAACCGGAACCGGCGGCGGATCATCGAACTGCTGCGGCAGAAACCCTGTTTTGTTACCGAGATATCGGACACACTTGTCCTCTCACCAAAAGCAGTGATCGAGCACCTCCAGATGATGGAGAGAGAAGCGATCCTTTCCTGCCAGATGGACAACCGGCGGCGCAAGTACTACTATCTCGCAAATGACATTCTTGTTGATGTCAGCCTGCGGAGCATGCAGAGCGGGATGATGCTCGCGGTTGAGGCTGAACAGAACGCAGCAGATGAGGAAGTGCGACATGCGGTCACGATACTCGGACAGATGATCAAGTCACACGACCAGCTGCTCACGAACCTCGAACAGATCAACCATGACATCGAGATAAAGATCAACGATATTGCCCGCAACCACAAGGATTTATTCAGGAGCGAACGAGAACTTACTGTAGTGATTGCTCTAGCGCATGATTCCCTGACCTTTGCAGAACTTGCCGGGGTCACCGGGTGCCCGGAGGATGAACTCCGGGAGATCCTGCGCAGGTTCGGGAAAAAAGAAATTATTACGCGATCAAAAGACCGGTTTACACTCAGAGGTGTTCATGCCGAATAACTCCTCCAATCCCTATGATGATGTCTTCAACAACATGGCAAAGATAGTCGATGAGATCGTGCGGAACATGCCTGAGGCCCAGCATGCCCGCATTATTGGCTACACCATCGTAACAAGGCATGTCAATGGCGATCCGAAATCTTTTCCGGGCAGCGGGAATGATGATGGGGGCGATATCCCGTACGAAGTGGTGGAGACAGAGCAGCATATCTTTATCACCGCCACGATTCCTCCTGACACGGTGAATGCACCGTATGCGGATATCCAGCCCAATACCGTGCGCATCTGCGTGGATAACCGCACCACCGCGATCATGCTGAACCAACCTATCGATGTGATCCACAGCCGCTACCGTGTGCACCGCGGAGTTATGGATATCTCGCTTGAGAAGATTCCCAATTTCTGATTTTTTTTGTTTTAAAAAATTCAGGAGATACGTTTCCTTTTCGAAGAGTTTCACTGAAAAGAATTTGAAAAATAAATTTCCGGAATTTGACGTCTCGTGTCCGGAATATTTTCGTACGACCTTGGTGAAAAATTTCCGGTAGAGCCCATCCAAGAAAAATATTTTTTTCGTGTCCGGAATATTTTCGTGAAATCTGTGTGAACAATTTCTGACACGCACGCAATTACGAAAAAAGTTTTTCCGATTACCTGAAAAACTGTTCAAAACCTGTTACAAATGCGAATTCTCCGACGTGATCTCAATAGCGGGCAGCCAAGGGCATTTCCTGCCCGTTTCTTGCGAAAAACTACCTAAACGATGTGTCAAAATCCGATGCCCACAGAAGCCCACTAAATTGCATGTGAAATCCCGATTAAAATCGTTATTTTTGACAAATAACCGTTTAAAACGTTATTTTCTGTGGGCGTGGACACCACTTCCACTGGAACCCGGAAATCCGATCCGGAAATGAGGAATCGGAGCCCGAATTGGGTCCGGAATAATGGTGCTGATCCGGAAGCGATGGACAGAAAATACGCATCCACAAAGTTACTGATGTGTCTATTTTATAAAATTCAATTTTATAAGAAGTCAATATCAGGTGTTTTTTCGGCAGATCGTCAACACAATGACCAATACTCTCTGGCAGGAAAAGTGTGCCGTAAAAGCCCGCTAATTAAACAGGTTTTATTTGCGTTAAATCGCGTATTTTTTGAAAATACGCGTTTTAATCGATATTTTTCAAAGATGTTGACACCCCATCATGTGATCCGGAAAATGAGATCGCCGGATTGACAAATAGAGCCAGAATTGGGGCCGGAATAGGGCATCTCCTGGTATCCGGATTGATCTGTGTTTTCGGTGGTTCTTACACAATCACCAAAATTATTTAAAAAAAGTGTCCATCTCTCACGCCAGTTTCCAGACGCCAACATCCTTCCCGTTGAACTCAATCTTCACAAATGTTTTATCGGGCGTCAGCGATTTCGGCACTTCATAGATCAGGTAACCATCGATTGCATTACTCACGCCGGGATACAGGTAAGATAACTGGCTACCGTGCGAATACCCATAATCTTCGACATATTCTGATCCGGCCATCTTTGACAAGTACTGGATTTCCTTTATTTCGATTGGGGTATCCTGAATGTTCACCGATTTGTCCGGCAGGTAATGGTCCTGATCGAGTCCGTATTCCTTCCCGTCATAGATGAGGTGGACGTTCTCTGCTTGGGGAGGCCAGACCCGGGTGTTACCGTTATTGACAACATCCACAAAGATCGCGAGGAACTTGTATCCTGCCATGGGTTTTTCGACATAGTAGCGGTTGTCCTTGTCATTGTGCCACTGGTACGTATCATTTATCCAGTACCGGTAGATTGTGGCTTCGCTTGCGAGATCCCCGCTGCCAAAGGGAAATTTCTGTTTGAGCGCGAGCGCATCCGGGAACGGATTTTGTGTAGGCATATTGGCAACCGTTGTCGCGACTGTTTGGGGAGTTGTTGTAACCGGCACAACGGTCGTTTGTGTTGTGGTTGCCGGACCGGTAATTGCACCGGTCGTTCCGGCCAACTTCGGCAGTGCCACAAAAATCGCAGCAGCGGCTATGACAATGACGATCAGGATACCGGCAATAATTGTCACGGGAACTTTTGGTGCAGCACCGACAGAGGGAACGGGCGCAGCCAGCGGTTCACCGGGAGGTGATACCGGGATTGCTTCCGGCACATCCGGGGATACGGGAACATCATGTTCTACGGACGCACCACAGTTCTCGCAAAAGTTTGCGTCACCAAGAAGGGTGGCACCGCAGGAAGTACAGAACTTCTGACCCATGCGGGTATGTACGCCTCATTCGGATAAAAACTGTTTTTTATCGCACGCAGAAAAAATCCTAAACGGATAACAGGCTGCAAAAAAAATGTCAGCGGGAAAACTCACTTAATCAGTGACCCGCATCACACCAGCATCTTTTTGAGGCTATGCTTTCACCGGAAAATCCGAAGGGGCCCACTCGCTTATGGATTTTTTACCGGATTTGAACTCGTGGAACTGCCGGAGGGAAACCGTGAGGTCACGGGTGAACGCGAAGTACCCGATCTGCGTGTTCCGGCAGAGTTTCATCGCCATGTCCATCAACCCGCGGGGGTCCGGGCGCGCCTCCCCAAGCCAAATATGGAAGATGTTCCCACCATCCACAATTGGGAAGAAGACATGCTCGACTTCCATGCGCTTTGTCAGCGGCACATCGGCTCCCGGTGCGACATGCGTCCCGTTCGTGTAATAGATCGGCAGGTCCCGGCTCTTGCCCAGTTGTTCCAGCCCGTATTCAAGATCCCCTTTAATCACTTTTGCGGCAAAGTTGTGGTACCGCTTGTCAAGCAGATCGGCAACCGCAAACCGCTGCCCGGTCGTCTCTGCCGGTGTCCGGGCAAGGGCAATCGTCATGTTGTTCCTCTTCGAAAGTTCCTTTGAATAGAGCTCCATCTCGGTCATCGCACGGACGGCAAATTTAAACGCCTCTTTTGACTCGTGGAGCTGTGAACCCTTATGGTGCTGGACCATCTCGTTCACGCCAACAATCCCAATCGTGTACACCAGACCTTCAAGGTCAACCGCGATCGCGCCTCGTTCCCCGGTATTCGGGTCTTTCGGGCGCTGCATCGCAAAGGGCATACGGCTGTTCGCCCGTATATTATCCATCCAGCGGCGCTTGATCTTGAAGATCTCGACTGCCACGTCCATAAGCGAACGGAGTTCGGCAAAGAGGCGCTTGTCGTCCCCTTCTGCTTTGTACGCCGCACGCGGGCAGTTCACCGAAACTACTTGCCACGAGCCCATGGAGAAGTGCTTCCCATCCTCGAAAAACAGTTTCCGGTTAAAATCTGAGTCCTTGTCTGCAATCGCCGAGAACTGGTACGCGCAGCACTGGTAGCAGGAGATCCCTTTTCCCGCGCCCCGGTAATTGGGGAGCTGGTTGTCATAGTAGGGCGTGCCGAACTTTGATGCCAGTTCAAAGGTCATCAGGTACAGTTCACGGAAAGTGGGAAGATCCGGGTTCTTCCGGTTGAACACCTCACGCTCGTTCATGAAATCCGGTTCGATTGAGATCTCGGGTTTCGGGAAGTTAAAGGGTTTACCCCAGTAGTCGCCTTCGAGCATCACTTCCATGAGCGCTTTAAAGAGGAGACGTACTTCACGTTCAAACTCGCCATACATCCGGCGGGGTGCAGACTTTCCGTCCCAGACCTTTCCTTTGTAGACGCAGGGCTTGTCCTGCCAGAGTGTCGGAACGCCCGGCGAGAGCTGGACGGACGAGAAGACGAGCTGCCCGCCCCGGGCGACCATCATCTGGGTCATCTCGTAGACAAACATCTGCATGTTCTGCTTGATCTCATCGTACGCCATCCCCTCCATGTACGGGGCGATGAACGTGAGGAAGTTGTAATAGCCCTGCCCACCGGCAAAGTTCGTCTGCGCAGACCCGAGCGCCTTGACTGCGTGGAGGATCGCCACTTCTGCCCGTTTCGCGGGTCCTGCCACCGAGGCTTTTGTACCATTGCCATCCGGCATCAGCCCGTAGTAGAAGAAGTAACGGAGGTCCCAGTCCTGGCAGAACGGGCGCGTGCCGAAATATTCGAGGTCGTGGATGTGCATCTCGCCCGCGAGGTGATGGTCAGCGAGGTCCGGCGGGAGCTGGAGCAGGTACTGCTCCTTTGAAATCTTATCCGCTTTTTTCTTGTGCGAGGTCTCAGCATTCTCCTGCAGGTTCGCGTTGTCGTGCGCTTCAAAGCCCCTGCCCACATCGATCTGGTGTGCATCGTAGACCGGTGTCCCGACGCGGGTGCAGACGTTCCGGTACTGGATCATCCCTTTTTCGAGGAGAGTGATGTTCATGATCTCGCGGATGAGCGGTCCCGAGAGCGCTTTTAACCCGAGCGTCAGGATCCGCTGTTCCACGAGCCGTGCGATTTCCTGCGCTGTCGCCTCGTCAGCACCATCATACCCGTAAAAATCTTCGACCAGCTTGGTCTCTTGGAGAATCTGCCGGACGATCCGGTTACGGTCCCACTCGATGATGTGCCCGTCAGATGTCCGTACAGAGGGGAGCGCGGGAAAAAAACTGCCATCAAGAGTCCGTTGCTTGGTCTCCTGGCGCGCCATCATTCACCCGCGATCAGATGTGCGAGGTGTTCTTCGGTCATCTTTCCTTTCGGGAAAAGCTCTGTGGACGTGAAGAAAGCGTCATCATTCTGGAGCACAGGAGCTTCGTTCACAAAAACGCCGTTGATCCGAAGTTCGGTTAAGGATTCTGCAGTTGAGAGGTCGCGCTCGGTAAAAGTATACCCGCCCTTTTTCAAAAAGCCCTTTAAAATTTCACAATTCGGGCAATGCTCCAGCGTGTATACGATCAACTGCATTTTTTCCGGCACAAAAGATCCCTCACTCTGTCATCTATGCAATAGGCAGTGGTGAGATAAAAAAATCATGGTTTGAGTACATACATAAAACACACGTTCTCCTGCATCGATCACCATTTGTAGAGGAATAGAGAATAGTACCGTAATGGTCAGGACGTTTGTGGCTTTTGAATTGTCGGCAGAGATCAGGGAGCAGCTGGCAGCAGCGCAGGACGTGCTGCGCGGGTGTTCAGCCCGTCTCACGTTTGTTGACCCGGCACTCATCCACATCACCGTGAAGTTTCTTGGAGAGGTTGACGAAAAAAAGATCCTGCAGGTTATTGCCGCACTCCAGTCTGTACCATTTGCCCCGTTTCCGGTTACTGCCGGGCGCGTGACGGTGAACAATCCCCGTCGCCCGCATACGGTCTGGTGCGTGGCTGGAGACGAGGGAAAAGGAGCGGAACTTTTCCGGCTTGTTGAAGATGCGCTCCAGCCGCTCGGTTTTCTGCGGGAGACCCACCCGTTCACCCCCCATGCAACGATTGCACGAGTAAAATACCCAGACCCGTCTTTATTTACGCAACTCAACTTGCTGGACGGGAGAACGTACGGGAGCTGTATTGTTTCCGGGCTTAAACTCAAGAAGAGTACACTCACCCCGCAGGGTCCTGTCTACGAAGACCTGATGGAGGTCCGATGGTAACACATCTGCCGCTCGAAGAGGACATGCTCGCACGAACACTCCGCCCGACTGAAGAAGAGCGCGAGTATATCTGCGGTGTTGCACAGAAACTGCTCCTCGCCATCAACGGGAGCGGGATGGCAGAGGGGATGGTCGTCGGTTCAATCGCGAGGAATACATGGGTGAAGGGAGACCGTGACCTTGACGTGTTCATGCTCTTTGATCCTGCAATGCCCCGCGAGGCGCTGGAGCACGAAGGACTTGCGCTCGCACGCACGATCGCCCGCCTTTTCACAGCCCAGTATCATGAGAAATATGCCGAACACCCGTACATCAATGCCTGCATCGATGGGATTGATGTCGATCTCGTGCCGTGCTACAAGGTACAGAGCGCGGCGGTAATCCAGAGCGCAGTTGACCGGACACCGTTTCATACCCGGTACATCACCGACAAAATCAACGGTCTTGTCGATGATGTGCTGCTCTTAAAACAGTTCACAAAAGCCGGGGGGATTTACGGCTCCGACCAGATGACCGAAGGTTTCTCCGGGTATCTTTGCGAACTCTTAATCCTCCACTACGGCGGGTTTACAAACCTGCTTTTAGCAGCGGCGGATTGGCGCCCGCACCAGCTGATCGATATCGAAAAACACGCGCAGAAGAAGTTTGACGAGCCGCTTATCGTAATCGACCCGGTCGACCCGAAGCGGAACGTGGCGGCAGCAGTGTCGCTCGAACGGATGGCTGGATTTATCGAGCTTGCGAGGGGATATATCGAAAAGCCGGATGAAAATTTTTTCCTTGTCCCGACCCCGCACCCGATCACCCGGGACGAGCTTGCCACGCTGCTTTCTGAACGGGGGACCTGCCTCTACGCGATCACATTTGCCACACCGCCGTATATTGAGGAGATCATTGTGCCGCAGCTGAAACGGAGCATGCAGGCAATCTGCGATCACCTTGAACGAAACGCGTTTCCCGTACACCACGCCCACTACCGGATGATGCCGGACCGGTGCATGTTCCTCTTTGAACTCCTTGTCGGGGAACTGCCGAATATCCGAAAGCACATGGGACCCCCGCTCTGGAACCCGGTGAATGCTGATAAGTTCAGGACGACACATGCGGATGATCCATTACCAGGCCCGTATATCGTTGAAGGACGCTACGAGATGGAAGTGATGCGGGAGTATACACGTGTCACCGACCTGCTCTCGTCGCCATCTCTCTTGTCCATAAGCCTTGGGAAACATGTACGGCAGTCGCTTGAAAAAGATTGGGAGTTGCGCGAGGGTGCGGGTTCTTGGGAAGAAGAGTTTGCACAATTTATCAGTGGCTTCTTTGACAGGTGTTCCCCGCTGACCCGGATTCGACGGTTGACGGAAGGCTAAAATACGCATTTTCTTATAGACCGCAGGCGAAATACACAGACTACGACGGGGTTGCGCCACAATTTCTAAAAAGATCGTACCGGAGGTTTCCTATGCAGAGTATGAAAAACACATCACGGATTATTGCAGGACTCATTGTCCCTGCCCTGGTTGTCAGTCTTCTTTTCACGGTGGCCGCAGCAGGAGCCGAAATCCCCGGTTGCCAGAACTGCGGGATGGTATGGAAAGACACCTGTGTCCCATTCGAACGGAACAATGAGACCACATATAATATGGAACTTGGAGCATCATTCACACCAATTGCAGCGAACCTGACGCCAGTACCGGATTTCAGCAGCCAATCGTGGAGCGATGCGTTCCTGTCAGCTCATAACCTGTTAAAAGAGCGGTATGCTTTCTCGCAGTGGAAATCGATTGACTGGGACAGCCTCTATAACACCTATGCACCGAAGATTGCGTATGCCCAGAATAAGCAGGACAAAGCCGCGTATTACCGCGCCCTCCGTGAATACCTGTTTGAGATCCCTGACGCACACGTCAACATAATGCCAACAACCGGGGACTTCGGGGCAAAGTATGCCGATATCGGCGGGAGCTACGGGTTTGCGGTCAGCCAGCTTGATTCCGGAAAGGTGATCGTAAGTTATGTTGCTAACGGAAGCGCGGCGGAAAAAGCCGGAATCCAGCCCGGGGCTGAAGTGCGGGTATGGAACGGGAAAGAGAGCGTGGATGCCATCAAAGCCACACCCCATATCTGGTCAGCGACAAAACCCTCCACTGCTGAAGGAATTGCCCTCCAGAAAACCCGGTTTTTAACCCGGGCTCCCATCGGAACTCCTGCCACGATCACGATTGCGAATAATTCGGGCTCTCAATTATGGACTGTCAACCTCACGGCATACGATGACAAGTATGACACCCTGATAAAAACCACCACGTTCCTCGGGAAACAGATTAACGATGTCGGAGTGGACCGGTCGTGGGAGGATATCAAACCACAGATCAGCAATGATACTATAACATACCACACATTGCCCGGCGGGTACACATACATTGCTATATACGGTGAATCGTATGATGGATACCAACCGTTCAAATCCGTAATGCAGTCTGCAATTGCCAACAAAACGCCGGGCGTCGTTCTTGATCTCCGGTATAATGGCGGTGGGGATGACAACATTGCATCCTGTTTTGCCGGTTGGTTTGTGAGTAAACCAGTCTTCTATGAATATGCCACGAAATACGATCCCGGATCCCGAAAATTCCCGATCACTTCAGAAGCATGGACGCACCCCCAACCAAACGGATACCACGGTCCGGTTGCCGTGCTCGTCAGCCCGTACACGATGAGTTCCGGTGAGGGTGTCCCGATGGTATTTGCGAATTCCGGGACTGGAACAATCATCTCATGGTATGGGACCAATGGGGCATTCGGCATGAATACTGTTGAGGCCGGGATGCCACTCGGTCAGATCCTCTTCTTCCCGGACGGTGCGTCGCTTGATAAGAATGGTATGGTCCAGCTCGACAGCAATGCAACGCTTCAAGGGGGTGTGGCACCGCTGATCCGGGTACCGATCAATGAGGATACGGTTGCACGGTCGATGGCAGGCGAAGATGTCCAGATGACCTATGCGCTGAAGTGGCTGAATGATCAGGCAAAGCCGGGAACAACATCTCCCCTTGCAACTTCCACACAAACACAACGTGCTGCACCGGGAGTTGTTATTGTTATTGTGATGCTTGGTCTTCTTGTCGTGGTCGCAGGACGGAAGTAATTCTTTTTTTTTGCAGCGTTCTTCATGAGGAGCCGGGGTGCCCTAATCAGGGTGTGACAGATGGCAGGCACTTACGTAGCAAACGTAATTTAACGAAATGAAGGGATGCAGTGAGATGGCCAGAAACGTCTTAACCTGAATTTCCGTTCGTGTGATGCAGTACTTAGTATGTGCCGTCGCCCGGTGATCAACCGGGCTTCAAAAAGGTGGTGAGCAATTCCGGTAAAAAACCGTGAAAGGTTATGTGCCGGCCTGTGACAACGCCGTATTATTTCTTTACAGGAACCAGCTTGCGCCCTTCCTTATCTATTTTGTATGATGTGGGCTGGTTCAGCAGATCCCCTGCGTTGATCTTCATATCTATCAGTTCGGCATAATTGAACGAATCGTTCTTCTTCTCACCACGTTCCATCCAGAAGACGACAATCCCATTCTCCATCTTTTTACTGCTCACAATATCGTGCATATGTTCCGGATGGAAGGTCGTGAATATGAAAGTATCGGCCCGGGAGAGTTAGTGCCGGTGGAGTATGACACCTAGGCTGAAGGGCAGTCAGTAAACAGGGAAAATACAAAAAAATATTTTTTAAATCCAGGTACTGGACACATATGCGAATATCCTGCCTGTATCCCACATTTTATCATGCCCTGAAGATATCGTAACAATATATGAAAAGAACCCCCCTCATAATTGCGCTCGCTGCAGCTCTGCTCCTCATCGTTATTGCAGGATTTGTTTTTGTGGGGACTTCCGGCCTTACTTCCAGTGCTCCAAGCAGGCCGACATCGCTGTCACCGGTAGAAATCCGGTCCTATGAGGGCAGGGACCTCTCCTCGGTGAATGATTTTCGGGAAAACTCGATACAAGGACCTCAGCACGTGAATATCTCCGCGTACCGTCTTACGGTTACGGGTCTTACCAACACGACGCGGGTATACACATATGATGACATTCTCACTACCTACCCGCATTACACAAAGATTGTAACCCTCCACTGTGTCGAGGGCTGGGATGCAACGATCCTCTGGGAAGGTGTACTTGTCAGGGATATCATTCAAAATGCCGGTGTGAATCCCCGGGCAAATACCGTCATCTTTACCGCTCACGACGGTTACACGACCTCCCTGCCTCTGGAGTACTTTATGGACCGGGATATACTCATGGCCTACCGGATGAACAATGTCACCCTGCCTGCAGAACGGGGCTACCCGTTCCAGCTGGTAGCCGAGGATAAATGGGGATATAAATGGATCAAGTGGATAGAAAGGATTGAACTGACAGACAATTCAGCATACCATGGTTACTGGGAACAGCGCGGGTATTCCAACAGTGGCAATCTGAACCAGAGTTACTTCTGACTTCTAATAGCTGATCATGGGGTACAAATCTCCCATACAACCATTACATTTTCATGGATTATTTTTCGATCTGCTGCCCAGAATGTTTCGCGCCATTGCAACGATCCAGGCTCGGTTGAGGAAAAGATGAATTGCTACAAAAATGCCAAGAAAAAACCCTGCCCAATCATGAATGTCACTCATCAGCGCTATTGGGAATACGATGAAGTTGAGTCCTAAAATTCGCATGAGGAGCGTCCATTTGAACAGGCCAGTGATAAACGTCACCGCGAAGGTAAGACCCATACCGAGATCGTTGCACCATTTAACCACCTGGATGTTAACCATGCACCATGCCCCGTCCCGTATATTGCCGCTATCGGTTCAAATACTTGGAGGTTTGTGCACACAGCAGTACACGCGTACAAAAGAATCCGAATCGCCTGCACCGGGCGAGATCACACCCTAGAAAAAAGTTTTAAGAAAATTATTTTCAGGAATTTTTCTTTATCTTCGCTTTCGCAAGTTTCTCAATCGCGGCAGTATCAACACTACTATTTACAGAAAGTTTCTGGTTCTTTATCGCACTCTCCACAAACCCATTCCCTGTCGCGGTGCGGATGATGAGCGTGGTTGAACCGGTAGGACTGCCAATTGCACCTGCGGAGATATCCGAGTATATGGAAGTCAGGTCAGTGCAGTAATGACAGCCGTTCCTGATGCACGACTCCAGTTCCGCAAGTGGCACCATGACACTGCTCCCATCCTGTTTTAAGATCTCAAGTTTTCCCTTCACATCCAGTTTCCGGATCTCGTATGGCTCGATCTTGTACTGCTTCCGGAGTTTGCCGTTCACGAGCGCGGAATAATCGAATGTCTCGGTACAGAACAAACCAATGACAAGACGAATTGCTTTACCGTACGGTTTGAGAAGATCGTTTTCACTCTCCCTCATCCGGGCAACAGCCTGCACTGAACACGGTACACCAACAACCGCGATCCTCCGGCACTTCAGCTCAACCACTGCATGTTTGAGCGCAGCAAGGAGCGGTACCCACCAGCTGTACCGGCTGCCAGCCTGGCCGATCAGAACTTCGGACTTCGTGATCACAGCCGATGAGGGTTTGAGCGTCCAGTGGTCTTCGGTCACGGTGACAACGGCATCGATCAAACCCTCGTCAAGTGCATTCGCGAGGATCGCCGTCACCGCACCACCACTCTGCTTCCGGGGGATATCAAAGGCTGCCCGGGCAGACACGAGACTGAGATACTTCCCCAGCGTCTCTTTCGGCTGATCGAGAACGCGGGGGCAGACAGAGTAACATGCCCCGCACAATACGCTGTCCGTTGCCTGCTTGCAGTACCCGGTACTCGTCGGGGCAACAATCATCTCTCCTTCGTTAAAAGAGAGGGCATCTGCAGGGCAGACGGCCACACAGGCGCCGCAGCCCGAGCATTTGCCGGTGTCCCAGACCTCGCTTTTCAAGTCAAGATAACTTTTTGCTGCCATCGCCATCACTCCCATGTATACTTGTTCGCAAACGGGCGGGCGCTCGCGGGCGCAACCCTGCTGTATTCCGATGCAAGTAACGGTGCTGCATCAATACTAAACGCCGTAGCAAAATCCCGGATGCTGGGCGCGATCATTGCCTTCTGGTCTGCGGTTGCCGGGAGCTGTTTGGCACCAACCCCAAGATATTTTTCTTCCACTGTGCCCCGGATAAAGATCTCACCACCATGAATCCCGCTCCCGAGACCCCGTTCTGAAATGGGCAGGACCCCATCCAATCCGAGAACAACAAGCAACCCTCCTGCCATGTACTCACCGAGAAATGCCCGGGCAGCGCCACCGACCACAAGGACCGGGCGCTTTTCCATGTACTGTTTCATGTGGATGCCGCCCCGGTACCCGATGTTGTCCCTCACATAGACCCGCCCGCCCCGCATGCTGTGTGCGACCGCGTCTCCGGCGCTGCCGTGGATGATGATTTTTCCCAAATCCATCGTGTTGCCCGGTGCATGGTCAGCATTACCATGGACAATAATCGTCGGACCGCTCATGAACATGCCAAGGTCGCCACCCGGCACACCGTTAACCGTGATAGTAACCCCGTCACCTCTCAATCCGTCGCCAATGAACCGCTGCCCGAGCACATGATCGATTACAATCTCAGTTGCACCGCCGGCAACAGCGGCTCGTATCTGCTGGTTTAAGGGTGTATAGTGGAGCCCTTTTGCATCAATATGCACTGCCGTCATCCTCACGCCCCCACGGATTTGACATCGAGCACCTGCATCAGAGATGCATCCAGCATGTATCCCCGCAACCGATCCCGGTTGCCCCGTAAGCTCTCGATAGAGTTGATACCGGCAGCTCCCATGAGTTCGGCAAGTTCGTCCGTCCATGCATGGATCAGGTTTGCCACCTGCACGGAAGCGATCTCAGGGTCGAGCCGTTGGGTGAGTTCCGGTTTTTGCGTCGCAATACCCCAGGCACACTGTCCCCGGTAACAGGTCCCGCAGACCCGGCACCCCATTGCAACCAATGCCGAGGTGCCAATATACACGGCATCAGCCCCGAGCGCAATCGCCTTTGCGATATCCGCACTCTCCCGGATCCCGCCGCTTGCAATTAAGGAGACTTCGTTTCTTATTCCCTGCTGGCGCAGCTTTGCATCGACACTCGCGATTGCTGCTTCGATAGGGATGCCCACATGGTCTCGGAAGACCCGCGGTGCAGCGCCCGTCCCGCCCCGGAACCCATCAACAACAACAGCATCTGCTGATGAACGGGCGATCCCGGCAGCAATTGCCGCTGCGTTATGCACCGCAGCAATCTTGACAAAGACCGGCTTTTTCCATTCGGTCGCTTCCTTTAAGCTCCGCACGAGTTGTTTTAAGTCCTCGATACTGTAGATGTCGTGGTGCGGTGCCGGGCTTATCGCATCGCTTCCTTCCGGGATCATCCGGGTGCACGAGACATCGGCACAGACCTTCTCGCCCGGCAGGTGCCCCCCAATCCCCGGTTTTGCACCCTGTCCGATCTTGATCTCGATCGCTGCACCGCGTTCGAGATAGTTGATATCCACGCCAAAACGCCCGGACGCAACCTGCACGATCATGTGCTTCTGGTACGGGTAAAGCGATTCGTGGAGTCCACCCTCACCAGTACCCATGAACGTTCCGATATGGCTCACTGCTTTTGCAAGCGCAGTCTGGGCGTTCAAGCTGATCGCACCGTAACTCATGTGCCCGATCATGATGGGTGTCTCAATCTGGAGGTTGGGGGAGAGTTTTGTTTTGAGATCCACATCCCCGTTCGGATACTCCTTAAGCGAGAGCGATGCAGGCTTTTTCCCGAGATAGGTGCGGAGCTCCATCGGTTCCCGGAGGGGATCGATGGAAGGATTTGTTACCTGGCAGGCATCGAGCACGAGCTGGTCGAAAATGATTGGGTACGGTTGTGCGTTCCCCATGCCGGCAAGGATAATCTTACCTGTCTTTGCCTGATTGAAAATCGCTTCGCGGACATCCCGCGTCCAGACAGGATGGCTCCGGTAATCGGTCGGTTTTTCTGCAATATCTATGGCATCCCGGGGGCAGAACGCAAGACAGCGGTGACAGGCGACACAGTTGCGCGAGTTGATCCGGATTTTTTCGTTTTCCTGCCGGAAGACACCGTACGAACAGTTCTCGACGCACCTGCCGCAGACCATGCACCGCTCCGGGTCGATACTCACCCGGAACTTGAGCGGGACACTGCCGATACTCATGCGATAACCCTCCCGATAACGGGTTCGCCGGCTTTTGGCATCGCGATATTCTCAATATCGGGCTCTATCGTCCGGATTGCCGCTTCCTCGCTCGAGATGTAGAGCCGGTCACCGCATTCCCCGGAGACGAGTGGGCGAAGTTTGATCCGGTCAGTGAAACCCACAAGCGTATCTTCGTTTGCAACGCAGATCGCAAACGGTCCGTTCATGAGCGCCGGGCCGTACGTGAGCCGGATCGCCCGGTTTAGTTCCTGTTCTTTTTCCGGCATCCTGTCAATCTCTTCCTCCCCCCCCCCCCCCAGAAGGGTGGGGCGAGCGCCCGCACCGCCATACGTTCGGAGAGCCCGTGCTTGCGGATTAGCAGGTCAACAAGATACGCGACAACTTCTGTATCGGTATACATCGTGCACTGGTACCCGTAACTCTCGATGTAGCGCCGGTTCGTCCCGTACGAGGTAATCTCCCCGTTGTGCACCACGCTCCAGTTCAGGAGGTTGAACGGGTGTGCTCCCCCCCACCAGCCGGGCGTATTGGTCGGGTACCGATTGTGTGCGAGCCAGAGGTATCCTTTGTAGTCCTCGATCCGGTAGAAGTTTGCCACATCTTCAGGCCAGCCCGCGGCTTTAAAAACGCCGAGGTTTTTTCCTGAAGAAAATATCAACGCCCCGTTCTTTGCCGCGTTTACGGTCATAACAAGATGAGTAATAATATCTTCATCCGGTGTTGTACTCTTCGGCATCAGGCTCCGGTCAGGCCTAAAAAAATACCGCCATGGGGTATGGACTTTTCTTATATTGGGCTGTTCGTAGGTCTTGATCTGTTCATCGTGAACAATCGTTCCCCATTTCTCTAAGAGAATATCGAGTGCTGCCTTGTTCTCGCGGATGTTGTCAAAAAAAACATGCAGTGCGTAAAAGTCTTTGTATTCCGGATAGATCCCATATGCAACATACCCGGCGCCTTCCCCGCTGCCCCGCTCGTTCATCTGGGTGAGGGCAGCTTTAATGCCGGTGCCGTCCATGCACTTGCGCCGCCGATCTATGACTCCAATTATACCACACATATTATCACAGTAGAAAATGATCTAGTAATATTGAACATATGCTCGGTTAAATATGAACATTTGTTCATAAAAGTTGGCTAAATAAGTATAAATATGATTGGGTGGAACATGTCTTCCAGTATGTCAGCAGATGTATCCAGACTTTTGAAAAAGATCGAGGCAGATCAGGTAAAATTCATCCGGCTCAGTTCACGGATGTTCTCGGCATGCCCAAGAATGCTGCAATACCAGTAGCGCAGGCAGAAAAATCCCTGACTGAGGGAACATGGTTTGATGGATCTTCCATCGAAGGATTTACCCGGATCGAAGAGTCCGATATGCTCCTGAAGGCAGACCCGGCATCCTATGCAGTGTTACCTTGGAGAACTTCCGAAGGAAAGGTTGCCCGATTTGTCTGTGATGTATACACGTACGGCAACAAGCCGTTTGAAGGCGATCCCCGGTATGTCCTAAAGAGGACAATGGCGGAAGCTGCGAAGATGGGGTACAGCTTCAACACCGGTCCCGAACTCGAATTT
>CAXXQB010000026.1:0-25777 GCA_963676405.2 uncultured Methanoregula sp.
TGTTGAAAGGGGGATGTGTATTCTGTGCCGGGGTGAAGAGGTCATTACTCCGGACATGATCGAAGCGGTGTACGGGATTCCGGTGACAATTGAGCGGTTGTGCGGGAGGCATGTCGTTGTGCCGTTGTCCGGAGGGGATGCGGAATTTTTACCCGGAACAATTTCCGCAGGAGGCTGATTCGCATGTGACCGCAGGTAGTATGAATACAGTCTCTCTACAATCTCATCTTGACATAATTAACTCGTAATAAAGTTCAGGCCATTGTCGCATAATGGCAGAAAATTCATAAGAAACAATTTTTCCCCCAGAAAAAATGAACTGATCACGTGATGTTAATGACACAGGTAAAACCATTTTCCGACGCTGTCGCATTCCACGGGCATTCCTGTCCCGGGCTTGCGCTTGGCTATCGTGCCGCCGAGTATGCATGAAGGCGCTTTCGGCTGGTCGCTCCGAAGACGAAGATCTCGTTGCAATCGTTGAGAACGATGCCTGCGGGGTGGATGCCATCCAGGTAGTAGCCGGCTGTTCGGCAGGGAAGGGCAACCTGATCTTCCGCGATCTCGGCAAGCATGCCTACACGTTTATCGACCGGAAATCCAACCGGGCGATCCGGCTCGTCCAGCGCCCGGAGCCGGTGATCGAGCGGCTCGATCCAGAGGCATCGGCACTGCGGGGCAGGGCGATGAATGACACTGCCACGCCCGCAGAACACAAAGAATTTCACACACGGCAGGCAGCGGTGATTGACAAGATTCTCGCGATGCCGGTTGAGGAACTTTTTCTGATTAAAGAGGTCAAACCGGAGATTCCGGAGCGGGCGAAGATCTTCCAATCCGTGCAATGCTCCCGCTGCGGCGAGATGGTCGCAGAGCACCGTGCCCGGGTGAGCGATGGGAAATTTGTCTGCATCCCCTGTGCCGGTGATTATCCCCGGTGATGATGCCAAAGATACAATTTATTATCCCTTATAGTATTTCCACCGGTGTTTACAGTCCTTCGAAATGGTGTCTTCTCCCGTTATGGAATACGCATTTCCTGTAAATCCCACGTTCGTGTCTCATAGCACAGCCTGCCTGCGGAAAAAGAACCACGTCCCCCCAATCAGAAGCCCGATGCAACCGATAACCCATGAATACGGGCTGAGAAACGCAATAAGACCGATACAGCTCAGCGCACCTATAACCGGAACCCATGAGGGATACCGGCAGTGCTCCCGGGGCAGCCGGAGTGCGGCGATGTTGGCGATCAGGTAGTAGACCAGCATGGCAAATGTGCTGACCGCAACGACCAGCAGAAGGTCTGCAAGCAGGAGGGCAGCGATCATGCAGGCACCGGTGATGGCGATGGCGTAATGGGGTGTGCCAAACCGGGGATGGATCCTGCCAAACAGCAGGGGAAGATCCTGACTGCGTGCCATGGAAAAGACGATGCGGGATATCCCCATGATGGTGGTTAAGAGCACGCTTGCCGTTGCGATCATCGCCCCCAGTGAAATCAGGAGAACTGCCCCGGTACTTCCGGTATTCCCGATTGCATCAGAGAGGGGAGAGCCGGATTGTGCAAGGGCTGGGGCACCGGCAATGCCGACAGCGACAACGCTCACGAGCAGATAGATAACGGTCGAGATTCCGAGCGCAAGGTAGATGGAGCGTGGTATGGTTTTTTTCGGGTCTTTAACTTCTTCAGCCATAATGGTGACCCGGGCAAACCCGGTATAGGCAAAAAAGATGAGTGCAGCACCACTGAGAATCCCCATCGATCCTTCCGGAGCAAAAGGAGTGAAGTTACCCGGGCGGAAAAATCCCAACCCAAACGCCACGAAGAACAGGAGGATCAGGACTTTCGCCGTGACAAGGATGTTGTTGAACAGCACTGACTCTTTGAGCCCGAGGTAATTGATGATGATGAAAACAAGGCAGATCACAAGGGCGATGATTTTTACCGGAATTGCTGGGAAGATGGTGACAAAATAATGGGCAAAACCCAGCGAGACTGCCGCCCCGACAAAGATGTTGGAGAAGACCCAGATCCAGCCGGCGATGAATCCGGCAAACGGCGAGATGAGTTTTTGTGCGTACGCATAGGTTCCCCCCTCTTCCGGAAGGTAGGCGCCCAGTTCAGCGACGCTCATTGCCGAGAATACAGCTATGACACCAGCAATGATGACGGAAAAGATCATTGCCGGGCCTGCAACTCCGGCAACAATACCTGTCACGATGAAAATACCGGAGCCGATAATCGCCCCGATGCCGAGTGCCGTGGCACCAAAGAGACCAATCTCGCGTTTCAGAACTGGGGGCTGTATCCCGGCATCTGACATTAATTACCCTTTTTTCTGTGGATTATTAATGATTCAGGTGGGGAATCCCACAGAATCACTTGTTATTATGATGCATCCTCCTACCGGATTCCAAGGGGTAGATTGATGAGTGAGAGTTGTTTTTGTTTTATACTATTCAGCATATCCACATCCTCTTATTATCCAAGTATTGCATTAAACAGGTATCCCGTCAGCGTGAACGCGACAAACAGGATTCCTGCGAAGATCAGGAGCAGTTTGATCTTGATCACCTTGCGCAGGATGATCATCTCCGGGAGCGAGAGCCCGATGACCGCCATCATGAACGCAAGTGCAGTTCCCATCGCCATCCCCTTTGCAGTAAGCACTTCCATGATGGGGATCATGCCTGCGGCATTGGAGTAGAGCGGGATGCCGATCAGCACCGCGATTGGGACAGCAAGTGGGTTGTCCGGGCCTGCAATGTTGACAAGGAAATCCGCCGGGGCGTACCCGTGGATAACCGCACCGATGGCAATACCGATCAGGATATAGGGCAGCACTTTAAGGGTGATATCCCGGGACTCACTCTTCGCGAACGTGAGCCTGTCTTTCCATGTCATCGCCTTTTCTGCACTATCATACATCTTGCACTTGTACACAAACTCCTCAACCTCTCCTTCAAGGTGGAGGCGCCCGATGATAATACCGGCGATAATAGCGATGATGAGACCAGAGATGATGTAAATGAGTGCGATCTGCCAGCCGAACATCGCAAGCAGCATCGCTGCGGCGACCTCGTTGATGAGCGGCGATGCGATCAAAAACGAGAAGGTGATGCCGAGCGGTACGCCGGACTCTACAAATCCGATGAAGAGCGGGACTGCGGAGCAGGAGCAGAACGGCGTGGGGATGCCAAGGAGCGCAGCTACAACATTGCCGGCACCCTCTGTGCGTCCACCCACCCACTTCTTCACCTTCTGCGGGGTAATGTATGTCCGCACGATGGCGACGCCAAAGACGATCACGGCGAGCAGCAGCGTGACCTTGATTGAGTCATAGATGAAGAAGTTCACGGACGAGGCGAGGGGAGTGCCCTGAACAAGTCCGAGGATCGAGTACGTCAGCCAGTCGGCGAATAGTTGTAAAAAGTCCTGCATAGTGTTATCCTACGGTCATTTTCTGATCGATCATTTTTTCCATCTCGTCAGTAAATTGCTTCACCCGTGCAGCCGCTGCGGGCGATACCCTGGTGATTTCCTTTGTGAGTTCGCGTATGTGGAGGAGCCCGGACAGTTCTTTGTCGCAGGTCTTGCCAAAACGGGGGGCCCGGCAGAAATGGCAGATCCGCAGACCGTAATGCTGGAGTTGTTCGGGACTCAGGTGAGTTCCATGAAGTTCTGCACTAGCCGCTACGGTCGAACCGCATGGGGAGCCCCGGATCACGCGGATGCTCTCAATGGTGCCGTTTTCCTGCATCTTCACCTCAAACGCGGGTCTACCGAACACCTTTGCGAACTCGTTAATCTCCGGCACCCAGGTATTATCCTCCAGCGAGCACATCGTTACGGGTGCAACTATATTCTCATTGATCCCCTTTGCCTGCCGGAGGAACCCGACGCCGAAACTGACCCCGAGAATCACCGGTTTCTGCTTCTCGATGATCGCGAGAGCGACATCCGGGTGGCGGACATACGAGATGTAGAGGTCGCATTCCGGTAAGTTCAGTTCGACATCTTCCGCAATCGGACTGCCCGGGAATGGTGCCATGATCCATTCGGTCGGGAATCGTTCCCTGATGACCTCAAAAGCCCGGTCGCCGAATTTTCCATCACTCACAATACCGATTTTCATAGATTTACCCCAAGCGCCCGGTACGCGGCTTTTTTTATCGCCCATGCCGGGACATCCTCATACTGTTCATCACCAATCTCGATTGCCCGGCAGCAGGTGCTCTCCCCAGAGAGCGTGCCGCAGGAGGGGCAGTCGGTCGAAACTACCCCGGCGGCGAGAAGGTTTTCGAGCAGCGCCCCGTTCATGCGGATCTCGTTTGACTCCGCGATCCGTGTCTTGTCAAGGATGGTCTCAGTCAGGTTGATCTTCACCCCGGCAGGCGTGAACTCATGCCGGAGTTCTTCGATGACGGCACGGAGCGCGTCTCCGGTCTTGCCACACCGTTCGCAGGTTGCATCACCGACAGCGAAGTGTTTCCATTCTATCTCAAGGCGCTTATACCGTGGTGTTATCATTCCGGGTGTTCCCCTTTGTTCATGACGGCACGGACGACTTTCTCGATCTCATCGAACTGCACATCCGCCATCCCATTCTTCTCGATGCCAAGCTCGGTTGCAATGATGTGGTGATGGGGTGCGAGGCGGGAGGCGGAGAGTTTCTTCTTCGCGCAGCAATCCCCACACCCGTCAATAACGATCACCTCTTCACTATCCCCGATCTCCTCATTAAGAGACGCAGTTGACTGCTTGGCATGCATCCAGACATATTGTCCCGGCCTGCGCTGCATCAGCATGAGGGCTGCCTGCGTCGTGAGTTTCCCGGTGTTCGAGATGCCGGAGCAGGTGACAAGCGCGGATGTCATTCGTTTGCCCCCTTTGCCTGCTCTGCGGCATCCTTCCGGTAATAGAGCTGGCAATGGCAGTGCCCGTCCTTTGCAATCTCGTCCTGGTGGTAGATGCACGGACAGATGATCGCCCGGTCTTTCTCCTCATCCCCGGACCGAAGCCGGCACGGGCAGTAGCGTACACCGTACTTCTTCTCGTTGCGTGCAAGCCCCCGAATCACCGTATCCAGCAGCTTACTGTCCGGGTTCAGGATCCAGCCATTTTTTCGGGCATACTCTTCAGCCCAGGCCCGGATCTCTTCTTCACTCGTCATTTCTGGTGGCTCGGTATCACTTCAGCAGGTTCCGCCGCACCCACAGCCGCAACCGCTGTCTTTCCTACCGGTCTTCTTGTCGGGATTCGCGGCATCTTTCATCCTGCCTTTGCCCTTCCAACACGCGGCAACGATCTTCTCGACATCATCATCCGTGTAGGATTTCGAAGGTCCTTTTGTGATGCCAAGCTCAGTCATGACAAGGTGTTGTCCCGCCGGGACACCCTGTGCATCGGCAATCTTTTTTGCGCAGAGCATCGGGCAGCCATCAAGGATGACAACCTCGGCAGCGTTCTTTGCATTCGTGATCAGGGTCTCGGTTCCGATCGCAAGCAGTGCAACGCATGCGATACTCCCGTAACCTTCGTCAGTCAACTGGACTGCTGCAAGGTTGGTCAGTTGTCCGACATTTGCCTGCCCGGCGCAGGGAAAGATGATCCGTTTCGGTTCGTTCTGTCCGCATGAACATGTAGGCGTTTCTGTCATTGTTTCACTCCGTTAGCATTATTTTGATCTCATTCACGTCAGGTATCCTGCCTTCAGCCCGCACTTCACCGTTGATGAAAAGTGCCGGCGGCAACATGACACCACGGCTGACGATTTCGACAATATCTTCTACTTTGATGATCTCTGCCGTGATTTTTAGATCTTTTACTGCCTGTTCGGCATTGGCAAAGAGCCGCTTGCACTTTGCACAGCCGGTCCCGAGTTTTTCGATTTTTGTCATAATGTCACACAACGATGTGAGGTATGCCGGTTATATTCTCCCGTCCGGTTTCCGGAATTCCTCAAGCAACGCTCGGGCATACTCCTCCTCGACACTGCGAGGAATATAATTGTACACCTTCACCCGTTTGAGGAGTGCAGCCTGGATTTCCGGTTCGCTATTTATGTTCTGGGTTTTTAGTTCTGCAATACACTCATCGAGCATGGTGATCCCGGTTGGGATCCCGTTAATCGGGATTTGCCGTATACGACGGAGTGCATCGGCAGCACAGCAGGGTTTGTTATCGCGTCCCATGAATCGCACCTTTTTGGAATCTTCTTTGCGGGAAAGGAATTTCAATTTTAATTGAATTCAAGATTAACTGACAAAGTATTTATGCCTGCTCATTTCACATATTTTTGAAATGCCTGCTGTGAAAAAATTATGTTGCGACACAAAAAGCCGTGAAGCACAAAACGACGAGATGGAACTTCCTGAAAAAATCCGGGAAGAACTCGAACAACTTGGAGGATTCGATGCGCTTGCAAAAAGCATCCCCCCGCAGGAAGAGCTCGAAGAGAAAAGCAAAACGTATCATGCGCTCTCCGATCCGCTGCGACTCACCATCCTTTACCTGATAAAAGATCAACCGCTCTGTGTCTGTGTCATCAACCGGTTCATGCGCCTTGCCGGGTCGAAACTCTCCTATCATCTCACGATTCTCAAAGATAATGGACTCATCGAAGGCGAGTATGAGGGGAATTGGATCATCTATAGCATCACTAATCGCGGGCGCAAAGCGCTGAAGTGTACGAAACGCATGGGGAAATAAAGGCGTGACGTGTGGGGAAGTTTCCTGTGATAAAATCCTGCAGGAACGGATTGAAATGATCGATAAGAAAATCACTGATTTGGAAATTGTGAACAAATCATGAACGCAATAGAAGCCGGGCACCTCGTTAAACGATTCGGTACTGTAACCGCAGTGAACGATGTCACCATCACGGTACGCGAAGGAGAGATATTCGGGTTCCTCGGTCCCAATGGAGCCGGAAAGACCACGACGATGCGCCTCTTAACCGGTGTCCTCACTCCGGATGCGGGGACAGCCCGAATTAACGGTATCGATATCCACCGCCATCCGCTTGATGCCAAGATGCAGATGGGCGTAATTCCGGAGAGCAGCACGGTCTATGGTGACATGTCCGCAGAGCAGAACCTGCACCTGAGTGGGCAGATGTACGGCATGCCCCGGGCACTCCGGAAAGAGAGGATCGATGAGATACTCTCAAGGATGGGCCTTTCCGAGAAACGATACCTCCCGGTACGGACATTCTCGAAAGGGATGAAACAGCGGGTGAGTATCGCGTGCGCAATCATTCATCGTCCCAAAGTCCTCTTTCTTGATGAACCGACCAGCGGACTCGATGTGCAGAGTCGCAGGCTCGTGATCGAGACAATCCACCAGATGAACGAACAGGGCAGCACGATCTTTCTCACGACGCACAATATCGAAGAGGCAAATACACTCTGTCAGACGGTCTGCATTATCAACAAGGGGAAAATCGTTGCACAGGATAGTCCCGAACGGCTCAAGAAAATGTTCGATACCACGCAGTCAGTCGAAGTCTCCTTTGACCGTGCCGTGACACGGGACCTGTTCGCAGCGGAAGGAATTTTGCGGGCAGAACCCTGCGGCGACAAGTGGCGGTTGTATACGGACCACCCGGACCGGGTTTTGAAATATATTGTCGGACGGGCCGAGCGCGAGTCCATTGGCATTACATCCCTGACGACCTCCGGCCCGAGCCTTGAAGAAGCATTTGTCCAGATCACGGAGTGTGCATAATGGAGATCCCGCTGTTCCTCCGTGGCATTCTCGTCATTACCGGGAAAAACATGAGGCTGTATTACACGAAACCTCCTGTCCTGATGTTCGGGGTCCTCTTCCCGCTCTTCATGTTCTTTGCGTTCTTTGTCGGGCGTAAACTCTATCTGACTACATTCTTCCCGGCATTTCTCGCGATGATGCTGTTTTTCACCGCGTCATCCGTGGGCCCGCTGATCACGCCTTGGGAGAAACGGGAAAAAACCTACGAACGGCTTCTCTCGTACCCGGTAACACAGGACAGTATCATCCTCGGCGACGTTGTTGCGGGTGCGATCTTTGGCATTGGCATTTCCCTGCTGGTATGGATAGCGAGTATATTTTTCGTCCCGGTTGCGGTCACAAACATCGGGTTGTTTGCCCTTGCGTTCATTCTCGGTACGCTGTCCTGTGCCGCGCTGGGAGCTCTGCTGGCAGCACCGGCATCCGACAGCCCGCCCAACGTGATGATCTTCTCTAACCTGATACGGTTCCCGCTCATTTTCATCTCCGGGATATTCGTTCCGCTTGCGCAGATGCAGGGCTGGGGTCTTACTCTTGCGTACTGTTCGCCGCTCACGTACCTTGTCGATCTGTTTAACGCTGCCATGTCCGGGACATCGGCATTCTCACCGCTGGTTGACTGCGGCGTGCTTATCGGAGTCTCTGCATTGTTTATCTTCGCAGCAAAGATCATCCAGAAAAGGAACATGATGAAGGGGATGTGATTGTGTGCGGTTATCGGCAGGTAGGGGCGTTCACCTACGGTTAGTTTTTTTTAAAGATGCAACACCCACCTACCTTGCATAATCCGCGTTAACGCTCCACGGGGAAAAGGCAATCAAAGCAAGATATTTATAGAAATTGAGATGAGGTATTTCCCATGACAACTTCAGGAAAAGTTGAAATCCCTCAAGGTGTCTGGGACTTCCATGGGCACATCTGCCCGTTCATGCCGATTGGATACCGGATGGGACAGATCGCCATGCGGGAACTTGGTGTGCAGCACATCGGGGATCATGGCGCATTCGGCCTCTCCGAGATGGGCGTCGGGCACCCGCAGACCTGTATGATTGACGGGTTCATGGCGATCACCGGCTGCACCTATGGGAAACTCATGATGGAGCGGCTTAACTACGGGAAAGTCGCCTGTCTCCTCGTGGTCCCCGGGAAAGGAGCGGTCCGGGTGTACCTGAAATCGGAGTTTCAGGATACTCTCGGCAAGCAGGAATTTTTTGTCTACAGGAAGAAAGGCATCGAGCCATCGCAGATTCCGGCTGACGTAGTGAAAAAAGTGGTGGATGTTGTCCTGTCAGCGCCGGAGTCAGAGATGTTTGTGGTCACAAAACTGCCGGACTTCACGTTCAGCCGCCCGAAAGGTTCCTTTAACAAGACAAAGTGCAGCAAATGCGGTGAATACGTTTTCGAGCGTTACGTGCGGATGGTGGACGGCAAGCCCGAGTGCATCCCTTGTTCGGGGTATGACCAGAGCTGGGTGAACGTCCTGAAAGGAATGCAATAAAAACGGTAAAAATGGACAGCCCCCTCCTCATCGCCATCACTGCGGTCTTCGTAGTCTCGATTATTTTTTCCATGTTCGGGCAGGGAGGCGGATCGCTCTATACCCCAATTCTCTTTTTGTTAGGCTACGCGGCACTGACTTCGATCTCCACTTCGCTTGTGCTCAATCTCATCACCGCATTGTCCGCATCGATCGTGTACTACCGGTCAAACCTTGTTGATGTACGGTTCGCGCTCTGGTTTGTGCCGGGTATCTGCCTCGGTGCGTTCGTTGGAGGGGTTGCAGCCGCGTACGTCAACCCCGTTCTCTTAATGTGGCTGTTTGTCATTTTCCTGATCGGTGCTGGGGGCCGGATGATCTATACGCACTGGGAGAAGTCGTCTTCAGAGGATGCCTGTCCGGTGCAGTTTTCCAAAGGGATGTATGCCCTCACCGTGGTCTTCAGTTTTTTTGTTGGTATTCTCTCCGGCCTTCTGGGAGTGGGCGGCGGGATCCTTATCGTGCCGTTCCTGATATTCCTGTGCCGTTACCCCACAAAGAATTCTGCCGGTGTTGTCAGTTTTATTGTTATCTTCTCATCTCTGTTCGGCGTATTCGGACACCTCACAAACAGCGGCTTTGACATCCCCCTCATCATTGGTACCGCTGTTGCCGTCTTTGTCGGGGCGACGATTGGTGCAAGAAGTATGGTGAAGATTTCCAGCGGGTATATCAAGGCCGGGTTCGGGGTAATCCTCTGGGTATTTGCGATCCAGCTTATTCTCAAGCTGATGCATATTTTTTAATATGTTTTACGTTAGGTTGTGGGGTATCCCGGCACTCTCACGGAAACTCCGGCGAACGCACTTCGCATTGGTGGGTAATGGTTACTGCGAGGGATTTGATCTCCCGCATGAAATCCGATTCGGTTGAAAGGAGCGGGCAGACTTCAGGTTCCGCAGAAATTACTTTTTCATCAAAGGAGAGCAGCATCACCCGGGAAAATTCTTCGAGACGTCCTGCCCGTTCACGTGTCTTGTCCCGATCCACCGGCTTGCCGACACGATTCACGACAAGAATGATATGCCCGATCCCCAGTTGTCGCGCCAGTGCAGCGGATTCCCGTGCTACAGAGAGGGCATTGTAGGAGGGATCCGCTACAACAACCGCACAGGTAAACCCATCAGCAACCGCCCTGCCGAAATGTTCAGGACCAGCCGGGGTGTCCAGGAGGATCACCTCGTCTTTGAAGAGCCGCATGTGCCGGAGGATTGCGGTAAGAAGGGTGTACTCGGGGCAGAGACAGCCTGATCCAGCCTGACGGACTCCGCCCATAACGAGCATCCGCAGGTTTCTGGCAACATCCACCGAGAACCGGTCCACCACATCACTCACATCGGGATTGAGGGTGAGCAGCCCTCCCGGGGATATTCCCGGACCGGCACCCGTTTTTTCGCGCAGGTATTCCACACATTGGCAGACCGGAATAATCCGCTCTACTACCGGTGGCGGGATGCCCAGGGTCACCGCGAGATTCTGCTGGGGGTCGCCGTCAATGGCGAGCACCCGGAACCCTTGCTGTGCAAACAGGTGGGCAAGGAGGGCGGTGATGGTGGTCTTGCCGACTCCGCCTTTACCGGTGATAACAACCCTGAACCCTTTCTCCGCTTCCTTGTGAGTGTTCCGTTGGAGTTTGTGGGCGGCATCGAGAATTTTTTCGCGTGCCTGAGTATCAGACATGATTTCCTGCACCGCCGGTCTTTGCAAGGATCTCCGCTTTCGCGATCCGTTTTCCCCGGCACTCCGGGCAGAGTGCAGACACTTCTTCCTTTAAAGCAGGGATAATACGCGCCAGCGTGGATACCGTGAGTGTTTTTGGCGCATAGTACTTGCCGCAGCAATCGCACTGCACTAGCGGAACTTTTGTATTACTCCAGGATTTCATGATCCGCTCGTCCCCAATATCTTCCATCTCGATCGCATCGGTCGGGCAGACCTTCACACAGGCACCGCACCCGAAACAGTCCTTTGTTGGTTCGAAATACGGCGTATTGACTACCGTATACGGGCCCCGGTTGACAAAGCCAATTGCACCGGCACCCATGATCTCGGTGCACGCCCGCACGCATAGCCCGCAGAGGACACACTTGTTGCCCAGTGAATCCGTGGTATCGATCTTCTTTAAAAACCGGGTCTTCGTCACCCCGTACCGAGCCGCTATTTTTTTGATAATCTCGGATTTGGGCGCTTCTGCAAGATAAAGCTCAAACAGGATGTTCCGGTGTTTCGCGATCTCCGGAGTATCGGTGACAATCTCCAGCCCCTCTGTTGCCCGCAGGGTGCAGGACGTGGTCATCTCCCGCTTCCCGTGTCTGACAACGTCAACCATGCAGAGCCGGCACGCACCGTAGGGATCGAGTGATGCCTCGTAGCAGAGATGCGGTATCGCGATCTTCTCCCGTATTGCAACCGACAGGAGGATCTCCCCTTCGTCTGCCGGGTATTTTTTCCCGTTGATGGTTACTGTGACCCGTTTCTTTGGCGCACCTGCACTGCCGACTTCGCTGTGCGTCATGATGTCACCAGCGCATCGTATTCTTCCCGGAAATACGCAAGAGTTGTCAGCACCGGGTTGGGGGCAGTCTGGCCCAGCCCGCACAAGGAGGTTGCCACAATGGTGTCAACCAGCACCGCGAGGGTTTCGAGATCCTTTTTGGTACCCTTTCCCGCCATGATCTTGTTGAGGAGGAGCAACGTGTGTTTGAGTCCCTCCCGGCAGGGAACGCATTTTCCGCAGGACTCGCCGGTGGCGAAGTTGATGAAATAGCGGGCAATGTCGACCATGTTTGTGTCCTCGTCCATGACGACGAGCCCCCCGGAACCCATGATCGAGCCGACATTGTTGAGGCTTTCATAATCCACCGTCGTATCAAATAACCGTACTGGGATACACCCCCCGGACGGACCTCCGGTCTGGACGGCTTTCACCTTCTTTCCCAGGGCACCGCCATTGCCGACATCAAACACGATCGTATTGAGCGTTGTCCCGAGCGGCACTTCCACGAGGCCGACCCGGTCGACTTTCCCCACCAGGGAGAACACCTTGGTGCCGGTATTGCCCTTTGCTCCAATCCGTGCGTACCAGTCGCTGCCGTTCTTTATGATTACCGGCACATTGCACCAGGTCTCGACATTATTCAGGTCCGTGGGGTATCCGAAAAGGCCGCCCCCGATATCGGTCAGCCGGGGCGGACGGGGATGGGGCCGGCCGGTCCTTCCCTCAATGGAAGCCACAAGGGCAGTCGATTCACCGCACACGAACGCACCGGCACCCGTTGCGATCCCGATATCGAACGCAAATCCTGTGCCGAAGATGTCCTTCCCGAGGAACTCGTACTCCCGTGCCTGCTCAATTGCGGTTTTCAGCCGTTTAATGGCAAGCGGGTATTCTGCCCGGATATAGATGAGGCCTTCGGCAGCACCCATGGCATACGCCCCGATGATCATGCCCTCGATGAGCATATGGGGGTCGCTCTCCATCTCGTTCCGGTTCATGTATGCACCGGGATCCCCCTCGTCGGCGTTGCAGATGATGTATTTTTTATCGGCCTTCGCATCCCGGGTGATCCGCCACTTTAATCCGGTGGGAAAACCGGCACCGCCCCTGCCCCGGAGCCCGGATTTTTCCACTTCCCCGATGATTGCATCCGATCCCATTCCTGTCAGCGCCTTCATGGCTGCCGCGTAGCCGCCCACAGCAATATACTCGTCAATATCTTCCGGATTGATAAGTCCGGCATCCCGCAGGATCACTTTCTTCTGGGCCTTAAAGAACGGGACATTTGCATAGAGTGGAATCTTGGTAAATCCCTTGCCGTACGCAAGTTTGCAACCCGTTACATGATCCCATGACAGGACCCGGCACAATGCCTTGTCTGTCGGTACCTTTCCCGTTATGACAAGTTTGACGATCTCCTCTGCATCAGCCTCGCTGACTTTATGAAGGATGACCAGCGGTTTACCGGGAATTGTTATGTTGACCAGCGGCTCTTCTTTGCAGTAACCGATACATCCCGTTTTTGTGAGCGCAATATCCAGACCGTTCTTTTCGATAATTTCCCGGAGGCGTTCGTACACCTTATTGCCGCCGACCGCGATCCCGCAGGTGGCAAGACCCACCGCAATCCGGGGTTTTTCAGGCTGGAGTTTCCGTAATCCGGCCTGCCGTACAACTTCCAGGTCGGCTGCCGATCTGATCTTCATGGCTCCCACCCGTACTCTGCAAGTATTGCCGGGAGGTCTTCCGGTGTTGCATATCCGTAGAGATTGCCATCCACCCGCAGGACAGGTGCCATGCTGCAGGCACCAAAGCACCGGGCAATCTCCAGCGTGAATTTCTTGTCCTCTGTGGTGATGGAGAACTTGCCGTCCTCCGAATCGTCGCTTTTTATCCCCAGCATCCCTTCAAGGGTTTCGAGGATCTTTACGGCACCCTTCACGTGGCAGGCAGTCCCCATGCAGACCGTGATGACATGATCCCCGACCGGTGTCAGGCTGAAAAATGAATAGAAGGTGGTCAGGCTGTAGAGCTGCGAGCGGCGCACGTCCAGTTTTTCTGCGAGCATCTCCAGCGATTCTCGGGGAATATAGCCCTCCTGGTCCTGGATCTCCCCCAAAATCCCGAGGAGTCTCCCGGACGGGGCGTCATACCGTGAAATAATTTCATCGAGCGTTGTTTCATCCATGGTGTCCTCTTTAAAAAAATGGGATGATCCCGTGTACTGGAGTTATATCCCGAGCGCTTTTCTCTTCCGGTTGATCTCGGCTTCGAGCAGGTCAGCGGCTTTGATTGGGTCGGGTTCAACGGCAAATGACGCATTCACGATGCCGGTGAGCTGGGCGGCGAGAAGTGTTGTTACATTCTGGCTGCCGAAGATCTTGGGCGGGATGCCAAGGACGGTGTAGACCCCCGACGAGACGAAGTAGGTGCCGATGGATATGGCTTTCTGGGAATACCATTCGGGGGCTGCACCGCCCAGCGGAAGATCGCTGATACCAACATTGAGTTCCTTTGCAATGTTTGCGGCAAGCACGAGGATACGCGAGCAGTCCACGCAGGAGCCCATATGGAGTACTGGCGGTATTCCGAGCGCGTTGCAGACTGACTTGAGTCCGGGTCCCGCCATGTCTGCTGCTTCGGGGACGAGCAGACCCGCCTTCCCGCATGCAATCGCAGCACATCCGGTCTCGACAACAAGGATATCCCGTTTTATGAGTTCTTTTGCGAGCGTGACATGACCGTAGTCCTGTTTGATCTTCGGGTTGTTGCAGCCGACAATGCCAACTGCCCCTTTGATCTTCCCGGCAACGATGGCATCGATCAGCGGTTTGTATGTCCCGCCAAGTGCCTTTCTTATCGCCTCTTCCGAGAAGCCCGACATCAGCTGCATCGGCTTTTCCGGGATCCTGACCCGGTTCGGGTTCCGGTTCACGAAGTTGTCGATCGCGAGCCCGATGATCTCCTTTGCAGTATCAAGGCCGGTCTCCGGCCGGAATTCCTTGTGGATTGCGCCCGGAATCTTCGCCTTCCGGCTGGTGGTCACGACTTTTGTGTGGTAACAGCCGGCCGTCTGGGTTACCGCGGGGAAGATGCACTGGTAATCGATTACCATGGCCTCAATTGCCCCGGTCGCAATCACCAGTTCCTGGTCGAAGAAACTGCCGGCAAGGGGGATGCCACGCCGCATTAAGAGTTCGTTGCCGGTACAGCACATCCCGACAAGGTTGATACCCTTTGCGCCGGCGTCTTTTGCACGTTTCACCAGGCCCGGGTCCGCTGCCGCCTTCACAATCATATCGGAGAGGATCGGATTGTGCCCGTGGAGGACGATATTGACTTTGTCCCTGCTGATCGTGGCAAGGTTAATCCATGCCTTCAGTGGCGTCGGAGTCCCAAAGAGGATATCGGAGGCATCGGTCGCCATCATCGAGCCGCCCCACCCGTCGGAAAGAGCCGTTCTCATCGCGTGCAGGAGTATGTTTGTGTAATCCGAATCGACGCCCATGTGGATCCGGTGCATTGCCTCCACAACTTCGCGGTCGACGCTTCGGGGCATAATCCCCAGCTTCTTCCACGCGTCTTTGGTTTTCTGCGGGGCACGCTCGGTCATCTGGATCCTGTTTTTGAGCGTCCCGAACTCTTCGAGCAGCGCCCGGGCAAGCTCGCCGGCGATCTCTTCTTTTTTCCGGCCGGCCGTTTTTATGCCATACTCTGTCGCGACCACGTGCAGCTTGCCTTCATCGAGGATCTGGTACCCTTGAGCGTGGCCTTCCGCGGTCGCGAGCATGGCCTCGACGACTTCACGCCCGTGATCCGAATGGGCGGCAGCGCCGGTGGTAAGATCGTCAAGCAGGTTACGGGCGACGATGAGATCGGCATCCGCACCGCAGACACCCCGGGTCGGTTTTTTCCCGAACGGCTCGGTCCGGCAGGGCCCCATGGCACACCGGTTGCAACAGACGCCGAGGTTCCCGAAGCCGCACTGCGGCTGCTGGCCGGCGAAACGATCCCAGACGGTCTCGACACCGTCCTCCATGGATTTTACCATAATCTCCTGGTCGGTCTTGTCAAGCGCTCTCTCTTCAGCAATTTTCTTTCCTGCAGATGAATCGTACATTTTTATCTCCCCCTTCATGTCTCCCCTTTTAATTCAGCCAGCTCTCCCATGATTGCCCGGAATGCCCGGATGTTTGCCGGGATCTTCGGGACTTCCACACCCGTCTCTGCGGATTTGATCAGCCGCAGGGTGAAATCCTTCCTGCTTGAACGGATCAGATCGTCCGCATCCCCGAACTCCAGTGCGCCGGTCTTGCATGCCTCGGCGCAGGCAGGGATTTTTCCGGCTTTCTGCCGTTCAATGCAGTTATCGCATTTCGCATTGACTTCCCGGTCAGTGTCCAGCTGGAACACTCTCTGGAAATGGATGATACCGAACGGACATGCCATCGCACAGACCGCACAATCGATGCACCTGCCATACTCCACAATAACAGAACCGGTCTCCTGGTCCCGGACCAATGCTTCGGTCGGGCAGACCTGCATACAGGGTGCCGGGTCACAATGCCGGCAGCGGTTAGGAAAGGTCAGGTACTGTATTCCTGTTTCCACGTGAATACGCGGTCGTGAAATTTTTTCTTCGCGAATGGCGGAAAATAACTTTTTGCTCTCTGCGTGTTCGATCGCACAGGCGACCTCACAGTGCCTGCACCCGATGCACAGTTCAGGCCTTACAAAAACAGTTTTCATGCATTTTGCCTCCGTATCCTCTCGTTGAAGCGTCTGGTATCGCTCAACCCGGGATTTTGTTTGATTACTAGCCTACTTACGAACAGCAGCTATTTACTGCTTTTTATTGTGGAGTGTCTACGAGGACGAATTGGACGTTCTCATCAATCGTCCGCTCTTCTTTTTTCTCGTCAATCAATGTCGGGTTCAAAAGCGACATTCGTGCCCTGTCGAGCTCGCAGACTTCGAGCCGTTCCCGTATCAGTTGGGGTTTTGGTTCCTCGGGTATCTCACTCACACCTTCTTATTGGGTCGTTGGCAATCCACTATCGCGGTATATATTCCTTGCTTCGGGCGAGCGGGTATCGGATTAAAATATGGCAGGAGACCCAGATGGATCTTCATTTTTCCTTATGATGAAATGGAGTTGATGTACCATAATGACCATACTCCTGCAACGATAATTATCGATTCCTTCAAACGAACACCGTTCACGGGTAATCCCTTGCATTTTGACACGGGAACGGAAAAGAGGATTTTTAGAAAAAAGCCGTTGACATCTTCGGTCACCGGCCCCCGAGTGAGAGCTGCGACTGCCGGTTTCATGAAAAAAACGAGCAGGGGAAGCTACTCCCCCGCCATTTGTTCTTCTTTTCGTTACTTTGCTCCGCCGCTCTCCATGTGATCGAGGACCCGGTCCCAGATGACGAGCATCCCCGGGATGATCACGTAGGCGAGCAGTCCTGCGCCGAGGAACGCTGCGGTGATGAGGATTTCATTGTCCATTGCCATCACCTTATGCGAGCCCGGCGACGCCGTCTGCCCAGGTCTCGACCTTTGCGAGGATCGCGTCGTCCGAGTAGGACGTGACGCTGAGCCGGTCGCGGGCGAAATTCACGTAGTAAATCTCGCCGTTCGGGTCGTGGCACCGGAGTGTCGCGGAGAACGTGTCATTGTCCGGGTCGTGGATAGCTGTTCCGGTGTGTGCGGTCGCAAGCGGGGCGCTTGCCATGATGACGGCGACGCCTGTATTGAAACCGGTGATGGTGTTGTACTTCTCCACGCTGGAGCCGACGTTTATTGCGTTCGTGTCTTCATACACGAGTCGTGCCGTGTATGTCTCCTTGGTCTTTTCCACGGGGTCGTGTGTTACCCCGGCAGTCATATATGCTACACATTCAAACGGGTTGTCGGTGATGACCGATCCAACGATCGTGTTAAACGATGCGACGTCTGCAATCGGGTTCGCGAGTGTGCGAACCGCTGATTTTACATTCGTGTTCTGTACGAAATCTGCCATATTTTTTTCTCCTTGTTTTTGTTTTTTTGTTCTCTTGTCTCGGGGCCCTTTGACATATCTATATACGTCGTGTGAGGGGATGCCTCTGGCTGAATGGATTGCTGGAATGGAAAATGGTTGGCGAGATGCTGTTGGTTTAGGGAAAGGAGCGGGGTAGGGGCGGGGATGAAAATGGCGAAAATGTACAGATTCGAACAGATCCCAAAAAGATTTGTGTAAGGAAATTATGAAAAAAAATCCTTATGCTGCCAGCACGCCCGAGCGCCTCATTGTTGGTATCGGGGCGGCTCCAGCCGGCTCCCGTTCTCCTGAAATTGATTAGAGCTCGCAGTTCTCCAACAGTGGATGTAAATCGGAATTCATGTAATCTTCGTTTTAAAGCGGAATTTAAGGAATTGTGAGGGCTACCAAACGTAGAAGTGCGTATAATTTTTATCCCGGGCCGGGGGTATTGTGTGCAATTTTTTCCTTTATGAGTTGAATGAAAGTTACTGCAGTTGCTATTGCATTCGTTGCGTCTGTCGGTGAAACAATGCCGATTTGATCATACTCCAATGTATGACGTTTTTGTCGCATAATGCCAAATTGTCGTGTGAATTTAGTCTCTAAAAATTCTTGTAAAAATAATTCGACGGAATAGTGCTTTTCATAGCCATCCGGTATATATCCTGATATTCCCATGAGCGCTCTTCCGGCAGCTAACATGGCAGCATATGATCGCCCGTACGCTAAATCCGGATCGGCATCGAGATTTCGTTGAGCTGCGGCTAAATAATGGTCTGCTATAGCTAATTGATCAGAAACGTAGTTAGGCTTGAGACTGATTTTCTTTATTCGTCCTTCAAGTTCCAAGCGTTTTTAAACTCATTTTCAGTTCCTATTATCATGATTTTTGGTTCTTTTAGTACGTTCATGATAAATGAATCCTGATTTTTGATACGGGATATGAGATCTTCATGCTTATAAATGGTAAAGTTTATGAGACGGCCGATGGTCTTTTCATTTTTTACTGTTATATCGATAAAATCATCATAACTTATATCGCCTACGACAAATAAATCCAAATCACTTTGAACGTCAGCTTTCCCGGATGCAAATGATCCATAGATAAAAAGAAATTCGATATTTTTTAAGGACGAAAAATTATCGATTATTGTTTTTGAAACTCCTTCAGTTTTGAGAATTAATTTTTGTAAATCCTCATAGAGAATAAAATGTTCATCAATCCAGAAATTTTTTTGATTTCCATTAAATTTGCTTTTTAATAATCCGAATTCCTGTAAATTTTTTAATTCGTTACTGACAGATATGTAGGTGAGATTAGTCTTCCGTTCGATTTCACGGACATAGAATTGTTTTCCTGGATTCAAACAAAAGAATGTTAATAATGAGACTCGTGCTTTTGATCCAAACAGTTTCTCAAGCATAGTTACTAGTTGTGGGCAATTGATATAAAAAATATATCGTTTGATTTAATAATTAAATCTATTGATTTTTTAAATATATCAATTGATACCTTAATTATATCAATTTGATAGTGCAAAATCCGGGCACCATGGACACCATTTTCATGATTTCCGGGATCTTTTTCCTGTACAATTTTCTCATAAGAGTTTCCGGAAAAAGCAATAATGGTGTCCATGGTGTCCAAAAATATGTATAGTTATCACAACCGCTCACATTCCCGCTAATGTGCTCTGCCCGATAACTGCCTGCTCCGCTGCAATCCGTTCAGCCTCATTTTTCATGCGAATCCCAGACCAATATCGTTCGATACCAGATTTCCCGCCATCAATAACGCCAAGCTCCCGCAATGAACTGAAGAGTTTTTTCTTTGAGATATTCTGCCGGTATCCTTCTTCTCCGCACCATTTCTCAAACAACTCATTCATTGTCATCCGCGACATCTTACAACCGGGATCAAGAGTACACTCCGTTGCAAGGAACAACCCCACCGTATCGCTCGCCGTCCGGAGATTCGCCGTTGCCTGCGAAACCCTGTGGGGCGGCTCCAGCCGGCACCCGTTCGCGTAATACCGGGTAAGACCAGCAAGGCACCAGTTCAAAATCCCTGAAGACTCGGACAATAATTTCAAAGCGATGTCCGGGTCGCACTTCTCCTCCGGGATCTGTACCGTAAACGGCAGCATCCAGAGCCGGCGCCAGATACCGTCATCAGTACCCGCGATGTTCGGCTCATGGTTCGTTGTCATCCAGATCTTCGCGATCGGGCAGAACTCGAACTCGTTCTCGTACAATTTCCGGACAGTGATTGCGTATTCTCCAGTGATCTGTTTGATGATCGACTCGTCCATCCGTGCACCTTCTGCCCCCTCTGCCGCAGTCGCGAACCGGGCGCCGGAGAGCCGGGCGAGATCCGAGCGGGTGGTCTCGAACCGTTTTGCCATCAGGGAATCGGCAGCAATGTTGACCGCGTAATCGGCAAAGATCCGGGCGAGGACTTCGATCGTTTTAGACTTTCCGTTCCTTCCTTTTCCGTAGAGAATAAACATAAGTTGCTGGGGTTTACTCCCTAAGAGCGTATATCCGCACATTGCCTGGAACCCGGATAGGTAATCCAGGTCGCTCGCAAAGAGGAGATTGAGATGCGACAACCATTGCGGGCACTCAGCCGTAGGATCGTAATCGACTGCCGCCATCTTCGTCAGCATGTCTTCCTTCCGATGCGGATAGAAATTCATGGTCGTAAGATTGAGCGTACCGTTCCGGCAGTTGAAGAGTTCTGCGTAGGAATCGAATTCGCCGGGGATAACCGGTATATGCGGGGCTGCGGAGTCGATCATCGCTTTTCGTGCGTGGAGACTTTCGGAATAGATTGCCCAACGAGACAACGCCCGCGAGCGATCTGTCGTCGCTGCGGTGGAGGCTTCGTTGTGGATCGACCGTGCGACAAATGTTGCTATGATAAGCATCTTACCCGCGTCATCACGGACCCAGACCTTCCCGTTCCAAAGGTACCACGAGTTGTACGTTGCACAGTACCGGATCACATCGCCGTACTGTGCTTTGAGCCGTTCCGCGTTACCGGCATCGGTCATCGGGTATTCAGGCAGAGTGACCTTCCCGGTCGTATCGGCGGGAAGAACCGGTTTGTTTTCCTCCTGCACATTTCCCTTCGCCCGCTCCCTGCTCCATCCCTTTATACGGGTTTCCTGTCGTTCGTGCTTCTCCTCAACCGTCTCGTACTTCTCCCGCAGCTCCTTCCACCGCTGCTTCCCGCTGTCACAGGATGTGTGATGGCATGCGGCATGGATCGCACCGCTGGCGAACTGGATCGTATACGCTCCGGCTTTGTGGGCGGTCGAGAACGGGCACTGGTCGAGCGTGTAGATCGTGCCGTCCCGGTACGGTTTCTCTGAACGGATCGCAATGCCATGCGATATAAGCCATGACCGGAGATTGATCGCCGTCCCTTTCTGCGCCGGTGTGTCTGCCGGTTCTTCGTGTGGCAACTGTGCCGCCAATGCGAGAAGACGTTCACTGCTCACGACCTGCACCGGCTCCGGTACAGACAGGAGCCGGCTCCTCCGGTGCGGGCGCTCGGTGGTGTCATCGCCTTTTCTCGTGACCGTGCCATACAGTTTCCAGATCCGCCCGGCGTTGTAATTCGCCGTATCGATGGACACACCGGTATCCGAAAACAGTGTATCCAATGTGGAAAGAACCGCTTTCACCAGTTTCGTTGATTGTTCATCGTTGGGAAGACCAATCCGGTACAGCAGGTGCGCCCCGTTGCTCGAGTCGCCCCGGACCGGATCCGGGAACCCGATACCGGCGAGCCAGCCGGCAATCTCGTCTGCTTTCGCAAGAGCGAGCGTGTGCTCCGCGTTGGTACTCGATACACCGCTCGGTCGGACCGGGTCGATGTCTATCGGCAGCCAGCGGCGCCGGATAATATCCGCGTCGCCCGTTGTCGCATCCCCCCGGGAGAGGTGCATCTTAATCCGGTTCGCCCGCCGGGAAAGGAGGGCTGGGTTCACCTCATTAAGCGTAACGTAACACCCGTGAACCGCAGGATCACAATCGAGTGCCTCCACCTGCCGGGCGAGCGCTTCAAAGTCGGTGAAGTACCCGCTATGGGTACCGTTCTCTGCGAGGACGCGGACTTCGATGACCTGTCCGGGTCTGGATAGTACACTAAGTGTATTATGTATAGTACCAGTCATCGTGACCGCCCCCCCGCTTCTATATCATCCAGACGGAACCGTTGTTCATCGATCATCAGCCGGAGTCTTTCCATCTCCCGTTCGTGCCGTTCGAAAATGGCGCGGTTCGCCAGGTCCGATGCCACGCGGCCCGATACCTTTTTCGGTGGGAAGCCCGTGCCGATAATCTCGGTCTTCCGTTCCACCAGTCGTGTTCCGCTTTGGGTGGTCTTGTCTTCCCGGCTTGTATCCTGACAGGTATTTTGTACCTCCGGTTTTCCAAGCCGGATATGATCTGCCTTCGGCATCGTTTTTTGCGAGGATCGTTGTGTGGATGAACGATCCCTGATCCTCTTTTTGGGTTCAATTTCCTGCACGGGAAGCCCGGATATCTGTGCCCACATCTCCGGGATCTCGATATGCTTCTTTGCCCATTCCAGTACGTCCATATCCGGTTCGGTGATCTTCACCGGCATTTCCTGAACGATTCCGGTTGGAGAAACCGGGGATGGATTATTATTTTCAGCCATCTGCATCACCCTCCCCGGAAGTGAACGTCGCGAGAGTGTGATCCCGGCACCGTAACTGGCTCCGGTGCCCTGTTGCTTTCTTCGTGTTGCACCGGATCTTGATAGTGTAATGATTCCAGTGCGTCCGGACGATCACCGCCCGGTAGATCTTCCCGCCCCTCTCCTTCACCCCGCCCCTCTCCTTCACCCCGCGCCGGATTGCGGCCGGGAGCATGTAGAGCGGAACTTCCCGCATCTCAAACGCCCGGCGCCTCCGGTACCGGTCGAGCCCGGTCCGGTGCATTGCACACGCATGCCCGGACTGTTTCGCCGCATTGCGCGATGGCGTGGAGTCTCTTGCAAAGATTGTCGCCGAATTGACCGCACTGTTCTGTGTTTCGATACGCTGACAGCCGACCGCCATTTGCTTTTGCTCGGTCCCTGTCCCGATCTGAACGGAAATATTCCGGACAGACCCGATTGAGGTGCTTCCGCACCCCGCCTGCGCAGATACGTTCTGCATATAATTCACCGACTTCCCATTGTTGTTCAACAGCGATACCGAAATGCAGCCGGAACGGATCGTTCTTTCACGGCCAGCTGCGTTACAAAAAAGCCGGTTTCCGGAGCCGGGTAGAGCCGTGGCTCTTCACCAGTGAAATCCGTCGTCTGGAGAGACGGCAGGTTCCCTGTTTAGTGAGCTGCCTTGAGAACTACCCGGGCACCGGTGGACCGGCGTTTACTGTCGTAAACCAAAAAAGGTGAAGAGCGAAAAGAACGGGGAGTGGCCGCTCGTCTTCCTGTACCGCTTTCCCGTGTTCATTACGTTCCCTTCTGCTGCTGCAATCATCGCATTCCTGTCAGGAAGATGTGACTTCTTGGGCGAGAGGGCTTTTGCTATTGCCATGAATTTCGCCTTCAGAGATTTCCATTTCCTGACGAGTTCTGCGATCATTGTATGATCCGAATGTTATCTGATCGTGGTATAAAGGATTGTGGTGAGTTCGAATCTTTTTCTAGTTATTGTGGCTTTTACGCGGGAATCGGGGCTTGGAATAGGGTCTGATGGGTTTAACCTGCGGGTTAGATCAGCTAACCGCGGCGCGGGCCCGGGAAAAATCCCGCGTAACGGGCAGCATTCACACAAAAACGTGATTGGGGGGTGGATGGTGCCGCAAAAAACACGGGTGGTTTCGCGATCGGTATGCAACCGGCATTCATGTAGTGAATGGGGCTCTCATCACGGGATCCCATGGAAACGATGCGTCCAACAAAACGAAAACAGACTCAGCATCAACACAATTCTGCCAGAGTGCCAGCACGAAAAAAACGCTTTTGAGATCTGCGATCAAAGGCGATGACGGTACAGGAATACGGGCAAAAAATGGTGTAATCAGTTTTCGTATGAAAAAAAAGAGATTTATTGATCTTACCTTGCCGGTATGATCAGTGAGCGCTCTCCCGCGGGCATGAACTCGCGGATAGCACCCTTCGCGAACTCGCGGCGGATTTCTGAGAAATCAAACTTGAGCGACGGGTCGGCGAACGTGATCTTCATCAGCGGGGAAAGGGTCCATGCATCGCCACGTGCAATGTGGGCTGCGCCGCCGATTGCGGCGTATTCTCCCTGGTGACCTACGTTCATTGCGTAGTTCGGGTAGTTCGGTCCACGGAGCTCTCCGAGTAATCCCTCGTCGGGCCTGATGGACATCGAGTTTGCGGAACCGCACTGATCCTGGAGGTCGTAGCCGAAGAAGCCGAGACGTGACCAGCCTTCCTTGTGCATGAGCATGGACAAGTACCAGCCGTTCAGACCTGCATTGGAGTTGCAGGTTGCAAGTGAAGTGGTGATACCGGATGCTGCTGCAAGGACGGATGCACGCTGGGAACCACCGAAGTGGGACTCGAGTGCAGTCGGGTACTCCTCGTACTGCTCCATACCGTAGAGGTTGACCTCAGTTGCAATGTCGTTGACGACTTCCTGGGTCGCCTTTGCCTTGCCGATGCCACCGTGGTGCTTCTTGATGTAGTCCACACCGTACTGGGTGTAGTCATCAAGGATGTTGTCGGTGTATGCAGCGGTTGCATACTGGGTGAACCCGACACCACCGGACATGTAGGATCCGAGCCAGATCTGGTCGAACAGCATGGTTCCTGCTGCGACGATCTCAAGGGAGGACCTTACCGGGTCGTTGGGGTACTTGCGGTCTGACTGGACCATGTCGCAGAAGTGTCCGAACTTGATGCCACCTGGCTCGTTCGGGCCACGTGCACGGCGGGCGGGCAGGATGTCTGCCATCTGGATAACACCAGCGTGCTTTGCGGCAAATGCGAGGTCAGCGACTGCTGCCTCACCGGCGCACATCTTGTACGCTCCGATAAAGGACATACCAATCTGCATTGCAGACCAGCGTGAGGTGGTTCCACCATCACAAGTCCTGCTGACGGTTGTGGGGATGTGCACTGCCTGCCACAGCGACTTTCCAACGGCTGCCTTCAGCTGTGCTGCCTGCTTTGCCGGGAAGAGCTTGTCGACGTTCAGGACGAACTGGGGCTCGAGGTCGTCTGCCATCTCGTCGTCACCAGTGAAGACCTTGACGTAACAGTCTTCAGTGAGTGCCGGGTGAGTCTCGACCATGTGTTCCTGAACGACGGCTGCACCGGGCATCGCGTGGTTCAGGACGTGGAGGTACTCGTTAATGGTTTCGGGGGTGACTTCCTTGCCGAGACGCTTCTGGAGAGTCCCGTGGGCGAGGTCGAGACCTACGATGATGGTCCTGCGGATGTCGTCCCACATCTGCTGCATGGCAGCGTTGTTGACGAAGTGCAGGTCATCGCCTTCCACAAAGACACCGGTAGTGCTGACTTCGTAGGTTGTTAGCTGGCGCTGGCCGAGCGGGATACCGCCGCAGTGGCAGCGCTTCGGGTCATAGCTGGAGATACCACGGTCCATTGCGACTTTCTGGGCTTCCTTCATGAACTCGACTTTTCTCGGGGACTGCTCAAGACCCTTGCGCTCATACACGGTCGAGTTTGCGGTTGGGTCAGCTGCAAACTTTGTCTTCATTGCCTTCAGGAAGAGCTTTTGGGTCCTTTCGATTTTAGCTGCTTTTGCCATCTTAATCACTCCTTTGGCATGAAGCCGTATTTGGTCCTCAGCGAGTGGATGCGCTGGATGTACTCAACATATTCGGGGTCATCTCGGAATCCGGTGCCCTGGACAGAGTGGTACATGGTAGTGTGTGCCTTGAGCCACTTTGCGTCTGCCG
>CAXXQB010000027.1:0-184449 GCA_963676405.2 uncultured Methanoregula sp.
TGGGACCCCGGCCTCCGTTTTGTGCTTAGTTCGCGGGATTCCTGCATCATGCTTTTTGGAAGTTCCTGCATTGCGCCACGTTTTGGCAGGAGTTCGCACAAATCGGGCTTGCAAAAAAATGCGCTGATGGATCTTCTGAGCGGGCGACCAGTATCTCAATATCTGGGATATACCAAGTGTGAAGAGCGGATATTAGTGTACACTTTTTTCCTCTTCGCTAAATCGTATGGGTAAATGACATGATATCCCGAGTGCCAACAATACACCGCACTGCCTAGGCGCGACCTGACGAGGCGTCGCTCCGATCCCCATCAGCGGGAGGGAACAATCGTTTCACGGAGATGTGCGGGCAAAGCCCCCACGCACACTGACAGCGAACAAAAAATATATCCCCCACCGATCAGTGAAGCGCCTACTCATTATCGTCAAGAGTCGGAAGGCTTTTCCACAGTAAGGATGTAGGAAAAACGATTCCCGGAGAATTCCTTTTCGATAAACCCGCACGCACCGGCCAGCCTGATGACTGTGCTGCGTGTCTGGAAATGTACGTCACGTATGGTCTCCTCTACGAGCAGGATACCTCCGGGTTTAAGCGCTTCATAGATATCCTGTAAGGCTGCTTGCCGGTCAGGGATCTCGCCCAGTACAGTGATCATCACGGCCCGGTCGAAGTAGTTGCGTTTAATCTTGCCCTCCCCGACACCGGCGCGGAGAAAATGGATGTTTGTGAGGTGTTCCTTTTGAGCTCGTTCCTGTGCCTCGCGCAGCATCCCTTCCTGAATATCGATTGCAGTTACTTCACCAGTGGGACCAATTATGCGGGCGACAGGGATCGTCAGCCGGCCGGACCACAGCCCGCATCCAGTACATTCATCCCAGGACTGAGATCGAGGTGTTGGATCGTTTTTTGTGTTCGTGCGCTTATGCCGTCGGTAAACGGGGTATCAAGCATCCCTTTCATCCAGACTGGACAGGGAATCGTGTACCGGCGTGAAGCAAACCGCCACATGAGGGCGATGATGAAGACAAGCGCAATTAGGATTATGAAGATATATAAACCGGAGATCATGGGGATCATCTTCCGTGGTTATGATCTGATAAAGGATGTCCGGGACGATTATTTTTTTGTATGATAATTGCTCATCCAGAATTCAGATGCTCGGTTAATGGACGCAAAAACGTTGATGGAACGCCGGTATTTTTTTCTGCCAGAAAGATATAGCGATTCAACTATCCAGAAACGCGAGTATACAATCACTGAACCGGTCCGGGAACTGGTACATCAGCCCATGTCCTGCCCCGGGGATCTCGACCAGCTGTGCACCGGGAATTCGACCGCTTAAAAGACGAGAGTTCGCAGGCGGGATGATCACGTCCTCTGTTCCGGTGATAACAAGCGTTGGCGAATGAATGTCCCCAAGCCGAAAAAACGATCCTGTCCATCCTGAAAACGCAGATGCCTGGCGTGCGACAATTTCTTCGCTTGTGGTTTCGCATACCTCCGGACAATAACTGAAAGGATCATGGGTGGCAAGCCATGAGTGCGGAAAGAGGATGGTGAACATACGATTGACCACTTCATGAATTGTTCCGCTCTTGTCCATAAGTTGTGCCATAACCTCCGGTTGCATCTTTACCGATTCGGCTCCCCCGCATTCACCGGCTACCAGAATGAGCTTGTTCACTTTCCCCGGGAAACTGAGTGCAAGTTCCTGTGCAACGGATGCCCCCATAGACAGCCCGAGGACATGTGCAGAAGAGATGCCGAGTGCATCCATCAGGGCTGCCGTATCACGGGCAAGCAAGGGGATGGAAAATGGTTTGTCCGATGCGCTGGAGTAACCGGTGCCCCGACTGTCAAAGATGATGACCCGGAAGTGTTGGGAAATCTTTTCAAGAACAGGCGGGTTCCACGTATCCATCGTAGACGCAAGCCCGTTGATGAAGACAACCGGATATCCCGACCCACATTCGCTGTACGCAAGAGACACATCGTCAACAGGAACTGAGTTCACAGGAATCCGGGTCACGACACGATATCTGTTATCAGACATTATTATAATTCTTTGTGAGGGGACCCGGACCGACGGATGCATTCTTCATCTGTTCCAATGAGAAGGAAAGAAATAATTGCATATGATTTTTTCCAGTTGGCAATCCGTAATAATGTTGCTGTAGATGCAATACTATTCAAAAAATGGGCACAGTCGCGTTTATGGTTGATGACTACCATTTTACAACATTAACATTTTCAAATCAACTGAAACCGTGGCAGAACCCTTGTGAATAAAACCTTTATAACCTCCTTCTTACAAGTGTCTGTTTGGAGCAGTGAATGGTGGCACAAGAAAAGGGAAAAGAAAAGATGCGATTTATTGGGAGGTTATTGATCCTGGTTGCAGTTACCCTACTCATAATCCCACCTGTATGGGCGGATATAGCTCCTCCGAGAACGACGGTGAATGTATATTTTGAACGAAACAACACTCCCGTTAATCAAACAGTTACGTTTACCATGAACTGCTCGGCATGCTATCCCGGAACATGTAATCAAAACGCAATCAACTCATTTGGAGATGTATTTTCCTTTTCAGCAGTATGCCCATCGTATGGATGTTTCGCTCCTCTGTATCAGTACCGACAATATGGGGATCTGACGTCATGTGATTTTATCGGAGAACTTAATGGAGAAAAATTTGCTATCATGAATGTACAAAATCCATTTTCCTGCACGGTGAGCAACGACTGGAAAACACAGTCCTGTGAACTCAGGATTAATCTTTCATCCGGAAACATTTCGGCGATGAAACCACAAGTGACGAAAACTCCAACTCCTCCTCTTAACAGGGTGCTGATTATGGAGACTACACCGGTGAAACCGGGGGAAATTGAGGGCATCTTTGCGGATTTTATTTGTTTTTTGAAAAATCTGCTCGGTGGGACTTGTTAGGATGCGCTCAAAAGAGATTTAATCGGATTGAATAGAACCAAAAAATTTTGAGTACGATAAAACTTGTATAACTGGCAAATTCATGATATAATAACAATTATAAGCTGAACTGCATATCACAATTCATGGAAATCGTCAGGATAACCACTATTATCAGTGGACTTGTTCTGATTATGGTATTCATCTGTTCCTCGGCAATTGCGGCAGATAATCAGTCTGTGCAGTATTTCAATGAAGGTATTAATTATTTTCATCTTGGCCGATATACAGATGCAGTCACCTCATTTGATAAGGCAATTGCCATCAATCCAAATGATGCTGTTGTATGGAACAACCGCGGACTTGCCCAATATTATCTTAAAAATTATATGGGTGCGGTCGTCTCATTTGATAAAGCCGTTGTCATAAATCAAGATTACGATGAGGCGTGGTACAACCGCGGAAGCGCGTTATATTCGCTCGAAAAGTATTCGGATGCTATAGTGTCATTTGATAAGGCTATTACTATCAAACCAAATTATGCTGATGCGTGGAACAACCGTGGATTTGCGCTAAGCGCCCTCGGTCTATATACTGATGCTGTGGCCTCGTTTGACAAGGCGCTTGCTATCAATCCAAATGCTGCAGGGGTATGGAACAATCGCGGACTTGCCCAATCTCATCTTAAAAATTATACAGAAGCAGTTGCCTCGTATGATAAGGCACTTGCTATCAACCCAAATCTTGCTGATGTGTGGTACAACCGCGGAGAAGCACTCAACGAACTCGGGCGGTATACAGAAGCAGTCGCCTCGTATGATGGGGCACTTGCCATCAACCCGTATGACACTGAGGCATGGAACAATCGCGGACTTGCCCAATCTCATCTTAAAAATTATACAGAAGCAGTTGCCTCGTATGATAAGGCACTTGCTATCAACCCAAATCTTGCCGATGTGTGGTACAACCGCGGAAAAGCGCTCAACAAACTCGGCCAATATACAGATGCAATTGCCTCTTTTGATAAGGCACTTGCCATCAACCCAGATGACGCCGAGGCAAAACAAAATCGGGAAATTGCATTTAATCTTCAAGCTCAATCTTTCTCGGATTTGAATACTTCAATTACTTCTAACACAGGCAGGAGAACTTCACGAAGTTCCAGCGGTTCTTTCAATTTACTTGTTTGCTTAGGAGGGGGCTTCATCCTCGGCCTGTACTGCATTTATACCGGTCTTAAAAAATACCCGCTCCTTCAGAAGATCGAGGATACGCCAACCTCCAAAGTCAGTTCAGTCTCTGTTGGTCTTGTGGAGCTTTCCGGTAAGGCACGATTCATTGAACCGGAAAAAAGCCCGGTCAATGATACCGCCTGTGTATACTGGCAGGTCATCGTATGGCATTATTGTCGGAGAGGGAGAAGTATGGCATGGGAGGAGTTCTATTCTACGGAATCAAAGAAACCGTTCTACATTGAAGATGAGACGGGAAAGATGCTTGTTTCGCCAGAAGGTGCCCAGATCGAAATCACATTGGCCTCTCAATACGAGGGACATATCGTTGATAAGGGATTGCTGCGCCATGTTTATCCCCTCATTGACGGGCGTGTCCTGAAATTTATTGAATCACTGGACGAGGATTTAAAACAAAAATTTCTAGCGTGTAAAAATGAAGGATTCCGCGTGAGCGAGTTTATTATCCGACAAAATGATCCCCTTTATGTAATGGGGAGTGCTACACCCAGTGAAGGAGCTTTTAGCGCTGAAAAACAGGACGCTCTGATAATCCGGAAAGGGACATCCGATACAACCCTGTATATCAGTACCACCCGTGAAAGCACCATTGTCGGAAATCTGTCTTCATCAGTGCACTGGTATATTTTCGGAGGTCTTGCTTTGTCCGGTATCTGTCTTTGTCTAATCTTACTCCTGTTGGGGGTGTAACCTTGGCTGCTCTTGAGATAAGTAGCGGATTTATTGCTGTCGGAATCATCATTCTCGTTGTCTATTTCTTTATTGTAATTTTCAATGAGTTTGTCGCTATACGTAACAACATCGATAAAGCGTGGGCAAACATCAATGTGCTCCTGAAGAAACGGCTGGATCTTATCCCGAACCTTGTGGAGATAGTTAAAGGATATGCAAAATACGAACGGAGCGTGCTTGAGGAGATCACGAAGATTCGTGCCTCTGCCTTGCAGGCTGAAGGAATTCCCGAGAAGGCACGGGGTAGCGAAGCAATCAGCGCCTCGTTGGGTTCAGTCTATGCACTCGTTGAAAATTATCCGGATCTCAAGACGAGTGCTAATTTCCTGAACCTCCAGAAGGAACTTACCATTCTGGAAACCCAGATTGCGCTGCGCAGGGAATTTTACAACGATTCAGTGATGTTGTATAACACGAAAATCAAAACAATCCCCGGTGTATTTGTCGCGTACCCGCTCCACCTCAAACCGCGGGAATATTTCAGGGTGGAAAAAGATGTTGAGACTCCGGTCAAAGTCATTATTGAAACGAATAATGTTGAGAAATGATCAGTCATAGAGAATATACGGTCAGTTTTGAGGCACTGATATGTTGTTAGAACGGCTTGAACGTTGTGAAGAAAAACTTCTTCCCAGAGGGGCATTTTACAGACGTTTGGTAATTTATGGACTCCTGTCAGTGGGAATCATCCTATTCTCATTAGGCATAGGAATTGTGGGTTATATGGTATTTGAGAACTTGGGTCCGGTTGATGCATTCCTCAATGCAGCGATGCTCATGGGTGGCATGGGACCGGTCGGCATGCTCTCTACAGATATAGGAAAGATTTTCGCAGGGTTATATGCGATGTACTGCGGATTTATCCTGATTTTTTCCGTTGCAATTTTCATGACGCCGATATTCCACCGCATTCTTCATCTGTTCCACTTAGAAGGAAAGAAATAATTGCATATGATTTTTTTTACAGTTGGCAATCCGGTAATAATGTTGCAATAGATGCAATAATATTAAAAAAATGAGCACAGTCGCGTTTACGGTTGATGACTGCCATTTTACAACATTAACAATTTCAAATCAACTGAAACCGTGGCAGAACCTTTGTGGATAAAAATATAAATCTCCTTCTTACAATTGTCTGTTTGGGGCAGTGTATGATGGCACAAAAAAAGGTAATACAAAAGATGCGATCTCTTGAAATATTTCTGATCCTGGTTGCAGTTACCCTGTTTAACATCTCTCCTGCATGGGCTGATTCTCCTCCACCTGTAACGACTTTGAGTGTATACTTTGAAAGAGACACTATCCCCGTCAATCAAACAGTTACGTTTACCGTGAACTGTTCTGCATTCGACAATCTCCGGGAAAATCAACCCAATCAAATAAATAAATTGGGAGATCTGTTCTCATATTCAGCAATATGCCCATCGTATGGGTGTTTTAGTCATATGTATCAGTACATGCCCTACGCAAACCTCACATCGTGTGATTTTATCGGGGAAGTTAATGGAGAGCAATTTGCAATCATGAATGCACAACATCCATTTTCGTGTACTATCAGCCAAAATTGGAAAACGCAGACATGCGACCTCCGAGTAAATATCTCATTAGCAAACTTTACAGCCATCAAAACACAAGCAACGAATATTACACCTGCACCTACTAACCGGGTAGTGATTATGGAGACCCCAACGATGCAACCTGCGGGAAATATGGGGATCTTTGATGATTTTATTTGTTTTTTGAAAAATCTGCTCGGCGGGACTTGTTAGGATGTTCTATGAGACACAATTTCTTTTCGCCCTTGTTATAACGTGGCTTGTTGAAGTCCCTATCTTATGGTTTTCTGTTCGCACGGTATTGAAACGAAATGATGTGCCCGTTACACGCATTATATTTACAGGAATTCTTGTGACCGCGCTAACGCTTCCGTATCTCTGGTTTGTGCTGCCGGTATACATCGGAGCTCCGTATTTCATACTTATTGGCGAACTTTTTGTGATTGCTGTTGAGAGCGTGATCCTGAACCAGATCCTGCGGATACGGCCGGGGCTGTCAATTGTACTTTCCGTTGTGATGAACACAGCATCGTTCGTTGTGGGGTGGTGGGTGACTGGATGGTGACTTACCAGAACTGAAAATAGCACGTCTTTATTATTTCACGTCATACGTGGAATATTCTTTAAGGAGTATTTGGAAAAATCCCCGTTCTTCAGGATTTTATATTAATTTTTTCCGTCGAGAGTGTTTGAATCCTTTCATCATCAATGCCAGGTATTCGAACGCCTCTTAAAAAAAAAAATTTATTTCCGTTTCATCACAAGAAGTGCAGCACCAATCAAAGCAATAATTCCAATTTCTACTCTGAACGGCGACGGTTGGGTGGGCGTCGTTGTTCGAATCGTTGTTGGAATCATTGTTGGAACGGTCGTTCGAACAGTTGTTGGCACTATCGTCGGTCTTGTCGTTATGATAGTTGTTGGTTCCGTTGTAATTTCCGTTGTTAAAACAGTTGTCGGGATTGTGGTAGTAATTGTTGGGGCGGTAGTATTCATGGTAGTTGGCTGAGTGGTGATATTAATCGTTGGCACAGTAGTGTTCGTGGTAGTTGGTTGAGTTGTAGGAATGGTCGTTGGAACGGTTGTAGATATTGTTGTTGATATATCTGAAATAACCGAGATTGTACGATCATCTCTGTTCAACACATAAATCAGATTTTTCTGGGGATTTGTTGCTAACCAGCAGGGGTTTTTTCCTACGGAAACCCGGGATAATTCCTGATGTGTGGTTCCATCCAGGATCAGTAACGTATTCGTAGAGGGAATTGTCAAATAGACATGATTTGTAATTGGATTAACTGCAACATGCCCGGTTTGTATCGGAAGAGTGTATTCATTATTGTATGTTAACGTATTCACGACACAAAAATTACCGTTAGAACAGGTACCATACAGTTGGTGTGTTTGTGGGTTCACTGCAAAAGAAATAAAGGATGGAATCGTGGAAGTGACGGTATTTGATGCACCATCAATTACCCGGGTATCCGAATTGGATCTGGCGTAAATCACATTATCATCAGAATTGACAATTATATTGCCTGCCACTCCATTGATGGGAATAGCGTCTGTAAGAAGTGTGTTTGAATTTCCATCGATGACGAGGACCTCATCGCATTGGTTATTTGGGCAGCATTGACTGCTGACATAAATTTTATTGGCATTTTTATTTACACTAACCCCGGTTGGACATCCTGGAATTGTGATTGCACCTGAAACTGTATTGGTATTACCGTTAATGACTGTGCAGGTTTGGGAACCCTGATTAGCAAAATAAATTTTATTTGTTACAGAATTTAGATCCAGATCCCCTCCGGTTTGTGCCGCCGGAATTGTCATTTTCAGTGTGTTAGTGGATAAATCGATCACATACACGTTTCCTGGTTTGTCGTAAGCATGTCCTGAAGCAAGATAGAGTAGATTGGATCCAGGGTTTACTACCATTGAACCTAACGAGCTGGGGGGTCCTTGAGGAAGTGCAATAGTAAGTTGAGCATCTGCTCCTGAAACCGAGAATGTAATCAATGAAATACCTATCAAAACAAGAATGCATGAAAACATAACCCGCGTTTCTAAGCGGATATCTCTTTTTGCCATCCACCTTATTTCACACATATAATACCCTCATATTACAGGAAGTTATTCTTGAATATTTCGATAACTGGAATTAATGAATAAAAAATGGGCACCGTCGCGTTTACGGTCGATGACCACCATTTTACAATATTAACATTTTCAAACAAACGGACACCCGGGCAACGGTGCCGGGTCACGGTTCATTCTCACCGTGCTCGATTGACTGAACCAGGCATTTTTCATGGGCTTTTTTGTTCTCGAATCGGCATATTTCGTCCCGGGGTCGCTCGCAAGAACACACGGATAGAACCAGATACAAAAGGAGGTGCTTATATGTGAGAGTTGGTAATGCATCCAACTGTGCAGGTGGCGCTGCTTATCGTGCGGCGGTGTTACAAGATTAAAAAACTATTTTCATACATCAGAACTTCGTCCGGTTTTGTATATCTTTTGTAAAATCAAAATGGTAAAACACTTCATCAGCGATCTCCGGTACCAGAGATGTCAGATACGTCTTTATCTGTAAGGCCGATCCCGTCATGCGAAAAGATTTTTCATCTGAATTGTGCGAGGAGGGGGCAGATAACCTCAGGACAATGTAATACTCTTCGCCGTCAATGATGTCAGGTAATATAGAGTTGATATACGTTTTAATCTCCTTGCCAGTTCCTCGTAAATGAACTTCATTGAGTGACATAGTTTTCCATTCACCACACCATATCTTAAATATTGCCCCTTACCTTCAAAGTTTCACCCAATCCCCGCCCACGACATTACCTGTAATCACTCACAGAACTGGTATCATGCGTGGAATCCCTCTGGTGTATGGACAAAACCGTAATTGAAGGTGCAGCCTTTATAAGAATTTTGTAAATCCTGCAACGGACCGGGCTGCGAGCGGGTGGTCTATGAAAAAACGGGTATCATTTTTTAAATGTCTGTTCCTGGAGGGATCGGGCAATAACTAATAAGGAACAGCTTTCAGTCTCAATTACAAACCATGCGCAATCATCGCCAATACACGGTTGCATGACATTTCGGCCGGAAAGATCAACCATAGGTCTTAATGGGCAGTATCCCAAATTTGGCATATTTGAAAAATGAGATTTGCCGACATAAAGTTTTATTGACTCCCCGGCATTTCATGTGACTGTACAGGAGAACTACCCTCATCCTCCATCTTACCCACGCATTGTAACGAAGAGCCAAAAATCTAATAATCATCGTCGCACACCTTTTTCTTCATGTTTAATTCCGGAAAAACTGTTGTCGAAGATACGGAAGAGAACCGGCAGATTTGCAGGAAGTACTGCAAAATATGCCCGAACTACAAGCGTCTTTCCCTTGAACGTTATCAACCGAATGAACTCTTCTGCGCTTGCGGGACGTCCTCTGCCCAGGGGATGAGAGAGATCGGCTGCTTCTGTCCGGGGTGCGAACTCTTCACGAAGTACCACCAGCGCATCGGATACTTCTGCGTCAAGCGGTAGACAATTTTTTTGCATTCTTTTTTATTCTGTTGATTATCCTCCTCGCTTTACCGGAACTCACGGGACTAGTGGAGGGGGACAACTAAACGTGTGGATACTATTCGGGGGGAATACCACACAATTTTACGTGTCCCTGACCACTAGTCATGAGTTTCTACGGTCAATGCCGGATATGCGATGGCCCTTTACAAATCCCCAATAAAAAGCATTTTACCTGTTGAAAGAAAAGAAGGGAAATATGAAAATGTGGCACATTACCGGAATTCTTGCCGTTATGACAATCGGATTATTGCTGGTGAGTGGATGTACAGTAAATGATTCAACTGCACAACCGGCACGGGCGGCGAACCCGACATCTATTCCCAACCTGACGGGTACATGGAATACGACATCTGAAGGCTCAGTCATGTATAAATCGAGTTCCGTACCCGGCCAATGGACTCACCACAAAGATGTGTACAGCACTCTTACCGGCCAGATGGTATTCACAAAGCAACAGGGCAGAGTCGTGTATGGAACGTTTACGGCATCACGAGGCCCGGACGAGAATTTCATTGGCGTTATCAATATGGACAATAAAAGTGTCTCCTTCGCTGACCAGGATGGTTTCTATGAATGCCAGATCGTCAACAATGACCTGATGAACATGGTGTATCGTCAGGTTACCGCAAATGATACCGTAGTGGCAGTGGGAACCTGGACGCGGGTGAAGTAAGTCCCGAACCTGTGGTCGGGTGGAGAGGATAATAAAATTCCGGCGTTGACGTTTCAATAAAAAATAAAAAGTTTCCGTTTTCCCTGTCGTGATAAAAAGGGATCACGTACTTTTTTTATCAAACAATTGTGCTGCGGGACATCCGATCTCTTTTTGTCTGCAATACCTGCACGCTAATTGTCCTCTCACGAGTGCGTTGCCAGGGAAACCTAATACAAGAAGAATAATGATGAGAATGAGGATTGCGAGACGGAACTCTATGAGCAGGAGTACGATGCCGATCAGGACAGGAATGATAAATACCAGAAAATCCGGGATAATATCTTTTATTGTGATCTTTTTCTGGCAGAACCGTTCCGGTATTCCTTTGGAAAAAAACAAAGCGCTCAACCGCCCTTTTCCGAAAGTACAGGTTTTCTTGTAATAATAACAGTCCACGCAATGCATGGAAATCACCCTGAACTCAAGCAGGAGAATGAAGAGGATATACGGTATGACCCAGACAGGACTGAGTTGGTATACCAGAAATGCGCCAATACAATATATTGACAGTGACAGAAGATTTGCACAGATTACATACCCGATGGGATATTGTTCATACCCTGCTGTTTCCTGCATAGTGAATTCTTCGTTTTGAAAAAAATAAAATGATTGCTGACCCGGGTGGCGGTGGGGGATAGGGATTGATTGCGACGGTTCCGGTACCCGGATGTAAGACTTATCGTTTTATTTTCCGGTACACCAACAACCGTATGTCATTACCATGTCAACGATTCTGAAGTTCCTCATTGCTGTTATCGCGATTGCAGCAGTTCTTTGTTCCGGGTGTATGCAACCGGCAGCGGTGCAGCAAACAGGGCCTGTGGCCCCGGTCCTGAATATGACCGTGCCGTTTCCGCCGATCCCGGTCGCCAGCCAGAACGGGATCAACCTCGCGTACGAACTCGAACTTGTGCCGGCTGCCGGCCAGGTGCCGGTAGTTGAGAAAGTGGAAGTCCTTGACCCGGCCACCGGAAAGATCCTCTACACCGCAGATGGCGAACTGCTTGCTGCCCTGTACCACCCTGCAGATATTCCGCCGCCTACGCCAGCCGAGTTATGGAACGGTACGGGAAAACTCTCCCTGCCCCGCGTATCGCTCTGGTTTGTGGTCAGCCCCGATACTGTTCCGGACCGGCTCTCCCACCGGCTCACCCTGAACCGGACTGCTGCCGGCCTGCCCCCGCTCACCATCAGCGGTGGCGAAGTTGCCGTACGTAAGGATCTGGCACCAGTGGTCGTCGGTTCCCCGATGCACGGCCCGGGATGGATGGTCATGGAAACAACATCTCCCCTGACCCATCACTTCCGTGCCCAGATCTCCATGAACGGTGTGACCCGTGTCCCCCAGCGGTACGCGCAGGACTGGGTCTACCTGGACACGGTGACCGGGCAGGCAGCTTCCGGCAATGCGACGTTTGCAAGGAATTATTACGGATGGGGTAAGGAGATCCTTGCTGTTGCCAACGGGACGGTTGTGGATGCCAGTGACGGCCTCCCGGACGCTGAAAAAATCTATTCTCCCCTGGGCACTACGATTGCAACCGCGGCAGGAAATTACGTCATCCTTGACCTCGGAAATAAGAAATATGCCTGCTATGCCCACATGATCAACGGGTCAGTCCGGGTGAAGACCGGGGATATCGTCAAAGAGGGCCAGGTGATCGGACTGATGGGCAACAGCGGAAACTCTGACATTCCGCACCTGCATTTCCAGGTCGTGACGGATATTCCCTCGTTTTTAGGTGCCGAAGGGTATCCCCATGTGTACCGCTCATTTGCTGTGACGGGGGAAGTCAATGAGACCCTTGGATCACAGCGGATGTCATCTCCGGGGTATACCACAACGCAGTTATGGTCGGAATTCGGTAATTTTGTCACGTATTTCCCGCAGGCAGTCCCCCAGGAAAACCGGCTTATGCAGAATAATGTTATTGTCCGGTTTCCCTGATCTCATCCTTTTTTTTGTAATCCGGTATCCTGCATACATTCATCCAATAGGTCAAAGTGAAGTCTTTTATCATGTCACTTTTGATCCCGGACAACTCCATCACATCTTTCCGGTATTGATCCAAATAGTACCGGACGGTACGAGAAGGGATATTGTTCTCTGATTTTGATCATCTGCGGAACCCGAAAGCCCGGGCAGACTGGAGGGAAAGCGGTATCCGTTCTTATGATCTTTTTTATTGAAAGGGCAGACCGAGCGGGCAGCCGGAGAGAGCACGAGATATTTTATAGCACCCGGCCGGATACTGAATGGAAATTTTCATGGACACCCCGGTAACCGATGAAGAACCCTGTGAGCAGTGCGGGCTCTGCTGCCGGATATTCGGACCGGGTATTGCGCCCACAGCATCGAATGTGTACATCTGGATCGAACAGGGGCGGATCGATATCCTGCGCTGGTTTGTCGCATTCATGGAGAATAGTACGCCAATGAAATGTATCGATCTCCGGGCCGAAGATCTGGGGCGCGTTGTCTCTTTTGAAATGCGCCATCCCGACACCGGGGATTACGTTACGGTCTGTCCGTTCCTGCGCCGCGTGGGGAGAACACGGTACCTCTGTGGGATTCATCTGGTAAAACCCGATATGTGTTGCACCTACCAGCCATGGGTCTGGGGCGAGACGTACTTCAACCGGTGCCAGGCTTTGAAAAAAACCGACCGGAACGATAGGTTGCATTCCTGATCCGGAAGCATACTCCTGTATGATATACATCATACGGGAAGGGATCCGGGGGTACACGCGAGAGCACAATGAGGGCCAGGGACCGGTGTGACAGGGGCGGCTCGTCAGGCTGTGGATACAGAAGGCGCTCCGAAAAATGCGCTGATGGATCTTTTGGGCGGACGAAAAATATGCGTGTAATTTAAGGACAGAAACTCTGGCACTCTACACTTAATATCGAGTAAAAGTAATTTTGTGTAAGGATGCCACTACAAAAAATCCGGCGAAAGCCGCGGAAACCCCCAAAAAAATGAGCGAGGCACCTTCCCGGCGGCTCACTTAAGCTTTTTCTCGAGCTTCTTGAGCTTCTTCCTGGCGTTTTGGCTACCCGCAGCCGCTTCCTTCGAGAGTTCTTCTGCCTTTGCCTTCTTCACTTGGTTCAGTTTCACCAGCTGTTTCTTACTCGTTGGCATACAATCACCTTGCTACGCTTTTGGCTCGTTCTACTTAGCTTTTTTCCTTCTTAAAATATCCCTGTATCGTTGTACCTGCCGATAAAAACTTCAGATAAACGAAAAGATAATCTATGATTCTTGTAAACTCCCGGAAAACCGTTCTGACTTGCCGTTCGTCTGAGGATACCTCACTCTGGTCAATATGGACGTGATACCCTATCATTTACGATGATCTTTGAATTAGCTGTTCCCACTGCCATCGTCGTGGATTATTTAAGGTTGCGACCCTTACGATCGCCTTGGTGCTCCTATGATCTCCCGGGAATTTGCGGTGATGAACGCGAGTTACGAGTTCGGGGATTTCCCGGCAAGGCCATCGCAACGCGAGTGTTTGAGTTGTACGTTTGCGGAGGTTTGTCCGGAGCTGTTGAAATGGGATGCGTGGGTGACGATTGGAGGGAACAGGCTTGGCTCTGCCGGAAAATGACGGAAGGGCAGTTTTTGGGGTAAAACTGAAGGGTCCTCTCATCGAACACCGTCGTGAATTTCACGTTTCTTCCCGGACACCCACATACTGCAAATACTCCAGGAGTTTTTTTTTAGAAAACCGGAAAATTCCATCCTAAAACATATTATCGTCTTCGCACCTCTTATTCATCATGATGAAATCCGGCAAAGTGGATGTTGTAGAGGATACTGAAGAGAACCGGGAGATCTGCAGGAAGTACTGCACAATATGCCCGAACTACAAGCGTCATTCTCTTGAAAAATACCAGCCTGACATACTCTTCTGCGCATGCGGAATGTCCTCTTCCCATCCAAAAAAAGAGCTTGGCTGCTACTGCGTAGGCTGCGAGCTCTTCGCGAAATACAAACAACGCCTCGGATACTTCTGCTCACAGCATTAGACGAATTTATCCTTTCGATTATCCCTGAGCTTTACCGGGATTCTCCCGGAGCCTTTTGGCATCGGGGGATCCGCTTCACCGCCAGATACAAAGATCCCAGGGTTATTTTTATTTTCGCCAACCGGCAAAAGTTCCGGGCAACCCGGACAACCTGATGGTCATTTCCGGGATCTTTTTTCTGTACATTTCTCACGAAGGACTTTTTTTAGAAAAGGGGTACACCGTGCCATAGTGCCATGAAAGAAATGTGCTGCATTCATGGACCGGGATGAAAAGAGATGATCAGACCGGGATCCTTTTTGAGGGAAGAGCCAAAACAAAAGAGGAAGATATTTCGTTCCTGTTCTCAACTAAAAACATATGACAGAGCTGGACACCTTCTTCTTCCAGATAAATTCCTGGTCTTTTACCAAACACCGGGTCTGGAACCGGTGCCAGCGCCAATATTATTTTGAATACATCGCCCCGTATGTCAAAACCCAACCCGTTATAAACCCCGAAAAAATCCGGTGGCTCAAGAACTTCACGTCCAAGTTTGTCGTGCAGGGCCAGCTCATTCACGATATCATCGACCAGCAGATCCAACTCCATTGCGAGAACAAGCCGATGGATCTTGTTGAGGCAATGAGTGCGTTCTCGAAAAAAGTATCTCTCTACAAAAACGTGGGTGGCGAGACATTCACCGAATACCACAATGGCGAGACGATCCCGAATTCATTTTTTACTTCTATCGATGAGAACGGGAAGACGTGCCTGCAAACGTTCTTCGGGAAGTGGCCGGGTTACCAGATCCGCGAATGCCTTCGGCACGAGGAGTTCGATCATTTCAAAATCGGGGGTGTCGGGGTAATAGTTAAGGTAGACTTTGTCGGGAGAATGCCGGACGGTACACTCGTCCTCACCGACTGGAAGACCGGGAGGGACGATGACGAGTACGAGACGGAACTCCAGATGGCGGCGTATGTGCTCTGGGCACAGGAGTATTACAAAATGAGTGCCGATGAGATCAAGACCGAGCTCGTGTTCCTGAAGACCGGCGCAACGAAGCCCTATGCATTCTTTCGTGAGCAGTTACACGCGGTACAGGAGATGATCCCCCGGGAATTTGCGGCGATGAATGCGAGTTATGAATACGGGGATTTCCCGGCGAGTCCTTCGCAACGCGAGTGCCTGAGCTGTAAGTTTGCGGAGGTTTGTCCGGGGGCGAAGGTTGGGAGAGGATGATGTTATAGTAAACAGTAGTACTTTTATTACAAAGAACCCGGAGATTTTTTTGTCATGATCACGCAGGTCCATTTCCTTTTGACATACATGTGCACATTAGAATGCGAGCACTGTTTCGTCTGCAGCAGCCCGTTTTCAGAGGGCACGTTCACACCCGGTCAGATTGCAGCAGCACTCGATCAAACGGATAAACTGGGCACAGTGGACACGGTGTACTTTGAAGGCGGAGAACCATTCCTCTTCTATCCCGTGCTTCTCGACGCTATCCGGCAGGCTAGGAACCGGGGATACGCAGTCGGTATCGTGACGAACGGGTATTTCGCGACATCCGAAGAGAACGCCCGGTTCTTCCTTGAGCCAATAAAAGAACTCGGGATCACCGACCTGAGTATCAGCGATGATGTCTTCCATTACGAGAACCGAAAGGAGAATCCGGCCTGTCGTGCTTCCCAGGCGGCAACGGCTCTTGGCATGCCGACAGCGGTCCTCGCACTCGATCCCGGAGCATCGGGCCCGGAGATACAGGGTACTCCCCGGGAAGAGAAGACGGGGGTTGTGACCGAAGGAGGCATTATGTTCCGGGGGCGGGCGGCAGAAAAACTGAGCCCGAATGCCGTTACATCGGACTGGCAACAATTCACGAAATGTCCTTATGAAGATCTAAAAAACCCTTCACGGCTACACGTGGATGCATTTGGCAATCTCCAGATCTGCCAAGGGATTTCTCTCGGAAACATCTGGAAACATTCCCTGGACGAACTAGTCCGGACATATTCCCCGTCATCGCACCCGATCTGCGGGCCGCTCGTTGAGGGCGGACCGGCTCAGCTTGCCCGGGTACTTGGGTATACTTCCCCGGCAGGTGTGGCAGATGCCTGTCATCTCTGTTATCTTGCACGGAAATCATGCCGGAACAGGTACCCGGAAATCCTAGGGCCGACGCAGGTGTATTGCGATGGCGGAACCTGAACCGGGTATCAAAAAGCCCTCCATCGCTCCAAATATTTACCGGAGATCTGATAGCGGTCTCCGCTCAATTTTATCAATACAATACTTCCCGGTCCGGACATTCCGGTTTCCTGTGCAAAAATCCTCACGGTTCCGGGGGAACTTTTCTCCCCCGGGAGTTTGCGGCAATGAACGCGAGTTACGAGTACGGGGATTTTCCGGCGAGTCCTTCGCAACACGAGTGTTTAAGTTGTCTGTTTGCGGAGGTTTGTCCGGAGGCGAAGGTTGGGAGAGGATGAGAGGGCGGATGGGAAATGTTTTGGATAGATCTGAGAAGGCTCATGTGTTCGTAACCGATGTATAACCCCAGATTCCGGTATTGGGATAGTGTGCCGGGGGTGGCGCCCCGGCTGGCTGGATTCTTAGTACAGCGGGCTTGCGAAAAATGCGCTGATGGGGTTTTGGGTGGGCGATCTCACACTGGAATGGGTTGGATTTAACTGGAGAGAAATATGGGGTAGTTATTACCGGTTAGCCCGACTGTAACTTTTGAATTTAGTGCTGGCGTTTCTTTCCATTATCCCCCGATCAGGAACCGCACAAGGAACGGCTGATGACGCCATGATTTTCTGATGTACCTGAGAAGGTACGCGACTATGTTCATACTGACAAGGAGAATCAGGTACACGCCAAAATACGCCGGCAGGGGTAACTGGACGTGAAGCGGATCGATCACCCTTAAAATGATCGTATATTGGAGAAGATAGATAGCAAGCGAACATTCTCCCATTGCCCGCAAAGGATCCATGAGGGGATACTGCGCCCGAAGATGATCGAGAACTGTCAACGCAAGCAGGAAAAACCCGGCACAGAATACCAGCAACCCGGTTACCGGGGGATAGAAGAGCTCAACATACCCCTCCCGCATAACATGGGCGCCGGGGAAAAGTCCCCAGAGTATACCGCCGGCAATAAGGAGCCCCATGGCATATAGTCCCTCTTTGTCAAACCGGAACGTGCGTACATCTCCCTTCCTCCAGCGGTACGCCCCCATCTCTGCACCAAAAAGGGCAACGGCAATCCAGGGGAAGATCGGGAACCATCCGTCAATGAACCATGACTTCACAATGTCAGCCAGCACGGGTATGTGGGTATGGGAAACCAGCGGGTTGAACAGCCAGAATTCAGGTACGATAATGGACTCGTTATAACCGAACACTGCCCAAAGGATAGGGGTCACGAGGAGGATTGTAACAATAATAATCCACCGTTTGCGCTCCGGAAGGCCGAGATACAGGTACGCAACCGGGAGCGAAATCCCGATGAGATAGAGGACATCCATGTCAATGAACGGGATGAACTCATACACAAATATATGGAGGAGCGCCCCGCAGAGTATTACCAGCCCGCCCCTGATAGCAACATACTGAAAGGACCTGCCCTTGCCGGTCCTTGATAATGCAATCATCATCCCGGCCAGAGCGATGAAGAGCGGGGCTGCAAGGGAGGAGAGGAACCGGTACCAGCCCGGTGTTGGTGGCAGTAAGAGAAAAGGGGTGAGGTTTGCCATGATCATAAGCGTGATGGCAAGACCCCGTAATATGTCGACGGGGATGTCACGGAAGATACGGGTTGTAACGGCTATGTCAGGAACCAGGTGTTCCATAATAATAATGCCTTGGGATCTGTTGATAATGTTGTTGGAAACAAAATACCATGGGAGCACATGGATCTCATTGAGGGTATTTTTCCGGGATCTTTTTTCTGTACGATTCTCCCGAAAGACTTTCCGGAGAAGGGATACAATGTGCGGGAAGTACTTGCCGGCAGAAGACGAACACGTGGCGATTATTTCCCGGCACACATTCCGGCTATGAAACCCGACAAGGCGCTGGCTAGTGGATGTGAGAAGAGGGCTGGCCGTGAGCCGGTGGGGGCCCTCCCGGATCTGAGTTGACCTGCACACCCCTCAACTTACATCTCCGTCGGAAATCCCCCGCCGGGTGGTTTCTATTCAGTAATCACCAAAAGAAAATTACGATTTCTTTGGAGGAATTGCCAGCAGGTCTTCGTCTTTCCCTTCTACCCGCTTCTGCATTGACCATCCAATAATAGAAATCACCATGGCAGTGATAATCACAATCGCTAACAGAATGGCAGTAGTGGTATTATTTGGCATGATAAAGGAGAGTATAAAGAAAACCGGGATGAGCCCGATTGCAATCATTTTCAATTGTACCTGTGTAACGTGCATTGTTGATCCCTTTTTTGCCTCTCTCTCCTGATGAAACAGTAGTTGGTTCGACGTAGAGCCTCATATGAGTTTCGGAGTTCAGGTGAATATCGCGACAATCAGTACTTGTCGACCCGCCCGGATTTTTTGTCAAAACCGTCATGAAAGTCGAAGAAATGTTCCGGTTTTTTTGGGTCGGCTGCATGAGGTAAGGATTGGATGCAGGAACCCGGCGAAAGGTGCGATGCGGCATATTTGGAAAATCGCGAACCGGGTGATTGTCGGATTTGCTGGAAAGATTTTTTGTGAAAGTTCCGGGAAAAATTTTCGGTGAAATTGTTTTGGGAGAAATTTGGTGAGGTTGATCATTATGGAGTTGAAATTTTTGCGAATGGGATTTCGCGAGAGGGGCGGGAGAGATGGGATGGAAAGCCGGCCTATGATTTGCGAGGAATGTAGGGCTGGGTTTAGGTGTTGAGCGGGAGGGTGCTCAACTCACGCGATCACTCACGGGGGACAAAGCAGATCCGGTTTTTCCCGTTATCCAACCTGTTCTTCCGCCCACAAAAGAACGTGCTGAGCGAGCCTGACCGCTTCGACATATTCTTCTTTGGTTACCGGAGTCGTGATTCCCGGGTATCGCGTATCTGATGCGTATGAAGTGAGGGTGACAGCACTCCACAGTGTTTCAGGAATTTCGATGCCATGTTGTTCGAGTCCAGAGAGAAGGGAGTTGATATCATGAGAATAGGGGTAAGGTATCTTCCGGGCAACGAATATTGCTTTGAGTGCTTTTTCTGCAGCTTGCTGGGCCTGGAAGCAGAGGTCTTCGAAGAGTACCCCCGTTGTCTTTACAGAGGCGAGGACAAGGGAACTTTTTGCCCTCGCGATCCATTCAGCTGGGTTATCAGGCGACCGTCTTCTTCCGCTCATATACGATCCTGCCTTCCCGCACTGCGGGATATACAACACTGAATGGGGAGTTTTTACAGTCCTCGACCTGCTGCGGTGTGACGATTACAAGATCTATCGACCGGGCAATTCCCCGCATCCGCTGGTAGATCAGACCGGCGACTTTGCGTGCGTTGTACCTGCCGGCTTTGATCACAAGGAAGTCAAGGTCGCTGTGTAATCCCATTGTACCCCTTGCTGTGGAGCCGAAGAGGATGACCTGTTCTGGTTTCGAGACTTCAACGATCCGGCTGATGATCTCCTCAATCTCTTTCTGATGGGGGAATGTTGTGCTCTTCATATTTTCACCAGTTTATGTTATGTTGAATCATACAGCCTTGTCTTCAGTTCTGCGATATTAATGGTACCTTCGTTCTGGCGCTTCCTGAACACGGCGAAGTTATGAAGATCTTGTTTGAGAAATTTGATGTGCCTCTCTCTCTGGTTTCTTCTTCAAACGTATGGGCTCGAAAGAAAGTTTTTTCCGGATACTTTTTCGGATCTGTTCCCCCTCCTTCAACAGGATCTTGCCAACCGGTTTGGGAACATGACTCTTTTCGAGGTATTCGATTGCCTTTCCCATTACGGTTCACCTCGCGTGTACTGGGATATTAGTCGGGAATTATTATAGGGTTTGTGTACCGGATCTTTTTTCTGTACGCTTCTTACTACGGACTTTTCTGGAAAATATGGTCTAAGTGCCCGCATGTGCCCCCAGACGTGAAAATGACAAATCGTGTAGAATTAATGGGGTAATTCGGGCTCCGTTTGCCAAAAGGGGGCGGAATTGAGCCCGATATAATGCGTTTGGAGGCCCATAGAACCCGTTTTAACCGCGATTATTTTTGAAGTGCCAGGTTAGCCTGTTTCCGGGAAGATTTGCCTACAGAACCCACATTATCAGATTCATTAAAAATCGTCCGATTGCCAAAATAACGATTTTACGAGGGCTTTTGTAAACGGAGCCCAAAACGAGCCCGGATTCTCCCTGTCAAAACCCAATCTGAGCCCATATTGAACCCGGATTGACCTACCGTCATTATGGGTGATCAAAGAGAATAAGGCTGATACGGGCTTGGATCCAGGGTTGGCTGCATGAGGTAAGGAGCGGATGCAGAAACTCGGCGAAATGTGCGATGCGGCATTTTTGGAAGATCGCGAACCGGGCGATTGTCGCGTGTGCCGGAATAATTTTTTGGGAAAGTGCCGGAATAATTTTTTGGGAAAGTGCCGGAATAATTTTTTGGGAAAGTGCCGGGAAAAATTTTTGGGAAAAATGTTTTGGGGAAAATTTGTTGAAACGGATTTTGCTTGAAAAGAAATTTTCGCGAATGGAATTTCACCGGAAGCAGTAAAGTGATAAGTGCCAATGACATCGCAACCGAACTCGTGTTCTTAAAGACCGGCACAACGAAGCCCTATGCCTTTTTTCGCGAACAGTTACGTGAGGTGCAGGAGATGATCCCAAAGGAGTATGTGGCGATAAATGCGAGTTACGAGTACGGGGATTTCACGGCAAGCCCATCACAACGCGAGTGCCTGATTTGTAAGTTTGCGGAGGTTTGTCCAGAGGTGAAGGGTGCGAGGGGATGAAGAGGGCGATCGATTGGCGGAAATGGGCTGGGCTATGCTGGAATGAATGAAAGGGCTGTTTTTGGGGGTAAAACAGAAGTGTCCTCTTGTCTGACACCGACGTAAAATCGGGAGATGGTCGGGAAGCGGAGCTGCATATGAGAATCTGACAGAGAAACCTAATGTGCAGGTACATCCAAGAATTATCAAAGAATATTGGAGGATGCATCCTGAAAGTCCGTGAGATTGTCAAGATAATTGAGGCTGATGGATGGTATCTTGTTGCAACAAAGGGGAGTCATCGTCAATACAAACATCATGTGAAATCCGGCAGGATTACCATTGCCGGACATCTGACAGATGACCTTGCACCTGGAACGATGAATAGTATTTTCAAACAGGCTCAATTGGAGAAGTGAGTGTAATGCACAGGTTCCTGATTGTAATTGAAAAAGCGGGAAAAAATTACTCGGCGTATTCACCGGATCTCCCTGGATGTATCGCAACAGGAAGAACCCGCGAAGAGACGGAAGAGCGGATGCACGAAGCGATCGAGATGCATATCCGGGGACTTATTGAAGACCGGATGCCAGTTCCGAAATCCCATTCCTCAGCAACATTTGTCGCGGTCCAAGCTGAGTGAAATTATCCGCAACACTTTTTTTTCAGTGGGTAGTGCATAACTCCTATATGAAACCCAACATTGCGCTGGCTAGTGGATGGGGAGAAGGGGGCTGGCTGATACGGGCTTGGATTCAGGGTCGGCTGCATGAGGTGGTGACGGGATGCAGGACTCTGGTGAAAAGTGCGATGCGGCATTTTTGGAAAATCGCGAACCGGGCTTTCATCGCGTTTGCCAGAAAGATTTTTTGGGAAAATCCCGGAAAAAGTTTTTGGTGAAAATGTTTTGGGAAAAATTTGGGGAAGTCGATCATCGCCGAAATTGAAATTTTCGCGGATGGAATTTCGGTGAGGAGTGATGGAAGCCAACCGCTGATGTGTGGGGGTCGGGGAGTTTTGATAATCCAAGTTTGGGGAATCTGAACATTGCGAAGGGTTGCGACCGGATGGCGGAAAGATCATGGGGGCACATTGAGGGTCATTTCCGGGATCTTTTTCCTGTACGATTCTTACGAAGGACTTTTTAGGAAAATGGGATCTAAGTGCCCCATGTGCCCCCAATGAAAAACGATGATGTCTATCTCTTATTCGCTCACTATGCAGACCGGGCAAAAGGACAGAAGTTTGACTATTTATCGAGAGATCGAATTTTAGTGAACAGTTCGTCGTCGCATATATCTGAAAGAGTTTTTAAAAAAAGATTATGCTCGTGCAATTCATAACGGCTCAAGGTTATAGCATGGGTAAAGGAATGTGCAATTTGATTCCTCTGGCGAATAATAGAATCTAATGTATACTGAACATCAATTGGTCTTCCTATTCTTTTCTCAAATTTTGGTTCAATCCGGGAAAAGAATTTACTGTAGCCAATGGAGCTAAAAAAATTGCTGAGTCTCTCAGAATTCGGATTGCTGCGAATGGCAATGCTGTAAGCTTCAGGATTTATTTTTTGATTTGCGATAAGTTGTGAAGCTTGCTCAAAATTAGAAATTTTTTGGGCAGTATCTAATTTTATTGGGGGTTTCAATGAATGATAAAATGTCTGCCTATGATTGTAATGTTTAATATCCAGTGGCAATGAATTGAATTTGAATTTTGGTGATGCAGATAATTCATTTAGTCGTTCTTCCATAACCTCTTTAAGAAAATTTTCAAAAGAGGCCACCATCAAAACTAATACGGCGCCTCTAAGTCCCTTGATGATATTAAAATTTTTGATTTTGGGCGGATCTTTATATCGCTTCTCACGATTTAACAAAGTATCGGAAATTAACATCGATTTTTTGAAATTTTCGAGAGCAAATGAGGGTTTTCTCATAAAAGCCTCTAATGATTTATCGCATCTGTTATTACTTTTTTAACCATCGATATTCGGCGAATAAAATAGGTGGGGGTATTTGTTCCTGCGTCAATAGATTTACGAAATTCTTGAGATGAAAATAATTTTTTATATTCGTGAATAATTTCATCTTTATAGGGAGCTACATTAGTTACAGTCAATCCGTGACATGAGAACATTTGCGCATCATATAGCGAGGCCAAAACCAATTGCCTCCATCTACCTTTTTCTGGCATATATCTTTTAAATGCATTTTCCCCAAAACAAGCTTCAACTACATCGAGTGTATTTAAAAATTCTTTTTTCATTTCATTTAGTTTTCCACTAGTAGTTTTTCGATTGTCATCCATAAATTGATCCATGGAAATCTTAAATCCACCGGAAAAATTACCCCAAATGTCTTTAAATGTAAAATATCGCAAAATAAATTCTACATCCCTCATTGTTTGATAAGTATACGAATTGTCTTTACTTTTTATTCCAAGTAGTGTGTGAAATTTTTTGTTTTCTGATAATTCTAAAAGTAAATCATTAAATTGACTTGGGGCAACGCTATTACGGATTTCCTGAGCATTAAGTGCGACCCCGCCTGTATTGAGCCTTCGGAATACTTCATACTTTATCGCCTTATCCGATTGTTTTAAAATAATTATCGCTCGTAAAATTGCCCGTGCTTGTAAAATTGATTTAAAAGACGCGGGTAAAGTTTCAAAGGTTTTCCCATTTAAATCTTTGAAAACTTTCAATCCTTTTAAGATAAGAGTCCCTTGGAAAAATTCATGTATTGCCGTTAATCTTTGTTTCCCATCAATTATTGAATATTTTCCATACATATCCTCATTTAAAAAAACAGGGGGTACAGGTACATTCATCAAAAAAGATTCAATAAGTGCCGATTTTTTTGCTTCATTCCAACGCAACCGTCTTTGAAATCCTGGAGATAATTCGATGACACCTTGAGAAATCAAGTTTGCTATGGTCTCTAAATTGTAATCTACTACACTAGTGACAAGTTCCTTTTGTTTGGCTTCAAAGAATTTAACCGAAAGATCCTCAGATGGTTCTTCAAAATCGTCAAGTTCCTCCAATCCTTCAATTTCATTTTTATATTTAATATCGTTCATAGTAAAACCCTGTCACGCTGAAACATATTAATTGATCCTTTTCACTCGAGACTTGTATATGATTAAGAAGCCCAATCCCCCCTTTAGACTACTACAACTTTAGTAACTTAAACAAATTGCAAATTAAGGATGCAGAAGAACCAAAACGTGAAGATAAAGTAAAATAATCCGAGATTTAAGAATTTAAAAAAAAATGGAATAGCAAATTAACAAAAAAAGTAGAGATCTATTTGAGATCCATGGATTTTGAATTATTTTTTTACCACTCTTATTCCAATTTTTTTACCATTACCCTCGGGGATGCCAACGACTTCGATTGATTGATCCGGATCCAATAAATCTGAATGTTCAAATCTAATTATGTCGGCAAGATTACCATCTTTAGATTTATAAGATTTAACTGACTGAATTGGTGCTTCTGTTACGGTCACATCGATCTCCGCGTTATAATGTATTCGATTAATGACAGCGCTTTTATCATCAATTAATAAAAGAAATCCTTGCAATTGATTTTGGGGGATTAATGTTCCTTTCCTTAATAACGTGTGAATTTTTGGTTCACGGCAAGATTCAATGTCCTCACGATATTTCTTACAGATTAAATTTTTTATCGATATGGGGGCTTCTTTTTCATTATCAAGAAAAATTTTCGCATTCGCGATATTTTCAGTTTTTAAATTCTTGAAAAGTTTTTTCACTCTTTTTTGATCCGCACGGGAGTTTCTTAAATCAATTTTTGAATCAATATGCAGCGAGATTGAGCGGCTTATAATTTTTTTACTTTTAAACCAACTGCTTATGGTATTGATATTAATATCTTCTAACGTTCTCAATTCAATATTCTTTGAGTGGGCTTTTAATTTAGCACCAGAAGTAAATCCCGTTGAAGAAACAGCTATTGCTTTATTTGCACCGATATCATCTCGTTTTGTTGCAAGTTGTTCAATCCATGTGACGTCCTCAAACCCTTTTCGATCTCTACATTCAAGAATTATCAAAACGTCAGATGATCCAACTTTTCCCCGTAAACTTACATCCACCTCTCTTTTTTCACCCGTAGTTTTATCGGGAATGTTATCAGGAGATGTAATTTTTATCTCAATATTACTCAGACCTTTTTCCAAATGCGCAATTAGTAGTTCTAAATCTCGTCCTTGCTTAACCGTGTGAAATCCCCCATGCTACAATATTCAGTATAAAATGAAAAAGACTTACTCTCCAACCTCGCACAAATCCCCATAATCGAAGAACCCATACCGTACGCCCACCCGGACAACCCTTTCGGTCCGGTCATCCCAGCGTCCTGTGCGAAAATCCCCACGATACCAAGGGAACTCTTCATCCGTCGTGACCGGTTATCCGCGGGCCTTCTCCAGCATGTCCCGGGCAAACGCTTCCGCATTCCTGAAGTCTTCGGCATTGGGCCGGCCTTTGTTCAGCCCCCCGAAGTATTTCAGAAAACTGTTCGTGTTCCACCCGGCACACCCGAATTCACCGAGAACCGTGTACCCTTTCGCTTTCAGTTTCTCCCGGAGCTGCGCGTGATCATTTTCGACAAATTCCCTGCCCGCAACGAAGGCCGGGGCCCCGTAGGTTGAGAAGATGAATGCTTTTTTGCCCGTGACCTGCGGCAACTTATCGGCAAGGTCGAGGAGAGATTTGTGGTGCTTCGCTGCGTAGATCCCCGAGCCAAAGCCAACCAGATCATACTCCCGGAGCTCTTCAGGGTCGACCTGCTGTGGCGTTTTTACCGGAGCATCTATCACGTGTGCAATACTTCTGGCGATCTTCTCCGTATTTTTGTGATGATAAGAGAACACAACGACAAGAGATTTCATTCGTTACCGGCCCTTTTCGCTCATCTTCTTTCTCATTCTTGTTTGGGTTTTTGCGAAACCAAAAAATTAAAAAAAAATCACGCGTTGAAAGAAAAGAGTTCTTTTCTTTTGATCAGGTAGAATGGCACAACGATAATCCAGAAAAAGAATGCAAGGACTGCCCAGCTTATCGGTCTCCATGTAACAGATGTAAACGCCAGTTCTTTTGCCGATTGTGTACCCGCTCCAATAGATCTTGCATCAATGAACACTACAATTGCATTTATGATAACAATGATCAGAAAAACTACAGGGTTGACAAAAACACACAGCAGGCCCACAATAAAGAGTACTACCGGGATGTAATTGGTCGCATAGGTTTTTTGTGAGCCGGGCATTACCTGATTTTGTTTAACCGAAGGTGGCGCACTGATATTCGCTCCACAGTGTTCACAAAATTTTCCTTCCGGGGTATTCTTCCCACAATTTGGACATATAGCCATGTACAATTCCTCGCTATACTGATGAAAGAATCACAGAGAGAAATAGATTTGGTTAATGTAACCCCGCCACATTCTGACTATCAGTCCTGAGATCCACATACCGATGTTATTGCCGGTTCCAGCACTGCCCGCTATAATAAAACGGGTATCCCGAGGGACAACACTGACCGGCACTGGTGGAAAATATATAATACCCTTGGGAACACTGGTGGCATGTACCATCATAATAATGTGTATACCCCGACGGGCAACAGTAACCGGCACTCGTGGTATATTTGTAATAGCCTTGGGAACACTGGTGGCATTGGCCGTCGTAATAATAGGGGTACCCCGACGGGCAGCAGTAACCGGCACTCGTGTTATATTTGTAATACCCCTCGGAGCACTGGTGGCATTGCCCGTTGTAATAATACGGATATCCGGTAGGACAGCAGTGACCATCACTGGTAGAAAAAACCGTGTAACCGGGAGAACACGTCGATCCTCCGTTAAAGATATTTCCTCCATTGCCGAAAGCGATGACTGCTATAACAATGATAATGATAAAAAAGAGAATTACCGCACCGATAGTCCCCGCGATACCCGGACCTGCTGATGGTTTCTTCTCAGGCGGGAGTTGCGGCGTTACCGGTTGATCCGGCGGGAGGACGGGGAGAAAAGAACCACAGTGTTCACAGAACCGTCCTTCCGGTGTATAATTTCCACAGGTTGGGCACCGGATATCTGGCATGAATAGAGATCTGGATAAAACAATATAAAATGTGGTGATTGTGTACGACCCACCACTTCATCATGAGAATGTGGCAACAGAACCACAAGGGCAGGGCTGGGATGAAAGTGAAAAAAAGGTGGGTAATTCCTTTCTTTCTATCTGTGCACGGCGGTATCAGCACGTCGCATTTTGATGCTGATTATGAGGAAATACAGACCAGATATGACCGTAACAATTCCCAAGAACCCAAATACACACTTTATCCAGCATGTTTTACTATCGATACCATTGGGGAATTTTCTCTTATGAGTGAGCAAAAATAAATCTATAACAATGTTTATTGAAAAAACAACCACCAGGTAGATGGCAAAGAGAAGTCCAGAGGGATTAGGAATTGATTTGCTTGTCTCAATAGAAAAACCAACAACACCAAATGCGCCCAAAAGAAAACTTAAAAAGAGATCTAAAATTAAAACGATATAAAAAATACCTGAATAATAAAAGGATCTGTCTGTGCTTTTGGATCCGGGAAAAGATGTTGGCACATTAATTACCGGTGGAATGTACTGTGGATAGGCCGGTTGCTGTACTGCAACAAGTTGGGCTCCGCAGTGTTCACAGAATTTTCCATGGGGCGTATTTTTACCGCAGTTTGGACATAAAACCATCCACAACCTCTCGCTATACTGATGAAAGAATCACATTCAGAAATAGATTTGGTTATGGTTTCTCCCCGCCCTTCTCCCCAACCTCGCACAAGTCCCCGTAATCGCAGTTCTTGCAACCCATGAACGACGGCTTTGCGACAAACTCTTCCGCACACACAGCCGCGATCATTCCGGACAACCGCTCACGGAACGCCGCGATACTCGCCTCGTCCGGGATGTAATCGATCATCTTGTTGTCCCGGAGATAGTAAAGCGAAGCCCGGACCGGTAACTTTCCGTAGATTTCCTGCACCGCGATGCAGTACAGGTTCATCTGGATATCCTCGCGGATGGTGTTCTTCGTGATGCCTGCGGATGACCCGGTCTTGAAATCGATCACGACAAGCCCGCCATCCGGCTGTTGCTCGATCCGGTCGATGGAACCTTTGAGAATGCGCCGGGAGAACCGGAACGAAAAGCGCATCTCTGCGGCAACGATCGTGTTTGTGTCATGTGCCTGCCACGAAAGGAATGTGTCGAGCAGCGCATCAGCCTTCCGCCGGTCTTCTGCTTCCTGTGTCTTTGACGGGTACGCAGCCGCGTCCCATTTTGCATCGAGCAGTGCAAGCGCCCGTTCCTTTGAAAACGTAAACCCCCGCACGAAATCTTTTGAGAGCTGCTCGATTACGCTGTGCACTGCCTGCCCGAACGAGAAGTACGTCCGGGGACTCGAAGGCACGAGGAGCACGTACTGGAACTTGTACCGCAGGGGGCAGTCTGCAAACGTGTTGAGACCCGATGCGGAGAACGTGTGCGTCTCGCCGATCAGGGGCGGGTGCTTCCCTTCCGCCCGCTCTACAAGGGAAAAGTCGGGCTCGGTGAACGAGAAGAACGATGCGGGATCAAACGCGGACGGTTCCCCACCGGTGCTGATCAGCCGGAGTTTCTCAAGTTCCACGAGACGCTGGAGCGCGGTGTGGAACTGCCCCTGGTCGATTGCCGCCGTCGCCTGCTCCCGAATCTTTCGCGCCAGCTCTTCGAGCGGCGACTCTGAAGCCTCGACCGCAACCGTGACCGGCGCGGGGACATGCTCGACCCGGATGAGCGGATTTGTCGTGTACCGCAACTCTTCGAGAAACTGCGAGGGTTTCGTCTCGCGTTTGTTCTCCCCGTACCATTGTGCCCGGACAAAATACAGCCGCACCTGCGCCCGCGTCATCGCCACGTAGCAGAGCCGGCGCTCCTCCTGCTCGAAAAGTTTCTTCTCGTCGTCGCCGGTCTTGAGACCTTTCGACAGATCGTTTGGCACGTAGAACGGTTTCGACTGGTAACGCAGTGGGAACCGCCCGGTCGATAAGTCGGTGACAAACACCACCGGGAACTCTTTGCCCTTGCTCTTGTGCGCTGTTAAGACCCGGACCGCATCCGCGTTCTCCTTCTCGCCAACCTCTACCGAGAACCCGGAGAGGAGCCGGCAGTAATCCAAAAACTCCGCGATGGTCGACACGGGCGCGATCGTCTCGTAGTCCTCGGTGATCGAAAGGAACGTGCGCAATAACAGCGGCTCCTGCTGCTCTTCGTCTACGAGCGCCAGAAGATAGAGGTTCGTCTCCTTCATTATGAGGTTGTGCACCAGCTCGTGGAGGGTGATCCGGTCTTTCTCTGCGAGCACCTTCTGGACAAGTTCCGTGATCTCCAGGACAACAGTCGCCTCGTCCGGTACGATCTCAGGAGCCCGAAGCATCGACTCGTACACCCCGTCAGTTCCCGCGGTCGTCCGTGCCAGTTCCCGCGCAGCCGTATTGATCTTCTGGATCGCAAGTTCCGAAACCCCGCTCATCTTCATGACCCGGACAAGGGAGACGCCAGCGGCAAGCGGGTTTGACGAGACCGTAAGATACGCAATCACATCCCGGATGATCCGGGATGAAAAAAATTCCACCTCCCCGACAAACTCCACGGGAATGTTCCGGTGCTTCAGCGCCCGGTAATACTTCACGCCCTCCGACCTGCGCCGGCAGATGATCGCACAATCGCCCGGAGTATAGATCCGGTCTGTCCCCGGTACTGGTGTCCCAAGAATTGTATCAATCTCGCCGAGCACGAACTCGACCTCTGCCGGCTCGTTCTCGCACTCCGCTACAACCACCGGCTCACCGGGCGGGTTCAGTGTTAAGAGCTCCTTCTCCTTCCGGTTCGGGGCATGCTTCATCAGTTCGAGTGCGAGAGTCAGGATTGTCTGCGTGTTCCGGTAGTTGTGCGAGAGCAGGATCTCGCTGCAGCCGGCATAATTCTCCTGAAAATCCCGGAAGTTTGTCAGGTACGCCCCCCGGAACCGGTAGATCGTCTGGTCGTCGTCCCCGACCACGCAGACATTGTCACCGGCAAGGAGCCGGATCAGCTGCAACTGGGCATAGTTCGTGTCCTGGAACTCGTCCACAAGGATATGGGAATACTGCCGTTTGTAGCGGTGGAGAATGTGCGGTTTCTCCCGGAAGAGGATGACCGCCTCGTGGATCATATCGTCATAGTCGAGCAGGTTTGCCGACCGTTTGTACACTTCATACGCATAATACACTTTCAGGAGATCGGCAAGCTTGTCAAGATACTCCCGCTCTGCAGCCGGCACAGTGGCAGTTTTTTTCTGTAAAAGATACGCCGCAAGTTCATCCGGTGCGATCAGTTCGTCACGGAACGCGCTGATGCCGTCGATGATTGACTCAATCACGCCCGGGGCATTGTTCCCGATCTCGATATGTTCGAACCCGAACGTGTCAATATTTTTCAATCCCCATACGAGCTGGTTCGCCCGGGAGATGATCCCACCATGAAACGAGATCCCGGAGTCGAGCACGTTGTCTTCAAGGACTTCGAGGCAGAACGCATGGAACGTGCCGACAAAAAGGTGGCTGGTGTTCAGTTTGCCTTCCAGCCGTTCCAGCATCTCGGCTGCCGCCTTTTCCGAAAACGTCAGCGCAAGGATCTGGTCCGGCTTCACTCCCGATGAAACGAGGTGCAGGATCTTCTCCGTGATTACCCGTGTCTTTCCCGACCCCGGCCCGGCAAGGACAAGCTGGATACCACCTTTTGTAACAGCCGTCTCCTGCGAGGGGTTAAGCGTCATGGGAAAAACAAATCCAATAAAAACTGGTTACTCAAGATACTTGTTCAGCGTGATTGTGTCGATCTTCTCTTTTGTCACTGCCGTCACGTCAATTTCCCGCGCCTCGGCTTCCTTCCCGATCACCTTCACATCATGCTCAAGGTCCCGGATCGGGATCTTCTTTTTGCGCTTCTCCTGAGGGGGGTTCATCTTCTCCGCAATCTCGATCTCCAGCACCTTCTGCTTAATCTCATCGGGCAGGCTGTCGCAGGACTGGAGGAGATCGATGAACTCATTCGAGAAATAATTATCAATCTGGATACGCCGTTTCGTCGCGTGCGCAAACTTCCCAATCACGCGGCAGATACTCTCGCGGTCTTCAGGACTCAGCTTCTCCGCGAACTCGTACTCCTCAATCTTCCGGAGGGCGAGGATGACCGGTTCAAGACAGTCATGGGTGACGACATACACCGATAAATCTGCAAGATCGTAATGGAAGTCGTCAAGATATTCAACCGTATTTGCCGGGACCACAAGGAAGATCTCTTTTCTTACATCGGGACCCTTGAGATATTTCTTTGCCGCCTCAGCCTGGCTTTTGATATAGAGGGGAAAATTCGAAAGCTCATCGGAATTCTTCGGGCTCTTCGCATCGAAAATGACAAACTGGTCAAAGATGACCACCGCGTTGTCCGGTTTACCGGTGTACGGGAACTTCTCCTTGTCGCAGTAATCGATCGTATGCCGCTGGCAGATCGACCGCAACGATTGTTCAACCAGTTCCTCGTGCTTCTTCCACGTCTGTTCCATTGCGGCAAATTCCGAACGGATCGCTTCATCTCGCTCTGCCAGCACCCGGAGCCGGTCATCTTCGAGTTGCTTTTTTAATGTCGTAAGTTCAGTGATCCGTGCGTCATGCTCACGGACACGCTCCTCCTCTTTCTGCCGGATTTCCGCGAGTGCTTTCTGTGCTTCTATAAACTGTGCATTCAGCTGGTCGAACTTTCCCTGCGATGCGGATAACTCCTCTTTTAACTGGTTTATCGCCTGCTGGTTTTTCTTATCCGCTGCAACCAGTCCACCTGCCATGTTTTCCCGTTCATTGATCTTCACTTGCAAATCCTCGTTCTTTGCGGCAAGTTTGATCAGTTCTCCCTTTAACCGGAGGACTTCATCCTCACTGTTGGAAAGCGCCTCTGCAAGCGTTGCCCGTTCCTTCTCCTTTTCCGAGATCCGTTCTGTTACTGCACTGGCCTGCCCGCGTTCCGTTCCGAGGTCCTGCTGGAGCTGCACAACCTGTGACCGGAGGTTCTCCATATCCCGGGCGAGCGCCCGGTTCTGTTCTGCACTCTCCCGGATCTTCTCTTCTCCTGTTCGCGCAGGATTCCGGTCATCTGCTGGTACTCGCTGTAGGCTTCAAAGCTTGCGGCAACAAACGAACGCCAGAAGAAGACGCGTTCAAAAAAGCCGGGTGTTTTTCACGCGTTCAAAAAAACTGCGCAGATTTTCGAAAGGAGAAGCGTCCATGGATTACACCTGGGAAATCAAATTCTCTGGAATGTGTGAGGAGTTCTTGGAGTATACTCTTTATTAACATACTGTGCGAGGCGTGAAAATGAGGCTTTCCCCATCAACGCAGGTATCCCGCGAAGGCTGACCGTTACGTTTTTCTTTCAGATTTTTTCTCTTTACATTTCCGACCCTTCAGGTACTACGATTTCATATACTATGAGCGGAGTGTATTTTCAATTACTGTGCTTTCCCTCATGACAAACCTGCTGTCACTTACGCCTCTCTCCATGTCAGACCAGATCGTATCCTATGGGATATGGAGTGTACCTGTTGATTTTTTTCATCATCTTGTTCACGTCAACGGTTGTTGGGCGGGTCGATTCCCGATAACACGTTCCTGATCCTGATCGGGGTAGCTGCCATAGACAATGGTTTATCGATGATATGGCTGGTTGTCATGGCTGTAGGAGGCGGGTTTGTGGGGTACGAGATCAACTACTGGAGCGGGAGGCTGTTCGGGCTTAAGCTCTGCCGGGGGGTATGCCCGATAGTCCTGCATGATAAAAATGTTAAAAAAGGTCTCGACGTGATGGACCGGTTCGGTCCATTCGGATTGATTCTCAGCCGGTTCATGCCGGTACTGAACCTGCCGTCATTTGTCGCGGGACTGAACGCGATGGATTACCGCAGATATGTAGTATTCAATCTCATCAGTTCGGTAGTCTGGTGTGCGACTTTTTTTGATACTCGGGTATTATATCGGGAGCATCGCCATCATCAACCAGTACCTCGATATTCTCACGGATCTTTTCTTTATCCTCATGGCAGCCGCGATCATTGTCGTGCTGGTCACGTTTGCCCGTGATTATGTGAGAAGAAAAAGCAACCGGTCACCGGAATAAAAAAACGCAACGTTCTTCTGCCCGGATTTTTCCGGACCGGGCAATCCATCTGCCGTGATGGCGGGGCTTCAATCCTTAGTGCTACTTTCTCTCGCTATGGCCATCCGGCTATGTTTTGCACTGTACACAAAATAGACGGCAAAGCCCGATGATCAACCAGATTACAAACCGGAGATGGGGTCAGTGTGGGCAGGACATAGATAAGATATGCACAGGAAAACATGCACAGTAACGGGACAACAGGTACAAAAGGGCACTTGAACGGTCTTGTCAGGTCAGGTCTGGTATGCCTCAGCATGATCACCCCGGCTGCCACGATGATGAACGCGGCAAGAGTGCCCACGTTCACCAGCTGCGCAATTTCCTGGAGCGGAAGGAATCCGGCAATTAACGCGGTAACGATCCCTACAAAAATTGTTACCCGGACCGGTGTTCGGAAATTTCGGGTGGACCTGTCTGAATACCGCAGGAAGAAGACCATCACGGGACATGGCAAAAAAAATACGTGACTGCCCGAAGAGGAGGACGAGAATTACGGAAGTAATCCCAAGCAAAGCCCCAACGGAAACAAGTGCAGCCCCCAGTGAATGCCGAGTTCTTCGAGGGCAAAGGACACGGGAGCTGGAGTATTAAGGGTTGAATAGGAAACAATCCCCGTAAGCACTGCCGCGACGGCGATATACAGGACGGTACAGATAAGGAGAGAGACAAGGATCCCGAACGGCAGGTCTTTCTGGGGATTTTTCACTTCCTCTGCGGTGGTTGAAACCGCATCAAACCCGATGTAGGCAAAGAAAACGATCGCCGCTCCCGTAAGTACGCCCGACCAGCCGAAGGGCATGAAATCAGACCAGTTCACCGGGTTGACATGAGAGTACCCGAGATACAAAAAGAGAAGAATAATCCCGACTTTTACCACGACAATAATATTGTTTACCATCGCGCTTTGCCTGACTCCTACGATGAGGAGCAGGGTAATCAGGGCAATAATAATCATCGCCGGGAGGTTTACGATGCCATTATTGAAACCGGGTGGATTTACCAGACTCGCGGGAAGGATAACCCCAATATCTGCGAGGAGGCTCGTCACGTATCCAGACCATCCGACAGCAACTGCGGAAACGGATACTGAATATTCAAGGATAAGATCCCACCCTATAATCCACGCCCATACCTCCCCGAGGGATGCATAACAATAACTGTACGCGCTTCCTGCTATGGGGACCATGGCAGCGAATTCCGAATAGCACAACGCTGCAAAAAAGCACACCACACCCGCGATAATAAATGAAACGACGAGCGCCGGGCCTGCATAATTCGCTGCCGCAACTCCCGTGATGACAAAGATACCCGTACCGATGATGGCCCCTATCCCAAATAAAACGAGTTCGAACCGTCCCAGGACTTTTTTTAACGAGTGTTCACCTGCGCAGCATTCGTGGAGATCCTGGATAGATTTTGTCCGGAAAATTGAATGATACGGCCTGATAATGCGTTGAATTAATTCTTTCATTGTCAAGCCGTATTCACCTTGTAGTTTACGAACTCTCGTATGAACATAATTATTTCCTGCCAGAGATCAGGAAGTGGAATTTTTTTTGTGCATGAGAGTATACATATCACCGGTTTGTAATTCTTACCGTTTAATAAGAAACGGTCTTACGGGTGCTGTTGCGCAGGCAGTTGAATGAATAATTTTAACGAAGTAAAATAGTAGTCACCAACCGTAAACGCAACAAAACCGCTCAAAATATACGCCCAATAAAAAAAGATATCCGGATCCTGCCATTATTCTGGATTTGTGATCTACCCGCTACCAGATGTCATATTTTCAGCCACTTCAGGATATTGTCAAAGCCGGATACCAGCCCATGCCCACCAGTACCCGGTACCTGGGTCTCGATAATGTAGTTGAGTTCGTTTCCGGGAGTTGTATAAACCGTCTGGTTTGTGAACGTAAGACCGTGGACCTGCTGGAGTCCCTCGTAATTATAGACCCGCGGGCCGTACTGGTACCGGGTCTCGTTCAGCCACCAGTCCGGATAACCGGGGTTCTGCGTGGTTCCATTTGCCGCATCGGTTACTATCTGGTTGCTGTACTTCACCACAAGACTGTCAGAGAACTGCCACCACGCGTTCACGGTATTGTGTGCATTTGTGGTACTGTAATCGGTCAGGTACTTCCGGGCGGCGGCATCACCATCCGATGCGAGGATCGCGAGTGTTTTATTCTCTACTGCCGGCTGGCTGCCCAGTTCCCTCTGTTCGAGCTGCTGTTGCTGTGCACGGATATCCTGACTCATCAGGTTGTAGTTGATCGTAGCCCAGTTGGTGACAAAGTTAAACGCCCAATATGCAGAATTATGGTCAAATACCGACCGGTTGGTGTTAGAGAACTCTTTCGGTACCGACGTCACTCCCGCATAGAAAGGTATGTAGACCGTCTCTGATGGTTGTGCAAACCCGAACCATGCAATACCGCCAACCGGATCCGGTAACCAGTTGCGACCCTGCAGGATGAAGCTGTACCCGCAGAACATCTCAGATACCGCCCGTGGCCATGCACCGGGTTTTATCTCTCCAGGTCTAAGGAAATCGTGCTTGTCGAAAGGCCCTCTCCAGCGGTACGGGTTGCCAAATGGCCCGGCAGCCGGGCCGGTCGTTAAGTCAAAGACAGTCCCCTCGTAATGGTCGCGGAAGAGAGTGAATGTGTCTGCCGTGCTAAGTTTTTTGTCGGGCGTGACCGAAAACGGGTATGCCCGTGAATAGGTATCATTGACAAACGGACTGAAGTTTGCTGAAGGGGCAATCCGGTGATACAGGCTCCAGACCCGGGCAAGCGAATAATACGGGTGCGAGTATTCGCCGCCGCTGACGGTCTTTAACCAGTCCAGTTTTCCCTGCGAGGGATCCCACCAGCCGTTTGCCTGTGCAGAAGAGAAGAGGTTCTTTGAGTACAGCATATTGGGATCGCTTGGGTCGATGTCCCGTATCCGGAACGTGTTGGCTGCGACAAAGACCTGGCCATCGGGCACTTTCTGTGCGACCCAGAGCCCGCCCGTGCCATCAGGTGTGCCTCCTGCCATCTCGATCACCCAGGACTCGTTCGGATCGGAGACCGGGAGCGTCTCGCCCGTCCCATAATAGCCGTACTTGTCGATGAGGCTCCCGATCAACTCGACTGCACCCCGTGCGGTCGTGCACCGCTCTAGAGCGATGTTGGAGAGTTCCGAGCTGTAGAAGATGCGTTTTTTGACATCGTATTCCGGCTGGATTTTGGTATAATCCGTGCATTCGCCAAACATCAGCTGGTGTTCGTTGATCAGGCCGTATGCACCCGTCAGGTACCCGTAGGTATGGTTTACCTGGGGGATGTACGCAATTTCAGCGTTTGGATTAGTATGTATATCCCCGGGTTCGTCCGATCCGGAGTTCGGGTCGTAATGGATCGCACGCATTGAGCCGGGCAGGTGATCTGCGGGCGGCACGTAGATGAGCTGGCTCATCTCCGGCTGCACGGAGGGCCCAATAACCGCGGCGCCAAAACCGTCGTTGCTGTGCCCCACGTATGCTGAACCATCCGCCGATGCTCCTTTGGTCACAATAAACGTAGTGCATGCAGAGACCGGCGGGCAGATCATCAGCAGCACGAAGAGGACCGCAGCACCGGTCCACATCTTTTTCTCTACCATGCAACGAAAATTGGAGGGTACTCTGATAACACTTCCGATCTTTTGTCTCTGCCAGAAGCCTGGTACAATCCTGCAATAACAGGGATTACAGGTCGCGGCTCAAAACACCGGTCAGGCACTGGGAAGCGGACCCGGAATACATCCTCTGGTTCATCGGTTCCGTTATCACGTCAGTCTTGCGCGTTCTTCCGTTCCTTAACGTCAACCCGGTGCGTCTCTTACGTCTGCTACCGGTTCCAGTGTTAAAAAACCGGATGCTCTTGTTATGCCTTAATTGCAATCCTGTTACCGGTTGAGACATTCACCGGCTGGGGAAGCGACCCGGTGTACGTTACCAGCGCATCAACGTCAACAGGACCACTCGTAAGGTTCGTTCCACCGGTAAAAACCGTATACCCATCCCCACCGGATGCGAGGTAGTCAACCATCGCTGCACGGTAATTTTTGCCAGGGATGAGAGGGACACCGTTTACCTTGACCTCATTGACCCGGCTTCCGACTGGCTGTGTTGGATCGTATGTATACGAAAGCCCGGAAACAGCAAGATTGTGGGGTGGCAGGGGTGTCTGCCACTGCCGTTCAAGAGCACTTCGGATCTGGCTTCCGTTGAGTGTCATAGAGAGTACGGTCGCTGAGAACGGCTGCACCGCGTAAAGATTTCCCCATGTGACAGTTCCCTGTTGTATATCCGCCCTCAGGGAACCCGTCGTAATGAATCCCACGTCCGTTGCCATTGCTGCACGCTGACCGTCTGCCACAAGGTCCCCGAGCGCTGATTCACCGGCAGTGTTCTGTGTTCTCGTAATAGCGTTTGCCGCGGTTGCGATGACCTGGCTTGTCATTGGCGCAACGGCATTATCAGCCTCTGCAAGAATTTGGGCGGCAGCCGGATCCGGATGTGTACCGGGTGGGCGGTCGGCATAGGCAGGGATGATCATGGCGGTTTTATGTGTGATATCCCGTGTTTTTGGATCAATGATGAGATCAATCTCGGCAAACGCGACGCTGTAATTGAATGCCTGGGTGACCAGCACCGGCTTTCCGCCGCTGTTGTTCAGGTAGATATTGGAAAAATTGTGGGTATGACCCGACAGGACGACATCAACATCCGGGTCAAGACCTGATACGATCCCTACGACCCTGCCCGTCAGATTACCACCGGTACGCGTGGGCCCCTCGTACGCTGCCTGTGTCCCGCCCTCGTGCAGGAGTACGACAATCGCATGAACTCCTTTGCTTTGGATAACAGGGACGTACCGGTTGATCGATTCCGTCTCGTTCGCGAATGAAACACCTTCGATGTTTGACGGCATCTCAAGCTCTGTTGTCTGCACGGTGTCGGCACCGATAAACGCTATGGGCACTCCGCCCGCTTCGAGAATAGTATATGGCGGAACGATAAGAGTGTTGTTTGCAGTCCAGACAACGTTGGAGCACACGTACGGGTACTGTGCACCAGGGAACGGATCGATAATATGGGGAACCGTAGTCGAGCCGTTTCCCCCGTTGAGTTTCCGCATGAGTTCAGGAATTCCTTTGTCAAACTCGTGGTTGCCGAACGTTGCGACCATATTACATCCCGGTGTGCATGACGTTCCATTATTCCCGCAGCATCCGTTGGCAAACGTATTGAAAAAAATTATCGACGGTTCATCAAGAAGGAGACCAGAGTCCGGAGGGGATGCCCCGACAACATCTCCGGGAAGGGCAATAATTGTACTGGTCTGATCTCCAGAAGTCATAGCGGATTCTAGGTACGAGCCCAGGACGGGAGCACTTCCCGCCGGCTCTTTGCCGAGAGTCTTACCGGATGGTATCTGCCCATGGAAATCGTTAACTGCGAGTATCCTGACATTGACGGGAGTACCTGACCAATTGGCAGTAATATCAGCATGAGTGGTCCCGGTGAAAAGCACCATGGGCAACAGGATGAGGACGAAAAGGATACAGAACCCGATAAGTATCGTTATCCAAGGTTTCATAATCCTGCCACGTGTGCCGGGAGCCATACATGAACTGGGATCTGTCCGTTAAAAAAACTGCTGAACGGGACTTCAGTACTGGATGTACAGGTGATATAAGGAATGTTTCCTGCAAACCGCATATCGGACAGCGGGCAGGTTTTAATATGGTGCAGTGAATGCGATTTGAGGTATCGTGGCCGGCTGCCTGATGGTCTCAACAAATTATTTTTCCTGCCCGCCCAAACATATCGTAACCGGGATTTCCCATGACGGATGAACCAGTTCTTGTCTCCTGCCGCATACCGCGTGAACGTGTCGGCACCCTTATCGACGCGATCTACGCGTTCTCCATGACGCTTCTCGTCATCACCATCGATACCCCCTCGAAGTTCCTGCACATAAAAGATGCCACCCCCGTCCATGACATCTTCATCTCCGTGATACCAGACCTCATGCACTACTTCATCGCGTTCATCCTCCTCGCCATTCTCTGGTATTTCGAACACCAGCGCTTCATGTCTTTGAGGCATCTCGACCGCCCGCTCCTCTGCATGAACATCGCAAGCCTCGCCTTCGTCTGCCTCCTGCCCTTCTCCACGAACCTCGCGGGCGATTATCCCTTTGACACTCTCGGGGCGATATTTTTTGAACTCAATATCCTGATCATCGGTTCCATCGCGTGCATCCAGTGGTTTTATATTAAAAAAAGGAGCCACGAACTTGTCCCGGGGCTCAGCGCGGTGTACATCACGCGGGAGATCCGCTGGTCTCTGGTCTTCCCCATCCTCTCCGTTATCGGCATTGTCATCGCCCTCTTCAGGATCGTGGGGAGTGTTGAGATCTATCTTCTTGCCCCGGTTATCATGGCAGTCCTCTTCTGGAAAGACCCGGTAAAATCTGTTAAAACAGAAGGCGGGGAGCCTTGACCGTGCTTTCTTCGGCGCGGTAATCTGCCTTATGGAGCAAGAAGTTTCTGCGCAAACGCTTGGCACTGGATGAGGTGCGGGCGGTCTTTCTCTGACATATTCCACGCGCCGGCAAACAAGAGGAGCAGCGCATTTTCAAGCGCAGTATCATATTCCTCAGGTTTGCCGAACTTCGGGTCGGGAACCTTCGCGAGCACGCCGGCATCATCGGGTGAAAAGACAATAAATGTTTCTGGCTGGGGCAATGACAGGTCAAGGCGTTCTGCCTGCTCTTTGACAATAGCAAACGCGTGCTGTAAACAACGTGGCGCACTGGCATCACTCAGGTGTGCCATTGCAGATTCAGCACCTCGTGACGCAGGGAGAAAATTACCCTCCGCGAACCGGACGAATACCACAGCAGCGGAATGCGCAGGTTCCGGGCCCGTAGAGACAAGCGTATCACGGGTCTTTTCAACATAGGATTTGAGAGGTTCGGCAAGTTCTTTTTTATCAGGCACCGTGGCACGGGGTACGCCAAACCGGTACTTAAGCCGCACGAGCAGGATTGTAAGACTCAGGGCATACAACACTTCAAGAATGACCGCGGAATAATTGTCTATCGGAAATCCCAAAAAGATGAATGAATATATCGGCGTTGTAAGTGCTACAATATCTTTTTTCGGTCGTATCCATGCCAGGTAGGCAAGAACCCAGGAACTGAGCACGCAGCCCAAAATTGAAATCCGGAAATCTACCTGAGCGCCCGTGACCCAGAAAAGGATAGCAAGGAGTGCTCCCCCAAATGAGAGGACTGGGACTGCATACTCCATCCATTTATTCATCGTATCGGATTGATCGGGATTTTTTGACATGAACACCACGCTGCCGATAAGAAAGGTTGTTGTTTTCAGATATGACGTATCGTAAAGCAATCTGAAATATCAGGGAATTATGCTTCATTTTTGGGTTTTTTGATCTTCTTGATTGAGACACAGTTGATAACCGGATCCCCGCTGACGAAGTACCGGTGGATGACCGTGCCGAGCACCACAACCACGTCATTCACCTTCACATCCTCTGCGGGATTCGTGAACATCTTCACCGAGATAGCACCGGACCGGTCTGCAACAAGATACTGGGGACGGTTGAGAAACTGGAAATAAACCCGTTCCACAACGCCCTCAATTCTCACCGGTTTCCCGATCATGTTTTCGTTGATCAGTTTGACCCGCACCGTCTTTGCCTCAGCTTCATATATCGGTTCCAAACCCGTGTACTGGCTGCGGCTCATATAATTGAGCGCGATGGGGATTACAAGAAGCAGGAACAGTCCCGGGATCAGCCAGATCAGTTGCGACCGTACCACTGGGCTATACAAAGATGCAAGGAGTAAAAAGATGGTGAAGAACACAAACACCGCGATCGCGACGATTGAAACCTTCACGTCAATATTTCCAATTTTCATTAAAAATAGTATGGGTGGTTAATCTACTTCAGTGCTGCGATCTCTTTGCGGAACGCAACCCAGTAGAGGATACCAACGAAGAATAAAGCTCCAACAATGTTGCCGATAGTGACAATGACCAGGTTGGAGGTCCACATGTTGATCCAGTTTGCAGCACATGCGGTACCTGTGACACTTCCAGTCAGGATACCTGCTGGGATGAAGTACATGTTCGCGACAGAGTGTTCGAACCCGCTGGAAACGAACGCCATGATCGGGAACCAGATACCGAAGAACTTACCCACTGCGTCATCAGAACAAATTCCAAGCAGGATAGCGAGGTTGACGAGCCAGTTACAAGCAATGGCTTTCAGGAACGCAGACCACATGCCCATCATTCCAACGTAACTGACTTTTGCACCTGCAATGGCAATTGCTCTGGTACCAAACGCCGTTATAGTAGCGGTTCCTGCGCCATCGAACGTGACAAACGGCCCATTTGCCATGATATAGGCAAAGACGACCGAGCCGATCAGGTTTCCGATATAGACGAAAATCCACAGGGTGATGACCTGTGCCCAGCTGACCTTGTGGATGAATGCCGCCATCGGGGCAAGCATTGCGTCACCAGTGAAAAGCTCTGCACCTGTAAGGACGATGATGATAAGCCCAACAGGGAACACAGATCCTAGGATCAACTGGGAAAAACCAGCGCTTGCAGTGCCGTACCGGAGTGCGGCATCTGTTGCCTGGATTCCGGTACTGCACACTGTTGCAAGCGCAGCACCCATGGCGATATATGCGCCCGCCATGAACCCGCGAACGAGCATGTTCCACGCGGGCAAACCTACTTTGTACTTACCGGCATCGCCAGCCTTTGCGACGATGGCTACCGGGGGATGAAAAACCATTCTTTTACACACCTCTGAAACGTTTCAACCTATACAAGCACCGGATGCATCATTCAGTGCAAGTTCATGAGATTTTCATTGAACGGTATAGGCAATGAAATACTCGGATTTGACGTTATTAATACCTTTCTAAATGCTTTCTGGTCAGTTTACGTCAGAAAGAAAATTTTTGTTTTGCACAATTTCAAAAAAAAATGCATCCTGCTGCGAAGACGATGAAAAAAAAAGAGCCAATATATTCATCAGGAAAATACCCAGAGTATATGTAGCAAAAACAGTCATGCAGGTGATCCGTGAAGTGTTCAGTGATAACCGGTCCAATCTTTGAGCGGCACAACCGCACGGGGCATATCGAGTGTCAGGACCGTCTTCTCTCGATACTTGCACGACTGCCCACAGATATCCCTCTCCTTCCACCGGTTATCGCTACCCGGGAGGATGTCGAACGAGTCCACAAGCCCGGGTACCTGAAATGGCTTGAACGCCAGTGTATCCGGAATGTGGACTATGCATATCTTGACGAATTCGGGTGTAGTGGGGGATACTTCGCACAGAACACATTCGTTGCCGGGTTCATCGACCCGAATACCTACATCAACCCGCTCTCCTACGAGGTGGCGCTGTATGCAGCAGGTTCCTCCATCGCTGCGATGGAACGTGCACTCGATGGCGAGAATTGCTTTGCGCTCGTGCGCCCACCCGGGCATCATGCCGCGGCAGACTGGGCGATGGGCTTCTGCCTCTTGAACAACGCGGCGATTGCAGCGGCAAAGGCGCTGACCCTTGTTGATCGTGTTGCAATCATAGACTGGGATGATCATCATGGCAACGGCACGCAGGATATTTTTTATGGAAATGACCGGGTCACGTACTGTTCCGTCCATGAAGAGGATGTATTCCCGAATACCGGTACTTTTGAAGAGACCGGCACCGGTGCCGGGCAGGGACACACGATGAACGCGCCACTCCAGCGGGGCTGCACGATCGGTGATTATGCCGCGGTCTTTACGGAGATCATTCTCCCGGTCATCGAACGACAAAAACCGGATTGCGTGATCATCTCTGCGGGTCAGGATGTTTTATCCGATGATCCTGTTGGTAACATGGCGCTCGTACCGGCAGATCTCGGGTATCTTACCGGGCTGGTACAGGATACTCTTGACCTTCCCCTTGCACTAGTCCTTGAAGGAGGGTACGGACCGTCCCAGCCGGAAGCAGTTGCGTCAATTTTTTCCGCGCTCAAAGGGGAGCGCCAGAAATACTCTCTCCCCCAGCCCTTACAGAACACCCGGACACGCATTCCGATCATGAGAAAAATCCATGGGCTTGCCTAACGCAAAGAACGTGCCGTACTCATCCATTTTAAGGATATTATTTTCCGGCACAGAAACCCCTGCATACTGATTGCCCGGTACTACTACAACAAAGCACAGGATCTGAAGAGCACACTCCAAGTACCCGGACCTGCTCCGGTGCCTATAGCTCATACTCTGCCCCATCAGTGTGAATTTTGACCGGACGAGAAACGCACCCGCCAGTATTTTTCCTGATCGGTTAATGAAATTTGCTGTTAAAGCCAGTCGTCAGAAGTCACGAAAAAAAAGGATTGGGATTATTTCTTGAATGGGTTGAACACGTTCTCGTAAATCATGTCGCTGCCGGTGTTGTGGAGCCGGGCACGCTCTTCCGGTTCCTCAACATATGCCATCAGCGGCAGTTCCATGTTGACACCCGGGACATGACCAAACATCTTTTCGAGTTCGACCTGCTGGGCGTGCATGAAGAGCGCGTTCGGGATCTCTGCCGGGCAAAGTTCCTGGCACTGGCCGCAATTCACACAGGAATCTGCGATGTGGGCGAACCGGATCAGCTGGAACATGAAGTTCGGCGGGAGCTGCCCGGGAGTGACATATGCCGGGTTCTTTGTCGTGCAGTCTTCACAGTAGCAGATGGGGCAGTTCTCAATACACGAGTAGCACTTGAGGCACCGGGAAGTTTCCTGCATGATCTTCTTTAACCGGTCCTTGCCTTCTCCAAGTCCTTCGAAGTCGTGCTTGCGCCACTTTTCGCCAAGCTTCATCATCGCGCCTTCGACTTTTCCCCGGATCTCGAGACCCTTCGGGTTTGCTGCCTCGGTTGCAATAACGCCAGCTTTGACCGCACCATCGAGAAGTTTTGCACCCTTCTCGCTGCATACCTCAACAAATGTTGCCTTGCCTGCCCGGGGTCCGATAACACCCCAGTTACCGCAGGCGAGGTCTGCCTGGCGCGGGATCTTCATCTTGCAGCGGCGGCAGTTGGACCTGCGACCGAAGCCTGCCTCTTCAAGTTCATCAATAGAGATGCCCTTGTGTCCGCCTTCGTACTCGATGATGAACTGACCCTTGTCGATCTCTTCCTTGTGTACTTTGTCCGGGTCGACATCGAACTTTGCCTGGATCATCTTCCGTGCCGGCACTGCGCTGACCGAGCCACCGCAGTTCACACCGATCATGACGATATTGTCAAGGTTGATCTGCTTGCGCTTTGCGAGCTCATAGAACGCCATCGCGTCACAGCCCTTGACGGTCACACCGATCTTCATCGTCTTTGCGCCGTCAAAGTACTTCTTGATAAGCTTAGGCAGGAGGAGCGTCCCGCAGTGGAGCGATCCAGCCGTGTTCTTCAGGTCATCAGATTTTGTGATAAATGTGGGCGCAGCATCATAGAGATCTTTTCCCTTCTTGATTGCGAGAACGCCATCGACCATCTTTGAGTCAAGCGCGTACTTCCACATGCCGGTAACTGCACCGCCAAGTTCGGCTTTCTTTGCAATCTCGGCATCATTTGTCCATGCGTAGAGCATATCGCCTTTCTTTGACATGTTACTGCGCCTCCGCAATCTTCTCTATCCGCACAGCACAGGCTTTGAACTCCGGAATCGCTGCAACCGGGTCAAGCGCATTGTTGGTTAAGAGGTTCGCTGCGCATTCCGCGTAGTGGAACGGCATGAAGACGACACCCTTCTTGATGTTCTTTGTTACACGGGCGCCAATGGTAATCTCTCCCCTGCGCGTAATTGCCTTGACCATTTCCTTGTCCTTGATCCCCAGAACGGCTGCGTCTTCGGGATTGATCTCAACCCAGCCCGTGGGCTCCTCGCGCTCGAGGTTCGCAGAGCGGCGAGTCATGGTACCGGTGTGCCACTGCCAGATGCAGCGCCCGGTGGTCATGATGAGCGGGTAGTCCTTGTCCGGGACTTCTGCCGGGGGTTTCCACTCGATTGGCGTAAAGATACCAAGACCATCGGGGTGAGTGAACTTCTCTTTGTGCAGGATCGGTGTCCCCGGGTGTTCCTTCGTGGGGCAGGGCCAGTGAAGGGCTTCGGGCTTGTCGAGCCGTGCATAGTCCATGCCACCATACGAGGGGGTGACCTTGGCAATCTCGTTGAAGATTTCTTCAGCGCTCTTGTATGGGAACTGTTTCTCGTATCCCATGTGCTTAGCGAGCTCGCAGAAGATCTGCCAGTCTGCTTTTGCCTCGCCGGGCGGGTCCTGTGCCTTTCTCCATTTCTGGACGCGGCGTTCGGTCGAGGTCTGGGTGCCGTCCTTCTCAGCATAGCACGCTGCAGGCAGGACAACGTTTGCGAACTGGGCGGTTTCGGTCAGGAAGATATCCTGCACGACCATGAACTCCACGTTCTTCATTCCCTTCTCCACGTGGTGGAGATCCGGGTCTGAGAGCATCGGGTTCTCTCCCATGATATAGACGCACTTAACCTTGCCGGGCTCATCAGCCAGTGTATTAATCAACTTGGTGACCGTGAGGCCGACTTTACCTTCGGCGATCTCACAACCCCATGCGTCCATCATCTTCTTTCTCATCTCGGGAACGATGACTGCCTGGTAACCAGAGTACACGTTCGCGAGGGCTCCCATGTCGCAGGCGCCCTGCACGTTGTTCTGGCCACGAAGCGCACAGATACCGGTACCGGGCCTTCCGAGGTTGCCGGTCAGCATCTGGAGGTTCGCAGTTGACTTGACATTGTCAACACCGGTCGTGTGCTGGGTGATACCCATCGAGTAGAGGATCGCAGACTGGCCGGATTTCCCAAACCACTCGGCTGCAGTGATGATGTCTTTTGCGGGGATTCCCGTGATCTTCGAGACATTATCGGGGCTGTAGATATCCTTCATCACAACCTCTTTGACCTTCTCGAAGTCCTTCGTCCGCTTTGCGATGAACTCCTTGTTCTCCCAGCCGTTTTTCAGGATCAGCTGCATGAAACAGTTGAAAAGCGCTACATCGGTACCCGAATAGAACTGCAGGTGCAGGTCGGCGATCTTCCCCGTTGGCGTGAGCCGCGGGTCAGCGTAGATGATCTTTGCACCGTTCATCTTTGCCTGCATTATCCGGCGTCCAATCAGCGGGTGCTGCTCGAACGTGTTGGTTCCAATGACAAGGAGACACTTTGATTCCGCGATATCCGCGATTGACTGGGTCATCGCACCGGAGCCAAATGCACCGGCAAGCCCGACGACCGTCGAAGCGTGACAGAGACGGGCGCAGTGATCGATGTTGGGTGTCTTAAGAACTGCACGTGCAAACTTCTGCATCAGGTAGTTCTCTTCATTCGAGACACGTGCAGATGCAAGGCAGGCGCTCTGCTCGCCCTGGTACTTCTTGAACTTCTCGGCGATCAGCTTGTATGCCTCGTCCCAGCTCGCCTCAACAAACTTGCCATCCTTCTTGATGAGGGGCTTGGTCAGCCGGTCGGGGGCATTAACAAACTCGTCCGCATAAATTCCCTTGGGACAGAGCTTGCCCTCGTTTACCGGCGTACGGTGCCAGGGTGCGACACCGACAACCTTCTTGTCTTTTACGACAAGATTGAATCCACAGCCTGTTCCGCAATACGGACAGGTGGTTGGTACGTAACTAAACTCCATGTTCTAACCTCGAACAGAGTCAGGTCTGTATTAACTATATTTAAAGGCACTGAAATTGTATAAAAAAATGATGAATAACGGTGGGTATTTATTTTCACGGTGTAAACATTCTTTTTGAACTATGCAAAAAGTCAATTATTCTCGCATAAAAATTTCTGACAATAATAATAGATCGCGTCATAATTACAGATACAGTGAAAGTGATTTATGAGACCCCCGCGCATCCATCCGATGCTTGCAACAATTGTATCAGCCTCCCTGTCAGCTGTTGATGGAGTTTTGTTTTCCGGATATGCTGCATGCCCTGCATGTGCGGGATCCCTCCGCGGGTATGACACAAAAAAGAAACAGTTTGCCGTAATAATGGAGGAGGATGTGCGACGGGTGATTTATGCATATGTTAAACGTTTTTATTGCCGGGACTGCCAGCGGCTCTGTTATGCCCATGAACCATTCTATCCCGGCACCCGCATCGGGTCACCCATTGTTGATCTCGGGATTACGCTCTCTGCAACGATGAAACCAAATCGGGTGGCAGCGTACCTTGCAGCTCTTGGGATTGTTGCCGATCGTACTACCTGTCGCCTCTATGCGAAACGATCATTTCCCAGTGTTCCGACAACGGATGTCTTTGGAATACGGATCCCGATGTCAGTGTTCAACCTTTTTACTCTCGTCACGCAGGGCACTGAGGGGAGTCGCATCGAAGGGGCAGAAGTTCTCGCTGCCTGTGGTTTCCCATCCACATACCGGGCACCGCTTTACCTGCCGCCCCCGGGAAAAGAAGGGGATGAGCGGGACGAACAGGAAAAGAAAGAAGAACGGCAGGTGCATGAGCCACATAACCATGGTGATGAGAAGAGACCCGACAAGAAGGATTAAACTTATGTGCCACGCTTTCATCCTGTCATTCTCCTTTTAGTGCACCGGTGAACTGGCAAATCTCCCGCTCCGCTGTGCCACCTCTCGGACTGCATATGCCGGCAGGGCATCGGCAGCTGCTCCCAGTTCGTCCGATAAAAGAATTCCCCCGCATTCCTGTACAAACAGCGGTGCCCCGATACCTGCGACAATAACTCCGGTTGCGTGCGTTTCACGAACGACGTGCCGTACCTGGTCTCCTATTATTCCCCGCTGACGACCCCAGAACTGTTGGGCAACCTGCATCGCTCCCGTTTCACCAATCTCCTCAAGGTCAGCGCAGACAACCCGGGCAAGCCGGCGCAAGGCAGCTTCCTTTGTCTTCTCCTTTTTGTCCGGTGTGTCGCAGGTATATTCAGCAGAAGTTATATGACAGAGGACAAGGTGGGCATCAGCGCTCGTAGCGAAATATTCAGAACTCACCGGGGTATCAATGTCGTCAAGGTTCACCGATGAGAGAAGCGTAACGATATTTGTCCGCAGCATGCCGGTGTAAATAAGATACCCTTTCTGGAGCCGGCGCAGATCCGTAAGCCCGCGCAGGGCATCGAAGCGCGAGAGGGGAATGATATCTGTGGTTGTGCTTCCCACATCAAGGAGCACCGTATCCGGATACAGTTCCCGTAAAAAATCAGCAGAGGCAAGCCAGTTGGCAGCCGCGAGCTGGGGCACAGGCTTGTGGTGGAATTTCGCATCGGTGCCATAAAACCGTGCACTAGGAAATACGTCGCGCACCGCATAGGTAATAAAAGAAATACCCAGTAGTTTATTGGTAAAACAATCGGCAAGTTCGCCGCTCATGACAACAGCTGCCGCATCCTGCCCGGTTTTTTTGTATTGAAAGAGAAGTGATGCCAGCGGCGCGCCTTCCCAGAGGGGGCAGTAGTGGATATGGACGCCCTCGTCATCCACCACTTTCAGGTTTGCACCGCCAACGTCAATCCCGATCATGCCGGCTGGACCTTCCCGTGCGTGTCAAAGCGCACCGATCCGGTGAGATGAACCGGTGCTATTGGTTTGCCAAACGATGCATCGACAAGGATTCGGGCGATCTCTTCCTCCATGCAGGAGGCGATCCCAACAAGACTCGTCGTGATCCGCGGGTTCACATCGACCACATAGACCTTGTCGGCTACAACCACATCGACGCCGCAGTATCCCTGGCAGCCGAGCACCGCGATGGTCTTTGTTGCAACATCGAGAATTTCCTGTTCGCGTCCCGGATGAACGGGCGTCTCCCCGCCACAATACCGGAACGCGCCATCGTCACCAATCTCTATGAACTGCCGGTTCACGGCAAGAGAAACCGGAGGGTCCCCAGAAAAGTACAGGCATGCATCCCCGACAATCCGGTTCCCGACGAGACTTGCAGAGAAATGGTCTCCTTTGATATATTCCTGCGAAAACTCTCTTTCACCCGGAGCCGAAGAAGTGAGTCGTACACCCTGCGCACCGCACCCGTACACGGGTTTTACCACACGTATTCCCGCAGTTGCATCGGCTGGCACCGGTATCCCGTGACTCTTTAAGATCTGCGCTGTCCTCACCTTGTTCGCGCATAAGGCTGCATTCATCGCGCCGCACCCAATGTTGTGCGTATGCTGTTCGAGGATCATCGTGTACCGGGAGAGCAGGTGATCGGGCGCAATGACAAGCCCCATATCACAATCCGGAGCAAGGCGGTCAATCTCCTCACCGAAGTCCCCGGGTCCGGGCATCACAATATCATACCCGCACCGGGAAAAGCTCTCAAAAAGGACGTGAAGCATCGCCGCACCCTCCGGGGCAAGTGCAGGTGAATGGGCAGTTGCATATTCAGCCAAGAGGACTTTCATCCCACATCTATACACCTTACCTTGCAATTACCCTATCCGATCGGTCAATTATTTGGGGAGAGGCACACAAAAGTACATGACTATGAAACCCTCGATCCTGCTGACAAATGATGACGGTATAAACTCCGTAGGCATCTGGGCAGCCTATGAAGTTCTCGCGCCCATAGCCGATGTGACCGTTGTCGCCCCGGCAACGCAACAGAGTGCAGTCGGCAGATCGATCTCGATCTTTGAACCGATCCGGGCAAACCAGATCGCAATAAACGGTGTCCGCGCGTGGTCGGTTGCAGGGAAACCCACCGATGCCGTGATCATCGGCCTGTATGCGCTCAATCTGGCACCAACGCTCGTTGTTTCCGGGATCAATATCGGCGAGAACCTTTCGTTCGAATCAATCATGACCTCCGGTACGGTGGGTGCAGCGCTTGAGGCATCCAACCAGGCGGCAAAAGGAATTGCTTTTTCCCTGCAGGTCGAGGATCAGGGTGACAAGTTTGACGATCCGAGCACGAATACCCGGAGTTTTGACGCGGCAAAAAGGGTAGTCCGGGATGTAGTTGAGCGCATCCTCACACACGGGTTCTGCCCGCATGCGGATGTGATCAACGTGAACATTCCCTCAGAGATCAAAGGGGGATATGAAGTGACCCGGCTTGCGCGAAAACTTTTCCACACGGGGGTGGAGAAACGACTTGACCCAAGGGGAAGACCCTATTTCTGGATCAACGGCCCCCTCATTGAAGATGCTGAAGAAGGCACCGATGTCCATGCGATCCGGAAGGGCAATATCTCTGTGACCCCGATCACGCTCGACTGCACATCCTATGCCGCAGAAACTGAGATAAAAAAGATTTTTCTGCCGTAATTGTTGTTCATAGATGCATGCATTTCAGGCATTTCATGCGTTAGTCATCGTTTGGCAGCACCTGCCGGGTGTCACCAGTTTTAATTATCCCGGAAAAGATATCTCTCAGTCTGATGGTTGATACATCTCAGGCAATCGCTGAAGCAAAACGTGCAGCGGGATACCATGCGGCAGACATGGTGGAAGACGGTATGGTTCTCGGGCTGGGTACCGGTTCGACGGTGTTCTATATGATGGAACGCCTTTCCGGCAGGATCCGGGACGGACTTCGTGTCTCCGGTGTCCCCACTTCTTTCCAGACGGCAATAATAGCACGGGAATGCGGGATCCCGTTAACAACACTGGACGACAATCCTCTCTTAGATATCGCTGTTGATGGTGCCGATCAGGTTGATCCATCCCTTTATTTAATCAAGGGCCGGGGCGCCGCCCACACCCGTGAAAAATGCGTGGTGTCTGCGGCATTCCGGTTTGTTGTTGTCGTGGATCAGGCAAAAATGGTCCCCCGGCTCGCTGGAATTGTTCCTGTTGAGATCATCCCGTTTGCACTCACTCCGGCGATGAACCAGCTCCGGGGACTCGGCGGTATTCCGAAAATCCGTAATGGCGTACAAAAAGATGGCCCGGTTATCACGGATAACGGGAATTATATTGTCGATTGCCGGTTTGATGAGATCCAAAAGCCGGAAGAACTTGAAGCAACGATAGACCTTATCCCGGGAACTGTCGGGAACGGGCTATTCACTGGTTTCCGCGACAAGACTACACTGATTGTCGGAGACAAAAAAAAGTGCCGGGTGATTACATCACCGGATATAGTTTCGTAACTTCTGGATCATGGCGAGCTGGTTGGTCGCCTCTTTCTTCTTCTCTTTTTCGATACTGTCCATAATCTGGGAGATGGGTTTTGCGAGCTCGTAGATCTTTACCGGGCGCCCCTTGCTCTCCGCCTTGCTCTCGCGGCTGGAGATCCAGTCCTGCTCCATGAGGTAACGCATGGCGATACTCACTTCGGGCTGGCGGAGATCAGTGCCACGCTCGATAGCCCGGGATGTTGCCTCGGGGGTATTTGCAAGAAATACGAGGACCTTTGCCACATTCCTTTTGGTTCCGATTTCGATGAGAAGGTTTGCAAACTCTTCCTCTTTCTCCGTGAAATACTGCACATTTTCAGTTCTCATACATCACATCCCATTTATGTCTGAATTGATTTACCAAGAAAAATATGTTATCTGGCATATATATAAAATGGTATTGTTGAGCAATAAGCGTTAATTATATATATAATAAAAAAATCGCGATTGCAAAAATATTGATTATAGATATAATTTCTGGTTTATTGGTTTGGGATGATGGATCTGGTATGCCGAGAAGAAGCCATAAAAATGTTATTGCATGAGGCCAAGGTGCCTGAGATCTGCGAGGATTTTGACAACTGCCTTCTTTGCATCTTCGGGTTCTTTTCCCCCGGTGATGATCAATTTACCGGACCCGAATAAAAGGACAACGACTTTCGGGCTTTCGAGACGATAGACAAGACCCGGGAACTGTTCCGGCTCATATTCAATCCGGTCGAGATTGAACCCGACCGCAATTTTGTTTAAGTTAATGGCAGTGGCGAGATCGGCAGAGGTAACAATATTCTGGATCTTGTAGGTCAGTTTCTTCGGGATGTCAATCTCAAAACTGCGGAGCATTCCGCCAAGAATGTTTAATCCCTTCGTCAGGCTGTCCACGCTCTTTGCCCCGGTGAGAACGACTTTACCGGAACCAAACACGAGAGCGGCAATTTTTGGGTTCTGCATCCGGAGCACTACGCCGGGAAACCGCTTTTTATTATATTCTGCATCCTTGATTTTGGATGCGAGCATAGGGAGATCCAGATAATCGCATACTTTTGCTGAGGCGACAATATTTTCAATTTTGAGTGAGTCCTCTGGTCTGACCTTCATATTTATAAGTACCACAAAACAGTATTTAAAAAGTTGGGTGGGGAGTGGCAGTCCGGTCACTCATCAAGCGTGGAAATATCGCCCGGGTCCATCCCCATCTCTTTTGCCTTGAGAACACGTCGCATAATCTTACCGCTCCGTGTCTTGGGAAGAGAGGAAACGAACTCAATGTCCGCAGGCATGGCAATAGGTCCGAGGGTGATCCTCACATGATAGAGCAATTCGTTTTTCAGCTTATCGCTTGCCGTATGGCCAACCCGCAGAATGACGAATGCTTTTATTATATTGCCTTTCAGCGGATCCGGTTTCCCGATGACTGCAGCTTCCGCAACGGCTTTGTGGGAGACAAGGGCACTTTCGACCTCGGCTGTGCCAATGTTATGCCCCGCGACCACGATCAAATCATCTGACCTGCCCAGCACCATAATGTATCCCTTTGCGTTCTTGACCGCAAGGTCGCCAACCGCATAATAACCGGGGATTGTGGACCAGTATTTCCTGTACCGCTCATCGTCATTGTAAACCGTACGCAGCATCGCTGGCCAGGGGTCTTTTATCGCGAGAAAACCTCCCGTGCCCGGAGGAACGGGAATGCCATCTTTGTTCACGACATCGGCAACGACACCCGGAATGGATTTTCCTGCAAAGCCCGGGTACATCGGTTCGCCAATAATTGTCGTAACCATGTGCATGCCGGTCTCGGTCTGCCACCAGGTATCGACAACCGGGCACCGGCTTTTCCCGATGACACGGTAATACCACTCGAATGCCTCAGGGTTGAGCGGTTCACCGACAGAGCCCAAAAGTCGCAGCGAACTTAAATTATATTTGTCCGGCCACACCTCGCCGAGCTTCATAAACATCCGTATCGCAGTTGGTGCAGTGTAAAGAATCGTCACCCCGAATTCTTCCACCATGCGCCAGTACGCGCCTGCATCCGGGTAATCCGGCGTACCTTCGGTGATGATAATGGTCGCACCCATCGCAAGTGGACCGTATACAACATACGAATGCCCGGTGATCCATCCCGGATCTGCGGTACACCAGTAGACATCGTTGTCCTTGACATCAAAGACGTTCTTTGTTGTGTAATACGTGCCGACCATGTAGCCACCGCAGGTATGCACTATACCTTTCGGCGCGCCGGTGGATCCGCTCGTGTACAGGATAAAAAGCGGGTCTTCTGCATCCATCACCTCAGGTTCACAGTTGGGACTGACATCATTTACCAGATCATAAAAGTCCACTTCCATTTCGCTGTGGATCTCAACAGGTTGATCAAGTTCACGCCGGAGTATGACAACATGTTCAACACTTGGTGCATTAAGGACCGCTTCTTCGACAGTATTCTTGAGCGGGATGGACTTTCCGCGCCGGAATGTAACATCTGCGGTAATAACAACCTTGGCTTCGGCACCGGTGATCCTGCTGTTGAGCGCAGTGGCACCAAATCCGCCAAACACAACGCTGTGCACCGCACCAATCCGGGCGCACGCAAGCATCGAGATTACCTGTTCCGGCACCATCGGCATGTAGATACAGACCCGGTCGCCTTTACCGACACCGAGCTTTTTTAAACCATTTGCTACCCGCATAACTTCACGGTAAAGTTGCCGGTAGGTAAAAATCCGCTCGGTGTCATCCTCACCTTTCCAGATGAGCGCGACTTTGTTGCGCCGCCCATCGATTACATGACGGTCAAGACAGTTGTGGGTGATGTTAGTCTTGCCATCAACGAACCACCGTGCGTAAGGATAGTTCCACTCCTTTACTTTGGTATAGGGAGAGAACCAGTCAAGTTCATGAGCAATTTTATCCCAGAACCGGTCAGGATCTTTTCGGAATTCGTTATATGCTGTCTCGTAATCCCCTATCCAGCTGTTCTTCTTGAAGGAGGGATCCGGTGTATAATTCTTTTCAGTGAGTTTGACGTCAAAGTTCTCTGTCATGAAAAGCCCCGATTTTACATTATTAATAATGATTTTTTCAGTTAAAAGGTTGTCATTTTCTTCTTGGAGAAATTGAAAAATACCGGAGTCGCGTCACTGTTTGTCATGCACGGCATTACCGGCATAGAACAGGTTTGCATCCGCTTGTTTCGTAACTAATTGATTGCCCGTTATCCGATTCATCATATGCCCGACAGTTATTCCCTTTGCGGCACATGGCAGGATGTTCGCGTGAAATGAATTGCACAAAAAATATATCGTTTTATTCTTTGCCCATCGGAAACGGATTCGTACTCAACGGAATTTTGTATAAGTATGGCTTAAAATCAATCGTATTGCCGCCATGTATGCCCGCATTCGGTGCAGCGGAAGAACCGGACTTCACTCTCATCAGCGGCGCGGAGCTGGCGGAGCCACCAGATGGCCAGGTTATTTGCGCACTTCGGGCATTTGATCTGGATGGTGGGCATGGTCTTCTGGTCTTCTTTCTCGTCATCGACAATCGTAATCTCATTCTCGGTACGATCCGTCTTGCGGGTCATCTTATTCTGGTCGGTGTCATCAATCTTTCTGATGTAACCGCATTTCCGGCATTTGAGCTGCCCCCCCGACGACATTAGCATACTCTTACATTCAGGACAAAACATCGTGTAGTATGCGCCATGTAAGGAGATTAAATCTCTTATCGTAACTATGCAGGATTTCTACTCTCTTCATTACGTAGCACGTGAAGTCATTGGTCCATTGGAAATCGAATGTGAAAACGCCTTTCCACGAATTTCATGCCTTTGTTTGTGTCACTAAGGAGGCACGTTCATTCTCTCTTGGTGGTGAACCAGTTGCATGAATTATTTATCCCTCCCAGAAGCCATGCATTGATGCCACAAGAGAATCCTTTTTTTGGTATCAGGTGGATAAGTCTATAATGATCGAGTATCTCGTGCTGATTTCCTGTGTCGGATTTCTGGCATTTCTTATACCCGGTCGCCATCGGAAATATGCTGCCATTATTGGCTGGATATTTGTCGTCCTCTTTCTCTTCGCAGAACTCCCCTATTATTTCTCAATAAACAACTTCCTCTACCCGGTCATCGCGGCGCTATCAGTGCCATTTTTGTATATCACAATAAAGTACCTGCGGACAGAAGACTACCGTCTCATGCAACTCTCGCGGGCAGCGGCGGTTGCCTTTTTAATCTATGCCCCGTTTGAATATATTCCGGTGCTGGGCAACTGGCTTATCGACATCGTTGTCGGGCAGGTAGTCTGGCTGCTCAATGCTCTCAATTACCCGGTTTCACTCGCGGACTGGAATATTATTATCCGTCACGGCTTCCGGGTTGAGATCATCCTTGCCTGCACCGGTATCCAGAGTATCGCTATCATGCTGGGCGTTGCTGCAGCAGTGCCAACCACTCTTCGCCAGAAATTATATGCGTTTCTGATCGTCGTTCCAACGATCTACATCCTCAACCTGCTACGAAATGTCTTTGTCATTATCTCGTATACCGAGCAGCTGTTCCCCTACTACCCGGAAATTGCAAGCAACGGGGAGATCGGGTACGAGAGTTTTTTCTGGGCGCACAACGTGATTGCCGAACTTGTCGCCCTCATCCTCCTTGTCCTGATCGCGTATGGTCTCTTTATGGTCATTCCAAAACTGGGGAGTTTTGCTGAAGAACTATACCAGCTCTTCTATGGGGAATTTAAAAAAGAGTTTGGTAAAGATAAATGACCCGCTGGATCGCGGAAAGGTTTGTGCAGACTGCGATGAGTATTACTGCCACCCAGATAAAACCCGTCACCCCGCCAAGGATCAGGACCAGAAACGTCTCCGGTCTGCCAAAAAAACCGACTCCTTCGAGAGGGTCATCAATCTTCCCTTCCACTTTTTCCCGGTAGCCAATCTCTGCGTAGACCACCGGTTTGATGAAGGTGTTCATCAAAGAGCCGATGATCGCAAAAGCCACGATCGCAAAATCGGTGACTGGCGGCACAGCAATATACTGGCTGATAATGGCCGTGCCGGAGAGACCAATGCCTAAAAGTACGAGGGCATCGACGTATTTATCGACAATCCAGTCAAAAACCGCACCGAATTTTGTGTGACTGTCCGTCATGCGTGCGACGCTGCCGTCAACAAGGTCAAGGATTGCCGAGAGGAAAAGGGCAAGGCTGCCCCAGAGAAATTGTTGGCGAAAAAACAGGACAGCACACGCAATACCGGCAATAAGGGAAAGCACCGAGATCTGGTTGGGGGTGATATGGCACCGGACAAAGATCCCTGCGACCGGTTCAAGATATTTCATGAACCGTGGTCTGAGTGCGGTAATATTCATAACTCAATTCATGGGTACGCGAACCATTAATAGTTGCGGAACATCGCTATAGTGACGCCCGGAATCACCGGAAGTCTTCCATCATCATATTCTTTATATCCTGCGTCAAATCTAAACGAGAGAGTGGAGTAGTATGAGTGAGACGTTGAACCGCCCGCATGTCCTGATGATGTCCGAAATTACCGCGGACGGCAAGCTCACCTTGAAAAAGGGGGCGTCAAGCAAGATCCTGATGAAGTACATGGCGCACGAGACCGAGATCCTGCTCCATGAAACCCGTGCTGCATATGACGCGATCATGGTCGGCGCAAACACGATCCGTATCGACAACTCTTTTCTGACCGTACGGCTGGTACCGGGAAAGAGCCCGATCCGGGTCATCCCGTGCAGCATGGCAGACATCCCATTGGATGCAAATGTGCTCGGCACAGATGCACCAACAGTGATCGCCGTTTGTGAGACAGCGCCACCGGGCCGTGTGGATGCAATCCGGGCAAAGGGCGTACAAGTCGTTGTAGCGGGAAAAACACATGTTGATCTTCCGCTCCTCATGAAAATTTTAAAAGAAAAGTTCGGGGTAAACAAGCTGATGATCGAAGGCGGACCTACGCTGAACTGGCATATGCTCCACGATAAACTGGTCGATGAGATCCGGCTTATCCACCTGCCGTTCATTGTCGGAGGTTCTGATACCCCTTCGCTTGTTGGCGGTATGCACATTAATTCAGAGGACGAGATGATACGGTTGACCTTAAAAAAATTCTATATGTGCGGCAGCAACCTGGTATCGGAATTTGATGTGTTATACCAGGATCGGTGACGACCCCATTATGGCAACACCTATTGCACCGCAACTGACACCAGTTGAGAGCCATTCCGGTTCCGGATTAAAATGGTTCTTTGTGATCATAATAGGCGTGATTATCGTCATCGGGTTATGCATCGCCGTCTTCTACCTTACGCATGCTAACGAGAGAGGTGTCTCCGTAGTCCGTATGGAAGGAACCATGGTAACCGGTGATTTTTCTGATGAGGACTCTGTTGGCAGTGAACATGTAGGGAGGGAACTCCGGAACGCGGCTGACGATCCTATGACCGAAGCAATCGTACTCCGCGTAAACAGTCCGGGCGGCACCCCTGCTGCGGCACAGGAGATTATCGGGGATCTCGAATATGCAAAGACAAAAAAACCTGTTGTTGTGTCAATGGGTGACATGGCAACATCTGCGGCATATTATGTCAGTGCTCACGCGGACAAGATTTATGCCAACCCGGATACTTTTACCGCAGGAGTTGGCGTTATCTGGACATTTTCTGATATCAGCCGGTGGAACACAAACGAAGGCTACAACATCTCCGTTATCAAATCTGGTGAAAAAAAGGATATGGGATCAGTCTCACGCCCCATCAGCGATCAAGAACGCATCTATGCACAGAAGATCGTAAATGACAGTTTTGAACTGTTTATTAATGACGTGACCAGACAGAGAATTATTTCCCGTTCAGATATTGATGACGGCAGGGTGATCCGGGGTGCCGATGCGGTGAAGATCAATATTGTTGACGAGCTCGGCAACTTAAACGATGCGATTGACGGCGCAAAAGCGATTGCCGCGTCACGGCGTTAGACCATCTGCAGCGGATCGGTCTTCATGAATTCCCGGCAGACGGTCGTTGCATAGTGTCCCGGTGGCAGGGAGAAACGGAGCCTTACTGAATCTTCACTAATCATTGACTCGATGATAGTCTTCAGTGTAATCGGGCGCCACGCTCCATCAAATTTTGTCCGTACAAACTGGGCAGCCCGTAAAAAATCCTCCGGGGTAATTTTCATCTCATTGAGGATCTGATCTGTCGCAGGGTTTCTTGTTGCAGCATCATCCGGACCTTTCCCCGGCATAAAGAGCGCGATGGTGCACCGGTTCCGTGCAATGTGCAACTTTACGACACGGATATTATGTGCAGTTACGGTATCAGTCCGCCCGTTAAGAAAGAGCACATGGTCCCCCGGAACAGGATCTGTAAGCGTGTTGCCCTCAGAAAACCGGCGGGACAACGCACAGTTGAAAACATAAGACTGGAACGCCGAGACGAACATTGAGAGGAGTTTTGGCGGGAGCTCGTGGAGGGCTCCTGTATAATCACCCGGATGTGTGTAGAGATGGTGGAGCATCGCCCGCTCAAATGCCATTGGGGAGGGCAGGTTGCGCAATGCTTCAGTCGGGTCCCGTGAATCAGCAAAATCTTTCCGAATAGCCCGGATATCGTCGCGCTCGTGAGGAAATGCCTCACCGACATAGGTCACAACTGCGCGTTCATAATCCCCGCGCAGGATATATTCTCCGACGCGGTGCGTGAGCGGGCGGATGACACCGAAGCGCTGAAGCCCGAAATAGTTGGGAATCGCTGTTGCTGCAATAGCAGATATTTCAGTGACGCGCCCCTCCAGATCGTGCGTGTCCGCGTCCCGGATGACAAGATCGAACCGGTTTCCTCCGAGATCCCCCAGTGAAAGCTGTTCGTTTGACCGCCCGACAACCTCAAGGAAGATATCTTTTAACCGGACCTCCGCTACCTGTTCGGGTGGCACATCATAGACGGAGATGAACTGTGTCGTGACTGCGTTTTTGTCCTTTGTTCCCGCCCATCCGATCCGGCGGTGACTGATATTGAGCCGTCGAGCGATCTCTTTTACCGCATGCTGGAGTTCCCAGTTGGTTTTTGTAAGCTTGCAGATGAGATACGGACCGGTGGTTGTGCTCCAGTCTTTCACGGGGATTTCATCGACACGGAAATCATCAGGAATTGCCCGGAGCCTGCCACCAATCCCTTCAGCCCCGCTTGCATAATACTGCATCCCGAGCTCGCGTTCGAGGGGGAAGGTGCTCTCTTTCATAGAAGGGAAAGGTTACCGGTGATCTTGTCGAGGTCTTCTGTTTTTGCCGGCCCGAGTCCGAGCGCGGTAATTGTGCCGGGCGGGAGCTCGGTCATCCCCGCATCCTGGATGAGCGAGGTTGAGATACCTGCCCGCTTGGCGATCACCTTGATCTCAAAGAGTGTCCGTTCGTTATCTGCCTTGAGCACCACCTTTTTCTGCCCCTCCGTCTGCCATGCCTTTTTGAGGGTCTTGTCTGCGTTATCGAACGCACCGATGGATGCATGCGCTGCCTGTGCGCATTTCTTGCCGCAGCTCATCTTTATGTCATTCCTGAGGATGAGGCACTGCTTATATCTGAAAACCGGCTCGACTGCCATTCTCTCTAATCTTGATCCCGGCACATCAAATAGGTATAGCAGGGTCCGGCATTCTCCATATCTGTGATCATCAACCAGATACCAAAAAGAGTGTTGTGTGAGATGCGCTATTCACAAAGGGTGCTATTTGACTGCTTTACACAATGAATCGCTGGATGTCCAGATCCTCTTTTTCAAATACTCTAACATTAGAATATTATATGTATGAAATACCGGGCTCCGGGCATTAACGAACGGGAAGCCGCTGTATTGGGACTATTATACGAGCGCCCGCTCTACGGCTATACCATCGAGAAGATCATTGAAGAGAGAGGGATGCGCCACTGGACAGACATCGGCTTTTCGTCTATCTATTACGTCTTAAAACGGCTCGAACATCGGGACCTGATCACGAGTTCTTCAGAACAGGAAGGGACAGGCCCATCGAGGAACGTATATACCATCACCGCCGCGGGCAGGGGAGGGATGAAAGAAACCGTGCGTCTCTTTCTCTCGCGCTACACGAAAATGATCTCTCCCTTTAATCTCGGCATAGCAAATGCCGCACTGCTATCCCGTAACGAGCTCATCGGTTGTCTCGATGAGCGGCTATTAATGATTGATGAAACGGTCCTTTATGTTGAATCCCTGCGTGAATCAAAAATTACTGAAGCACGCCCCTATTATGTGATTGCCCTTTTTGACCGGTCACTTGCCCATTTAAGAACCGAACGGGACTGGATTGCAGGTTTTATCAGGGACTTGCAGGAAAGGACGGGTGCAATGGGATTGACAAAAGAACAGGAGCCGGGGACAGAACAGAAGGTTTACCGTAACCGGAGGATATGATGGCAGAAACTCAACGGGAACATGATCATGATATAATCATCGTAAAAAATCTCGAACATACGTACGGGGATGCAAAAGCGGTAGAAGGGATCAGTTTTTCGGTGAAAAAGGGTGAGATCTTCTCCTTTTTAGGTCCGAACGGTGCCGGTAAGAGCACCGCGATCAATGTCCTTATCACGCTGCTTGCATTGCAGAAAGGGGAAGCCAGCGTTGCCGGTTTTGATGTGACGCGGGATGCACAGAAAGTCCGCGAATCTATAGGGATCGTTTTCCAGGACATCACGCTCGATCGGGACATGACTGTCTGGGAGATTCTCGAATTCCACGGAAAGCTGTACTCCATGCCCCATGCGGAACGCCGCGCCCGGATTGAGGAACTGCTTACCCTTGTCCAGCTGGAAGCGAAACGGAACGTACGGACTAAACAGCTATCGGGTGGCATGAAGCGCAGGCTAGAAATTGCCCGGGGGCTGATGACCCGCCCGAAGGTGCTTTTTTTGGATGAGCCGACCATCGGGCTTGACCCCCAGACACGGATGCGGATGTGGGATTACATAAAAGATGTCAATAAGACCGGCACGACAATTTTCCTCACTACTCACTACATGGACGAAGCCGACCAGCTTTCAGACCGGATAAGCATCATAGATCATGGGAAGATCATTATCACCGGTACCAACTGGGAACTCAAGAACACGCTCGGGCAGGATCTGATCTATCTCGAGACCAGCAACAATCCCTCTGCGATTACATCTCTTACCGGGCTTTCTTTTGTAAAAAATATGGTACAGAAGTCAAAGGGAATCCTTGTCATGATCAACGATGACGGCACAAAAGTACTGCCGGTCATCATGGACAGGCTGCGCGATGCGGATATCACCATCTCGACCGTGAATTTAAAGAAACCCTCTATGGATGATGTGTTCATCCATTATACGGGCAAGGAGATCCGCGATGAACCGGTGGGGAAAGCGTCAATACTCTCCCTCCGCCCCGGAGGTAATTAGAATGAATTACGGATTTCTCAACATTTACTGGCGAGACATGATCCGGTTTGTCCGGTTCAGGACCATGCTCATCTCGTCGCTCCTCCAGCCTGCGCTCTGGCTCGCCTTTTTTGGTATTGCCATGTCGTCAAGTTTCGACCAGCTGATGGCAGGTGTGCCGGTACCCCCCGGGATGCATGCTGTCGGTTACCTCACGTTTATGGCTGCCGGGATTATCGCGATGACGACCTTGTTCACAAGCCTCTTTGGCGGGATGATCATCCTGTTTGACAAGAACTGGGGGCTGATGCGGGAGATCATGGCAAGCCCCATGCCGCGCGATCATGTGATAATCGGAATTGGGCTGTCGGGTATGACCAAATCGTTCATACAGGCACTCATCATCATGATCTTCGGCATTGTAATTGGTGCCGGTTTCTTTGTCGGGTATAACCCGGTACAGATCGCGCTGTCCATCCTTGGAATCCTCCTGTTCGTCGGAGTATTCGCGCTCGGTTTCCTTTTTTTATCTGCAGGAATTGCCGTGTCCATGGAGACGCCGGAGGGAATGCAGGGGATCATGACACTCATGACCATGCCGATCTTTTTTGCCTCAAACGCACTCTACCCGATCAATGCGTTTCCCGAAGTCCTGCGCATGATCTCGACATACAACCCTATGACACTGTTGATTAATGGGATTCGTTACTTCGCGATTGGTCCGGATTTCCTTGCGCTGGGGGAACATTACGCGTACACGTCAATGGATATTCTCCTCTCGTTTTCCGGGCTATTGGCATTTACAGTAATAATGTATGCATTCGCACGGTGGCGGTTCAACAAGGCAGTCGTGACGTAAGGTTCCCACCCTGACGTCACTGGTTTTTATTTTTAAGTTCGTCATACGAAATGGATCGTACTTCAACTGGGACAAAGCATGTGTTCCGGTGGATTGAATGCGAGTTAAGTACGAATCATTCAATACGCTTCCGGGATAATAACTGGTTTAAAGGAGTCAGTTATGTCGCACGTTCTCATCTCTCCACTGAACTGGGGACTTGGGCATGCAACACGCGACATCCCGATCATACGCACACTTCTCAATCACAACCACGATGTGACCATTGCAGCGTGCGGGAATGCGCTTCTTGCATTACAAAAAGAGTTCCCCGCATGTTCCTTTATCGATTTTCCTGATTATCCCGCACCGTATAGTTCGAGCCGTTTCTTTCTCCCGAAACTGGCTGCATCGTTTCCTGCACTGTTACAGGCAATTGCAAACGAACGAAAGACTCTCGGGCAGATCCTCGCAAAGAACCGGTACGACCTCATCATCAGCGATAACCGGCTTGGGGTCTATTCTGCAAAAATTCCCTCGGTTTTCATTACCCACCAGCTCCATTTTCACTTTCCTCTGTATTTCTGGCCGGTGGAACTTCTCGCGCTCCGGGTGAACGGGTACCTCCACGAGAAATTTGACAAGATTATTGTTCCTGACAACCCGCCGGGACCTGCGGCTCTTGCAGGAAAACTGTCCCGGACATCAGTTGAGGCGACCCGGAAACGGGTCTTTTTTGCCGGCATTCTTGCCGGTATCGAACGATCAGATGTGCCTTCTGATCTCGATCACTTAATAATGATCTCGGGACCTGAACCGCAGCGCTCCCGGTTGGAAGAGATACTGCTCCCGCAGGTCTCTTCACTTGCGGGAAACAATACTGTGCTGCTGGGGAGTCCCGCAAAAGAGGGGTTTTTTACAATTACCCCGGGCTGCACTGTCATAGGATATGCCTCAACTGCACAAAAGATTGAGCTCATGAACCGGGCGAAGTGCATCGTATGCCGCTCGGGATATACCTCGATGATGGAACTTGCCGAACTGGAAAAGCGGCGTGCTCTTTTCATTCCCACCCCCGGGCAGACCGAGCAGGAATATCTCTCGTGGTACTATAGGGAGAACGGCTGGTTTTATTCAAAGAGCCAGTACCGGCTGGATCTCCCCCGAGATCTTGCCATTGCACAGACGTATACAGGGTTTCCTCCCATGCGAAAGACACACGAGAATATTCAGAGGCTGTATGATGAAGTGCTCGCCGGATATCTTACATGAGGGATGCAAATTATGGATGACCTGATTGCCACAGGTATGATTGCACTCGTTATATTTTATGCGGGGCTTCTTTTCATTTTCTGTGCAGTGCTTTTTCTTTGTTACATTCTGGTAGCATCGATACTCTCCGGCAATCATGGATTATTCCTTATGATCATCGGATGCATCCTTTGCGCTGGTGCTCTCTATGGTGCAACGGGTTTTCTTTTGCGGCGAAAGGGGATTATCTGACCTGGTATCCCGTCACGCAATGAGGTCTCAATCACAACACTGAGACTGATAAAAAAGAGGTTATATCGGTAGTGGAAGCGGGGTCGTTGACACAATCTATACCTGCGTCTGGTAAATCAGCACATTTCCGGTTTTGTCCGTTATCGTCAACTTGTTGCCATAGACAACATATGCGACTGCGTTCTGAAGTATTTGCAGATATGAATTTTCCTGTTCGGAATACATCGCGCAAATCCTCTTTGTGGAGACAAGTGGTCCGACCGTGATTCCAGAACCTTTCGGGAGTGTCTGCCCGGTCAATGTGAAGGGCGCGTTATAATTGTTGCAACCGCCATAACCGGATAAGGATCCATCCTGGGAGAACGTCAGCGAGATCTGCGCTGTTGGATATGTCACTGCAGTGCCATCCTGTACTCCAAAGGTAGTAACGATCCAGTTCCGTGTTAACGCGACAGGCACCACCGGGGTTGTTGGAACCGGTGTCGCTACCGGTGTTTGGGTGGGGGGGACGGTCGGTTGCGGTACAGGTTGCGGACTTGTGCACCCGGTAACGAGGATTGTAGCGATAACACATACCAGAAGGAAAGCCGTAAGTTTTTTCATATTCGGTCTTTTGATCTGTTTGCATTAAAGGATTATGACGCAGGGATTGAAATGCGGATGAGATCCGGGGGATCTGCTCACACGGTTACATCATGACATTTTCCATTGTCAAACAGGACTATGCAAAAAAAATTCTGGATATGAATCCACATATGGGAAAAGACAACTAAGGACAAATTATTAAAAACCGTATGCGAGGGATGGGATTCGAACCCAAGAACTCCTACGAGACTAGGCCCTCAACCTAGCGCCTTTGACCTGGCTTGGCTACCCTCGCCCGTGCCATTACAAAAAGGTTGTCTATCTAAAAGAATGTTATGGCAAAATACCGGCGTTTGCCTTATGTAATGATGGCGTGTGCAGTCCTCCATTTTCTGTTTGACAACGTATCGATTTTCGCTCCTGATTAAAAACTGTAGAGAATTCCGATAAACCCCGGATAATTTCAAAAATGAAAGGAATTGATCCAAATTAGATAACAAGAGGACGTATATTCCCCGATTTTCTTGTCACTTTTCCTGATTTTTCACAGATTTTTGGAAAGCGTACGCTAAACGATAGCCTGTTTTTTCAGGGTTGCCAGTTGGTACAGGTTAAAGCTAAACGTAGCAAACGTCATTTTCACGTGAGCTCGAAGAACCGTAGTCACATGGGTATGAGCGTCATGGAAGACGTTCTTGATGACTGCGTAAGGTCTTTCACCGGGAGATCGAATTCTTGAGATCCGTTTATTCCTGAGGATATCCCAGATACCAATCGGATGTCCTCGAACTCCGCGCTGCATGGTTGCGTCAAAACCCTTTGGTTCAGCACCGAAATACCCCCGGTCCCGGTAGACAACTTCACCTTCTTCTGAAAGATCGATCTGGCTATCATGCACAGATGCAGTTGTGGTCTGAAGTGCCCGGATTAATCCGAAGTCGCAGTCTTCTTTCGTATGAAGCTTGAATCCAAAATACGAATGTTTCCCCTTTTTTGTCCAGGTACCTTCTTTATTTCTCCGGGTTTTTGCATCGTCTCCCCGGGGAGTGTCAGCAGAGGCATGTCCCGGATCTGCCGTGATGAATGTTGCATCCTGGATCACACCTTTCCGGATCTTCAATCCTTTTTCGTCCAGCTGTCTTTGAAGTTCGTTCCAGATCGCCTTGTCTTTCCCGGTTTGAGATAACCGTTCCCGGAAATACCAGACCGTCGTGTGATCGGGAATCTTCTCAGGAAACCCGAGAAAACTCAGAAATGAAATCTTGTCATTTGCCTGCCGTTCAAGTTCCGGATCGGATAACCCGTACATCGATTGAAGGACCAGCATTTTGATCATGAGAACGATGTCAATATTTGGCCGCCCACCCTGTTCTGTTGTATTGGTATAAATTTCTCCAACAATTTCCCGGAATGATTCCCATTCAATGAGGGGTGCAAGTTCTCCTAATCGATCGCCGAGATCTTTTACCTGCTTGTACCGCTCCTGTAACGCAAAGTCAACAAGAGATTCCATACCTTTTATTCGGAGTTCTAAGATAAAGTACTTCCGGCGTTGAGGTTATTCGAAATTCTCTGTACTTTCATTTATTTTCAGTACCACAATGATGCGCGATAAACATCGGTGTATATTTATATACGTTATACGAAGTGCTTTGTATGTGGTCAGATATCATTCACGAATTCGCCGATTCTCCTTCGCAGAGCCGTGTAGTGAGGTTCCTTTTGGAGAACGGATTCGGGGTTACGAGTGAGGGCAGGATTAACTGCAATGGTATCGAGATCCCGGCAACTGCTATAGCAAAGGTGATTGGTGCTGATCGCCGGGTTGTAGACTCCACGGCCCATCGTATCCTCGAACTGGAGTCAATCCGTAACATCTTCTTAAACATGCGTGCGACCCCGGATCTGAGCCGGGTGGCAGAATCACTGGGTTTTTCCGTTATTACGGTTCTCCCGAAAAATGCAAGCGAACGAGGGATTATCGGCGCTGCAGTCCGCGTCTTATCGGCTCATGCTCTCACAATACGCCAGATTTTTGTTACAGATCCACAGTTTTCTGAAGAGCCAAAACTCGTTATTATCGTAGAAGATCCCCTGCCTGCAGGAGTGGTGAATGAAATCCGTGCCCTGCCACAGGTAAAACAGGTCATTATCTGATAACAGAAGTTTATTCGCAGAGCAACTCCACTTCGCTTGCGAGCCGATACATCCGTTTCCGTATCTTTCTCTGGAGGTGGATTGCCGAGGCAATACTCTCATCAATGTTTATCCGCGTCACGCCGGCAATACAATTGTCTGCATGAGTCACAATTTTTTCTTCGACAGTCGTGGGCATACAATCCCGGGGGTAAAGCCCCAGAAGAGTACACTCATCTGCAGTCATTCCGGCACCGACATGACATTCCACAATTCGTGCGACGGTTTCGGGAAAATTCAGGGAACGAATGATATCGGCCCCATCCTGCCCGTGCGCTATCGAGTGCGTGCTGCCACGCCCGATATCGTGGAGCATGGCACCTGTCCTGACGAGTGAGAGATCGGCGAGATCAGAACCGCTTGCGTATTCAAGCGCACAATCACAGACTGCCTGGCAGTGGGCGATCACTTTTGCACTGCACCCGGCCTGGCGCAGCATCGCGATGCAGTGCTCGCGGTTTTCACGCATGACCAAGAGACTTTTTCAGGCCGTCAATCCGCTGCTGGAGTGATCGTAAGAGCATATCGTTGTCGAAGTGCGTCAATGCCTTTTCGCAGTTCGGGCATTTAAAATCGCCATCCATGGCTTGGGGGAAGGTGAAAAGGACCTGGCAGTCCTTGCAGATAAAAAAATCATTCTCTTCCTCATACCGCTCCCTGCGCTGGAGCTTGTCGAGAACGAGGGCCATATCTTCCCGTATTGCATCATAGATATGATCGATCCGCAGCTGCCAGAGATACGTAAGCCAGCCGGTCTCGTTATTCTTGATCCTGTGGTATTCGGCAAGTCTCTTCTCGTAGAGTGTGTAGAGGGTATGTCTCACTGAGTTCAGGTTGATTCCTGTGCTTGCGGCAAGATCTTCATCACTATGTTCCCCCTCTTTTGGGAACTTTTCAAGAAGGTTAAGACCTTCGTCACCAACCAGCCGGTGAACATAGGTACGCAATGCCGGTTCATTCAGCACTTCTTCCACTGGATCCATCATCGCATATATTGTCGGACAGTGCTAATATTCTTATCCAGCATGCGTAATGCTTCATTTCTTGAAGTGCCGGATCCATACACGCTCACGAGTGCATCGCCCTCCTCAAATCCGGTTCCTGCCCACGGGATATCGGCAATGATGGGAGATAAGTGTTTTAAATCAGTGGAGAGTGTCATGTCCTGGTCTGCAAAAATAATTGTGCGGGCAGCATACTGCTTGGGTAGTTGAGATCCCGGTAAAATCCCTGAACAGGCATTGACATGGTACTGGAACAGGTTGTATCCATATGCCGTCTCGACAGTATCGAGCGTTCCCTGGAACCGCGGATTTATCTCGATAGCGTAGGGGGTATCTTTGCCGATGACGAAATCGATCCCTACCGTACCAATACACCCGCTCGCAGCGGCAATCTGTTCTGCAACAGCAACCATACGATCTCGCATCGGATGAGTGAAAGGCGTGATGGAACCCGAGAATCCAAACGATGACTCTCCACTTCCCCGGAGTAGCTGTTCATTTGTTGCAATTGCCTGTGCACGGGTGCCATCGCTAACACAACAGACGCTTGCCGGAACTCCTTCAATGATCTCCTGCCGGATGAACGGAAGACCCGGGTAAAGGGTTTCCCACCCGGCAAGTTGTGCGGCATTTTGTACAATGGTGTTTCGCCACCCGCCGGCACCGCAACGGGGTTTGACCATTGCAGGATATTCGTCCGGCTGAAGGAGACGAGGTACCGGTACATGTAACTCCTCAAAAAAATGCTGCATATCGAGTTTGTCAAGATAACGACTGACTCTCTCTTTTGGTGTGCCACAGAGCGGCAGGCGTGTAGTAAGATCTTCGGCACCGGAGGTCAACACAATAAAATCAAATGTATGACTCCTGCACATCCGGTCTATTGCATCAGGGAGCGCTTCAAGATCTTCAAACCGGGCGCAGTCTTTTGTATACCAGAATAAATCCTGGTCGCAAAAATGATCAACGGCACAGACCTCGTAACCGGCACGCGCAGCAGACTGTGCGACATGGCGTGTAGTAAACCCGGCAACGAGGACCCGGCCACTCACAGTTCCTCCGTCTGTTTTCCTGCCCGCGAGGGATGGATACGAATTTTTGCATCCGGAAATTCTGCCTGAAGTTCGGTTCCGGAAAAGACGCGATCCAAAAAGAGTGCAAGGCTGGATATTTCTGAATGGGGTTGACCGGTGACGGCGACATTGTAATCTGCAAGCCCGAACATTTCGCCGGGAACCTTCTCCGCCCCAACCACCACAAGGATCTTCTCATGCGGGGTAATCTCCGCGATCACATTCGGAAGGTTGAGCCCGTACATTGTCAGGTGAACAACGACACCCCCATTCGCTTTCCAGTCGCGGATACAGGTTCGCCATGATACATTGTCCTCGCAAAAAAATTTTCCGCCCCAGCGTTCCGCCACATCGGCGACACTCTGCACAACGCCTTTATCCGAAGCAGCGAGATACATACCAGCTGCACCGAGCGCGCGTCCTGTCAGGGCAACATGGGTAGTCACCCTTTGATCGCGTTCCGGGCGATGACCGATCCGGAGGATGACGACCTCGTTTTTTGACATATCACTCTTTCCTTGCTTTGATGATGCCGTCGACAATTTCAAACCTGGGATCCAGGGTATTTTTAATCTGGCATTTCAGGATTGCTTCACCAATGGTCACTGCCCGGACTGAGGCACCCGAACGTTCAACCAACAAGGAACGTTCAAGCCTCGCGAGTGACGCATGGACGGCATCGGTATCCATTTCTGATGCGACTATCAGTTCTTCCGCCGTAATAGTCTCTTTCTCCGCGATAAGATGATAGATAATCCAGTCTGCGTCCTCTTCTTTCACCTGTATTCATTCCACATGGAGGAGAATATAGCTTATTATTGCTGGCGAGAGGGTCGTGCTTGCAGTCATCATTTTTTCCCTCCGCGTACCCTATTTATTACAATGGATCCTGCTGGAGTACACATTCCTTATCCTGAACTGGTAACAATCGGCGACTGCCTTCTTGATGAGGTTGGCGAGGATGAGGACGCGCTTGTGCGGAAGCTGGAGGTGCTTCCTGTTGAAATCCGAAATGATCTGTTAATTTCGGATATACTGAACGCATGGCAGGTTTTTTATTACTATTTCCGGTTAGTACCGGATGATTTGGAGCGCGAAAGGCTTGAACTCGAACCGGCATCCTCTCTTGTCTCTGGTGTGATCATTAACGAGATCGAACTATTGGAGATGCATTTTGTAGTAAAAAACGGCGCCCCCTGTATCATCATCAGTAATGGCGATACAAATCTCAAAATTTTCTCCGGTTGCACTGCATATGAAGACGGGCTCGCGTTTATTGAGTCTACATTATAGACGGTCACCGGCACTGATCAGCTGTTCATTGACCACCGCCGGCACAAGCGGCGGTATCTGCCCCCACCGGATTGTTTTGTCTCCCATGATCGCAAAAACACCTGACACTTCTTCAGGATTGATCCGGTCAAGTATAGAATGATCATGTGGTCTAATCTGGTTGCAAACCGCAGTTGCCCATGCATCGGCAAGAAACGGGTCGGGTGCAAAGATGGTAACGGCATCCGCAACGCCAAACGAGATGGATGGTCCGACACTTGCGGATGATGTACAGATACCAAAAATAGTCTCCTGCGGAGGTACGACGAACGCGATCCGGTTTGAAACCGCTGCTTCGCCAGCATGCACCCCGACGCGTAATTCACGGTCACTGACAAGGGCGATGTCGCCCCCGTTATCGATCACGCCAAAACCGGCACCGTCATCCACCATCGCTTCAACCCCGGCACATGCAACCGCACCGGCCACTGCTGCCATCGGTCCGACACCGGCTTTTCGTGTTGCCGCTGCCATATGAACAATGATCCGGTCATCGGAGTCCGGGACATAAGGATCGAACGTGGCACAAAAAAATGGGTCCCGGGCGATATACGCCTCGATTTCCTGGCGGGCGGCAATCATCCCGTTCTTTGCCGCGATTATATGCGATGGTTCATCTGCGAGAATCGTGGCAATGGTCTGGCGAAACCGGAAGGGTTCACGGATCATAGGGGGAGGGTGAGTGCCTGCCGGGGGCACACATCAACACACTTGCCGCACAGGACACACCGTTCTTCAGTGAGCACCAGTTTCCAGTCGGTATTAAACGAGAAGACCTCATTCGGGCAGATACTGATGCAGGCCCCGCAGTCTATACACACCCGTTCATTCAGACTGATGCCGTGTTCGAGCATCCGCACCCGGGCGCCGAGACTGGTCATCGAATTTCGCACGAGCTGGCACTGGTCATCCGGCACATCGATGAGCGCCTCACCTTCGGATGAGTCGATTACCGCGCGCTCCACATTGATCAGGACACCGGTGTCGCGCACGACCTGCGCAATAATGGGCTTTCTCCCTTTCCCCCGTGAAAAGTTCACTAAGAGTTTCATTTCAGCCACCTCCCTCCAAAGAGTTTCCCGAGATTGATTGCCGTGAGCATGCCCAGCACATGATGGTGTGCATCGACTACAGGAAGGGCGCTGATATTGAACTTTTCCAGTTTATGCACGGCGATATCCACTGCCTCATCGGTTGTGGTCGTAACCACCTTCTTCTTCATGATATCCCGGACCAGCTTTGCCTTCCCGGGATTTGCCACCGCTTTTGAAATGTCAAACGTGGTCACAATCCCGACAAGCATGCCCTCCCCATTGATGACTGGCAGATGGTTTGTTTCTCCTTTCAGGAGTTTTTGTGCCGCTGTTTTGATCTCTTCTGACTCACTGATACTGACGATCTGCCGGTCCATGATATCCATCACACGAGGACCCTTCGAGATCTGGTGCATCGGTTTTACCTGCCGGGTCGTATCAATGGATCGCGTGGGGAGAGCAAGAGACATGGTGCCTTTCTCGATCCAGTCTTTTAAGTCCTGTGCCACCACCCGTGCCCTGCGGAAACTGGATAAGGAGGATGTACGTATCAATTCTCCATTTAATTCGACACTGCCGGAACGTAATTCGGCATATGATACCTTCCGGATCAGGGGACGGTTCCTGCTCGGGACACCATAATCGATAAGGTCAACTGCAATATCCTCGTCCCTCACCGCAGTTGCCCGCACTACATCGAGGTCAAGCACCGGGAGCGGGATACCCAACCCGACGTACAGGGTTACACCATATCCATGCATCGTAGCAGCAGCGAGATAATCCGGCGACATCTTCTTCATATCCCCGGTCACCATGAGTGTCCCAAATCCCCCGGCCGGAGAGCTCTGGGTCCCCTCACCAATCACCATGCCCGGTGCACCGCACAAAAAGATCGGTACACCGCTGCCAATCAACCGGAGTTTCGGGTCATTGGATATCGGGTTTAGCACACCAGCGCCGGAGAACGAGATATTCCCACTGTTCGGGAGGAGCGTGCCCATATAGGTATGCAGCACCCGGTCGGTCGTATTGATCGCCGCATTATAGCGCTGGTACGCGTTACGGGGGTTGCACATGATCGCCTGGTTCAGATCTTCAAGCGCCAGTTCTGTGGTGATGGTCCGTCGCGGGTAACAGTCAGTGCCGTGCGAACTCGCGCGCAGTTCAATGGTTTTTCCTGCCACAAGATCTTCGATCACATGCGCCCCGCCATACTGGTCCTGACGGGTGTCGGACTGTTGCGTTGCACCGATATAGGTATCGACTGCGGCAAGTCCGCCATACGCCTCTACATTATTCAGCCAGATTCGTTCCATCCTGATCGGGGGATCGGCATGCCCGAAATTAAAAAATGCACCGGATGAACACATGGCGCCGAACGTGCCAGTTGTAACGACGTCAACTTCTTTGAGTGCGCCGCGTTCACCCAGTTCAGCGACTATCGACGGCATTTCTTCGGCAGTAACGACCCGTGCATTCCCGTCATGAATGCGTTCGTTAATCAGATCGAGTGACTTGTGCATGTGCCAAAATATCGTTTTATGAATATTAAAAGTAATTGCTATTACCAAGAGTAATATATGGTATTTATCTCCCGCAGGTGATAAGTCTGTATGGATCTGCGTGCTTTCATTCTCGATATGGAACGACTTGCACCACCGGCGCTTGCCGAAGAGTTCGATGCAGGAAAGATCGGGCTTGTTGTTGAAGGAAAACAAGATATACAAAACGTCTGTTGTGCGCTGGACGCAACATCAAAAGTCGTCCGGCAGGCAGTTCTCGCGGGAGCGGATATGCTCGTTGTCCACCATACGCCGCTGTGGACTCCCGTCACTTCACTCACCGGACGAACTGCTGATCTGATGCGGAGCGTTTTGTCCGCAAATATGAACGTGTATGTGATGCACACGAATTTTGACCGTGCCGCCGGTGGGGTGAATGATGCGCTATCAGAACTGCTCTCGTTACAGGACATCGTCCCCATGACAATGGGAAATATCGGAACCTGTACTATCTCCCTTAAAGAAATATCACGGCGTCTTGGTGGCAACCTGAGGGTATGGGGAAAGAAAAGAGAGATCCAGCGCCTTGCACTCGTTGCAGGAAGTGGGTTTGATCCGGCAATTATTTCTGAAGCTGCAGAACTGGGTGCTGATGCGTTTCTTTCCAGTGAAATGAAACATTCCGTTGCGCGTGCGGCATTAATTCCCTGCCTTGAATCAACCCACCATGCGCTCGAAGCGCCAGCGATGCAGCGCCTGAGCGAACGGATGGACTGGCAATATATCGCGGATCCTCCCCAACTGCATCATCTTGTATGAGTGACTTACTTCAGCGGCTTTCTGAAAAAAAGACGCTTGATGATACGATGAGGGCGGCTATCGAACAGGAATACGGGATGCCGGGGAAAAAAGCTCTTGCTGCAATCGATACCCACCGGGTGAAAAAATACCTGGATTTTTTTGTGGTTACCGGTAAAACCGATGAGTACGTGGTGGATGAAAATATCTGCACCTGCCGTGATTTTATCTTCCGTAACCGGCAATGCTGGCACCTGCTCGCAGTACGTATCGCCACAATTACCGGATTGTTTGATTCCGTTGACCAGTGGTACCAGGAAACGTGGAAAAAATAAGGGAGCAATACACTAATTATCCTGCATCATCAACTGTACTGGCAATACGTGATTTTTCATGCTCACCACGCACGTTTTTAAATCTCCTGCACAAATGACCACCCGGATGTGGTCCTGATGCTCGAAGAGGAATATCAGCTCGAATATTTTAAAACAGCCGGGCTGACCCGGAAAATATGTACCTGCTGCGGTGCTGCCTTCTGGACGCGTGATCCCTCCCGGGAAAACTGCGGGGATGCAGCCTGCGAACCCTATACATTCATTGGAAACCCGGTCTTTACCTGTCACTCGCTTGACGGTATGCGCGAAGCATATCTCTCATTTTTCGAGAAGAACGGGCACACCCGTATCGAGCGCTACCCGGTAGTTGCACGCTGGCGGGACGACATCTATCTCACGATCGCCTCTATCGCAGACTTCCAGCCGTTTGTTACCGGTGGCATTGTTCCCCCACCGGCAAACCCGCTCACCATCTCCCAGCCCTGCATCCGGCTGAACGATCTTGATTCTGTCGGCAGATCCGGGCGGCATCTCACAACTTTTGAGATGATGGCACATCATGCATTTAACACGCCAAATGAGGAGATTTACTGGAAGGACCGTACTGTTGAACTCTGTGATGAGTTCCTCAAGTCCATTGGGGGCGACTTAAACAAGGTCACGTATAAGGAACACCCGTGGATAGGAGGTGGCAACGCGGGACCAAGTCTTGAGGTCATGATTGGCGGCCTTGAAGTGGCAACACTCGTCTTCATGAGCCTCGGGCGCCAGAAGACTGCTCACCCGGGATACGAACTGAACGGTGAGATGTATTACCCGATGAAACTCCGGATTGTCGATACGGGATACGGTCTCGAACGGCTTGTCTGGGCTTCAAAGGGTTCACCCACAATATATGATGCCGTCTTCCCCGAAATGGTGAGCCGGGTCATGAGTTCCGCCGGGCTTTCCCATATGCTGGACAACAAAGATTATACAAAAATCCTTGCCCTGAATGCAAAATTTGCCGGTTTGATGGACATCTCCGGCACGAACCTTTTCGCTCTCAGGAAAAAAGTGGCTGCGGCGATCGACATCTCCCCGGAAAAACTTGACCGGATGATCACGCCCATTGAAAAGATCTACGCGATTGTCGATCACACCCGGTGCCTTGCCTATATGCTCGGGGACTGCATCGTTCCATCGAACGTGCGCGAAGGATATCTTGCCCGGCTGGTCATACGCCGCACCCTGCGGATGATGAACGACCTGAAAATGCAGGACTCTCTTGCCGATCTCATTGAAGAACAGATGAAAATTGTCGGCATGAAAAAGTTTGAGCAGGACATCTCGGTTGTCCGTGAAATCATCGACCGCGAAGTTGAGAAATATGCATCCACACTCGAACGCGGGACACGGATCGTCCAGAAGATTGCAAAGTCTTACAAGGCAAAAAGCCAGCGTGTGCCACTCGCCGAGATCATCACGCTCTACGATTCCCATGGTATTCCCCCGGAGATGATAAAAGATATCGCAGCAAAGGAGGGAGCGGTAATCGATCTCCCGGATAATTTCTATTCCCAGATTGCCGATATGCACTCCGAGTCAAAGAAGGAAGTGGAAACCGACAAGATATCACAGTATACTGAGCGTGTGCAGGGACTTCCCCCGACAAAAAAGATGTACTATGAACAACCGTCAGAAATTGAGTTCGAAGCGGTGGTACTTGACTTCTTTGACGGCTATGCCGTTATCGACCAGACGCTCTTTTACCCGGAAGGAGGCGGTCAGCCGGCGGATACCGGGACGCTTGTCAGTAATGAAAGTATGGTACGGGTGGACGATGTGGTAAAAGCGGGAGAAGTTATCCTCCACCATATCAGCGGCGGTGTCCTGCAGCGTGGCGAGCGGATCAAAGGGATCGTGGATGAAGAGCGGCGATGGTCCCTGATGCGTCACCACACGGCTACGCATATTCTCCTCCACGCGGCAAAAGAAGTGCTGGGCGCTCACATCCACCAGTCCGGCGCACAGAAAGGCAGTGAAAGTTCCCGTATTGATATCCGGCACTTCAAACATATCACACCGGAAGAACTCCGAAAGATCGAGACTGCGGCTAACCGGATGATCATGTCAAGCCAGCCGGTTGAGATCTCGATCGAGAACCGGACGAAAGCGGAACAGTTGTACGGGTTCTCGCTATACCAGGGAGGGGTCCCGCCCGGTAAAGACATACGCGTCGTCAAAGTCGCCGGGGACATCGAAGCCTGTGCCGGTACGCACTGCCGGAACACCGGGGAGGTCGGGGCGATAAAGATCATCCGGGTCGAGCATATCCAGGACGGCATTGAACGTATCGAGTTCACCGCCGGCATCGCTGCAATCTATTACATGCAGCACCTTGAACAGATCGCCACATCCTCGGCAGACACGCTTTCCGTGCAACTGGAGAACCTGCCGTCAACGGTATCACGGTTCTTTAACGAATGGAAAGACCAGAGGAAGGAGATCGAGCGCATGAGCGCACAGATCGTTGATCTTGAGATGCGTTCTCTTGTTGCCGAAGATTGCGGGGGTGTTACGGTTGTCATACGCCGGATTGATCTTCCCTCGCGTGAACTCGCAATTCTCGCCACAGCCATCTCCGAAAAAGGAGGGGTTGCCCTGCTTGGCGCTTCCGGTGAAACGGCACGGGTAGTCCTTGCTTCCGGTAATGCCCGGGTGAATGCCGGTGAGATCATCGGGCAGGTCTGTAGTCTACTTGGGGGCAAAGGAGGCGGGAAGCCTGCCATGGCTCAGGGAGGCGGACCCGATATTAACCAGCTCGATCTCGCGTTAAAAGTGGGTCGCGAACGGATCCTCGCGGCACTCCATGACTGATTCTGTTCTCATCCTGGAACCCGGCGATGAGCGGGCGCAGAAGATTGCAAAAGCGATGGCAAGCCAGACGGCAAATGATATCCTCAACTTTCTTGGCGAGGGACAGAAGAGCCAGACCGAGATCACGGAGCATCTTGCCATCCCGTTCACAACCGCAAAATACCATATAGAGAACCTGCTTGACGCCGGTCTTGTTGCCGTAGCTGCCACACGGTACAGTGTGAAAGGGCGGGAGATCAAGTATTACGCGCTCACAAACCAGCTCCTGATCGTTGCTCCCCGACAGGCAAACGTGCGGTCGCTCTTATTGAAATATGCATCTTTATTTGGCATCGTTATAGTCGGTGCGCTTGCAGTCACGCTCGTGTCGCCCCTCTTTACGGTTCAGAACTGGATGAGAAATCCCGCACCCATGCAAGTAGCACCGGATACTGGTGCTTTGGCGACAAAGATGACCTATGGGGAAATTGCATCGACTTCTGCCACAGGACTTCCCGATGCTGCAATTGCGTTCTTTATTGGCGGATCGCTCGTGATCTGTGTGATGCTCTGCTATGAGTTGTATCTCTGGAAGAAGCAGAACCAACAGCATTCGTAAACGATAGTATGATTTTTAATCGTCACAATGAAAAATCTGCATGGATATGATTCTCTCCAGTTAACCGGCAACTGGTGTAATCCATTTCAAACAGAAAAAAATGAAGAACCATTCCAAAAAAATTTGGCGGCTCACAGAAGGTAGTGTACGCGAAACGCGGAAAAATCAGGCTCATCAAAATTAACAAAAAGAATTTTTGTAACTGTCCAGTATGGTTGATTATTAAACTGAACTGTAAGAAATGGTATTCACGCTCTACAGGATGTTTTCGAGTTTCTGTTCGAGGACGTCAACACCTTTCTTGATGTCTTCAAGATTCTTTCCACCGGTAAGAATGATCTTTCCTGAAGAGAAGATGAGAGCGACGATCTTGGGATCTTTAATCCGGTAAACAAGCCCGGGGAACTGTTCGGGTTCGTACTCGATATTCTCGACATTGAACGTGACGGCTACTTTGTTGAGATTGATGCGTCTGCCGATATTGTATGAACAAACCATATTGGTGATCGCAACTTTGGGCTCTTTATGGATGTCAATACCTGCCCTTTTTACCGACTTCATAACGATCGCAAGACCGTCTGTTAACGCCTTCTTGTTACGGATGCCGGTGATCACAATCTTGCCCGTCGAAAAGATCAGGCACGCAATCTTGGGGTTCTCGATACGGTATACTGCGCCGGGAAACCGTTTCTTATTGAGTTCGCAGTTCTTGACCTTTTCTGACAATGCAACAAGATCAATGGAATCGGCAATGGCACCGGATGCTACCATATTCTCAATCTTTAAGGATTCGTATTTTTTATCAGCCATCTTCTATTCTATGATTCTCCCCAGATCATAATATTAATGGACAATCTTTATGTCATGTCTCCGTTTATCGTTTCGACGTCATCAGAGTTGCATCTTTTTTAAAACAGACGGGGTCCTCTGCGACAGGGGAATTGAAATGGCAGGAAGCAATGCCTGATGAAGCGATACGTGTTGTCAATGGCGGTGCAAAATTGTGCACGTATGGTGGAATAAAAGTGTACGGTTATGTGATCGATTCTTACCAAAAGAATGGAGGAAAACAATTGTATGAGAATGCGTTTTAAGAGAGTGACGGCGACAAAAAACAAGATGGAGATTACAGAGCGAACCAGGGAAGAAGCCACGAGAGTTCTCATTCAGTGTATGTTTGATTAAAAAAAGTGCACTGCATTTTCATGCAAATGAGAAATTCCTACAAAAAAAAGTGTTGAGATTACGGCATCACTTCTTCTTGGGTGCTGCCTTCTTTGCTACAGATTTCTTAACTTCCGGCTTCTTTGCCGCTGCCTTCTTTGCTGCTGCCATGTGGTTTCCACCTCCTACCGGAATTGGTTATATTTTTTTTAAATTTATCAATTAATAAATATTTGGGTCACAATACCCTTTTCACGCATAGAATTGGGGTAAACAATCACTTTTGTTCTGTAATTATGGCACGATCAGACAAAAACGGATTATGTGTCTGATAATTTACGAAATGCGCAATCCTGCTATAAACCCCCGGATTTCTTTAAATCGGAATATTTGAACGAATTTATAAATCCATTTTCTGTCGTTTCCTATAACGATATAGCGCATGCGCTGCGCGAACCATAACACCGTTTGCCGTCCGCTTAGTGTAGAGAGCCACAATTACCATCAGTTTGTTGACAGAGTTTTTGTCCGCCATTCAGCCGCAAGCACCCATACAATCCTCTTGAAAGTGGACATAAAGTATGTCACTGGTTCGGGACCGACACTCTGGCACACTAAAATTATGATCCTTCGATAATTTTTTTACGATAGAACAGGAACGACTTACTTATTGAGATTAAATCTCTTTTGGGGGGGGTAAAAATGATTATCACAAAATAAAACGTATCATCAAGCTATTGGAACACGAGATTTAGTCGCTAAAATGGGACTATACCCATAAAAAAATCAGAGAACCTCACCAATAAAAGGTGATCCGTGAACAAACAGATACATTTCATTTTCACGTTCATTGCCATCTCGGCTTTACTGATTGCCGGATGTACCCAGCCGCAGCAGATGGCGGCCCAGACCCCGCAGCCAACGACGGTAACACCAGGATCTCACGGGCTGTCCGGCAGTAATAGCAGTGTCGTCTCCCCGGTACCCGTACCAATATATGTTATCGGTCATCGGCAACCGGACACGGATAGCATTGCCAGTGCAGTTGCGTATGCCGCGTTGCTGAACCGAATATATCCCGGTTCCCTCTATATTCCTGCACGGTGTGGTGATCTGAATGCCGAGTCTCAATATGCTCTCCAGACTGCGGGCCTGGAATCACCGGTGCTGATAGAAAACGCTCACAACAAATCCGTCATACTTGTTGATCATAACGAATATGACCAGGCAGTTAAAGGAATAGAAACTGCGGAAATCAGGGAGATCATGGATCATCACCGGCTCGGGGGAATTACAACATTGAACCCGATACGGTTCAGAAATGAACCTGTTGGATCTACCGCTACGATTATTACGATGCGATATCGCGAAGAACAGGTTACTCCTGCCCCGGAAATTGCAACAATCCTCCTCGCAGGTATTCTTTCCGATACCTTGGGGCTCAGGATGTCAACAACGACAGACCAGGACAAAGAAGCTGTAGCATATCTGTCGAACCTGACGGGAATTGATCCGGAAAGTTTTGGAAAAACCCTGATTAACAAGGGACTGCTTCTTAACGGTGTCCCCATCAGGGAACTGATTGTTCGTGACGTGAAAGAGTATACCCTGCAGGGCAGGAATGTGTCAATTGCCCAGATTATGACCGATTCAGATGAATTTCCTCAGAAAAACAAAAAAGAAATTCGCGAGTCCCTCGAGGAATTTCAGACAGAACATGGATATGTGGTGAGTATTGTTCTCGTAACGGATATTGTCGATCAGCGGACGTATCTGTTCGCTGCAGGTACACCAGATCTGCTGGAAAAACTCGGGTATGCAGAACAACCGGTTCTGCTTGAGGGTGTTATGTCAAGAAAATTGGATTTTTTCCCTTCGTTTGCCCAGAAGTTCGAACAAATTGTTCAGGGTTGAATACAATTTTCCTTTTTACCCCCCCCAAAACATTGCATGAAAACGAGTTAGAAGTGCGCGCTTGTAGCGTATTGCTCAATACATTGTAGTTTGATAGTAAAAGTACAGCAGAATATTGCTTAAAATTAAGAAATAACGGATAATTTACCGCAAAATTGATTGTACTCGAAGGGGAAACTATTTTGGTGAAAATGTATCCCCCACGTATTGTTGATCGTAAAGATCCAAAATGGTTATTGTTGGAGCAGGTCCTCCTCATAACCACATCACGAAGAACCAAACAGGAATTAGTTGTAGAGTGCCACAATTAATGTCCGATTTGTTGACAGAGTTTTTGTCCGCTTTTCGGTCGCAAGCACCCATCCGTGCTCTTGAAAGCGGACATACATTATGTCACTATTTAAGGACAGAAACTGGTACGCTACAAGTATACGAGAAAGCCACATTACAAGACAGTGTTAAATATCGTGTTCACGTAAAGAAACTATGAAAAAACAGGTAACCATTGGAATAATTGTTGCAGTCTTTTTTATTGCAGTAACAGCAGGATTTTTTATTTACTCGAATACCTTAACCGCAGGAGCTGTCTATCCAAGTTATCCCATAGATTCCAAGGTGTATACAACCCTTGACAGAACCGTCATTCCTGTTCCCGTCCCTTCAACTTCACCTGCGCTTTATCCTTATCAGGTCGCTAACTATTCAGAGTATGGATATGGCGTCTGGCAGTTCGGAGAGGGGATTGGTTATCAGAAAAGACTGGACCTTATGCCACCAGCATATGCCAATACCTCGGTTACTAAAACGGCACGCCTTCTGAATTTCTTTACCATGAGCGACATCCATATCAGCGACAAGGAAACTCCTGCCCAGGCAATCTATGTTGGCTACAAAGGCGGCAACCCTTCAGGATATTCATCGGGTATGCTCTTAACCACCCAGGTCCTCGATGCGGCCGTCCAGACCGTGAACGCCCTGCACCAACAAAAACCATTTGATTTCGGTATCTTTCTGGGCGACGCCATCAATAACAACCAGTACAACGAACTACGATGGTATATCGATGTTATTGATGGCAAGACGATAAACCCCGATTCCGGCGCGAAAGATGATCCTGTCCCAGGACCGCATAATGATTACCAGGACGAATACAAGGCGGCAGGACTCAACAAAACGATTAACTGGTACCAGACGCTCGGCAACCACGATCATTTCTGGATGGGTGCATTCATTCCGAACGATTACATGCAACAGACCTTGACCGGCAGGGATATCCTCAACCTGGGTGTTAATCAAAGTGACCCTCTCTACTTAGACAACCGTGGCATCTATATGGGCTCGATCGACGGCCGAACGCCGTACGGTGACGTTATCGGTGCAGGGCCTGTCAAAGACTTTACAGAAACTCCAAAGGTCCTTGCAGCCGATCCGAACCGCCGTGCACTTTCGCGATCTGAGTGGATGGGTGAATTTTTTAATTCATCCACAATCCCCAATGGACACGGGTTCAATCAGTCTGATGTTCCAACAGGCTTTGCCTGCTATTCTTTCGAACCGAGGTCCGATATACCGATCAAGGTTATTGTGCTTGACGATACCCAAAAGAACACCGATCCCAATGTTGGCACCTATTCGTACGCCTCTCTTGACAATACACGGTACGACTGGCTTGTAAAAGAACTTGATAACGGTCAGGCTGAAGGGAAGCTCATTATCATCGCTGCGCATATACCAATGCGCAACGAACAGCCGAATTCCTCACTGCTCTGGAGCCCTCGCTCTCAGGTACCCGAGCAGACTCTGATAGCCAAACTTCACACCTATCCAAATCTCCTCCTGTGGATGTCGGGACATGTTCACCAGAATACTGTTACCGCATTCCCCTCACCGGATCCCAACCATCCTGAACTGGGCTTCTGGGAGGTTGAAACAGCCTCATTACGGGATTTCCCGCAGCAGTTCCGTATGTTTGAAATCGTCCGCAACAGCGACAATACGATATCGGTCTTTACAGCCGATGTTGATCCGGCTGTCAGCGCCGGGTCGCTTGCAGGGAAATCGCGTTCGTATGCTATCGCGTCTCACCAGATATTCAACAATACGGTAAATCTAATGCCAAGTGGTTCCTACAATGCAGAACTTGTCAAACAACTGACGCCAGAAATGCAGGCTAAAATACAGAACGTGGGGACACCGGTAGGCAGGTAATTTTTTTTTTGATTCCGGCAGGGAGTCCATGATGCAGAGGCATTTTACGACTACATCATAATGATGGTGTTACTACCGGCGATCATCCGGATTTACGATCAGCAGGCTCTGTGGTGTCTCCTGTCTTTCGTCCCGTTACAAACAGGTTTTTGTGCGGCGCTTTGTGCTCGTGATGATCTGCCAGCCTCTTTGCCTCTTCACGGGCCTTGAGCTTGTCCTTGAACCCGGTGAAGAGGATGCGGACATTATCAATATCGTCTTTGAGGTACGCAGCCTCGTGATATTCGATGAGCATGATCTGTCCGTCGGGTCCGAGGCGGTGCTCTTCACTCTTTCCGGTCATGTACCGTCCCCGCTGTTCTTGTGTCGGAGCGGCGTATTTATTTGTATAACGGAAAACGCCCATGTCGATCTTCCCTGCGATGTTTGATTGTTGATTCATGTGATGATAAATTGCCCGTTGTTCTGTCTTGCACGTTTTGATTAACTTTGGTAGATCCATCTGCCCACCGTTTATTTGTGGGGGCTGATGTTTTACAATTACCAATATTTTTTGCGTGCGAAAAATTTCCGGAAAAATTTGTACAGTCAAAAAAATTTTCATTGAAGTTTTTTCCCGGCTCGCAGAGAAATTCAAAAAATGTTTTTCGATCGTGCGAGAAATTTCCCAAAAAACATTTTCGACAGAATCCGTTCACGGACTCACGATTAAAATAGAATTGTCTCAAGCCGCCCAAAAACTTCCAAATACCTTTCAAAAACCAATAACAACAGGCCAAAAACCGGTCAAAATCTCAATTCTCCGACGTGATCTAAATAGCGGGCCGCCAAGGGCATTTGCGGGGTGTTTCTCCCAAAAAACACCCTAAACTATATGGCAAAAAAGAATGCTCACAGAAGCCCGCTAAATTGCACGGTAGAATAACGATTAAAATCGTTATTTTCGTTAAATAACCGTTTAAAACGTTATTTTCTGTGGGCGTGGACACCACTTCCATTGGAACTCATAAACTCGATCCATGAAAAGTCAATCGGAGCCCGAATTGAGCCCGGAATAGTGTATCTTTTTGGTATCCCGGATCTGCCCGTATAATGCCCGGATTCAGGTGGTCGACGGTACGAGTTAAGGACTGGATGCAGGAACCTGGCGAAAGATGCGATGCGGCATTTTTGGAAAATCGCGAACCGTGCAATCATCGCGTTTGCCGTAAAGATTTTTTGTGAAAATCCCGGGAAAAATTTTTGGTGAAATTGTTTTGGGAAAAATTTTGGCGTGTCGCAAAATCAGCTAATTTTTTTCAAAGTAATTTTCCCATCCACCATTTTAACAACAATATTATCGCCTTCTTTCAGTTCCCCGCTTATGATTTTCTCGCTTAGTGGCTCTTCAAGCAACTTCTCAATCGCTCTCCGCAATGGTCTGGCACCGAAGTTTTCATCATAACCTTCTTTTGAAACACAGGCAACAACATCACCATCAACTTCAAGAGTCATACCTTTTTTTGACAGTCTGCTTTTTAATTTCTCTACCATAATTTTTGCAATCTTTTTTACATCATCAATTGTCAGGTGATTGAAAACAATGATCTCATCCAGTCGGTTTACAAATTCTGGTCTGAATGTCCTTGTTAGATCCTTTAGGATCCTTTGGGTCCCTAAGTTGTTATCTTCTGCGATTCCATAGGCTCTTTCATATACATTGTCTGAAAGCTGGAGGTTAGAGGTCATGATGAATATAGCATTTTTCGCATCAGCTGTTCTTCCCTTAGCATCGGTTAATCTGCCATCATCAAAAACTTGCAGGAATATGTCAAAAACTTCAGGATGTGCTTTTTCGATCTCATCTAAAAGAACAACCGAGTATGGTTTTCTCCTTAAAGAACCGGTAAGCTGCCCTTCTTCATCATATCCAATGTAGCCTGGCGGAGCTCCCACCAGTTTAGAAACGGAATGTTTCTCCATGTATTCTGACATGTCCAATCGAATCATTGCCTCTTCTGAGTCAAACAAAAAAAATGATAATGCCTTTGCAGTTTCTGTTTTTCCAACACCTGTCGGTCCTAAAAACAGGAAAACACCGAGCGGACGACTTGGATCCTGCAAGCCGGATCTTGCTATCTTAATTCTTTTAGAGATTTTTTTGATTGCCGCGTCTTGCCCAATTACCCTTTCCTTTAATAAATCCTCCATTTTAAGGAGTCTTTCCTTTTCGTCTTCTTTAGTTAGTATAGGGATTCCTGTCCACTTCTCTATCACTTCTGCAATATCTTCATACACTACTTTTCCAAAGTTTTCGTCGATATCTCCAGCCATACTCAATTCTGGAACTTTTTTCCTTGAGCAGGCTTCATCTATAAGATCCAATGCTTTATCCGGCAATCTTCTGTCAGGCAGATATTTAACAGACAGTTCAACCGCTGCTTTAATGACGGAATCTGATATCTTTACACTATGATGATCTTCATATTTTTCTTTTAATCCCTTAAGGATCAAAATCGTATCTTCCACGCTGGGCTCATCAACCATGATGGGCTGGAATCTGCGCTCTAAAGCAGCATCCTTCTCAATGTATTTGCGATATTCTGAAATGGTGGTTGCCCCGATACAGATTAAGTCTCCTCGTGCAAGAGCGGGCTTCAAAATGTTGGAAGCATCTAAACTACCTTGTCCGCTTCCCGCCCCAACCATCGTATGGATCTCATCAATAAAAACGATAATATCTGGATTTTCCTTTATCTCCACAATGAGATTTGTGAGTCTTTCTTCAAACTGTCCCCTTAATGTTGTGCCAGCGACGAGAGATCCCAAGGTAAACTCTATCACTCTCTTATTCCAGAGAGAGGGGGCAGTCTTTTTATCTGCAATCCTCTGGGCTAAACCTCCAACAATCGCAGTTTTTCCAACTCCTGCTTCTCCAATGATGAGAGGATTGCTTTTTTTCTTTCTTGTTAATGTGCGGATTACCTGAAGGAGTTCATCCCTCCTTCCTATAAGTGGATCTAATTTTTTATCTCTTGCAAGTTTTGTTAAATCGGTTCCATACTTCTCTATAAAGGATGTTTTAGGTTCCTTTTTCTCTTTTAGTTTTACTTGTTCTTTTTTGGAAAAAGCAGCTTTTTCAATGTCTTCTGCTTTTATGTTAAAGCCCTTTAGAACTTCGACGATATAAGGTCCGGGCTTCTCCATAATTGCCGCTAAAAGATCCAGGCAGCGGACTTCATCAGAGCCTTGCTTTTTGGCAATTTTTTCTGCATTATTGAAGTATTCCTTGCAAGCCTCACTTCTATGGACCGTCTTTTCTTTGGGTGTGTGATTACCTTGACCTACATTTTTACGAAGCATATGACGTATTGATTTCAGTTCCAGCTTAAAACCACCGAAGAGATCTTTTATCGCATCGTTTTCCGCTTGAATTTCCTGAATTATGCCTGGATCTACTTCTTTTAAAGCTCCGGGCGCCAATACTTTTTCCAAGCTGCATATCCCGATAAGCACCTGTTCCTTCTCGATGTATTGTTGCTTTGCACGGAAGGTTTCAGAAGCTGCAATCTGCCACGCAAAATCCGCTCCCGCTGATAGTCTGACCATTATTTTCCTCGTTTTAGTTTCCTGATTAGGTTATTCTGCATTATCTTCTCAGCTGGTTGATAATCTGCTTTTTTTATGTGATGCATATTGTGGGGGGGGCAAGTTCTGTAGCCTTAACATAACGTTTGGTTGTTTTTTGAAATTTTCTAAAAATTTTAAGGACATACATTTGTCGTTATAAGCGCTAGCTATTTTTTTGGTTCTAATTCGAGTGCCTTATTATAACATTCAGTTGCTTCCTTATCTTTTCCAAGAAGATTAAGGATATGTCCTTTGTTAACCCACACATCAATATATTTTGGGTTAATCACGAGGGCTTTATCATAGCATTCGATTGCTTCCGGAAGTTTTCCAAGTTCTTTAAGAGCAAGTCCTTTGTTGTTCCATGTCTCAGCACCTCTTGGGTTTATCGTGAGGGCTTTATCATAGCATTCAATTGCTTCCCGAGTTTTTCCAAGTTCTTCAAGAGCATTTCCTTTGTTATTCCAAGCCATATCAAATCTTGGATTAATCATGAGGGCTTTATCATAGCATTCGATTGCTTCCGGAAGTTTTCCAAGATTATAAAGGGCATCTCCTTTGTAATTCCAAGCCATATCAAATCTTGGATTAATCATGAGGGCTTTATCATAGCATTCAATTGCTTCCTGATATCTTCCAAGAGTTCTAAGAGCAACTCCTTTATTACCCCAAGCCAGATCGGATCTTGGGTTAATCACGAGGGCTTTATCATAGCATTCGATTGCTTCCGGAAGTTTTCCAAGATTATAAAGAGCGAGTCCTTTGCTATCCCACACCAGATCCGGGTTTATTTCGAGTGCTTTATCAAAGCATCTTATTGCATCCTGATATCTTCCAAGAATTCCAAGAGCAACTCCTTTGTTGCCCCATGCCAGATCGGATCTTGGGTTAATCACGAGGGCTTTATCATAGCATTCAATTGCTTCCGGAAGTTTTCCAAGTTCTTTAAGAGCAACTCCTTTGTTGCCCCAATCTATATCTGTTAATTTCTCTTTTTCTCCAACTACTACGTACCTTTCCCCGGTAAGATCATTGTATATTTCTACAAGTTTTTCTTTTAATTCAGCAAAATCAGCGTATCTCTTGTCTGGGTTCTTCTCAAGGCATTTGATAATCAATAAATCCAGACGCTCCGGTATCTTCGGGTTCAAATGCTTTGGTCTTTCGGGGAGTTTGTTGAAGATCTCATTCAGATCACTAAAAGGGAGTTTCCCTGTTAAAAGTAAATAGAGTGTGATTCCAAAGGAGTAGATATCTGATCTCGTTGTCACCTGTCCCTTAAAAGAGAATTTCTCCTGAATTCGCTCCGGAAACTGTTCCGGGGGCATGAATGGAAGGGTTCCCATACCTGTTGAAATTTCAACAAACTCATCCTGAAATTCATCGCCCAATACTTTTACCAGTCCAAAATCTGTGATTTTAAATGAATATCCGAATCTGAATCTCGGATCTTTTTGTGCCATCACATTTCCGGGTTTTATGTCCCTGTGAATAACTCCAAGCTTTTGATAAGCATATTCCATGCCAGTGCAGAACTGAATTGCAAAGTCCAGAGATTCCTCGATACTAAGTTTTCCAATGAATTGATTAAGATCTCCGCTGTCAATGTATTCCAAAAACAGCAGAGGTTTGCCTTCGATTATCTCAACAAAATTTGCAAAAACAATGTTTGTATGTCTCTCAAGTTCCGTCCAAGTTTCTGCTTCTGCCATAAATCGATAGATGACGTCTTCATTCCAGAGGTATTTGTCCTGAAATGTCTTGATTGCAAAATTTCGATTCCATTCACAATCATGGGCTATATAGACAATGCCCATACCACCTTTTTTTATATCGACGATTTCGTAGCGGTTTCGTATTTTATAGCCATTACCCCAAGGGTTAATATTTTTTTGTACAAAATCGGTTTGAGGTTTAGGTTCAACGCTCCTAATAGCATTCCGATGATCAACGCCAATCATTTCCAGTATAATCCGAATTGTTTTCGGAATTGCCCGAGAAACTTCATCGGAAATACCGATTTCAAAATCAGTCGGAATCCGTTTTGGCTGGCATCCGATAATCGTAACATTAATCCGGTCTTTGATACGCTGGAGCGACTCGGAGAGATTCCAAAAATTTGCGTCACGATACGAATGGCGGGCTTGGGAATAACAGGACATCTCCCACGGCGACTCGGAGAGATCCCTCAAATTGGCGTCACGATACGCATCCGGCGGCAGATTCTCGACACGAAATTTCGCGATCGTTCCAGGCTTCGCACTAAAATCCGCTGCACAAACAATGATGAGTTCCTTAGAGAATTCCGATAAACCCCGGATAATTTCAAAAATGAAAGGAATTGATCCAAATTAGATAACAAGAGGACGTATATTCCCCGATTTTCTTGTCACTTTTCCTGATTTTTCACAGATTTTTGGAAAGCGTACGCTAAACGATAGCCTGTTTTTTCAGGGTTGCCAGTTGGTACAGGTTAAAGCTAAACGTAGCAAACGTCATTTTCACGTGAGCTCGAAGAACCGTAGTCACATGGGTATGAGCGTCATGGAAGACGTTCTTGATGACTGCGTAAGGTCTTTCACCGGGAGATCGAATTCTTGAGATCCGTTTATTCCTGAGGATATCCCAGATACCAATCGGATGTCCTCGAACTCCGCGCTGCATGGTTGCGTCAAAACCCTTTGGTTCAGCACCGAAATACCCCCGGTCCCGGTAGACAACTTCACCTTCTTCTGAAAGATCGATCTGGCTATCATGCACAGATGCAGTTGTGGTCTGAAGTGCCCGGATTAATCCGAAGTCGCAGTCTTCTTTCGTATGAAGCTTGAATCCAAAATACGAATGTTTCCCCTTTTTTGTCCAGGTACCTTCTTTATTTCTCCGGGTTTTTGCATCGTCTCCCCGGGGAGTGTCAGCAGAGGCATGTCCCGGATCTGCCGTGATGAATGTTGCATCCTGGATCACACCTTTCCGGATCTTCAATCCTTTTTCGTCCAGCTGTCTTTGAAGTTCGTTCCAGATCGCCTTGTCTTTCCCGGTTTGAGATAACCGTTCCCGGAAATACCAGACCGTCGTGTGATCGGGAATCTTCTCAGGAAACCCGAGAAAACTCAGAAATGAAATCTTGTCATTTGCCTGCCGTTCAAGTTCCGGATCGGATAACCCGTACATCGATTGAAGGACCAGCATTTTGATCATGAGAACGATGTCAATATTTGGCCGCCCACCCTGTTCTGTTGTATTGGTATAAATTTCTCCAACAATTTCCCGGAATGATTCCCATTCAATGAGGGGTGCAAGTTCTCCTAATCGATCGCCGAGATCTTTTACCTGCTTGTACCGCTCCTGTAACGCAAAGTCAACAAGAGATTCCATACCTTTTATTCGGAGTTCTAAGATAAAGTACTTCCGGCGTTGAGGTTATTCGAAATTCTCCTTAGTCATTTCTGGGTCAAGTTTGGAAAAAATAAAATGGGATCCGCCAAGACCTGCATCAATTATGCCAATATTGTCAGGAAGTGAGATCTTCTGCATCTCTTCTACAAAAGCGGGTCCGAAACCATCATCGGCAAATAAAGGGTTTCCGCAACCAACTATTAGAATTTCTGAAAACTTGAGCACATTTTTTACTTTAGACCAAATGGTGATATAGTTTGTTTCTCACTTGCAATTCTCAATCAAGCTATATCGGTCGTCAATGCTGGATGGGCGATCACCCCAATAGGCGCATATTGAATAACTGGTGCGTTTTTTGTGTGTTTACGTTGATAGCAAAAATTACGATGCATCGAAATTTTACTGTGAGTGATATTATTTATATAAGAAATCCGTTGGGCATCACGTAAACCAAAAAAGTTTATTTTAACAGAATAATTCATTGTTATGCTTTCCAAAGACACATGTAAAATGATTGCATTGATTTTGTTAATCGGTTCTCTAATTTGTGTTTTAGTTGGTGCTGGAGGATTATTCATTACGTCAGGATTTTCTTTCCAAACATTGCTTTCGGTTGGTTTTGCAGTAATGGCATTGGCTTTATTTTATTCAAGTCAAGCATTAAAATAAGGTAAATCAATATCCCAAATTTTTCTAATTACTTTTTTTTGAGTTTTAACAGTCAATTGTGTATTATTAAAAAAAGGATCTTAAATCCCCACAATCACCAAGTCATTCAATATCAATCCATATCTTTGAACCCGGTGTTATGCATGGATATTTAGATCAAATGAGCGGACGGGGTTCCTTGTCACCGGCAACCGGAAGTCGTGTCGGTTTTATCAAGACGGGCTCGTCACCCTGCCGGATCTTCTCTATGATGAGATCTTTTCCCTTTTTTGTCATCGCAAAGACGGGGATCGAGATTCCTGCCTGCACGAGTGCTTTTCCGGCAACCGCTTCGCGGATAGTCTTTGAGGCGCAGGCGGTGACCAGATCAGATGCTCGGACAAGCCGCTCTGCCTCATCCTTGGTAAGCCCGCTTGCGTGAACTCCGACAATAAAAGCATCGGGATGAATCTTGCGAATCGCCTCGGCATCTGACGGCAGGGCGACCGTGACCGCGATTTTTTTTAATCCTTTCTCATACGCAAGCACCATGCCGGCTGCCTGATCCATGCGGGCGCTTTTGTGGTCAAGCACGAACCCGCCGTTCTTCTCGATTCGATCTATTACCCCCGGATATGGAGATGTTTTCACGAGTCCGGACATCCGTCCCCCGATACCCTGCACGAGCGCTGGTGTCGTAGCAATGACTGTACCTGCACCATCGCATGCAATTACTGCTGCAGCAAAAAAACCGGCGTGAATGCCAAAACTCAAAAGTTCTGATGCGCCGAACCCGACAAACGCCCGGGTATCCAGCACTTCACGGTTTGGCGTACACATGCCAAAAGACAGGATCCGCGCCTCAATGTTTGCCTTTACTGCGTCCTTTGTGATCTCGGGAACCGGGTAGGCGAACCGTTTTGCAAGCGGACAGTCAGCTATTATCGGATCCGAAACCTCAACGACTTTCCCCTTCCGGACAACGACCCGGCACCTGCCGATTGCCTCAATGATATGCTCATCCGTAAATTTGTTCATACGGTTTTTCCAGATATGAATTGTATTTTGTCCTATGAGTAAGTAATTGTGGAACAAAACCGGTACCGCAACTGCCATGAAATGCATCTTCAAAAAACATATTCGGGAACAGGAACAATACGAGTGCAATGAACGGAACGGAGCGGTACCAGGAGATCGATCTCTTGCGAGGCATAGCTCTTGTGCTGATGATACTCTTTCACACGCTCTTTGACCTGAATTTTTTCGGGATTTTCCCTGTCGATTTATATACCGGGTTCTGGCGTCTCTATGCATATGCTGCTGTATCGATTTTTCTCTCTCTTGTTGGTATCTCTCTTGTGATCAGCCGGGCACGTGCCGCCCGGTACCTCGATGCAGGTGCACTCGCAAAAAAATTTGTGTTGCGTGGCGCCGGCATTTTCTGCCTCGGTTTACTTGTCACTACAGTTACGTGGTGGTACCTGCATGAGGGATTTGTCGTGTTTGGTATCCTCTCCCTGATTGGCGTCTCTGTGATGTGTTCCCCGCTCTTTTTCCGGTTCGGGCGGATGAATGCTGTGCTGGGACTATTAATTATCGTCATCGGCTGGGTCTTTACAACGATAACCGGCCCCATCTGGTTGATACCGGTTGGCATTCATCCAGCCACGTTCTGGTCTGTCGATTATGAACCGATCTTTCCCTGGTTTGGTGTCGTGCTTATTGGTATCGCGCTCGGTAACGTGCTGTATCCTGGAGGAGTCCGGTCTTTCGCGATCCCCCAGCTCCCGGCAAATGCGATAGCCCCGCTTGTTTTCATGGGCAGGCATTCGCTCCTCATTTATCTCGTTCACCAACCGCTCATTCTTGCGGTGCTCTACCTGCTAACCGGGGCACCGGTGGTGTGATTCTGTAGTGGAATTATAGCACACATCCTCAAGGTGATGGGGATTCATTTCCTGGATTCAGATTGTTTAATGCGATAAACGAACAACATCCCCCATAACGATGCTCTGGGTTCTTCTCGCGCTCGCCGGTGCAGTGACAAATGCCGGGTACTATGTCGCAACGAAAAAAATGCTCCAGTCAATAAACCCTCATGTACTGGCTGCCGGGAGTTTTCTTACCACAGCGCTCTTTCTCCTCCTCATTTCCTCGCGTTCCGGTATTCCGGTGATTGGTGACCGGTTTCTCTTTGCAGTTATCATTACTGCAAGCCTGAACATTATTGCAACGATCCTCACGTACCGAGCACTTGCCACCACCGATATCTCACTTGCGATCCCTATGATCTCCTTTACACCGGTCTTTTTGATTGGGACTTCCTTTCTCCTTCTCCACGAACTTCCGACAATCAGCGGGGCGATAGGTATTCTGATCATTGTCTCTGGTTCTTATGTTCTGAATCTTTCACCGGGACAGAAGAATATGGCCGATCCCATCCGTTCGATAACGCGACATCCTGGCGTTCTGTACATGCTGATCGTCGCGTTTCTCTATGCGATTTCCGTGAACTTTGACAAGATGGTGGTGCAGGAATCAGATACGGTCTTTGGTTCTGCTATTGTCTTTGTTGTTCTCGGGGTCGCATTTGTCATTATCGCACTCCTCTCATGTCGGGATGCGTGCACTTTGCGCGGGATAAAAAAAGATCTACCGGCAATGACAGAACTGAAACCGGTATCCTCCAGGTATCGTTATCACTGGATGGCGGGTGCATTCATTTTCATCGGCTTACTCATCACCACAGAAGCGATCGTGATTAATTACGCGTACACCCTGCAGATTGTCCCGTACGTCATCGCATTCAAACGGATGAGTATTATTCTGACTGTGCTCTCCGGTGCTATTGTATTTCGTGAATCGAATATTGGCAGGAGACTTACCGGCGCCGTACTGATGGTGCTAGGGGCAGTCCTCATCCTCTTCACGTTGTAAAACGCAGACTGGTTCAGGAGATGGAGAAATACAAGCTCCGGATACAACGCTTCATTCCCCGTTTCCCGGTCTACATACAGGATGAGAAGGATCACTTCCGCACTTGTACCGGCAGATGTTTCCCACTGCCCGGAATGCATCCTCGAGATCCGGGAAATTCGGGATCTCTGCATCCCGCAGGATTCGGAGCGGAGTCTTCATGGAGTCCCCACCGATCAGACACCCGACAATCATCTTGTGCGTGTGCTTTGAGAACCTGACAAGCTCATTTGCGACACGAATGGGATCGGAGATCGCTGAAGGGACTGCGATCACAAACGCGATATCCCAGAGATCCTGGTTTGTAATCATCACATCAAACGTCTTTGCGTACCGGTCCGCGCTGGAATCTCCCACCATGTCAATCGGATTTGCCCGGCTCCAGTTCACCGGGAGCACGGCATCAAGTTCCCCGACAAGCGATGGTGAGAACTCAACAAGCTGGATACCGAACCGCTCCGCATAATCTGACGAGAGCACACCGAACCCACCGGCATTTGAGATCACGACAGCCCGGACCCCTTTCGGGTACCCCTCAGATGCCAGCAGTTCTGCTGCCTGGAACGCTTCGCGGATTGACCGTGCGGGAATTACTCCTGCCTGCCGGAATGCTGCCTGGTACACTTCAAAATTCCCGGCAAGCGATCCGGTATGGGATGACGCTGCTTTCTGCCCGATTCGTGAAGCGCCCGCCTTTATCGCGACGACAGGTATCCTTTTTGTCACCGCGCTTACAATCTCCATAAACCGTTTCCCGTTCCGTATCTGTTCGATGTAGAGGATGATCGCTTTTGTTTTTACATCATCGCCGGCAAACCGGATGAAATCCTCGAACGTGAGATCTGCCTGGTTGCCAACCGAGAAAATTGCAGAGAACCCGATCTCCTCCGGAAGACTCCAGTCAACAATTGTGGTAATAATTGCCCCGCTCTGGGAGATGAACGCAATCTTGCCGGGTTTTGGGGATACCGGATCAAACGTGGTGTTGATCCCCTGGTGCGGGAGCATGAACCCAAGGCAGTTTGGTCCCATGATGCGGATATGGTATTTTTGTGCGATGGCAAGAATCCGGTCTTCCAGCGCCTTTCCTGCCGCACCGCTTTCCTGGAACCCTGATGATATGATGATGACAAGGGGAATCCCTTTCTCCCCGGCTTCCTGTACCACTTGCGGGACAGCGGGAGCCGGAATCGCCACAACCGCTGCATCGACTGTTTCCGGAATCGCAGCGAGCGTGGGGTATGCCGTTCTGCCAAGAATTATCGGATTTTTCGGGTTGACCGGGTAGAGTTTCCCGGGAAACGCGAGCATGTTGCGGCAGACCGCATAGCCGATCTTGTTTGGATCCTGCGAAGCGCCAACGATAGCAATAGATTTGACGTTTAACAACTCGTTGGGCATCTCCGCATTGTGCGGTGCAGAAACGGCCATTGCCTCATCATTTTTGTAGAACCGTGCATCGACTGCACACCCGCCAGTTTCATACAGGACAAACGGGTTGATATCGAATTCCTCAATCTCCGGGTGAGCGAGGAACATCCGTGCAACGGTATTAATCACACGGAGGAATGCCTCCTCATCCCGTGGCGGTTCATGACGGAATCCTGTGATTAACCGGTAATTGTGAAGGTGTCCGACCATCGATCGGATCTCATTTTCGCTTACCGGCAATATGCCAACGGATACATCACGGGAGAGCTCGACAAGCCGCCCGCCTATCCCCACCGTGATTACCTTGCCAAATGTCGGATCGGTTTTCCCCCCGATGATCATCTCAAGCCCGGCACTCATCTGTTGTTCAACCATGATACCGGCAATTTCCGCAGAGGGATCAAATGCAACAACGTTCTTCCTGATGGTCTCAAACGCCCGTCCTGCCTCCGCAGCTGACGCAATACCGGTGATGACACCCCCGGCATCACTCTTATGAATTACCTGTGCCGAAATCACCTTCATGACAACAGGATACCCGATTGCATCTGCTGCTGCAACTGCCTCATGTTCAGTGCGGGCAACAATATAGCGTGGAACCGGGATGCCATGTGTCTTTAACAGATCATACCCTTCTGCTTCAGTCATCAAGGTGCGTACCATCGTAATCCCTGTGTAGTGTATTTCGGGCACACCTTAATGATGATTGTTGAAAAAAGAAATTCGGTTAGGTCACCCTATCCGGATTAAGACCGATCAGTCCCGGCTTGCATGACGATCTTCGATAAATTATTCGCACGGGTGCGAGGATACGATATCCACCAACAAGAACAATCACATCATACCATACGGGATATTGATCCGCAGGCAGTGTGCCATATCGGCAAGGATGGGGACAATATCCCGCTCGCTGTTATACCGTTGTGCTATCTGTTCGGCAAGACTTCCTTTACGGATGCGGTTTTCGATAACCGGCAGATATTTCCGCTCGTCATCAGTTGCTTTCTGCCATGCACGTGTGTATAATTCTTCAAGTTCCGGGCGCAGGGAGCAAGTCCCATTCCGGATAACATCATCCATGCAACCAAGAAGCGCGTCCTGTTCAGTCTCTACGGGCAGTGTCGGGCACCGGAGCAGCGCCCGGACAAATGCACACACTGCCATATCTGAATGGATACATTCCTGTTCATCGAGTACCTTGATCTCAAGACACTTCCGCGAGAACCGGATGATAAGCCCGCTCGAATTAACCCATTCCTCACAGAGAATTGCCGCATCACGTCTTTTCAGTTCAGAGAAGATCTCGTCCTGTGCCGCATGATATTCGCCGACATTACGGATCTTTTCCGGTATGATGTGGTTGCAGATCTGCGGGATCTCTTTCTGGTTCGTCCGGTAATAGAGAAGCCGGTTGTCTGCACAACCGGTGAGTTTTCCTTCAACCATCGGGGACGAGGCAGTGATGGCAACGAGGTACGGGAGGAGGGGACGCAGCCGATTGTAGAGAAGGACGAGATCCTTGTCCCCGGTATACGAGAGGTTGATCTGGAGCGACTGGATGTTCAGCCACCCATGCTGCCGGATAGAAAAGAGGCGATTATATGCTTCGTAGTACTCTTTCTCATCATGATCCCAGACCGCGGTTTTATCAAGGGTGAGGGTCGGGTGCATCCCGAGACCAAGCAGGTGATAACGTTCCGGGAAGATATGGTAAAATTTCCTGATACCATGGACCAGCTGCGTTTCAAGTACGTTCAGGTCATCAACTGGCACACGCGGGACAAATTCGAGCACGTGCTTCTGCAACTCTTTTCCCAGTTTCACATCCCCAAAGAGGATCTCGCTCTCACAGCTCCCGCAGATGTTTTTTAGTATCTGGTCTGATACGGGCAACGGATTGAACTGAGAGTCATTGATCGAATATTCGTGTTCGGTGCCGATAGTCATACCATCAGGGATTCCGGCGGGGTACTTCCGCAACCTTTTCGGTATCCGGCTCTTCGATCTGGCAGATCATCTCAAGTTCTTCCGGCGAGAGGTGGGAGACGAGATTGGTAATATTCTGTACTGCAAGATTGTATTGTGTCCGGTATGCTGACGGCACCACTTTTAACAGGCCGACGACGGGGCAAACCGTCTCGTGTTTCAGGTAAATGTTGATTTTATCTCCACTCACATCGAACGTAAACGGTCCTGCACGGCAGGTTTCAGGCTTGATTGCATGGATAGAACACTCCCCATCCCGCATCATGATGCATTGCCCGTCGTTTTGGGATTTTAAACGAAGGTATCCGTTGGATTCAAAAGATTCCTGCGGTACTCCTCGCGCGATCAACCGCTGGTAACAGGTCTGTGATATAGGTGGGTGCGCCTCAATGCAGCAATGTCCGCCACAGCGCATACAGATAGTCTCAGCACGGAGCAACCAGTCTTCAGTCAATTTTGTCACTTCGCAAAAAGGTGAGAAACGATTTTCTGGTATACCTGGGGATAGAGGGCGTCTTCCCCGCTCTCGAGAGAGGGATTGTCATTCACCTCAATTACATAGGCATTCCCGTTATTATTTTTTATGTCAACGCCATAAAGTCCGTTTCCGATTGCATGTGCTGCATCGATCCCAAGTTTGATGACATGGGTTGGCACGGCATCTACCGGCACACTCTCAACACCGCAATAGACAATATGCCCGTTCACCGATGCCTGGATCTTGAACGTGACCGACGGGATCGTATATTTGCAGGCATAAAGCAGTTCCCCGCCAAGCACACCCACCCGCCAATCGTACTTGCTCTCGATATACTGCTGCACAACAATCCAGTCCGACATCTTGATGAACCGCCGCGCAACCCGGAAGAACCCGGCAATATCGGTCACCCTCTCGACCCGGAGCGAGAAGGAGGTGGATGGTTCCTTCACGATAAGCGGGCTTCCCAAGGTATCAAAGAGCTGGGAAACCCGTTCAACAGACAGGTCATTTTTAGAGAGAAAGACCGTTTTCGGGAGCGAGACGTGCTTTTTCATCAGGTGGGAATACATGTTAATTTTATCCCCGCAAATCTGGATCGACTGCGGGTCATCAATAACCGGGATTCCGTGCATACTCGCCATTCGTGCGGCGACATAGGTTACGTTCATCGGGTCAGTCCGGGCACGGATGAACAGGGCGTCCATTTTGGGAATCTTGTTGATGTCGACGGGAAAGAGAAAGTCCGCGTCATGACCCATATCCTCGGCAACGTCCCGGCAGTGAATCAGCGCGTTGAGCTGTTCGGAGTTGGAGAGTGTCTTTCTGTCGACAAAGATCCCGAGCCGGCTCATAAGAACTCCTGGTGATCAATGTACGCAGCGAGAAGCGCCCGTTCCCCTTCAGTCAGGTGGTTATATCGTATAGGTGCAAGTGATGAGAGTGCAAATTCCGTTCCCGTCTTCACAAAGATCATGTGGATGAGCGGGATGGAGAAGAGCGCGTAGCATTTTTCGGCAAAACCTGCAATCTCATGGCAACTTTGCAGTGTCCTGCCAAATATCGCCGTGCAGGTATGAATTGTCGCACCCACACCCAGTTTCTGGTAACAGAAGGGATACTTTCCCTTGTTTGTTATGTGTTTTATCACATCCTTTGCCTGCCCGGCATCATCCACGACAAAGAAATCGGCGGATGTGGCAAAATAGTTCAAACCGTAGAGAATCGCCGGGAGCGGCACGTACGCTTGTGAAATCCCCCATTCGCAGACCGGGATCCCGGCACGTTTTGCCCGCTCGAGACAGATGGGTACGACATAGGCATCAAGCACCGCATCGCTGGATGGGCGGACAGTTTTTCCTTCGAGTTCGTGCTGGAGGATGGTGTAATATGCCTCTGTTTTGTACGAATAGTCCTCGCTCACGATGTGCCAAGCATCGTCGCGCTTCATGACAAAGAGGGAATCTTTCGTCATTCCCGGTTCCCGCCGGGGATTTTCTCGGCAATTAATTTTCTTTACCGTTGCCGGATCAATACCAGTGGGGAATCTGATAGTACCGGGAGTAACAGGAAATACACCGGTTGCCGGAGATACGGTTCCCTGTCCGTGTAGCAGATCAACCTGCGGGGGTTCGCCCCATCTATCGTTCATCCGGAGATCAGCTCACCGTTCCGATGACACTAAAGACGCATGCGGCAATGCAATCCCGTGCCTGACCCGGATCCCACTATAGAGGAATGAGAGAGAGACCGTGAAAAGACATTTCCTATACATTTTATTCCTGCGATTGCGTACGATATGCACCGCATCGATACAAAACAGGAAGAGAACCGCCGTTGGTTCGCTTCGTCATCTTCGTCATTGTTGAGACACTCAGTCATGTTCAACACTAATCCAATGATTAGATTGGATTGTTCTCTTAAGCTTCTATTTGCTGTACTGGTTAAAGCATTTTGCACAGAGGACAAAAAAATGACTGGGGTTCATAGTGGGTTTGTTATCATAGGATGAGTGAAAGCATAACCTCGTAGTTCCCGGATTTGATCGATGCGGGGGATCTGCAAATCCCGAAGTAATAATAAAATTGATATTTTCATATCACCATCAGTAATCAGGAATGCATATACCCAATCCTGAAGAACTCCGCTCACGGCGCGAAGCACTGGGGCTCAAACAGACTGAACTCGCACGGCGCGCGGGAATCAGCCAGTCCATGGTGGCACGCATTGAAGCAGGCAGTGTCGATCCACGGGTCAGTACACTCAATAAGATCATTAAAGTACTCAACAGTGCCGAACCAAAGAAGATCACGGCTGCGCAGATCATGCATGCGCCGGTGCTTTCGGTAGCGCCGCAGGCAAGTATCATGGCGGCAGTAGAAATTTTCGAGAAAAATAATATTTCGCAGCTGCCGGTAATCGAGCGGGGAATTCCTGCCGGATGTATATCTGAGGCAGTGATTGTCAAAGCGATCGAACAGCAGCGTCTTCACAAAAGCCACATGTTCATGGTAAAGGATTTCATGGAGCCGGGTTTTCCCACGGTTCCTCCGGATATGGATGTAGAGACGGTGGTCAACATCTTACAGCAGAACCACGCGGTGCTGGTGGTTGACGGACGGATCGTAAAGGGCGTGATCACGAAGCACGATTTAATCTCGCTTATCGTGTAGAGAAATGGAATGAAATTTTTCCTGTCTGTTTTCTTGGAAGAATCCTGTCAGATTTTCGTGATGTAAAAAAGAAAAAAGATCAGAGTTTTGAAACAAGGTCACGAAGTACCGCACCGGGATCCTGCGCTTTTACGACACTCGATGCGAGGAGCACACCATCCGTTCCAAGATCGACCGCGATTTTGACGCACTCACCTGACTGTATGCCGGCACCGGTCAACACTTTTGTTTTTGGGTTGATCTCATGAACGAGCGCAACGGAGCGCTTGATAATCTCCGGGTTTGCTTTCGACACAGAAACCCCGCTCCCGATCAGTTCCGGGGGTTCAATCGCGACATACTCCGGTGAGAGTGCAGCTGATGCGGCACTTGTCATCTCGTTGTTCGTGCAAACAACCGCAACAAGTTTCTGCGCCTGCAATGCCCTGACTGATCCCTCAATCTCCGCAAGTGTCAACCGGCGTTCCGAGTGGTTGACAAGCGATCCGACTGCTCCGGCAAGTTTGATCGAGTCAGCGGTGACATGCCCGGTATGGGCACCCGGTTCAAACCCATCAACATGCTGGGCATAGATCGGGATGGTGAAATGATGAGCGAGCGGGTGGAGATCGATATATGACGGGGCAATCCCGATGGTTACTCCGCTCTCTTTTGCGACGAGTTGTGCGGCAGTCGTAATCTGGTGGGCACGGTTTCCCATACCCTCCTTATAGGTTTTGAGATTGACAAGGATCAGTGGAGACGGCATACGATTTCCTCACAAACTATCCGTTGCATGCCAGCTCCATTAGACTTTTCGATTGAGTGGAAGTGAGCCCGGATAAAATGAGATCTGCTGGATAGTTTGATGGATCGATCCGTTCACTCTTCCTTTAATCCGTGGAGAAACGGACCAGCGGTAATTCCCCCCCATGCACACCGTCTGGCCTGCTCTTTTAGCTTGGCAAGATGGCGGGGGGTGTCACTATCCGGATTACGAACGAGTGTGATTGCTTCACGGTAGATGGCGGTCATATCAGCAGTATACCGTGGTGTCCTGCCCCGTGTATCGATGACAAAGGAACTGATGCCGGCATTCTTAAGCTGGGGCAGGTGATCGACAAGGCAGGTTTCAACCGCATTCCCAATATGCGTCCGGCATTCAGCGTCCACACGTACGGGAAAGATATACCCCGTCTCATCACGAATCCCATACACCGCTGCATCGGTTCGTTCAGCTATTTGTGATGCGCAGCGGCAATGACGGATGGGTTCAAGCACGCAGTCTTCCGAGATCATCGCTTCGATCGTTCCCTGCACGATGAGCGCGAGGTCTGTTGTGCTTCCGGTATGCCGGGCTGCGGTAACAAGGAGCGCGATCTCTTTAAGAGAAAGTTCGGGTGAGAGGGTCAGGAGCCTGAATGGCGGATTTGCCAGTGCAATAACGGAACGGTGGTTAAAGATGTTCAAGCCCACAGAACCAGAAAAGGATAAATCCGGTATCCGGGAATGGATCGCTTGGAATGCGCCCATCCCGTCAACCATGCATTCATCCAGTCCCTCTTTCTTCAGTTCAGTAATGAGAGGTAGTACCATGTCCAGCATATTTTGCCGGGTGATACGCGGCAGTTTCCAGACCATGCGGAGACGGGCATCTTGGCAAAGAATAAGGGCTTCACGGAGCTGTGCTGCAACGGACGCGAGCGGAATACCTGCACCCCCGACCCTCTTGTCTGCGGAAAAGTCCGGTTCAAAATAACAGACATCGGCTCCCGCTAAAATAGCGGTGCTGACACTTTCAAGCTGATCTGTAAAAACTGCAAGACTGACATCTGTTGAAATATTTCCCTGATTTTTTTCTGGTTTTACCGGATTCTTTTCCGGATATTCAGGAAAATTATAGGTCAGGGTCTCAAGCCGGCACCGTGCAGCGGCCATTTCATCGCGAGTAGGAATTGCTGCACTGACCAGTTTCTCTTCAGCGAATGCGAGAAATTCCCGACGCACCCGGTTCAGTTCAGCGATCGGTGCAAACATATCTCCTGCATATTCCAGCAGGAATTTATTGATGACAAACGGTGTACCGCCGGTTTTTTTCAGTTGTACTGCCAGCTGGTCACAAGAGAGAGGACGGGATTGTGCCGGCACGAGCCGGTGGTCTGATGTTTGTTGTATGACAACAGGTTTTCCGGTGTCTGCATGAATTGTACCGGTAAAGGCAAGTGTTCCATCGGGAGTGATCTGAACCGCGAGATCGAGGGGTACCGGATGCCGCAGATCGGCCGGGGACCGGCTCATGATCTGCCGGGCACGCGCGAGAAGAGTGCCGGACGCCGTGACAAACACCCGTGCCCCTTCCTGAGCCTGACGGGGAGCAATGAACGTGACAGAATCTTTTGAGCGAACGGGCTCGTTATTGAGGGAAAAACCCCAGTCTGCGTCCGGGTGATCCACGTATGAAAAGAGCAACCCGTCACCGGCATGAAGGGAAAATGGAATGCCACACTGCACGATAACCCGCCGGGTCCGCTCATCCCACTGTGTGACGTTTCCGATACAGAGGCCCCGGTTATCCGGGCGTTCCCGTCCCATGAGGGCTGCATGACGGCAATTGAAGAGGTACCCCCCGGTAAACCCCCGGTTGAATGCAAGAAGAAGGTCCTGCAAATCGTTCCCGTCCGGCTCCCAGTTCCCCATTGCGATGGCGTCGAGTGCCCGGCGATAAATCGAAACGACTATGGCGACATACTCCGGTGATTTCATCCTGCCTTCAATCTTCAGGGAAACAACCGGTGAGTTCACCAGCTCCGGCAGGTTCCGGTACGTGCAGAGATCCTGTGGGGAGAGGAGAAAATGTTCCGCAAGGGGGAGCGTGCGGATGGTATTGAGACGCCCGTACTCGTCCGGTTCACCGGTTACAAGCTCATAGGGTTTCCGGCAGGGTTGGGCACACCGGCCCCGGTTTCCGCTCCGTCCGCCAATGACAGAAGAGAGAAGACACTGTCCGGAATAACAGTAGCAGAGCGCACCGTGAACAAATACTTCGAGACCAATGCCGCGCAATTCAACAGCACGGGCAATCGCACGGACTTCCGGAAGCGGCAGTTCCCGTGCGAGGACAACCCGGGAAAATCCCTGCCCGGCGGCCCACAAAACGCCGTCCGCGGAATGTATGGTCAGCTGCGTGGACGCATGGAGGGGAAGGTCAGGTACAATTTCGCGTGCGATCGATGCGACGCCGATATCCTGTACAAGTACTGCATCCACCCCGATGGAATAGAGCCAGACGAGATATTCCGCCACCCCCGCGAGTTCTGCATCGTGCATGAGTGTATTTACCGTCACGTATACGCGGACTCCACGGGCATGCGCATAGCTGACTGCATCCTCAATCTCTGTGGAAGAAAAATTCCGTGCAAATTTCCGGGCGCCAAACTGTATGCCTGCCAGATAGACAGCATCAGTACCAGCAGCAACCGCAGCACGAAACGCATTGGGTGAACCGGCAGGAGCCAGAAGTTCGGGAAGCGTCTTTTTTTCCGGGAGTCGGGATTTCATCATAATACAGAATCAGGTTTCATTCAGAACCGGACGGGATATAGCTGGCATCATATGTGTTGATACACTGTTGATGGAAGTGTATTCTGCACGGACAATCTGCAGGATACACCCTCTTCTGAAAAATGCTTTCATTGCATACAAGTGTTGTCGCATGGAGTGGACTGGGTTTCTCTTGTTCATATACTGATAGTGAATTGGCACAAAAAGAGATAAACAGGTATCATTCAACGAGTGATCACAGTAAGAAACAAATGTGTATTTCAAGAGAGCCATCGTCAGGATTTCCCCACATAATCTGCCCGGAAGTATAGTTTTTGAAGACAGACCGCAAAGTCTGTATATCCATGAAAATTATTGCCTCGCTCACTGATGCCAGCCAGGCAGTCATTGCACGCGACAGCGGGGCGGATATGCTTGAATGCCGCCTTGATCTGATGGAGGGGGATCCTGTTTCTCACGTGAAACGGTGCCGGGAACATGTATCCCTACCCATCATCGCCACACTTCGTTCCGTACTGGAGGGCGGGAGGTATTTCGGGAATACGCTGGAATGGTATGAACAGATTACATCAATTCTGTCATACGTGGACTATGTCGATGTCGAGCAACGGTTTGCGATGCATGCAGAACTGATAAAATCTGCGGGAAAAACTATCATCGCATCACACCATTCGACTGGTATGCTGTCGCTTCCTGAACTATTCGGACTGGAACGGGAACTACGGGTTTATGGCGATATTCCCAAAATTATTGTTACACCGTCAAACGAAGAGGATGTAATGAATCTCCTCGCATTTACGCTTGCAGCCAAAAAACCGATCTGCACCGGTGTCATGGGCAGCACGTTCCAATGGGTTCGCGCGGTGCTGCCGTTCTTTGGCTCTGAATTTGTGTACTGTCATGCAGGGTCAGCGACTGCGGTGGGACAGTATTCGGTTGAAGAATTTGCGGAACTGATGAGACGATTGAAGACACATACTTAAACCGCCTTGCCAAGGCGCGACGCCTCGTCGGGTCGCGCCGACCCGCATCAGCGGGTTGATAATCTCACAACACAGAGAAGGGGTTTTTGACTTGTTCAGTCCACACATCCCACAAAAAATTGACCGGAAAATATTACCGGTACTTTTCCTGTTCTAACAAGCAGTCAATGATAACGAGCGCCAGCATTGCTTCAGCAACCGGCACAATCCGGGGAACAATGCAGGGATCATGCCGCCCGGAAATCGCAATCTCCACTTCGTTGCCATGAATATTCCGGGTCATCTGGGGTTTTGCAATAGATGGTGTCGGTTTTACCGCGATACGCACGATGATGTCCTGCCCGGTTGAGATGCCGCCGAGAATGCCGCCAGCGTGGTTGCTCATAAAGCTGGTTGCAGTCATCGAATCGTTGTTCTCGCTCCCGAACTTCCCTGCCACGAGAAAACCGTCACCAATCTCGACGCCTTTCACTGCACCAATTCCCATCAGCGCACTGGCAACCTGTGCGTCCAGTTTGCCAAAGACTGGATCGCCCAATCCTGCAGGACACCCGGAAACCACGATCTCTGCAATTCCTCCTATCGAGTCCCCGGCATTTTTTGCAGCGAGGATCTCCCGTTCGATCTCTTCAGGTGATGCCTTACCATGCACTTCCTGAATCTTTCCTGTGATGGTGATGCCGTGTGCTGCAAGATATTTTATTGCAACGGCACCCGCGGCGACGCGCCCCAGAGTTTCGCGCCCCGAACTCCTGCCGCCACCCCGGTGATCGCGGATATGATATTTTTCCTGGTACGTGAAATCCGCATGACCCGGGCGGAACACGTCCCGGAGAGCGTCGTAATCCCCGGCATGCATATCCTCATTTTCGACAAGCATCGTGATGGGGGCACCGGTAGTCTTTCCTTCAAAGATTCCAGAGAGAATTTTAATCCGGTCTGACTCTTTACGGGTGGAGGTGAGAGGAGATGTTCCCGGGCGGCGCCGGTCCAGTAGTGGCTGAATATCTTGTTCCGACAGTGCCATATTTGACGGGCACCCGTCTATTACAACGCCGACTGCTTTCCCGTGGCTGTCGCCAAACGTGGTAATCCTGAAATTTCTGCCAAACACATTCATGTAACCAGTTCCCTCACAATTGTCTCCGGCACATCGATGCCAAAGAAGATATAAAATTGTTCGCGTGCCTGCTGGACAAATACTTCGGTACCGGTGATTGTCTCGCAGCCAACTATCCGGGCATTTTCAATGAGCGGGGTCACCGGTGGAGTGTAGACAAGATCAAATACGGTCATTTCCTTGTTCAGCTGATCGGATTTAAGCGGGCTCCGGGTATCCGGCTGCATGCCGAGCGGTGTCGCATTCACAACGACATCGGGTTTGATGGTGTCGAATGCATCCCATGGAGCCCATGCGCACCCGAACCGTTCTGCGAGTTCCTGTGCTTTTTCCGGTGTTCGGTTCAGAATCGTCACGTCCATATCAAGGTCCACGAGCGCATACGCAGCAGCACGGGCGACACCTCCAGCACCTAAGAGCACCGCCTTGACTCCTTTTTTTGCAACGAGCGGTTTTCGTATCCCAAGCCAGTCCGTGTTGTGACCAATCATAGATTCGCCCGCAAACAGAACGGTATTCACTGCACCAATCTGTTGGGCTGCGTGTTCGTCAATCTCATCACAATATTCAATCACATCGTGCTTGAACGGGATGGTAACCGAAAGTCCTTTTGCATTGACCACCCGTGCGACAGCCATGATCTCGGCAAGTTCCGGATCCTCAAACCATGTATAATGGTAGTTAAGATGGTAGCGTTCGAACAGGGCATTGAATAACCGGGGGCTCTGGCTGTGGGCGCAGGGATATCCGGCGACGCCGAGGATTCGTGTCTGTGTGTCACGATCCGGAGAGAGGAGGATCTTTTCGAGCGATGAAAATGCCGGTTGGGGGATCCGCCCGGTCTTAAAAAATGCAAACGCTGTGGTCCGCTGTTGTTCAGTGGAGACACCGTTTTTAAGGAGATGGATCACGCGGTCAGCCGCACTATCCGGTGTTGTTTCTGAAGTATCGAGACAGAAGTCCGCGGACGCCCGGTAGGCATGACGCCTTCGGTCCCGGAGCTCGGCAATCTCCTGCCGCAAGGGAAAATCCGTGAGCGCAGGCCGGGGCTTTTTTGCCAGACGCTTTTCGATCGTATCGATATCTGCTGCAAGAAGAACACATACGCTATCTGAGCGGAGGTGTTCCATATTCACCGGGTCGAGCACGGCTCCGCCCCCGGTACTGACAACCACATCACGGGTGGGAAGCGTGGCAATGACCTCTCGTTCCCATACCCTGAACCGCTCTTCCCCATCCTCATGGAAGATATCGGGAATGGATCGCCCGCTCTTCTGCTCAATCAGCGCGTCAGTGTCGATGAACGGGAGGTTCAGCTGCTGTGCAACACGTATGCCTATCTCTGTTTTTCCGGTTCCCCGGAACCCGGTGAACACAATTCGTCTCATTTTATCACTCCGGAAAGTGTTTCCCAGAACCCGGGAAACGATTTATTTACGCATTCAGCATCTGTTATCGTAACGCCCCCGATAGCGAGCCCCAAAACAGCAAAACTCATCGCAGTCCGGTGGTCGTCTGCCGGATCGATCGTGCCGCCATGCAGGGCAGAGGGACGGATCGTGAACCGATCGCTATCAGTTATCACATCGCCTCCCAGCCGGCGCAGGTTCTCAGCAGTGCTTGTAATCCGGTCGCTCTCTTTAAATTTCAGGTGGCTGATACCGGTGATAGTTGTAGGTGTGCCGGCAACAGCTGCGACCATGCACAGCGTCTGTACGGTATCAGGAGATGAAGACATATCAAAGGTGATACCCGAGAGTTTTCCTGTCCGTTCAACCGTGACAGAGTTTTCCCCCGGGACAACCCGGCATCCCATCCTGCTCAGTGCATCAAGAAATGCCCGGTCACCCTGCGCTGATTCCGGTGCAAGATTTGCTACGGTTACTTTACCGCCACACACCGCTGCCATGGCAAAGAAATATGATGCCGATGAATAATCCCCCTCTACGACATACCTCCTGCCCGCGTAGTGATGTTGGTTGCTTACTTGAAACCTTGTATATCCTTCACGTTTCAGCCCGGCACCGAATGCCTGCATGACATTTGCGGTAATATCAAGGTACGACCGTGAGGCTGGTTCTTGAGGGACAATGAGATCGACTTCTTTTTTTGCATATGGTGATGCGATCAGGATCGACGAGATGAACTGGCTTGAGATGGAACCATCGATCGTTGCCGTCCCGCCATTGAGGTCCCCGCTTACCGTGAACGGAGGGAAACCCGTGTTCTGCAAAAATGTGATTTTGCCACCCAGTAATCGGAGTGCATCCGCAAGCGGTTCCACCGGGCGCTCCTGCATCCGGGAAGAACCGGTGAGGGTGACCGGATGACGAGCGAGAAGTGCAAGCGTTGTCAGGAGTCGCAGGCTCGTACCGGAATTGCCCAGATCGAGCGTTGTGCCTTTTTCGCAGGAAAGTTTCCCGTCAGTGCCTTCAATAACAACCTGATCCGGGCTTTGGGTTACCGGCACACCCAGCTGGAGAAGTGCCTTTAAGGTAAGTCGCGTGTCATCGGACAGGAGCGGGTGGACGATAACGCTTGATCCTGTGCCTAACGCTGCCGTAATGAATGCCCGGTGCGTGTAACTCTTGGAAGGAGGGGCGGCAACAGAAAATGCAATATCACGACAACGGGGAAGCGTGTATTTCACTTATGGCACCTCAATTCTTGCATAACAACCCATCTCTTTTACGTTTGTAATCTCCTTTAAATCACGCAGTGCGTCGCATGTCCCATCCGAGACCGCATAATCAAGGAAGAACACATACTTCCCGATACCCCGCTTTGAGGGACGGGACTCAATCCGGGTGAGATTGATGTGCCGTCGGGCAAAGACTCCTAAAAGATCATACAGGAGCCCGGCACGATCGGTATCCGGATCGATCAGGATACTACATTTTTCTTCGTGCCCGGAATTTACGGGATATTTTCCGATCCTTACAAAACGCGTCACGTTCTTGCGATTGTTCTCAATATGCTCTGCGATAATTGGCATATGGTAGAGCGATGCTGCGGATGAGGAAAGGATCGCACCCGCATTGGGCGTTTTCTTTGCTTCCATCGCGCTCGACGCATTGCTGCTCGTGTGTATGACCGGCACCTCCCAGTCATCAAGAAACCGGCTGCACTGCTCGTGTGTCTGCGGGTGAGCATACAGGACCCGGATCTTCTCAAACGGTACCGGGGATGCGAGATGGTGGTGGATCGGCATGTACATCTCACCCGTGATACAGACCGGATAGACCGAAAGGCTGTCCAGTGTTTCACCAACACCCCCGGCTTCGGAGTTCTCGATCGGGACAATTCCCTCACCGTCACCCTGCGCAACGGCACGGACGATCGCGTGGATAGTCGGGGCAAGGTGGAGCGGGGTGCACCCGAGTCTCAGCGCAAGTTCGTGGGAGAATGTCCCTTCCGGACCGAGCGTGATCGTGGTCATTTTTTCACCATGCTTTCGATAAGGGCATCGGTCATTTCCTGTCCTTTGTTACAGTACTCGCCAAAGTGCCGGGTGTTTCTCTCGAAAAATGCACGGAACAGATCCGGATCGCCATTGTTTATGATGGCAGACAGATCTCCGGCAGCCGCCCGACATGTTGCAAGTACTTCTGGCACGTAGGGATTTCTCTCCAGGATATCGGCATAGAGATCAGGTTCCTGCGAGAGGAGTCTTCCCACAAGGGAGAGTTCAATCTGGTAGACCGGGCTCGTGAACTGCTGTGTCTGTTCAATATCGACACCGAGCCGACGGATAGATTCGGCAACGGTAAGTGTCACGAAGTGGGTCAGTCCCTGCACGACTGCCATCATGCGATCATGCGCTTCTGGAGTCGTGATTGTACATTCTGCACCCTCGTCTTTGAAGATGGTCAGGAGACGAGTGAGTGTAACGGTATCAACGCGTGCAGGACAGACAATGATCGTCTGGTGGGAGAGCGAGCTGACTGTCGGGCCAAACATCGGGTGTAATCCAATCACTTGCGCATTTGATTTCAGCATCGCGGCCACTGGTTCAACCTTGAGCGACGTGAGGTCGCAGAGGATCTGGTCATGTGTGAGCAGTGGCGCGATCTCATCGATTACCCGCACGGTATCCCGTATCGGCACTGAGACGGTGACGATGTCGCACTGCTTGGCAAGTGCTGCTGCGGAGAGTTCGGTCGAGCGCCCGGAAACGAGTATTTCATATCCTGCCCGTGAAAAGACGCCAGAAAAGAGCCCGCCCATTTTTCCGGTGCCGCCGATAATCCCGACTTTCATTCCTTCACTTCTCAATGATGGTCTCCTTGACCGCGATGCCAAAATGCCTGCCTCCCTCAAGAACGCATCCCATCACCCGGTCGCCTTCTTTTAAGTGGACGACCGAGACGGCACCCCCGTCTTCCGTGACGAGGCGGATCGTCTCCGCGTTCTGGAGAATCAGGCTCGTTTTTGTTCCCCCCCGCCTCCGCCTCCACTAAGAGGAGCGGGCGGCGCTCGATCTTGGTGCGGCCGATGATCGCTGTGTGGGCTTTGCCTTTTGCATCGGAAACGAGCACGCTACCACCGATCGCAAGGTCTGAGAGGTAGGCGGTTTTGCCATCAGGCAGCATGATGTAGGCGTGGACTGCACCGGCGTTCACCCGGAACGGTCTCGGGGCGACGTAGGGGTTCTCCAGCGTCTCGGCATGAACAAGGAGCATGGAGGACGAGGTGTTGCCCATCAGCATTCCCTGCCCGTTCTCAAGCATCGAGCAGGTGTCCACGCAGACCCGGTCGCCCATGCCGACCGGAGTAATTTTTACAACGGTGAACGGGACGAGGCCGACCTGCCCGGTCGCGGCCTTGATCTTCCGGGCGACCGCTCGTACGACCGCCGGGTCTTTTGTTGAGAGGAGTATACCGGCAACGCCCCGCTCCAGTACGGTGAGGGCAAGTTCCGCTTCTTGTACGTCTTTTACCTTCGCGATGATCCGGTCGGACTGGGCGACGAGGTTCTCGAGCGGGATGACCGTCCAGTCGCTCGTGGTCACGATAACGAACTTTTTGTCTTTTATCTTTGCCGCTGCGTTCTCGCTTTCCTTGTCCGTGATCGTAACCTCGGCTACATCGGTGCCGATCACGAGATCCCCGTCCGGTGCAATGGTGGTGATCCGCCCGAGCCTCTTGACATTCTCGGCTTTATCAACCACGAGCGCGTCCGCCCCGCTCTCGATCGCGGTCGTCGCGATCTCCTTCTTCCATGGGCGGACGTCAACCCAGAACTGCTTCATCTCTTCTTCCCCAGCGCTTTCTCCGGGTCGACGTCTTCGTGGACGACTGCACAAAGGGCTTTTACAAATCCTTTTGTGTCCTCCCGCTGGAAGGCGTTTCTCCCCACGCAAACCCCTGCTCCCCCGACCTTGACCGAGTCCCGGATAATCTTTAACGAGTCAAGGTCGCCGGTCTTCTCACCGCCCGCGATGAAGACGGGCACCGAACAGGCCTTCACGATCTTCCGGAATGCCTCAGGATCGCCCGGGTAATTGGTCTTGATCAAGTCAGCGCCCAGCTCCTCCGCGACGCGGACTGCATGCCCGACGGACTGGGGCGAGAAAGAGTCGATCCCCTTGCCCCTCGGGTAGATCATGGTTAAAAGCGGCATGCCCCAGCGGGTGCAGTCCTTTGCGACATTCGCCCCGATCTCCAGCATCTTGGACTCGTTGGGCGAACCGAGGTTGATGTGGATGGAGACGGCATCCGCGCCAAGCGCGATCGCTTCTTCTACCGTACAGACCTGCACCTTGTCGTTCGGGTCGGGGTTCAAGGAGGTTGACCCCGAGAGGTGGATGATGAGCCCGATGTCCCGGCCTTTTCTCCGGTGGCCCCGTTTTACCAGTCCCTTGTGGAGCACAATCGCGTTTGCGCCACCATCGCTCACGTCCGAGATGACTTTTGTCATATCGAGAAGTCCTTCAATCTGTCCCATTGAGAAACCGTGGTCCATCGGCACGATGACTGCACGGCCGGTGTTCCGGTTCATGATCCGTTCGATCCTGATCTCTTTTCCAATCATGTTTCACACCTTCAACAGTTCCATTGCTTCTTCAACACTCTTGTTCGCGTGTACGATACATGCCGCCGCCCGGACAAACCGGTCCGGGGTCCGGTGCTGGAACGCATTCCTGCCGATGGAGATCCCGGCAGCCCCTCCTGCCATCGCACCTTCTATCAGTTCAAGGGTTGTGCGGTCATCCGTCTTTGAACCTCCGGCAACCACAACCGGCACCGGGCATCCCCGGGTTACCTCGCGGAAGGAGTCCGGGTCCCCGGTATAGACGGTCTTGACGATGTCAGCACCGAGCTCGGCCGCAACCCGTGCAGCGAGCTTGACATGCTCGACATCGTTCTCGGTTTTGATCTTCTTCCCCCGCGGGTACATCATCGCGAGGAGCGGCATGCCCCACTCCATGCACTCGACTGAAATATTGCCGAGGTCCTCAAGCATCTGCGCCTCCGACTCTGCCCCGATGTTGACGTGCATCGAGACGGCGTCCGCGCCCATCTTCAGGGCATTCGTGACCGTGTTAACCAGCACCTTGTTGTTCGGGTCCGGCCCTAACGATGTGCTCGCGGACAGGTGCAGGATAAGCCCCACGTCCCTGCCCCCCTGCCGGTGGCCGTGCAGCGCGAGCCCCACGTGGCCGATCACCGCGTTCGCCCCGCCGTCTGCGACGAGGTTCACGGTCTGCCCCATGTCGATGAGCCCTGCGATTGGCCCGTTTGTCACCCCGTGATCCATCGGCACGATCACGGTCTTCTTCGTATTGCGGTTCATGATCCTTTCCAGACGAATTTCTTTTCCTCTCATAACAACAACAACCTCCCCTCTGCATTCACACACGAATGATTGTGCAAATCAAGGGGTTTACTCAATACCAGTAATAAAACCGGTAATAAAAGCTAAAAAAGCCAAAAACACGGGACCATGCGGTCTTCGCGTTCAAAGACTGTTCAGAAACGATTTCACTGATGCAGCGGGCGGGTGAGCTAGTGGAGATAACGGCCTTCACGGGCAAAAAAACCCTCATGAATGCTGTAGCACTCGTCCTGCATACATCTTTGTATTGAAGTATTGCTATTTATGTCTGTGTGCTAATGCTTAGCACGGTCGGGGGGGGATAGTTTTGCATTCTCCTTGCGTGTCAAACTTGTGGCTGCCCAAGCCCGTTGTCCTGAGCTGTGTAATGCCTCGCTGCCGACACGCTCTAGATCTCCCGGCTGTTGCAGGCCGGATCAAGGTCGATCGTACCTAGGCACGCGACTACCGTATCGAGGATGTACTGCGGCGTGTAATGCTCTATGCTCTCATAGGAGAGCAGGGCCGGTGGGACCGTCTCACAACAATATCTGAAAAAAACGGTAAATAGGTCTTACTGAAGAAAACGATATAAAATAATTTAAAAAAAATGTTCATTGAAGCTCTAAAATTAAATCACATGTGTAAAAAACACAGTCATAAATATGGATATTCAGATGCTCATAAAAGCCTGTAATTTCGTCATCTTTATTCGGCAATTCGAAATTAATTTTAGAATAGTCAGTGAATAGTTCATCAAAAAATGTGATATTTGTTAGAATTATTTTTTTGATATCTTGAAAATCTTCCATATCTTTCTTATCGAGATCTTTTTTATATTCTTCATATTTTGAGAGGAAATACTGCTGATAGAATTGATTTAATTTGTTAAACTCATCTAAGTTAGTTTTTGCTTTAAGGTTATCTTCTAAAATTTCGAATTTTTGGATTGAGTTAAAATCATGCGGAGAAAAAATATTAAACTGTAATTTTCCTCTTAAATGATCTCCCATAGAGACCGCCTTCATAATTTTTTTCATTCTGTTATCTTCTTCTTCAATTATAGGATTCATTTCTTGAGTTGCAAAATTCTTATCCTTGTCATTAACATATTCATAGAAATTCGAAAAAGAGATTGTTTCCATAGATTTTTGAACAAATTTTCCCATTACTTCGTTGACTTTCTTTGTTACCGTTTCTTTATGCGATGAAACGTAGATTTGGAAAAAACCAGAAACAATCCCAATAAGGGTGAATACAGAAACAAAATTTGAAAAATTAAAATTCGGCGGTAAAATAATCAATCCGTATGTAAATGGAATGAAATAAAGTATAAAAAACAATGATATCCAGAAAATTGTTAGAATGAATAAATCATTCAGAAGGTTAAAAAATAAAAACCTTAAGCCGACAAGCATCACATTCCAAAAGAAAAATATCGAGTGCTTCTTTTTCGTCTTCGGCACTTCTGGCTCTTTCTTTTTCTCAGTGTCTTGACTTTCTATTGGAGCACTTAATTCATGTTTTTTCTGAAATTTGAAGAAATAAGTTGTTTTTAAAATTATGAACGATAAAAATAGTCCCACAATCAGATAAAGGATAAACGGATTCAATGTGTATTGAAATTGAAATGAGATAAGAGGTTGTTTGTTGAGAAAATAATTGAATATTAAAAAAATCCCCACATTTGCGAGAATGAAACTAACTATTGGTAGGAGATTAAAAACAAATTTAAAAAAAGGACTTGTAATAAACTCCTCAAACCGACTCATTTCTGCAAATTTTGTTATTTTACTAGTCTGGGAAATTTTATTTCCTCAATATCTTATAATGCTCGCATATTATGATTCTTTTGACTTCAGGCTGATCGATAAGGAAAACAAGTCACACGACATTGGCCCCCCGTGCTTCCTTCCTCAATCCTCTGCCGTAACAATACTCGCAGAGCTTCACGCCCGCCTCACGGTCGAGCCACACTGCCTTGACAAACCCGCAAACCGAGGTATTCCCGATATCTGCAGTCACCCGACTGCACCGGGAGATCTCCACGGTTCCGTGCAATAGAACCGAGGCGGTCTGCTCAGCTTTCACCACATCGTTGTAGAACGAACGACAGACGCACCGTGCCTACTGTTGGTCTTTGGGCTGGGCCCGGGCGCACCCCTCATTATCTAACTCTTACCAGCATTTCGGGATCAGATGCCTTGCATAAATTCGGCCCTATCCCGTTTTGCCTAAACCGGATCTCGGAAAATCCGGCTCCGTTCCCTTTTAATCCATCATAATATCCTCGGATTTCCTTCCGGAAAATTTATTCAGCGAAGAGCATCTGGTATTATCAACCCTATATTACTGTCAAAGGGACACCAATGACAGTCCGACAGTTCATCTGAACCTGGAGGTGGAGAAGGGCGGCATAAGCAGACCTTCAAAGAGGCCCCGATGACGCATTAATAGATCAAAAGGAGGTGAAACAAACCATGAGAGAAATAATGAGCATCAAGGGGAGGCCGGCATGAGCCGCGGCCCCCGTCCGCACAAGGCGCTTGAAGAAGCGGTGCCGATCGCAAAGGCGCGTGGCTTGATTCAGGTGACGCTTTCCGGGCCGGAACGGATCTTCGACATCGCGATCGTCTCGAAGGTTCCTGTCGTGTTTATCCGCGTCATGTTCGCGCCAAAAATTCTCGCGGGAATCCCGGAGCTTGCGGAATATTACAAGACAGAGATCAATCAGCTCAGGGTCATCGCCCGTGACCCGGCTGTTGTGGCCGAGCTCTGGATTCGGTCCAGGCACGGGACGTGGCGGTTCTTCCTCGTCACGTCGTCCACGCTGGTCGAGATCGACCGCGAGGGAAAACGGATCGTGTCGGGGCAGACGATGGCGTACCTGGCCGGGGTTGCCGTAACGGAGAAGGAGGGATCGATCCCCTCCTTCTCGTAATCTCTCTATTCCCCGTTTTTAATCGGAACCCAAATCGGGCCCGGTTGTACCAGTTTTGCCTCACCCCCCTTATTTGCAGAGGCAATAATTCGGAAAAACACGGTAATTCTTCCGGAACAATTCACGGTTTTCAGGAGGGAATTGCGGAGGTCATAATTGGCGATGTTACCGGACCCTCGGAATGGGGGCCTGTGTTTCCGGATGTAGGGGAACCCCGGCAGGGGGTTACCGGATCCTCCTCCTTACTCCTGAAATCACCCCTCTTCAACGGAGCCCAAATCGGGCCCGGTTGTACCTCTTTTCTCTCTGCCACCTGTCCGGGTGAAGGAATAATTCCGGAAAAAGCAGGAATTCTGCCGGAACAATTCACTGTTTTCAGGAGGGAATAGTTTCGGTCGTATTTAGCAATGTTACGGGTGCTGATGGATGGAAAGGATGTGGTTTGGGACGCGGCGCGGGCCCGGCAAAAATCCGGCTTAACAGGCAGCACTCGCGTGAAAACGTGATTGGCGGATGGAGGGTGCCGCATTATCTCAATGCGTCCCGGTATTGGTATAACCGGCGACACTTGTATGAAGGATAATGATACTGAACCGGAAGTGATCAAGCGAACCGGAAAAAACCCGGCTCACTCATCATCTGCCGTATAATAATAGAACTCGCCCCGGCTCTTCTGCTCCCGGTCTAAAAACGAATCTGGTTTGTTGATACGTGGGCGACCCGTCTGATCGCGCCGGAACGTCACGTCCAGCCCGTCAAGGAACCGGTTCATCCCTTCGCGCATCGCAAACGGTCCGGCTGCCGTGCCTTCACGCCCCGGCTCGCCTTCGAAGACGAGCACCCGTTCGCTGATCATGTCGATTAAGTAGATGTCGTGATCGATCACGAGGATCCCGGCCTCCCTTCCTTCAGCAAGATGCTTGATCATCCGGGTCACTTTCACCCGCTGCTCGACATCAAGGTGGGCACTTGGTTCGTCAAGAATATACAGGTCCGCATCCCGCGAGAGACACCCGGCGATTGCCACCCGCTGGAGTTCTCCCCCGCTCAGGGTATCTACCGGCGACTGGAGGATCGGCTGGAGAGAGAGAGGCTCAAGAATTTCGTGCTGGTAATAGGAAGTATCGAACTTCGGCGTACACTTGCGCAGGAACATTTCCACGGAGTCCGTAGTTTCCGGTTTGATATACTGCGGTTTGTAGGAGATTTTTAACTGGGTATCCATGACGCCAGTATCGGGCTTTTCGTCTCCCGCGAGCAGCTTTGCAAACGTGCTCTTCCCTATTCCGTTCGCCCCGACAACCCCGAGCACTTCCCCGGATTTGATCGATCCACCAGAGACTGTGAGGTGGAACGTCTCGTACTGCTTGGTCATCGCAGGGATGTCCACAAGATCTTCGCGTTTTGATCCCTTCGCGTGCGCCCGTTTCTCGAAAACCACCTGCGTATCACGGAACCGGACGTTCTCTTCTGCAAGGTACCCTTCAAGGTACTGGTTGATCCCGACCCGCACTCCTTTCGGGCGCGTGATGATACCAAAAACTGCCGGTTTCCCGTACCCCACATGCACGGTATCGGCGACCATGTCAAGGATCGCAAGGTCGTGCTCAACGATCACGACCGGGCGCTCTCTCGCAAGTTCACGGATGAGTTTTGCTGCCGAGATCCGCTGGTAAATATCTAAAAACGGCGTGATCTCATCAAAGAAATAGAGATCCGCGTTTCGTGCGAGACACGCCGCAATCGCAACCCGCTGGAGTTCCCCGCCGGAAAGCGTACTGATCTGGTGGTCTATGATTGCATCCAGCTTGAGCGCCGGGATGATATCCGCAAGTTTGCCCCGTTCGTCTGTTGTTTTCAGGAGCGCATCTGCGGTACCGGAGAACATCTTCGGGATGTAATCGATATACTGCGGTTTCACCGCAATCTTTCGGCTCTTTTTTGAAACTGTCTGGAGGTAATCAAAGAGTTCGGTACCGGTATAGAGCTTCAGGATCTCTTCCCACGCAACTTCCGTATCAAAATTCCCGAGATTCGGGCGGAGTTGCCCGGAGAGAATTTTCACCGCGGTACTTTTCCCGATACCATTTGCACCGAGAATCCCCGTAACTTTCCCTTCGATTGGTATTGGCAGACCGTAGAGGGCAAAACCATTCTTGCCGTACCTGTGCGTGGGGTGTTCAAGTTCTTCCGGCAGGCTGACGATATCAATTGCATCAAAAGGGCATTTCTTGATGCAGATCCCGCAGCCGACACAGAGCTCTTCTGATATGAGCGCTTTGCCGTCTTCGCCAATGATGACCGTTTCGTCACCAGTCCTTACACGGGGACAATAGAGGATGCATTCAGTCCCGCATTTTTTGGCGTGGCACCGGTCTTTATGAACGATCGCGATTCTCATGGGGATAAGGATTGAGTATTGGTTATTTTGGGACTGAGCTCAACAGGATTGTCCATGCCATGAACCAGAAGGCAAATGTCAAAAATCCCTGGTAAAGCCAGTCTTTTGCACCAAGTTTTGCCTTGGTGATCCCGGTAAAGAGAAAGATATGCCGCTGGACGACAATACCGGCGAGCATGAGCATAAATGCGAGAAGCCCGATGTCTTTTGCTGCAATCCCGCTAAGATAGAAGGATGCAACGCCGACAATAATACCGATGATGCAGGCAACGAACGTCCGCTGTATCCGTTCGATATGCTCAGTTTGTTTGTCCAGTTTTGTCTTCTGCTTTTTTGAGAGCGTTACCGGCTGCTCTTCCTGCACTTCTTCTCCCATCCCGTTACACCAGTAGTCTTATTTTTTAGTGCGCAAGCCATATGTAATTTGGTACACCGTGGCAACAGCACAGGGCATGAGCGGTATTGACGTCAGGGCGGTAACGCAGGAACTTGCAGAAAAACTCCCGCTCTGGATCGACAAAGTCTACCAGTTCGACACCCGCACGCTCGGTATCCGGTTGAACGGCGAAGAGCATGCAAAATACCAGCTGCTTATCGAGTCCGGGCGACGGGCGCACCTTGTTCATACATTCCCTTCCCCCCCAAAGAACCCACCCCAGTATGCGATGCTCCTGCGTAAGCATATCTCCGGCGGTAAGGTGCTTGCGATCCGGCAGCACGGGCTGGAACGAATTCTCATCTTTGATATCGGAAAACGTGACCTCACGTATCACCTGGTAATAGAACTGTATGATGAAGGGAATGTCATCCTCACCGATGAATCATTCAAAATTATCAAACCGCTCCGGCACCACCGGTTCAAGGACCGTGATATTATCCCGAATGCCATCTACACGATGAGTGAAACCGATCCTACAGGATCTGTTGAACATCTCGCAACGGTCTTAAAAAATGATGACCGGGACCTCGTCCGGACACTTGCGATGGGATGCATGCTCGGCGGGACGTATGCCGAATATGTCTGCACAACCGCGGGCGTGGATAAGACCACCCCGGCAGCATCCGCAGACCCCGAACCGGTTTTTGCTGCAATCCAGTTACTTTTTGAGAATGTGTCCCACGCCCGGAACCCGGTTGTGTCTGCCAAATCATGCGAGCCGGTGCGGTTATCGGGCGATTCAGGGGCATCTCCTCCATTTGCACAGTTCTCCGATGCACTGGAAGCATTCTTCCCGATGACAATAGCCGTGAAAAAAACGGCAAAACCCAAGATCTCCGGGCGGAAAAGATCCGGAAATACCAGCAGGATGCAATCAAAAAATTTGACAATAAGATTGCCCGGACAGAAGAGCAGGTTGCAATCCTCTACGAGAATTACCAGCTTGTCGCTGCCGTTATCTCTGCACTTGACACTGCCAGTAAAACCCATTCGTGGCAGGAGATTGAAGCAATATTAAAGACAAATAACCAGCCTATCGCACAGAAAATTGTATCTATCTACCCGGAAGATGCCGCTGTAGACCTCGATCTCGGGCAGAAGATAAAGATCTATGTCCATGAAAGTGTCGAACAGAACGCGGAGCGGTACTACGCCGTGATCAAGAAATTCCGGCGCAAAAAAGAGGGCGCCCTCGCCGCGATGGCAAAACCGCTGCCAAAGAAAAAACCGGTACGTCACGACATTGTTGCCGCAAAAAAACTCTGGTACCACCGCTTCCGCTGGTTTGTCACAAGCGACGGTGTCGTCGTGCTTGGTGGCAGGGACGCATCGCAGAACGAGGAACTGGTCAAAAAATACATGGGGGGTGGCGATCTCTTTGTACATGCAGATGTGCATGGGGCAAGTGTCGTGATCGTAAAAGGGAAGACTGACCGGATGGACGAGGTGGCACAGTTTGCTGCCTCCTATTCCGGTGCATGGCGGAGCGGGCATTTCTCCGCCGATGTCTATGCTGCCCTGCCAAATCAGGTGAGTAAAACACCCGAAGCAGGAGAGTTTGTCTCACGAGGTTCGTTCATTGTCCGGGGCGAACGCACGTATTATCGGAATGTTCCCGTCGGCGTGGGCATCGGGCTTGTACTCGAACCTGCGGCAGCCGTTATCGGTGGCCCGCCCTCAGCGATAAAACCCCGTGCGAAAGTCTACGTGGAACTGAAGCCCGGGCAGTATGAACCCAATGATGTGGCAAAAAAAGTGTTGCGTCTCATGAAGCAGGGGGTTCCCGAAGAGGAGGAAAAAGCACTCAAAGGAATCCTGAACACCGAGCGGGTTGCTGCATTCATTCCGCCGGGCGGGTCTGATATTACAGGGCAGCATGAAAGCTGAATACGGTGAACTAAAGGATAGCAGTGGCGAGATCCGGCTCTTCCCTGAGAGCATCGATGATCTCTGGCACCTCCGGCACCTCATCTCACCAGGCGATCTCGTCTTTGCAACAACGTTCCGCAGCGTGGATACAGCGACGGACAAGATCCGCCCGGAGAAAATGGAGAAGCGCCCGGTACGGCTCGGTATCCGTGCAGAGAGGATCGAGTTTTCAGAGCACGGCATCCGCCTCCGGATCACAGGAATGATCGAGCACGGCGTTGATGCAGGTGCATATCACACGATCAACGTCGAGACCGGCCACGAGATATCAGTCATCCGGCACTGGCGCCCGGTTGATCTCGAGCGGATAGACCGGGCAGTCAAAGCCTCTGTCTATGGTGTCATCCATATCCTGACTATTGAAGAGGGAGAAGCAGAACTATTCCGGCTCCGGCAGTACGGTCCTGAGAGCGTGATCACCATAACTGCCGGCAGTGGTAAAGGCGGTGAAACCGATACCCGCGCCGGTTTCTTTGAGACTGTTGTGGGGCATATCGCAGAGATTTCCGGACCCTTAATTATTGCCGGACCCGGTTTTGTCAAGGACGATTTTGTGAAGTATGCACGGAACCGGAACTGTGTTCCTGTCCAGAAGGCAGTCGTAATTGAAACCCGGAGGATCGGGCGCGGTGCGGTGCAGGATGTGATCGGGGCGGGAGCGCTGGAGAAACTGATTGACGATCTCCAGCTCTCGCGCGAGGTACGGCTGATGGATGAAGTCCTTCTCCGCATCTCAAAAGGCGGGGCGGTTGCATACGGCAGGGAGGAAGTGAGAAATGCGATTGATTATGGCGCTGCCGAACAGGTGCTCCTTTCCGATACGCTGCTCCGTGACCACGCAGTGATGCAGCTTGTCGAAAAAGCGGAGAAGATGCAGGCGAAGATTGTCGTCCTCTCCAGCAGTTTTGAGCCCGGCGAGCGGTTGTGTGCCCTCGGGGAAATAGCGGCGCTGCTCAGGTATGCGCTGGGGAAATAATCGCAATAATCGAATTTTTTTTGTGACAAATACAATATCAAAGATCTCCAATCCGGAAATCACATCGTTCTCTCATATATCTTATTGCCAAACGAGTTCGTGTATGACATTCTGGTAACAACAACAAAATATGACCAATACCGATTTTCCATTGCACTGTTTAACTAACTGGCTGAAATGAAAAAAGGGATTGTGTTGTTTTCAATGTGTTTTTCAGTTAATGATCAGACCATTTAGATAGGTTCCTGTTGTTAAATCTGGATTGGTGAGCACAAGATTCCATGTTCCCCGAGAGCCTGCCGGAACATCAAATGTAGCTAGCATAAAGGTTAATGATTGGGGATATACAGATATTGCCGCAATATCCGGATTCAACCCATTAACATTAACCAGTTTTGCAGTAACCCCGATTTGTACATTGGTGGATGTATAAACATTCACGTTGACACGCCCCGCACTTCCTCCGAGTGTAACGACCGGTGGATCAACCTGCGTAATTATAATGGTCGCATTGGATGACGCAGTCGTCTGGGTTGCCGTAACGCTTGTCGATGCATGGATCGTGAAATAATTGCTGTAAGTCACAGACTGACCATCCGGATTGGTGATGATAATATCCCATGAACCAGTTGAGGCAGTTGCAGGTATCACGAACGTGCAGGTCATATGCGATGCAGAAACAACCTGCACATTTGTTGCCGAGATGTTTGAACTTCCTGTATGTGCCAGCATGATTGATGCCCCAGACTGGAAATTTGATCCAACCAGATCCGTGATGGATACCGTTGTCCCGGCATCTGCCGAATCAGGTGTCATAGTGCTGAAATGGGGCGGACCTGACGGAGTTGTTGTTGTTGTTGCAGATGTAGTCACCGATCCGCTGCCTGTTGTAACCGTAGCTTTGGCAACTGTCGATACCGCTGTCGAAGTCTTAACAGGGACTGATGGAACTGTTACATGTGTGACCCTGACTGTGTAGACCTTTTCCATGACATTTCGCGCTGCCGTCTCGGTATTTGAATTTACCCGGTATCCCCATGTCCCGTCAGGGTTCTGATACACAAACGCCCGCGTATAGGAATCTGTCGCAGGATCGTAGCTGATGACCAGCCACGCAGAAGTGGCACTTCCTGACAGGCTCTTAACAATGTCACCGGCAGTATAAAGGGCACCGGCTGCCGTTGTTGTTGACGGGGTTGCGGTGGTGGTGGCGGTTGTATTTGCCGTGCCAGAATTACTGGCACAACCAGCAAAGAAAACCGTTGTGCAGAGGATAAGGGCAAGTGCAGAGAAGATTTTTATCGAGATGTTCATGTATAATGATGATTCCGGGTGCTATTAAAAAAAATCGGATATTCGCAAAAAATCAAAAATAAAATGTTGTAGTACTGGTTTATCACTTAATGATTAAAAAAAATAATGCGACAAATATTATTCTGCTGTCTTTTCCGGACGTTTGAAAGTCTCGGTAAGCACGATTTCATCGATGCCTTTTACCAGTTCGAAACCTTCATGGATAATCCGCCCGCGCCAGAGAAGCCAGCGGCGGTCATAGTTGATACCCGGGGGAAGAGTAATCGTGGCTTTGGCACCGTCAAGAACAATCTCCATATCCTTGCCTGCGTAGAGTCGGACAAGTCCCTTGAACTGTTCAAGGGGATTGTCGATGACCTCTTCAATCTTGTAATGGTAGGAGAGGGTCTGACCGGCAAGCGGGGCATTGAAATCGACTATAACTTTTGAACCGATGACATCAACGACCCTGCCTTCTCCCAGTTCTTCGATTTTAACAGACATGCCGCGGACGGGTTTTTCCTTGAATTTGTTCTTGGGGAATGACTGGATGTGTTTGGGATCGCGCTCCCCGAACCCCTTCTCCGGAGGGATAGTCACGTCGCCTTCAGAACCATCTTCTTTTCCTGCGAATTCTTCATCGAGCCCGAGAACGACATGCTTCTGCCCGACACAAAGTACCACCGGACCATAGAGTGCATCCGGGCTGTGGATACCGGCATTCTTTGCCGCTGCTTCATCAGTTGTATCAAATACCTGACCCGCGGCGCTGCCGGAATAACTGACCTTGATAAAAGCTCCTTCGGAAATTACCATACATCACCTGACTATATTAAATTGCAACGAAAATAGATAAAAGTGTGGCACGAAAATGATTGAAATCGAATTAAAAGTCCAGGTTGACGCGCTCGGTCCTGTCCGCGAACAACTGAGCACACGCAACGCACAATTTTCCGGCAGGATACATGAACACGACATCTATTACAACGCTCCTCACCGCGACTTTGGCACGACTGATGAAGCCTTGAGGGTACGGTACACAAATGACCATGCCGTGATCACGTACAAAGGTGCAAAACTTGCGAAATACGGACTTAAAGCACGGGAGGAACTGAATACCGCATTGGAATCCGGTGAAGTGTTCGAACAGATCCTTGTCCGGCTGGGATTTGTAAAGACCGCAGAAGTAAATAAGTGGCGGGAGAACTACCGGCTCGGAACCGCCGCGATTTCCCTCGATTCCGTTGACGAACTTGGCACGTTTGTGGAGATCGAAGTCATGACCGATTTAAATGGTCCTGATGCAACGAACCAGATCAACACGCTTGCAAAAGAGATGGGAATTGTTGGCGAGCCTATCCTCGCCTCGTATCTTGAATTGCTTCTCTCTAAACGGACAGGAGTTCAACTTTGATATCCTTCGCCTCGTTTCCGAAGTGGAGCATCGCGCAGTAACCATCCATTGCGGCACCGGGGTTCACTATTTTTACGCCGTCAACATCCTTAACGCCACGCTGTTCGTGAATGTGTGCACAACAGACCAGATCGAACTCTTTTATGTGTTTTCGAAGACTTGCACTCCCGACATGTTCACCGTTAATCAAGTCGAGCGTGTCGTATGGCGGGGCGTGGGTGAGAAGAACATTATGAACGGTCTTCTCCATCTTCTTCATTGCACCGGAGAGCAGATCCCCCATCTGCTTGTCAGTCATCTCAAACGGGGTGCCGAATGGTGTGGGGTTTGATCCGCCGATCCCAACAATGGTCATCTTTCCCAGGTTTATGGAGTTACCATGAAGGCAGACGGTGTCTGAGTGTTCAATCGTTTCAATGATCTCGCGGGGGTCACAGTTACCGGGCACTGCAAAGCAGGGCACTTCGATGCGTGATAGCACGTCATCGACGGTGTCGACCGGACCCATATTGGTGATATCGCCTGCAATAAATACCGCTTCCGGACTTAACTCCAGAAATGAATCAATTTTACCGAATTGACCATGGAGATCTGCTATCAAAAGCACATCTTTCATGGTATATCATTTGAAGGATGTCTAAAAAACCTTATCTCAGGCTCGTTCCACGAACCCGTCAGTTTACCCGTTAAAGCGAATTTTCCGCACAGTTTTTGGCTTTCGGGCAGGAGCGATCGCGCACGGGTTCCGGCCAAGGGAGTGCCGGGAAGTGGCATGAACCGGTGGGCGTGGACGGTACCGAATCTCGTTACCCATGAAATCATTTCCATCGTCTTTTTCTGGTCTTCATCGGTCTCAAACGGGAACCCAAGGATGAAGTCCACGATGGGAGTAATACCAACCTCATGGCACAATTCAACGGCACTGATGACATCTTCTACTGTATGTCCGCGGTGAAGGTGTGCAAGCACCGTGTTACTTCCGGATTGTGCCCCAAAATGGAGTTTGGTATTGGCACAGTATTGTGTGATGAGAGCGACCGATTCTTCGCAGACGAACTCCGGCCGAACTTCACTCGGGAATGTCCCGAAAAATACCTGGTGCCGGAGCTTTTTCAACAGGCATTCAATTTTTCCAAACCGTGGGTAATTCCCATCAGAACCGTACGCAAATGCATTCGGCGTGACGAACCGTGCCTGCTCATGCCGGTTGGCAGACGCAACAATTTCATCGATCGACCGGTGCCGCATGCAGTGCCCGAAAATCTGCGGCGTCTGACAGTACCCACAGGAGAACGGGCACCCCCGGGAAATCTCAATGTATCCCTTTGTCACAGAAAACGCAGGATATGCGTCGAGACACACGCAGGTACCTGCAGGCTCATACCAGTCGCGGGTTGCAACGCCGGGAATATGCCCGTCTCCCCCTGCTTCGAGGTTCCGGATCAGAGCAGGAAGCGTGTACTCCCCCTCGCCAACGACAACATAATCGGCATATCGGGCAACCGAACGGTAACAGGCAGTCGCATGCGGACCGCCAACAATCGTGATGCAGGAAGCGTGTGCAATTTCGTCCCGGTAGACGGGTTCATTGAGAGAATTTAACGAATAGCAGGTCACATCTGCTGCAGGCAGATCGACAGGGTGCAGCACGATTTCTTCCTTTTCGCATGCAGCTGACAGCACAGCGTAGGAGTTTCGCGCTGCATGGATCTGTCGCCAGTTTACCCGCATGATTAATACTGCCATCCAGTTCCTTACGGGTGTTCAAAAAGAGGGAATGAAGATCCTGGGCACTTCAGCCACGGGTTCGGTACTCAACAAGTTTATCGACGATCTTATATGTCTGTCCGCCATTCGTGATAACCCAGACTTCGACCCTGTCTGGTTGTCCGGATAAGGATCCTGAACCGCGAGTCCCCGTAAGTTCTTTCGTATCACCTTTGTTCAAACCGAGAGTTTCAGTCTGCGTAGTGCCATCGGTCCGGGTCAGTTTTATATTGACCTGTTTTACATTAACCTGTCCCATCCCACCCTGAAAGATAACGGGAATGACTCCAAGGTAATCCTTCTCTCCTACATCGACTGTTACCGCAGCATAATCGGGCATTGTGTCGGTTGGCAAGGTGACAAGACTCCCGGCAGTCGCAGGTGTTCCAGCTCCGGGAGCCGGGGTCGTGGTCGTAGTACCAGGAGAGATCTGTGTGCCTGTGCAGCCGGCAAAGGCAATCATGGCACAGAAGATGATGAGAATGAAACTAATGATCATGCATTTCATACCAGACAATACGAGTATGTGTTATATCTTGTTTTTGATCATCATACTGGTTCAGTCTTTATCAACATGGCTTTGTTAAAAGTTGTACGAAAAAAATGAGAAAATCATGCTTTATGCTCATTTTATCGAACATGTTTGAGCGCGAGTCAGGAAAAATGCATTGTCATTTCAATCCGGGATCAGGTGGAGTAAAAACGTATTCCTCTCCGGGTTATCCAATACGGATGGGCAATGGATGGATAATCCTTCAAGCCAAATCCCCGTCATAAATCATCTCTCCCGTATCGCCGTTTACCTGCACCTGCACGCCGCCCCTCAACCGGGACAGGGGGACGTCAATCCGGTCGATCATCGGAATGTTTCCCATTATTGCACCGGTTGCGATGATCGGTTCCGCTTCAATGTTTACGATTGCGACGGGAGCATGCCCGTTTTGGCTCAGTGCATACAGGACGTATGACCCGACGGTCGATCCTTTGCCATACGAAAATGCAAGCACCTTTCCCGCCATGCTCTCCCCTTGCAGCGGGTGACCTTTCTCGACGATGATGCCCGTATTGGGATCTACCCCCGAAAGAAATGAGATTGGCGCAGGACTGACAAGCAACACCCCTTTCCCCACGCCGCGTGATATACCCCGGCCCCGGATTATCAAAATCACACCTAATAAATGTGTGAAGATGAAGATATAAGTGTAATATGGAAGAGACCGCCATAAAAAATGCTTCACCTTCAAACGAACTCAAATACCAGATCCAACTCAATGAGCTAGAGGCTTCACTCCTCGATCTCAAAGTCCGCGTCGAAGAACTCCAGAAGGAGAACAGCCAGTTAAAGCGGGAGAACAACCAGCTAAAGAAAATGCCGCTCTTTGTAGCGGTGATCGTGGATATTCTTGAGAACGGGGAGATTTATCTCCGCCAGCAGGGAAACAACCAGGAATACCTGACTCATGCCTCCGATGATCTTCTCCCCCTCTTAAAACCCGGCGCAAAAGTAGCGGTCAACAATGCGCTCTCAATCGTCAAGATTATCGGTAACGTCTACGATTCCCGCGTCCGGGTGATGGAACTTGAAATATCACCGGATATCTCCTATGCACAGATCGGCGGTCTTGAAGATGAGATAAAGGAGGTCCGCGAATCGGTCGAATACCCGTTGACAAAACCCGAGATCTTCCAGCGCGTTGGCGTGGAACCGCCAAAAGGCATTCTGCTCCATGGTCCGCCGGGTACCGGAAAGACCCTGATTGCGAAAGCAGTGGCGCATGAGGCAAAAGCGACATTTATCCGCATGTCGGGAAGCGAGCTCGTCCACAAATTTATTGGCGAAGGAGCAGGACTTGTCCGCGAACTCTTTATGCTTGCACGGGAACGGGCACCGGCAATTGTGTTCATCGATGAGATCGATGCAGTCGGCAGCATGCGGACAAACGATGGCACTTCCGGTAGTGCTGAAGTCCAACGGACACTGATGCAGCTCCTTGCGGAGATGGACGGGTTTGATAACCGGGGCGACATCAGGATTATGGCAGCGACGAACCGTGTGGACATGCTCGATCCGGCACTCCTCAGGCCCGGAAGATTTGACCGTTTGATCAAGATCCCGCTGCCTGACCTTGGTGCACGACTGGCAATCTTAAAGATTCACGCAAAAAAAATGCACCTTTCAGCAGTAAGTCTCGAATCCATTGCGGCGATGACCGAACACTCCACCGGTGCTGAGCTTCAGGCAATCTGCCGTGAAGCGGGTATGATGGCGGTCCGGCGCGATGCAACCGCAGTAGGTATGGTTGACTTCATCAACGCCGTGCACAAGGTAAAAGCCGATACGGTTACCGACAGTCGCATGTATACCTGATCCGAAACATTCCGGAGTGTATCAATAATCCGGTAGGGCTTGTTCGATTCTGGAGATCTCGCGATGAATATTCTTTTAATCCAGCGGGAAGGAATCGATCTCCATCATATTCTCTTTGTGTCTGAAACAAGCCGTCTTGTCCTGCGGTTTTACCACCCAAAACGGCTTCCCTGTGGGATGATGTTATCGGTTACCTCCCTCGGGAGTGCACTTTCGCTCGCATCCGAACTGCGCTGGTACATCCGGCGATATATGCAGGAAGTGCTCTTTGAGGTGGAGAATGGAATTTTCTGCACCCGTCACCTTGCAGAGGACGTCTATTACGAGCGTGCAGTAATCCTCGGAAAACCGTGGGCGTTCCGAAGGCTCTACGGTTTCTCCAACGGCAAACTGGTCAGTAATATTGTGATGTCGGAAGGTTCGGTCATCGAGGAGTATCACCAGGAATTGATCGGTGTGGATCAACCGGTTGAAGTCTGGTGCACAGAGGACGAACTTGGGGAACTTGTTGAACCGGTTAACGATGTTACAACACTGCCGTAGGAGGATGCAGTATAACACAGGCACAATGATCCGGCGAAGGGAGTTACTGTTTTTTCGGCTCTCCAGCAATGCCAATACTTCTATGGTGAGAGACAGTGAACAATCCTAATTGGACACGCGTGTATGGATCGGTGGCAGCAGCGATCATCTTTTCTCTTCTCTGCATTGCAGGTTTCACGTTGATTGACGGTATGAACGGGGGATTTGCTCTTGCGTTTGTGTCCCTGTTGTGTGCGATCAGTTCCGTTGATGTCGCCGGTCTCTTTACCTATCACGCGCTTGTAATGGATTCAATCCTCTCCAGTACCCGGGTTCTTGCCCATTGGACGTACCCGGATGCAGACGCAGAGCGTAGCCAGGAACGGGAATTCCGGGAGTACCGGGAACGGAACCGGGCACTTTTTCTGGTGGTTGGCGGGATGCTTGGCGCAGTGGCGCTGTTTTTCCTTATCTTCGTAGAAGACGGGGGGATTGAAACTGCGGCGATTCTTTTTGTAATTCTCATTATCATCTTTATTGTCTCAAGGATTACCCCCATACTTGAACGAAACCGGGCACGGAAAACGTCACATGAGGTGTATATTGCCGAAAATGGGATTATCTATGAAGGTGCAGTCTATCCATTCCGCTCATTTATGATGAAGATGGATGACGTCAGATTTAAAGAAGGAGATTGTACAAACCCGCCGTTTATAATATTTTCATTTATCCAACTTATCGGGCTTTACATTATTCGGCCATTTGAGATCGCAATTCCGGTTCCCCTAGGTAAAGAGGACATGGCACGCGGGATTGCAAAGGAGGTGGGAGGTGAGGAATAAAGCGGGATGGGGAAAGAGAGAGCAAATTTTTCAATGACTATCAGGATTACCCGGTTTTGTGCGACAGAAGGGGGGAGATTTCCTTTATTCACGCATCAGGCAAACATTGCGCCTTCACTATCGGGAAGTCCGCGATGGAAATCAAGCCCGACTTTTTCAATCGCGAGGAGGAAATCATCATGGGTTATTGCCGGGCGGTCTTTTCGAATGGCAAACATACCGGCTTCCATGCAGATGGCATGGAGATCGGCACCATTCTTGCCATCAGTGAGCCGGGCAACCTTTGCAAGATCTACTGTTTCATCCATAGTGAGAAGCCGGCAGTGCACATTCAGGATAGCGAGCCGACCAGTCTCATCAGGGAGCGGGATCTCGATAATGCGATCGAACCGTCCCGGTCGGAGTAATGCCCGGTCGAGAATATCTATTCGGTTTGTTGCCCCGATGATCTTCACATCGCCACGGTTCTCAAACCCGTCCATACCCGCAAGGAGCTGCATCAGCGTCCGCTGCACTTCACGGTCACCGGACGTATTTGCTTCAGTGCGGGATGCGCCAACCGCATCGATTTCATCAATAAAGATAATAGTCGGGGCTTTCTTCTTTGCAAGATCGAAAAGTTCCCGGACGAGCCGGGCGCCTTCACCAATATATTTCTGGACGAGTTCCGATCCCACGACTCGCATGAAGTGCGCATTCGTCTCGTGAGCGACGGCTTTTGCGAGAAGTGTCTTTCCGGTACCCGGCGGACCATGGAGCAGCACCCCTTTTGGGGGTTCAACACCAATCCGCGTGAAAAGGTCCGGGCGTTTCAATGGCAACTCTACTGCTTCACGGATCTCGTTGATTTGTTCTTCCAGTCCGCCGATATCTGCATACGTTTCCTGCGGGGAATCGACAAGTTCCATACCATATACCTGCGCATCAAAACTACCGGGAAGTAATTCGACAATCGCAAGTGACTGCTGGTTGAGCGTGCAGCGGGCTCCGGGTTTTAAATCATCCGGGTTGATAGACGGAGAACTCCGTACGAGAAATCGTGGACCTGCACTACTCCGGACAATGACACGGGATGCATCCACAACGTCAATGATTGTCCCGATAATGAGCGGTGGACTGCGGAGCTGTTCGCTCTCGCTTTTTAATTTCCGTACTTCCCGTTCATACCGGATTTTCTGGGTCTCAATATATCGCTTGTCAGTCTCAACCTGCCGGAGCTGTTCGCGGAGTTCCAGGTTGCGTGATTCAAGGTTTCCCAGACGCTCAAGCATCTGGGTTTCCAGATCCTGTTTTTCATTCTCGATCTGCCGGATTTGTTCACGCAACTCCTGATTAATCGTACGATAGAGCAGAGAAAGTTGTTCAGGTGTCCGAGGTTCCGCAGTATCTCGGAGAATATCGCTCATATCGTTCCTCAATTAGCTATATAGGGAAATCTGGATATAAAGTGTTTGTGAGAATATGCAGTGCGAAATGTGCGGAGAATCGATTCACGGCACCCCGAAATTAGTCCGTGTGGAGGGGGCAGAACTGCAGGTCTGCAGCAGGTGCGAAAAATACGGGACCGAAGTGCAACAACCCCGGCGGACTGATGTCCGGCGACCTGCAGCACGACCTGCCCCGGGCACTGCAGGGAAGGTTAGTCCGGCTATTGTGCAGCGGAAACGGGACATGTTTGATTATATGGGCGGGGATATTGTCGATGATTACAGCGAACGGATACGAAAAGCCCGCATGGGGAAGGAACTCTCGCAAAAAGATCTTGCCATGCAGATGAAGGAGAAAGAACTCCTTATAAAAAAGATCGAGAAAGGAGAGTTGATCCCGGAAGAGGCTGTACGGAAAAAACTGGAAAAAGTCCTTGAGATCAAACTGGTTGATACTATTATCGATGAGACAGAGAAAAAGACCCAAGGTAAGATTACCCAGACCTTGGGGGATTTAACCATCATCCGGAAAGCCAGGAAATAAGGATCGCATCCACTTTTTTTCAGGTTTATGGAAAATCCTCTGCACGTTTATCATCGCTGCTATTGACGGCAGATTTATTAAAAAATGCGCCCGGGTTTTATAATTGCGATAAAGTCGATATCCTGATGGTTTGCTAAAAAAGTCACAAAACGTATCAAAAGGGTTTATAAAATCCCCGGAATATGATTGATCAGATCAGTCGATCTTTCGTTTGCCCATCGACTCGATATACATATACTCTTTTCCCACTTCAATGCCGCCCTTCTTGTCTTCCGGTATGAGGATTTCAAAGTTGGTATAATCCTTCATGTCCATCAGTTGTGCCATATTTCCGGCGATGGAAAGAACCTGGCCGCTCTTGCGTTCAACAACCGGCACATATGTCTTTGCTGATACCGGTTGCACGATAGAACGTTTCACACCGTCAAAGATGCCTACCGCATCAATCCGTGCTTTTGCGGCGCCATGTTTCCCGGGTTTTGACGTGGCAATTCCGACTACCCGGCAGGGTTCATCCTCGACAACGATATAACGTCCCTCTTTGATCTTTCCGATTTCAGTCTGTTCTTTCATTCTGTTTCACAACCTAAACGTCATCATATCTTGCACGCGGTAGTAATTTATCTTTATTGCCTTACATAAATACAACGCGAGAGCACTGAGTGAGAGGTTCTGGAAAAGATGGATTTCCTTTTCGCATGCGATGAGATGGCGCAACAGGTTGAAGAGCGCATCCGCACGCTCGTCGGTACTCCGGAGGGGGGCGAAATCGTTAACATGGGGGCTGACCTTACCCCGACAAAAAAAATTGATCAGGTCGCTGAAGATTGCATCGTGGAATTCCTCAAAGAAAATCCCATCTGCTCTCTTTTGATCAGTGAAGAGGCAGGAAAAGTCAGGTTTGACGGTGGGGAGGGCACGATTTTTCTCGACCCGATTGACGGCACGTTCAACGCGGTAACGGGTATCCCGTTTTATGCACTCTCCATCGCATATGCACAGGATGGAGTGGTCCGGCAGGCTTTTGTCCGGAACCTTGCGAGCAGTGAAACATTCACTGCAATAAAAGGAAAATTCTCCCATTGTGACGGAAAGCCAATTCGTGTGTCAAAAATATCCCATCTGAATGAATGTGCGATGAGTGTCTATGGCAGGAAATTTGATCCGACCCGTGTGATGCAGCTCGGACAGAAGATACGGAGGTGGCGCCTTCTTGGTGCATCGGCGCTTGAGCTCTGTTATGTCGGGTGTGGAAGGATTGATGGGTTTATTGACCTGCGGGGAACATTGCGGGTGACCGATGCAGCCGCCGGGATGCTGGTCTGCACTGAAGCCGGGGGAAAAGTTACGGATATGAATGGCAATCCCATCCGGTTCCCGGATGAAGTGACTATTGGACGGTGTCTCGTCGCGACCAACGGGGCACTTCACCACAAGGTGATTGAGTATCTGCGGTGAGCTGAAATGAGGATTCTTGTTGTCTGTCGGATAGATAACCCCGATGCCCTATCCTTTGCACGGAAACTGAAATTGACTCTTGCGCATGCCGGGTGTGAAGTCGGGTTTGATAGCGGTACTGCGGCAGTACTTGGCGAGACCGGGTTCCCGTTTACTGGTACAGATGTTGTCGTGGTTATTGGGGGAGACGGGACGATCCTGCGCACGTTCCAGCAGATGCAGCAGCAGGTCCCGTTGATTGGCATAAACTGGGGGGAGGTGGGATTTCTTGCAGATCTTGAGCCTGCAGAAGCTCTGGAATTTGTAAAAACACTCCCACAAGGATTCTCCATTGAAGAGCGCATGCGGATCTCATTTTCGCGCGGGGGAGTGCATCTCGGTGATGCGCTGAATGAAGCCTTAATCGTCACCGCACGTCCGGCAAAGATGCTGCGATTCTCGATTGTTGTCGATGACGTTGTGGCAGAACAGTTCCGCTCCGACGGGCTTCTTATCAGTACCCCGACCGGTTCCACTGCGTATGCGATGAGTGCCGGGGGTCCAATCGTTGATCCCCGCATCCAGGGATTTTTACTTGTCCCCCTCGCCCCCTATATGCTCTCGTCCCGCCCCCACATTATCAGCAGCAGTCGGCGGCTCGAAATCCGGCTTGAAAGTTCCAAACCCGCAAATCTTGTGATCGACGGCCAGGAAGCGATAGATCTGGGAAGTTCGGGTGCAATTGAAGTCTCCCAGGCAAAAAATCCGGCATTGTTTGTCGATGCACACCGGAATTTCTTTGAAAAAGTGGATAACAAGCTCCGTAAACTCTGAGACTCCTCTTTGTAGTCTTTACAGAATATTATCATTCCAAATTTTTTCGCTCACGCGGAGTTGTAGTTGGATAAAAAATCTGGGGGACACATTCCGCACTACAAAATAAAAAGCTTATCTTGAAAGCAGATCCACTACTTGTCCGGTGGTCTTGTGCAGGTCTCCATGAAACTTGAGATGAAGGATTCGCCGGGACAGCTGGTCGCTGCCCTTAAACCGATATCGGAAGTCGGGGGAAATATCATCGCGGTCATACACCAGCGCGATCCCGATTTGACTCAGCACACGCTGAATGTCCAGATTGTGCTGGAACTTCCCGAAGGGCGTCTCGATAAACTTGTCCAGTTGTTAAAAGAGCAGGGTGTTCACATCCAGCGGATTGGAAAAGAGCGCCTGCTGTATAAGCGGACAGTGATCCTGATCGGACACCTGATGCACACTGACCTTTCGGACACAGTTGACCAGATCGATTCCACCGGCTTTGCAGAAGTCTGCGAGCTCGCAATGAGTATGCCGGCAATAAACGAACGCTCGACATCCCGGGTCACGATTAAAGCGGTAAACCGGAATGACATGGAAGCCGCGCTTGCCATCCTCCGGAGGGTGGCACACCAGAAATCCCTGCTCCTCATTGAACCACTTGCGGAGGAAATCTCATGAAAGTTGCACTGATTGGGCTTGGGTCTGTTGGCAGGGGCGTCGCTGAGATGATCGCAAAAAAGGATCTTGGACTCACTATCACCGGCATCGCGGATTCAAAGAGCGGGTGTATGAATGCTTCCGGTATTGACATTGTGCAGGTGCTCTCCGAGAAACGCACGACCGGAATCTGTGGGAACAGGACAATCTCTGCCCCGGACATCATCAAGAATGCGGATTACGATGCCCTCATTGAAGTGACGCCGACAAACGCGCTCTCTGGCGAACCTGCGATTGGGTATATCCGTGCAGCTCTTGCGAGAAAAAAACATGTGGTGACGTCAAATAAAGGTCCCATTGCTCTCGCGTACAAAGAACTCGCGACCATGGCTGCAAAAAAAGGCGTGATGCTCAGGTATGAGGCAACAGTCGGTGGGGCGATCCCAATCATGCACACGCTCGAACACGGTCTGTGCGGCAACCAGATCCTTGCGGTGTACGGGGTGCTGAACGGCACGTGCAATTATATTCTCACCCGGATGGCGGACGAAGGTCTGACATATGAACAGGCGCTTTTGGAGGCGCGGGAGATGGGCTACGCTGAAGCAGATCCTACGTATGACGTGAAGGGGATCGATGCAGGCATTAAGCTCGTCATCCTCGCAAATACAATCTGGGGTAATGGCGTAAAACTGAAAGATGTTGATCTCACGGGTATTGATCTGCTCACTCCAGATGCGCTGCGACTCGCGGAAGACGATGGCTGCACAATCCGGCTGATTGCTGAGGCAATTCCTGAAAAACGTCTGCTCCGGGTCTCCCCGAAGATCATTGATAAGAATCACCCGCTTGTCGTTGAGGGTACATTGAATGCCCTCACTCTTGAGACTGACATGGCTAAGGAGATCACGTTGATTGGCAAAGGTGCCGGATCAGTTGAGACTGCGAGTGCCATCATCGGTGACCTGCTCTATATCCACGATCGCTATGGCAAGTGTGCTTGAACACCGCCGGAAATACCTGCGCCTGATGCGCCAGTTTACGCTGGATGCCGGGTTTTTTACGGTGACCGATATCCATTCAGCAGCGGCAATCCCCCGGAGCACCGCGCAGGACTGGGTGAACCGTCTCGTTCAGGAGGGGTGCGTCTTTTTAAAAGGAGAGAAACGCGGGAGGAGTGCGGCGCGGTACGCGGCGATCAGTGCGATGCCGGCAAGCACCTGCCGGCGGATATTCACAACTGTTGATGGCGACCGTGTGGAGATCTTCCATGACTGCGTAAGCGGGGCATGTGCTGCCTTCTGCGGATACCATCATACGCTTGCCGGCGGTGCGCTGGTGCGGGTTGAACGTGACGGGACGCTCTTACGGGAATGCGGGAAGATAGGAAACCATATCATTTCCATCGGGCTCTCCCCCCTCCCGGCAGTTGGTGTTGCGGGGATTGAACCGGAAGGGGAATATATTGTTCAGCATATCCAGTGTATCGGGGGCCCGGCATATTCCCTGACTGACATGATGGCACGCGCTGAAGGGGTAGTCCGCGTTGAACCCACCCATACCGGGAACCTTGTCACCGGAAAGGTCTGGACCCGGGCACTTACGCATGTAACGATAGGGATTGATGATACCGATTCAAAAGAAGGCGGGGCTACGTTTGCACTCGCTCTCGCGCTGCTGACCCATGTGACACGGATTAAAGGTGTGCTCCCCATCAGCCATCATGTGGTGATGCTCAATCCCGATATTTTTTCCAAGACTGCCGGGAACTCTGCCAGTTATATTGAGGTTGCTGCACCCTCAACTCGTGTGGAAGAGCTCGTGGAAAAGACCCGGCGGTTCGTGGCAGATGAAGCACTCTCACCGGAATGGGGGATTGCGATCCGGACCGGTATCTGCATCCCTCCAGGGTTACGGGAGTACGGCAGTCTTGTGCGCCAAGAGGTGACCAGCCGTGCAGTGGCTGAAGCAACTGCCGAACGATTTGGGATTGCACTCTTTGGGGGCAATGGTGTGATCGGAGCGCTCGGGGCGGTTGCACTGGGACGATTACCACATGAGGTGCTGTTGGATCCGGGACGGGAGATTACATGAGAAAATATTCTCACTGGATCCACAATTTTTCTGTAAGAATACCATCGCGAAAAATCTGAAAGCCCTTAAAAATTATCACACAAATTTGACGCGTACATTCGTTTATCCCTCGTTTGGGTATGGGATCAAAATTCTTTCCAACGTTTTACCAGAATTGCATCCGATTTTGGGGGATCTTTTTAAAAAGTTTGGCTTTGTGGAGCCTCCAAACTGCTTGTAATCGCTAACCTTTGAATCGGGTTTAGGAAAAATTTCAACATCAGCTGGCCGAACGTTGCGAAGTTAGACTCAAATTTTGAAACGTACGCCATATTTTATATACAATAAACGGTAAGTGTGTCACATACATTGTCATGTCCTGCATTGGGCATTAAACAGGTGTTTGAAAGTATGGCGTTTACAAAAAAGAATGAAGAGGCAGTATCACCGGTTATTGGTGTTATCCTGATGGTCGCGGTCACCGTAATCCTCGCAGCGATTATTGCTATGTTTGTATTTAATATGGCAGGGAGTATGCAGAGTCCCAAGACAGTTGGGATGACTTTGACGCAAAATGCAACGGGTTTCGGGGTTGGCACTATTACAGGAGGACCTGATCTCAAGTCTCTTTATCAGGTTAATGTTAGTTTAAATGGCGCCGAAGCAGTATTTATTCCATCGGGATCAATCGCAGTTGGCAAGTATAACACTACTGCTTCATCTGTCGTGGGCCAGAGAGTACAATTAATCGGTTACTACACTGATGGCAGCACTGCAATCATTATTGATAAACAATTCTAACCTTTTTTGTCATTTAACATGGTGGTTAAAAGTATGGCGTTTACAAAAAAGAATGAAGAGGCAGTTTCACCGGTTATCGGTGTTATCCTGATGGTCGCGGTCACCGTAATCCTCGCAGCGATTATCGCTATGTTTGTATTTAATATGGCAGGGAGCATGCAGAGTCCCAAGACAGTTGGGATGACTTTGACGCAAAATGCAACGGGTTTCGGGGTTGGCACTATTACAGGAGGACCTGATCTCAAGTCTCTTTATCAGGTTAATGTTAGTTTAAATGGCGCCGAAGCAGTATTTATTCCATCGGGATCGATCGCAGTTGGCAAGTATAACACTACTGCTTCATCTGTCGTAGGCAAGAGAGTACAATTAATCGGTTATTACACTGATGGCAGCACTGCAATCATTATTGATAAACAATTCTAACCCTTTTTTGACACTTGGTATACTCGTTAAATGGTTCATTATCATGTGTTTTTACTGATCATATTTCTCAATGTCGATGGTTGAAAGTATGTGGCAACATGAAAAACACAGTATTTTTGATTGTTGTTTTTAGCGCGATGGAAAATATGTATGCGGCAAACTGAAAAGATAGTTTCACACTGCGCTCACCACGATATCATATAGACCCGGACAGGACCAGGCATTATGGTATCCCTGTGGCGCTTAGAGAAGCCTTTGATTGAGAGTGCCGACATTCCGGAAAACCTTCCTGATTGCATGGTCACCAATCTTGTGCTGTGTAAAGGATCGGTATGCCTGGAGTGGGATAAGGGTCGAAGTATCATGATCTGCCGGTCGGGAAGAATGGTCGGGAGTACGCTTAAGCAACTTCAATAAACAACCCTGCCATGCGTTTCTGTGCTTGAATCTCAAGGTTGATTGGTGAAGATATGCATTGATTATCATTCCAGTATCTTTATCTTCAAAATTGTCAATCAATGATTATCATAAAATAATGGGGATACAAAGGTATGGCAAAATTCTGTGAACATTGTGGAAAACCGTTACAGTTTGAAAACGCCGAGATTTGTCCGAGTTGTGGTGTGAGAATACAAAGTCCACCTAATATAAAAAATGAAAAAAATCCGATTCTTGCTGGATTGTTATCTTTTTTATTTAGTGGTCTGGGACAAGTGTATAATGGAGATTTTGCCCGTGGCGTATTATTCTTAGTTGGAACGATTATTGGTTTATGTATTTTTATAATACCCGGTGTTATCATCTGGTTATATGGAGTCTATGATGCATATTCAATAGCAAAGAAAATGAATGCGGGAGAAATTCCTTTCAAAGAAACAAATGTTGTATATATGATCCTTTTTGTTTTTGGACTTCTCATTTTAGTTGCAATTACAATCATTTTTGCCGCTGTTCTTGCAGCATTTGTTTTTGGAATGGCAGGTACCGTGCAGAGTACCAAGACTGTTGGGGTGATTATGAACCAAAATGCAGCTGGTTACGGGGTAGCCACTATTGCAGGAGGACCTGATGTCAATACTCTTAATCAGATTAACGTTGTTATAGATGGAGGCACTGAAGCAGTATTGATTCCAAAAGGATCAATCGCAGTTGGTAAGTCTGCTACTACTGCTAAAACTGTGGCGGGCAAGAGAGTAGTTTTAATCGGTTACTTCAATGATGGTTCCCAACAAATACTTATGGATAAACAATTTTAATCCTTTTTTTTTTACACTGGGGTAAATTCTTTAACGTCTCCAATTTTTTAAAATTGCACAAACTCCAGTAACACAACCACAGAAAGAAACCTCTCCATTGCACTATATGGGCGGATCTCATGGTCGGTGGGGAAAGTATGCAGCGGGAAAATGCGTGGAGCAGGATTCGAACCTGCGAACTCCTGCGAGATGGGACCCTAAATCCCACTCCTTTGACCTATCTCGGATATCCACGCTCAATGTTTTTAGCGAAGTTTAATGCCAAATCTCATAACCAGACCCTAAATCCAGCGCCTTTGACCAAGCTCGGCAACCCTCGCGTGTCCGGTATATTTGTGCGGGTGCATTAAGAGCATATCGGGACGGATTTTGCCAAAAAAAGATCCGGATCACATCTCGACCCGGGTCACCACGCCATGAATCTTGTCTGCCGGAAGCCGGTAGAACTGCACGACTGAAGGTGTCAGGTGTTTAATTGCGCCGAAAATCCTCCAGAGGATGTGATTGGTCACAATGTCTTCCATGCCGTAGAAGATTGTCTTCTCATCGATATCGGCTTCTTTTAAAATCGTGGAGATATCCACAATCTCCATGTACCCAAGGTAAATCTCAAAGATGGAAAGCCCGGTTGTGAGTTCCCGGGTCATCCCCCATGTCACCCCGAATGGCTGTTCAGTCCGGATGATGGATATGATGATATTCTCTTCATAGACGATATTGTTTGTAAACATCGTACGGGGGATATACTGGGGAATGCGGCGGAAGTCCCGTGCGAAATAGAGAGCAGAACCGGAGATCCGGTTTACCGAATTGTACACATCGTTGAACTTCGGGAGGAATTCATCAAGAGGAACCGGTAAAAGGGAACTGGCGAGCCGTTTCTGCCCGTTCACGTAAATGAGAATGATGGCAAGGGGAATAGCAGCAATAATAAGTGACCAGTAACCCCCATAGGGAATCTTGTGGAAGTTCGCTAAGAGGAACACAAAATTCACGCAGAGCACGCCAAGAGCGATCAGGGTTTTTAGAATATCTCCACGGAGTACCAGGATCCAGATGATCATGATGCTCGTGATTGCCATGGTCCCGCTGACGGCAAGCCCGTACGCATGGGTGAGATTACTGGAGGTCTTAAAGATAATAATAACGAGAAGAACCGAGAAGAGCAGCATCCAGTTCACCACATCGATATAAATCTGTGACCGCAGTTTCGTTGAAGTATACTCGATCCGGAGGAGGGGCAGAATGCGGGTGGTGATGCCCTGGTAGACGATCGAGAATATGCCGGAGATCATCGCCTGCGAAGCGATAATTGTTGCGATAATGGAAAGGATCAAAAACGGAATATACAGTATCTTTGCCTCGGAGAAGATCATCTCAAAGAGGATGTTGTGTGCACCGGGATTTGTGATGAGAAATGCACCCTGGCCAAGATAGTTGATTGTAAGGGCAATAAAGACAAGATACCATGCACGGATAATGGGTTCTCTCCCCATATGCCCCATATCAGCATACAGCGCTTCCCCCCCGGTGGCACAAAGGATGACTGAGGAAAGAATGAGGAAGCCTTCCAACCCGTGACTGGTCAGGTAGTGAATACCGTACATCGGATTAATCGCGAGAAGCACCTGCGGAGCATACGTAAGTGCGATAATTCCGGATATCGCAAGGGTGGAAAACCAGACCACCATTACCGGACCAAATGCCCATGCAACACGGTCAGACCCCTTTGCCTGGAACGCAAAGAGCCCAATCGCGATGATCCCGGCGATTACCATCAATATAACCTGTGCAGTATTCTCAAAACCCGGAATCAGGAGGACACCTTCAACTGCCGAGAGGATGCTCACGGCAGGTGTGATAACACCATCGCCAATAAAGAGCGCGATACCAATGATTGCAAGAAGTGAAACAAAGGCAACCTGGTTGCCGGACTTTAACATTGGCAACAGGATCTCCTTTAACACGATGGTGCCCCCTTCACCTTTTTTACCGAGATGCATGGCGAGGAAGGAATATTCGACGGTGACAAGAATCGTGAGCGTCCAGATGATTAAAGAGAGAATACCCATCACGTTGTCAGCGGTGGGCGGGATCAAAAGAAAGATGGCGGTGAGGGTGTAGATAGGGCTTGTCCCGATATCGCCAAATACCAGCCCCATCGATTTGACGATTCCGGGCGTGGAAAAATAGTTCCCGAACATTCTTGTTTAGGCGTGGTAAGAAATAAGGTATATTGTTTTCCTTTTCAGATGCTCATCCGGCTCTTTATTCTCCGGGCCGGGGAACCGGTTCTGCCCCTTTCTCCGAACCCGCTTCCCCCTTTTTATCCCGGGAAGATTTTCGTTCCGTCATCCATATCCGGTAACTGGTCATAAGGAGGACAATGATAAGCGGCCCCAACACAAAACCGGCAAGTCCCATTGTCAGGAGTCCCCCAATGATCCCGATGAACATGATCAGAGGGTGGATCTTGACCCGGCGCCCGACAAGCACCGGGCGGATGTACACTTCAGGAACGAGCGAGACGATGAGATACCCAAAGACAAAAAGAATGAACACTCCCCGGATGTCCCCGAGCGCAAGCGCATATGCACCGACAATGATGAACGCAACCGAAGAGCCAAGGATAGGAATAATCTCGCAGAACGCCGCAAGGAAAGAATAGAACAGGATATTACCGTACCCGAGAAGGTAAAAGACTGGGATCGCAATAAAGAATGTCAGGACTGCGATCGCAATCTGCACGATATATATTGCATAGAGCGTATCGACAGCTACCGGATTAAGCCGGGACGCATATTTCCTGACAGATACTGGTAACCGGCACGCGATTTTCTCTTTTAACTCCTCCCCCTTCAGGAGGAGAATACAAAATGAGAAGAAAAAGACAAATATCTTGAACACAATCACCGGGAGATTCGAGAGAATCGTCTGCCAGTAGTTGAGAAAGAGTGCATTCCCCTCAGCGAGCATGGTAGAGAGACTTGCCTTGTTGAACGGGATACCATAGACGGCAGGGTTAGTAGCCGGGTTGCCAAGCCATATCCCGATTGTGTTGAAGATGTCTGTCATCACGCCAGTATTTGCCGAGAGAATTGTAACAGTACAGTACACAAACACGATGAGCAGCAGAAAAACGGAACCGGTGATGATTAGGGCACTCGCCAGTTCTTTCGTATGCCGCAAAAGTCGGTGATGGAGTGGCATGAGAACAACGGCAAGGGAAGCACCAAGTATCACCATGTCCATAATCGACCAGAATATGACAAGAGCCGCAAGCGTAATGACGGAAATAATGATGAATAAAACGATGTCATTCTGCATGCGAGGCATAGATGGATAGTTGTTGTGCCGGGAATGAAATTAATTGGTAGGCTGTCGTGCACAGGGCAAACATCTCATAACACTATTTAACGCACAATAACCTTGTTTATCATAATGAAGCGGCTCGACCATCTCGCGATGATCATACACGACGTGGGCCTCATTTTTCAGTTCCTCGGATATGTATCACTCGTGCCCTTTGTTGTGCTCGCAATCTTTGGCGAATGGAACTTCCTCCTGCCGATGGCGTCAGCACCGCTTGTGTTTATCTGCATGGGCAAACTTATCTCGTTTTTACCCAAGAGAGATACCGAGCCTGTCCTCTCTGTTGTACTTGTCGCTATTGCGATCTCCTGGTTTGCAATTGCCCTTATCGGAGCGCTTCCTTTTGTTTTCGGTATGCACATGCCCTACATCGATGCGCTGTTCGAGGCGATGTCAGGATGGTCGGGGACGGGTTTTACGATGATCTCCTCTCTTGATACCACACCAAAAACACTCCTGTTCTGGCGGTCATTCATGCAATGGATTGGGGGAATCGGGATTATAGCATTCGGGCTCTCGGTGCACCGCAGGACACGTGTGTCCCTCTTCCATCTCTTCAAGGCAGAGGGAAGACCGGAAGAAATGAGTCCCGGTGTTGAATCCACGAGCCGGAGAATGTGGAGGATCTACCTGTTCCTGACGTTAGCCTTCACCGGACTTGTCATGCTCTCCGGTATCCCCTTGTGGGACGCGGTAAACCTTGTCATGGTGGCAATTGCCACGGGAGGGTTCACCCTGCATTCCTCCGGTCTCGCGTATTACAACAACCCGCTTCTTGAAATCCTGCTCATCCCGGTTATGCTTGCCGGGGCACTTCCTTTCAAGGTATTTTTTCTCGCGTATCATGGGAAGATTGCCGACATGTTCCGCGATAAAACGGTACAGATTCTACTGCTCATCGCTCTCGTCGGATCGCTTTTTGTCTCGCTGGATCTCTATATATTCAGCAACCTGTCGATTTTTACCGCTTTCCGCCAGGGAATGTTTATCGCGATCTCCGGGTTATGCACCTGCGGGCTCCAGAATACTAACCTGAACTACTGGGCGGCAATCCCCCTCGCAATTGTGATGATGATGATGTTTATTGGCGGTGCGATTGGAAGTACCGCAGGAGGTATCAAAGTGAACCGGGTATCTCTTGCATACACTGGCATAAAGTGGTGGTTCCGGCGTTTCTTTGTCAGTGGCAGGGTCATTGTGCCATTCCGGTATGAAGGGCGCACACTCTCAAAAGAGCTGTCGGAACTGGAGATCTCAAAGAACATGTTAATCATCATGCTCTACGTGATCACGATTTTTGTTTCAACTATCGCCTGCCTCCACCTGTTTATCACTTCATTCAGCCTTGACGAGGTGGCATTTGAGATCGTTTCTGCATTGAGTAATGCAGGACTCGGTTTCGGGTTTATCAGTGCAGCAAGTCCTCTCTCCATTAAATGGATATTTATCATCCTGATGTGGCTCGGAAGGCTGGAAATTGTACCGGCCATCATCCTTGTCATGGGAATTTACAAGGGGTTACAGGCAGAACTGGTAAAGGAGGTCCCCCACCAACCGCATTGAACAGATAGAACATAGGGATGTTTCGCAATTGAACGGTTCCACTGTTTTTTTCATTGTTACAGAGCAATGCGAAAGTTTTCATTTGTAAAACAACGATCCATGCTATTTATCGCAATCTGAATTGGAAATCACGTATTATTCCTGAAACGCGGGGGGAAAAGTTCCTTTTTCCCGGGGATATACAGCGCTGCGGAATATTCCTCAATAAAATCAGTATCGACCAGCAGATCGATATAGACCATTTTTTCTGCTACTTCCTCAGCTGCTTTACGGAACTTCTGCGAAACCAGCGCTGCATATGCACCGGAGAGCGACCCGTTGCCGATTGGGTGCATGGTGGCATGGACAAAATCGGGGATGATCCCGAACCGTACGGTATTCTGGATATTTGCGTACATACCGAATGCACCTGCAAGGTAGACGTGCTGAATATCATCTGGTGAGATCTTATATTTTTTCAGGAGTACGGCAATCCCACCGCAGGTCGCGGCTTTCGAATCCATCAGGTAATTGATATCCTGCTGGGTAATGACAATATCCCGTGCTATGCCGGTCCGGTCTGCCTGTACTACGAGATACTCAAGCCCTTCTTTAGTTCTCCGGACCGCCGGATGGTCTTCCCGCAGTTTCCCGGCAAAATCGAGTATCCCTGCCTGTACCATCTCAGCTGCAGCATCGATGATCCCCGAACCACAAATCCCCCGGGGAGGCACGTGGCCAATCACATCGAAGATTGGTTCCGGTTTTAACGGATCGATGCTGATATGTTCGATCGCACCCCGCATCGCACGCATTCCCGACGAGAGACCCCCTCCTTCGAAAGCAGGGCCGGAAGCACAGGACACTGATGCCAGCCACTCGTTGTTCCCGAGTATAATCTCCCCATTTGTACCCATATCAATTAAAAGAGACAGGTCAGATGAGGTGTGCATATTGGATGAAATTATGTCTCCCACCGCATCCCCGCCGATGAACCGGCTGACATTGGGCAGGCAGTATACCCATGTCCGGGGAGTTGTTTCAAGGCCAATTTCTCGTGCTTTTCTCATGATGGACCTGCGTGAAACGACGGCGTTGGCCAGCTCAAGGTAGTCAGGGTCGATCCCGCAGAGGAGGTGGTTCATGACAGTATTCCCGCCAACGGCGATATCGACAATATCAGTTGTCTGTATACCGGCCTGAGAGACCAGCTGGCTGATAACCGTTTTTATACTCTCAACAGCAGCCCGCTGCAATGCCAAAAGCCCACCGTTTGTGCCGGCAATCCCGATCCGGGTAATCACTTCCTCGCCAAAGGTGATCTGCTGGTTCATGGATGAGCCGGTCTCCAGGATCTCTCCGGAGGTAAGATCTACGAGACAACCGACAACAGTAGTCGTGCCAAGATCGATTGCAATGCCAAACAGTCGATTCATCTGGTCTTTCCCTTCAACCCGGATAATCTCGGGAATATCACCTGCCATCGAAACGGTGGCAATCGCAGGCGATCGAACAGAGAGAAGAGCCTCATATATCTTTTCGGAAACTGCAGGACGGGGACCAGAGTACCCGGAAAGGCGCAGGGACCGTTTTGAAGAGGGCGTGTCCGAGGATCCTGAAGATTCAATCCGGTAGCGTATGATTGTCGGCAGAATCTCATCAATCTCCATCTGGGACGAGAGCAGGATCTGGGGAGCATCGATGCGGCTTTCGATTGGGATCGTAAACACACAATCAGCGGTAATGCGAACCTGGCAGGCGAAATAGTGCCCCTGAGCTTGTTCCTCAGGGCTCATCCGGTTGGCACCGGTCTGGGGGACTGTTTCGCATTGCCCCTCTGTCAGGATTACCCGGCACTTCCGGCACAGGCCTTTACCGCCACAGATACTCTCGATATGTATTCCGGCATCCCGGAGCGCAGCGAGCATCGGTGTTCCCTGCGGTACGTTAAGCACCCTGTTCATCGGCTGGATAATAACCCGGACAATATGAGGTTTCATTTTTCTTTCTGTATCAGGCCGCAGCAGATTTCCGGGATATTCTCAGAGCGCAGTCACCGGGGTGTTCTTTTAGGAAGATCATGATGCAGGTTCAGGCGGCCAGTGGTCCATGATCAGTTGAGCAATCCCCGAAGAATCTTTTGGCCCGACAATCACCTTCCAGCCGCTGACCTCCTCTGTCTCACCACTCAGCCGGGCAGCAAGGCCGGGAAGGATAACATACCGGTGACTGACCAGTTTATCGACATGGTACTCCTTGAGGGCATTTGCAATAAGTTCGGGAGTCAGATACCTGCCAGCCACAGCACTCTCTACGCTGATCCCGCCGGTATCAACGATCACAAGGTAACACGTGATATTTGCTGCCTTGAGGTCTGATTCTACGGTAAAGTACGTGAGGGCATAATTCGTCGTGATCAGCACCGGGGGAGTTCAGGGTCCGGGGTACCGAACTCATGGACACCGGGATCAACGGAGACCGGCTTTCGCGGGTCGGTGTTTATGTTGAACCGCCAGATCAGCTGCGGGAGCAGGACCCAGCCGTCCATACTGTGCATGATCAACAGGTCAGCATAGCGTGATATCAGCATGGAAGCCGTGCAGGCTTCCTTCCAGGCGATAACATTTTTCGAGATCTCCGGCGAGTGCCATGCCGTGAGCGGGATACCCAGCAGAGGATAGCCAAGCAGCTCGTCATGGTCTTTGAACACTGCCCAGCGGATCATGCTGAAGTTATGCACCGTTTCGCGATAAACCCGGATCGACAAATGTTCCCGGGTCGAGAACCAGATCTGCCAATCCATACTCGTTTAACGTTTTTTACCATTGAACGCAGGAGACCGATATCACCGGGTGCAGATACAACAAGCGGGCAATTATACCGGATCGCAAGGTCTGCCATCTCTTTCCAGTTTTCCTTTGTTGCTGCATACACGAGGGGACGTTTCTCAGCAATTATTTTCAGTCCCGCTTCCATGACCTGGGGATTATAGGTGCATAGAATCAGGGGGAGATCGGTTCGCGCCGCGACAACTTTAACCGTAGCTGCAAATGTCGCGGCGTCCCTGCGGGTGGAGCGTATTGCGATCGCGTCGAGCGTGAGTTTGCGCCCTATATAGTTATAGGAAAATTTACTGATTGCCTGTATTCTGTCAGTCAGATCTTTTGCCGGCAGGTCATCGCTCACGTCCAATGCAATCGGGGTAGGGTTATGGTACGTGAACTCGTGGCGGTACAGGACATACTTTCCACCAATTCTCGCAACCCGGTTCCCTGAGCCGATGGAAATTGTCCTGACGGCGGCGCCATCAGGGCCAGAAGATCATCATACGCAGTCCTGTACTCCTCTTTAGCTAATGGCGGGCAATTATCAATGATCAGTTCCCCGTTCACAATACGGGTTGCAAATGCCATACAGTTGGGCTCACCGCACTCGCGGCAGTTGGTGCGGGGAAGGAGTTTGTATACATCGATCGGGCTGATCTCCCTGATGGATTTTTTTTGTGGTGCTGTCGTCATTAATGCCCCCTTAAATCCTCATGTCTGCCCACGGAACTGGTGCGGGTTTTGCTGCAGTCCTGTGGTTGATCAGGTCAGTTGTCACATCCCTGATTGTCCGGATCGCTGCCGGGTGCATCATCATGAGGAGGTCAACACCGGCAAGGATAAGAATGAGTGCATTTAAGGTCTCCCAGATCGGGCCCCTCATATGCTTGGAGCCGAACTTCGCATCCATCTGCATCCATGCTTCTCGTGCGGCCCATGCATTCGTGGAGGCAGAGATCGTCGGGTGCTGGAGTTCCGTATCCCCCATCAGTGCGGAATACCGGGCCCGCTCGTGAATAGTAAAGGAATACTCGAGCCCGTACCCCAGCGCTACCGTGGTTAAGTCCATAACAATACTCTCGGGAGGGAGGTAATCGTAGAGCCTGCGGTTCAGTTCCTTTGCCTTGTTCAGTTCGAGGCCGGTGAACCCGAGAATGGCATGGTTGTGTTTCTTTGCAGCAGCAGCCACGGTCTCGAGGGTCTTTGCCTCGGCCATATCCAGCGTCACTGAGTTCAGGAGCAGCCGTTCACCGTCTGCTACCGCGGCAACCTCTGCAAAGACCTCTGCATCCTTATGTGGGTCACCACAGCCACCGATAATCAGGGGAACATCAACTGCCTGGAGGACCTCTTCAACCGTCCGGGCCGCTACAGCAGGGGATGTATTCTTGATCAGTGGATCAGTAGACATCAGGTGAATGGTCACCATGTCAGCGCCAAATTTATTGACATTCAGGCGCGCCCACTCGGCCGGGTCATGCATCACTTCTTTGATACCGGCCTTCAGGGCACGGGGAAGAGGGACATCCATATCAAACACATCCAGCGCAAAGACCGGGGGGTGAAGCGGTGACTTATCCGGGAACGTGAAAGGCGGGGCATCAGATCCTCCGATGATGCATGAGCGGGCACGACTGCCGCCCTCGTTCCGTGTTGCCCCAAGCTGCACCTCCCGGATCCGGCCGGGGAACTCCTGGATCGGATGAGAGAATGATTCCGGCAGGAGGGAAACAGGTCTGATTTTCACTTCCGGAGGGATGACCGGATGGATTATGGCAGGCGCCTGGGTTCCGGTCGGAATCCAGAATTCCAGGTCACCGATCTCAAGATTGATATTCTCAAGTTCCAGTTTTTCGATGTTGTTTAACATCGAGAGAATCCCGGGAAACGTCGTATCAGGTTTGTGCTCGTTATTTTTCCGGTTATTTCTGGACGTCCCTGCCATCTTACTGCCTCCCATCTTTCTTTTTTTGCTGAACCGGAATGATAGTCACCCGGTCAGCGGTAATCCTGGCATTTTTGAAAATGATCTTGAATCCTCCGGCAAGTATGGGGAGTTCTGTAGCGGTCGTGACAGTTCTTCCTGCTTCATTCACCAAAGAGGGGGAGAGTTCAGCTGCTTTCCATCGCCCGGTGACTGGATGCCTTACCCGCTGGAGGAATTGCGTTAACTCATCAACGGTTTTTACATCCTTTTCTGATGCGATCTTGTCAAAGACTTCGGCAGGGATGAATGAACGGAGCTGTTCTTTTAGATCGGCAGGCATCCAGACAACACGCTCATACCCGCCATCCGCGGCGATAAATTTTGGTGAGCGCATATACTCAAGGGAGATCCCATGGAACCCATCCACCTGCCTGCCCCCGGCAGTTGAATCAGCCATTGTCGAAAACGGCAACCCGTTCACCGTGACATCACGGTATCCCCGCATGACAATCCCAAACCCTTCAACCTCCGGGATATAGAATGCAATCCCTTCAAAGCATCCGCAGGACGTGTGGGGGAAGGAAAACGCACTGTAGAGATAGACCCGGCTCACCTCACCAAGGGAACGTTTTTTCGCACTTTCATTAATCCCGGTAAATTCACCCCTCACAGGATCAAGACACTCACCTTTCTCTATGGGGAAAATCGGTCCTTTCGGGTCGATCCGGGCCGCAGCCCGTCCGTCAAACCAGCTGATCGCACCACAGTTTGCGTACCGCTGCGGGGTGATTACGCACACATGGCTTGGTGCAAACGACTGGCAGAGGGCACACCCATAAAATACGTCCACACCATCGTCCGTCAGTCCCCGTGCACGGGCATCACGGGCTTCATAGGCCTTCTTTGCTTCTGTATAGACAGCGGAAATCTCTTTGGCATCAGTGAAAAACGTGATCTGCATCCGTTCAATGATGGGCAGTTCGTTTTTTAACAGCCGTTCAAGGACTATGCCGAGAAATTTGAGCGTGGTAAATCCTTTATTGTAGGCTTTCTTCGAGAGGCGCGCCCAGATATCGTACCGCTGGTTCAGGTGCATAAACCCCTCGATGTAATTCGCATACTCGTGGATCCGGCGCTCGATAACCCCTTCTGTATCCTCTTCCAGTTCCGCCCCCGCTATCTCGATTAAGATCCCGAGGGGATATTTCTTCTGCGGGACCATATCAGAAATATCGGGACCGATGATCGTGATGGCGCCATCATACACGAGTTCGGGCGCACGGACTTTGACGAGTTCGAACTTTTCGGTGATCTCCGGGCCACCCAGTTCGACATACAGGTCATTTTTCCGGATACGCTCGCCAGCATGCACGAGACCGACATCCACCGGAATATCGTCAAACATGCGATCATCCCTCCAGATGCTCGATGATCCCCTTGAGATTTTCCAGCCAGTCCTTGACCGAGATGTTGGCAAACGACCAGTTCGCATGGGGCTGGTAGGTGTTGTCAAGCGTCATGGTCTTGACTTGTGGGGCAAAATGTTTGAGCCCGGAAAGAATCGTCCATTCCATGTAGTATGGGAGCCCGGCAAAAATTGCCAGGTCATACGGTTCTTTTCCATCGAGCCCTTTCCAGTCCGGATCACAGAGCCGCTGACCAATATCTACTGCCGGCATGATCCCTGCCGTTTTGTACCCCCGTACGAGGAGGTCCCGGTTCGTATGCCCGGTAGCAATGATGGGAATGTGTCCTTTTTGTGCGAGAAGGATCAGGTAATCGAGCATCTTCTTGTCATCGAGATCGATCTCGGATGCAAGGTGCCCGATAATGAGCACCGGGTGTTTTGCCCGCTGGATCATCGCATCTGCGACTTCTGGCTTGATGATGACCGAGGCTTTTTTCGGTCCGGCGATCTCTGCAGTCTGCCAGGGTTCTGTTGGTGGCATACAAAATCACCGATCCTTCTTGATGACCTGCCGGGAAAGCAGCGTGGGGTCGGGAATCGTGTTCTCTGTCCAGTCGTGCGCCTTTAAGTGCCGGGTGATCTCTGCTTTCATCGTGATCGGGACATCGGTCATCGTGCGGACATACCGGTACATATCATCGGGCATCGTGCCGAACTGACGTTTGTGCAGATCGATATAATTGGTGAGTTTGATTGCCCTGCCTTTGCTCGTATCATTCGGTCGCATGCAGAGCTTTGCAATCATCACCATCGCCTCTTCTTTTGTCTCGGCGGCAACAAACAGGTGTTCCGGTACAGAACCAACATAGACCTGCTCACCGGTCCTTCTGTCATGCACGTACCAATCTTCCTGCTTATCCGCCCGCCCCAAGAGCATCCGCCGGTATTTTGTGCCGTGCGGTCCGACCACAACGGGAATACCGAGCCGCCAGAAACCGCTTGCGATTGCTGCTGCCTTCTGGGACATCGCGCCCCATGCAACCCCGACGGCTCCCACCCGGTTGTAGACATAATCGGCAATCTCCTCATAGTTCCCCCGGAGGGTGCGGCGCGCAAAAATACTCGCAATTTTTATTGCAGCGCCAGAGATATGCGCATTCGAAACGCACGATCCTACGTTCACAATACCGCCGGCATCGAAGCTGCCCGGGTACTGCTCGTATGGGGTCTTGCCCTCCTCGTCCCTGTACATTGCAACAGACATTGCGGCACACCCGGAAGTACAGACAATATACCGGCGCTTCGCAAACTCTACACACATCTCGGCAACTTCTTTTCCGCCTTTCGGGTAGTTGGCGCACCCGACAAACGCGACAACACCGGGTATCTCTCCCAGCACAAGGGGCCCGCCCACTTTTCGGATCTCCACATCCTGTATCGCTCCCCTCCCGGCGCGAATCCTGTATTTTTCCTCTTTTGTTTTTCCGGCAGCAGCCGATATGATGAGCGTGTGAACAGGGATCTTCTGCACGCATGCCTCTTCACACCTGCCACACCCGACACATTCTTCGTACATGTCGCTTAGCATCGCGGTGTTCCCTTTACCCGCCGCCTTCATGCTTTCCGGGATATGAAGGTCATTGGGGCACGCCCTCCGGCACAGCTTGCACTGCGTGCAGGTTTTGGCAAGTTCGGTAATCTCTTTTAATCCCAGGATTGCACCGCTTTTCTTCCGTTCAGGTGCGACAGCGCGTGCTACCCGTACTGCGATCTCCCCCACTTTGTCCGGGGCAAGAATAAGGACGCCGGGAGTTTTCCCGGAAACAAGATCCGCGACAATTTCATCAGGCTCATCATGGGTCCGGTCGGGTAGTCCCAGGCAGTTCTTCTCAGATGTTGCGATAAATGGCGCACCGATTGCACCGGCTTCTGCCAGCGCATCGGTACGGATGCATTGCTCGTCAACCACAATCACGTCCGGAATACCGCTCCGTATATACCGGAGCTGCCACGACATGGGTCCGATAATCTTTGCCCGGGGCGTGTACCGGGTGATATCAATTGCCGTGCAGCAGATCCCGGTCACCTCGACCTGGTCGGAAAGCCGGTTTGCCGCGAGGTAATCAACGATATTAATTGCCGGTGGGACGTTGTGACCTATAATCAGGATAACCGGCTTTTGCGTATCGACGGTTCCCATACCAAGATCGACAACAGGGGCATCAGGATCCGCTTTCGGGTACCCGAATGCGGAGATCTGAACAATGTCAGCAACCTCCATACCCACCTGGTCAATCATACCGGCATGGAGCACCTTGGATTCAAAATCAATATTATCACCTTCCTGTCCGGTATGGGTAGCGGAGAGGAGGTGGGTGAGCTGGCTTTCGAGATATTCCAGCACTACTTCGAGGTCGCCGAGTTTCTCCGGTTTTATGCCACAGACAAGGCGTATGACCGGTGCTTCCACTTCAATTGCGAAACCTCCCGGGTTCAAGGGGAGATCATGCCCATATTTCCGGATTGCATGGGTCACGAGTTCATGCGCGTGACTGATATGCGTGGCAGCACCGATGCACGCAGCAATAAGCACCATCCGGGACTGCTGCGCCGCAATGTTAATCCCGCATGCTCCCTTTTTAGTTCCTGTGAGATCGCATTTTCCATAGGTGCAGAGACAACATAGATCGCAGAATGGCAGGTAAAACGGCGGGTAGCGGGCGAGAAGTTTTTTATCCCAGTCACGGAGGGCGGTAATCGAAGGAAACGGGGTCGGTCCCTCCTGCTCGGTCCATTTTTCTTGGGAGAACTTCCCGATGGAGAGTTCGAGGCCTTTGATATACCCGATATCGGACTGCAATTCCTTGATCTTGATATTGATGCCCTTGCCAGTCAATGAGTCCACAACCGGTTTTTAATCTGTACTGTACCGGATCCACTATATAGGTTTGTTATTGCCCTTGTGTGAAACAATCCCATTAAAATGAGGGAGCATCCACTCATCTCTCATTACATCTTTTCTTGAATTTCCCGGTGAAATGTGCGAGTCCGGAATTTTCAATTCTTATTACCATATACCGCTTGTTCTGTCACCTTGTCATTACAATAGGACAATGAGGTTTTGAGTGAGTTTCAATTCCGGCCATAGCCTGCACGTTCCATCAATTGCCCGACTGAACGGTACGCAGGATTATCAGTTGGGATATCGAGAAGCGATCGCCCGGCAATCACCGACTTTTGTACCTGCACATCGAATACGACCTATCCCCAGGTACTGCTGCAAGGTCTCTTCCTGTACCACGCGTTCAAGATCTTCCGGGAACTGGTACCCACCTACGATGTAAAAATGTTCAAAGCCGATCCCGACTTCGCGTGCGATCCGGTATGCCCGTTTCACGTGTTCAAAGGATTTGTGCGAGGGCCCCATCACATCAAAGATATCATCAACCCGTGTCGTGATCTTCCGGTTCAGGTGTTCAAGTCCTGCCGGTGAATCGATTAAGACATACCGGTAATTCTTTGTAAGTGCCCCAAGCGCCCCTTTCAGTGCCGCGTCGGGAAGACAGTAGCATCCCTCCACCCATTTGGTGCCAACCGCGATGAGATCAAACGCATCCCCTTCGTACAGTCCCCGCGATAGTACCGCAGTCTCGATCCGTTCCGCAGGTGAGATCCCCGTCATAGTGCCACCTTTTTTTATGAAGGTCTCGGTCACCAGTTCGGCAATGGTCTTTACCCCTTCGCGTTCGAGATCCACGCCCACCATCTCTGCGAGGTTCTGGTCCGGGTCAACATCCACAAGGAGGAGCGGAACATCTCCTTGGCAAATGAAATATTTCGCCGCGAGAGCGACAAAACTTGTCTTGCCCGTCCCGCCCCGTCCCATGGTGACGAGCGTCTTCATGTGCGCACGCTCCGTGGGGGATTGTGATTTTTCCAGCCAATGATTTGGGTAATTTTTGTCGTGATCTCTTCAATTGACTGCAAGGCAGCTGTTCCCTGCAAGGCAGTCACCGGCTCGCCGCGAATACCCGCACTGAACACATCGGGATCATAGGGGATGAAACCAATAACCGGTATGGTGTGCTCCTGTGCAAACCGGACAATGGCCTTTTTCTCTCCATCGCTCGCAACCCTGTTTCCTGCAATTTCGACACGGGAGATACCGGAATCGAGCGCCATGCGCCTGATAGTCCCGGCAACCTCAAGCGATTTTTTGTTTGCGTCTGTTACCACGAGCATCATATCCACGCCTTCTGCGGTTCCCCTGCCGAGATGTTCGATCCCGGCTTCCATGTCAAGTACTACGGCTTCATCCCTCTCGATGACGAGATGACGGAGCAGGGTTCGGATGAGGCTGTTCGCCGGGCAGGTGCACCCCGATCCCATCGATTTTACCGTGCCCATAACGAGGAGGTGGACTCCCGTGGGGGTTGCAAGGGAGAAATCGCGGATAACCTCATCAACGGAAAAATTCAGGTTGTACACTCCGGGAAATCCGGTGCTGGTTTTTTTCCGGATCAATGAATCATTCTCGGATACCGGGACAATTGCTGCCGCATCTTTTTCCGGGATTCCGAGCGACAAAGCGAGGTTGGGCGAGGGATCGGCGTCGATGGCGATAGTAGTATGCCCGGAACGGGCAAGTGACCATGCGATCCCGCTCGCAACGAGTGTCTTGCCTACGCCGCCTTTTCCTGCAACTGCGATCTTCATGCGACGCCTCTTTATCCAGTGATTATGAGTTGGGGTGTATTAATAAATCGATACCCGCAACGTGAGAGGGAATATGATGGATGCAATGAGCGTATCCGGGAAATAAATTCCTGAGTTACTCAAACGGGTTTCAAAAAGAGCGCGATAAAAATGGGAACGATATCTTATTCATTGAATTTTTTGTACAACCCGTGCGCGATAAACTGGAAGAGCAGAATATAGACAAAAAGGACGATGATGTCAATAAGCAGACCAAAATGCGTGGTGCTGGTATAGCCATACTGGATCAGGTCGTTTGCATATGTCAGGGGGGAAAGATACGCAATCACCTGACCGATCTGAGGCATTGTCGCAATAGGGATGAAGACCCCGGAGATAAAGATGAGCGGGAGCCTGATAAGGTTTAAAACAGACATGACGTCGCCAACGTTCTCGGTGGGGTACGAAGCGAGCAGCGTCCCCATTGTTGCAAAACAGAACGCGCCAAGGACAAGACCGATGACGAGTACAAATACCGAAACAATGGGCGTTCCAAAGACGATGATTCCAATGGCGAGCGGGAACATGGCGATCCCGAGACTGTAGAGAAATCCGCTCATACTCTCACCAAGCACCAGTGAGTGCATGGAGATGGGGGCGGAGATGAGGCGGTCAAAGGTTTTTACCCGCCGTTCGATCGGGATCGAGACCGGTTCGATGGATGAGGCAGAGAAAAGGATCGTGATGGCGATGAGCCCGGGGATGAGGGTGCCCGGGGGATCGGTTCTGCCAATTGCAAACGCGAGGAACATAAACAGGGGAAACAGGATTCCCATGACAATGATATTCGGCCTGATATAGTACGTGCGCATATCCTTTCGTGCGATCGCCCACGCAGCGGCCAACTCACGGGGCACGCGCCCTATAAATGTCATGAGCTCAATCGCTGGCATAGTACCCCCCCGATCGCGCTTTCAAGCCGGTGAGCCGGATGAAGACATCTTCGAGGCTCGGCCCCAGCGTCGTAATGGCAATCACTTTCAATTTTTTTGTCCGTGCGTACTCCATCACGCGCTCGATAACTTCTGACGGGTCCTCTGTATAGAGCCGTATCTTGTCTCCCTCTTTTTTCGCATCGTTGACGAGCGGAAGGTTTCGGAGTTCAGAAAGCAGGTCCGGTGCAGTGCGATCAAACGCAACCTCGATAGACTGGACGCTCTGGATGGTCTTTTTTAATCGTTCCGGCGTGTCGATAGCGGCAATACGCCCTTTGTTGATGATCGCGACACGGTCGCACATCACGTTTGCCTCCTCAATGTTGTGGGTGGTGAGAAAAACGGTGACGCCATCCCTCACGAGATCGGTGACGATATCCCGTATGATCAGGTTGCTCTGAACATCGAGTCCGGACGTGGGCTCGTCGAGAAAGAGCAGGCGCGGGCTGTTGACAAGCCCCATCGCAAGTGTCAGCCGCCGTTTCATGCCTTTTGAGAAACCGTGGGCCTTGTCGTTCCTGCGCTCATAGAGGTCAAACGTCTCAAGCAGGGTCTTTGCCCGTTTCTCGCGTTCACTCCGGCCGACATGATAGAGTTCCGCAGTAAAAATCATGTTCTGCCACGCGGTGATATCGTCATACACATTTGACGTTTCAGGAACGATACCGATGGACTGGCGTGCGAGGATCGTCTCTTTCTGGACATCGTGCCCGAAGATCGAGGCGAATCCTGCAGTCGGCTGGGTGATGCCGGTCAATATCCGGATAGTCGTGGTTTTCCCGGCGCCATTCGGCCCGAGAAACCCAAACGTTTCTCCGGAATTTACCGTAAACGTGATGTTGTTGAGAGCGACAAGTCTGCCAAACTGTTTCGTGAGATTTCCGGTCTCAATTGCGTACATGAGATCCTTCTACGACATATCCGATCTTTGTGCCATTAAAGATTCTTCATTATGAAGATTTTACATCCCGGCTGGCGGTGGATTCATCAGCCCATATTGTGAATCAGATATGTAGTGAGAAAAGATGAGACTGCCATACCTGTTCCTTATCTCTGCCGTACTGATCGTGTCTGCCGTTTTTGTGAGTGGCTGCACTTCAGAATGGCTTGCCGGTCTCCCGTTTATATCCCCGGTACCAACGACTCCCGTCCCGGCAAATACTACCTGCGGCATGGAGAACTGTCACGGGCTTGCAGTCCGGTGCGGGGCACAGCCGGTCAATTTCTGCACGGCGGAATATGCGCCCGGAGACCGGTGCCGGCAATTTGCCAGCTGTCATATCGTCCAGGGCTCGTGCCAGCTGGCGCTGGACCCGGCATTTGAACGGTGCAAGAACTGTGTTGAGATGTGCAGCGGCCAGTACGGGAACAACCAGATGGCGATGATGACCTGTGAACAGAAATGTTAGGGGTTATAAAGAACATTTGCCGCGTGAACCCAATGCCCGTTATGATATGCAGGTATGAAACGCGGCAAACAGTGTCCATCCATTTTTTTCATCTGTAAACCGCTTGCATCAGGTCTCGGGGAAATTTTTTAGTGCACTCCACAAAATCGCGATCACCCTTGACCCCACCTCATCCTTAAAGTGGTTCAAACGCAAATAGTGGTGGAATAACGGTGATCAATGGCAGAGGTTAGGATTGTCGGGACAGCGCATGTCTCACAAAAGAGTGTTGAAGAAGTCGAGGCAGCAATCGGAGAGTTCAATCCCGAAGTCGTCGCAATCGAGCTTGACCCTGCACGCTTTTCCGCATTGAAAAAACAAGCCCGGGACCCGACGGTCCAGGACGTGCTTGAAGTCAAGAACTTCAACTCGCTCCTCGTCCAGTGGCTGCTCGCCTATCTCCAGAGAAAAATTGGCGTGGATGTCGGCGTTGAACCCGGTGCCGAGATGAAAGCCGCCATCGCAAGCGCAGAGAGCCGGGGAATTGCGATTGCGCTTGTTGACCGTGACATCCGGCTCACGCTTTTACGGTTCTGGAAATCGCTCGGGTTTATCGAGAAACTCAAGATGTTCTACGCGCTGATTACATCGATTGCTGAAATTGACAAAGGTCAGGAGATCGATATCGAATCCCTCAAGCAGCAGAATGTGATCGATGCAGTCATGGAAGAATTCCGCAAGTTCTCCCCGAACGGTGCACGGGCGCTTATTGATGAACGCGACGCATTCATCGCGCACCAGCTCATCCTCTTAAAAGCCCAGAGACCTGAGGGAAAGATCCTCGCAGTCCTTGGCGCGGGACACCGGCAGGGAGTCCAGAATTACCTGGATGCCCCTCAAACACTCCCGCCATTTGACTCGCTCACCCGCGAACCGAAGTCGTTTCCCTGGGCAAAAATATTCGGGTTTGCCGTCACTGCGCTCTTTGCATTCCTCCTCGCCGCAATCGCCTTCTCGGGAGTCGGCTGGAATGTCCTTTTGGAAGCGTTCCTGTTCTGGGTGATCATCCACGGCGTGCTTGCCGCACTTTTCACCCTTATCGCCGGTGGACACCCATACTCCGCGCTCACCTGCTTTGTCGTCGCATGGATGACATCATTAAACCCAATGCTCCATGCCGGATGGATAGCCGCATATGTGGAAGCACGGGTGAGAAAACCGCCGGTCTCGGATTTCCGGAAGATCTATGAGGCAGACTCGATCACGGAGATGGCGAAGATCCCGTTGTTTAAAGTCGTGCTTGTCGCTGCACTCGCAAACCTTGGGAGTCTTCTGGGCACGATCCTGTACTTCATCTTCGTCTTCCCGGTGCTCGGGATCGATCCCGGTGTCGTGATCTCTACCGGGCTCCACAACATGTGGGCATGGGCAACCGGTTGGATCTGAAAATTTTTTCCGGGTAAAGCCATTCACCCATCTTCTGTACGGAAACAGCACACTGATGCAAATCTTCGTCTTAACGAATGGAAATTGAGCCGTTCTTTCGATATCATTATCCCTTTGCACAGGATCTTTTTCTTTACGGAATGATTGGTATGATTCACGAAACCCGTACATTTTCGCCGAGGGATCAGCATCCATGAGCAGCATGGCACTCCTCGTGATTGAAGGACTCTGGTGGACACCGGAGCAGAAACCCAAACGCCCGTCTGTTCTGTCATTTCTCCAAGGGCTCGAGAGTTACGAAGGTGATTTCAACATCTACTACGCGAACTTCTACGAGAAAGTCGGGTTCCGGCGTGCACTCACCGATGATCTCACGAACACACGGGAAGACCGGCTCTTTTTGTATGTCGCTGCTCATGGATACGGGAAACGGATCGGCGGGCTCAAGGCAAAGACGGGCATGAAACTCCCGGCGATGTTTCGTGCGGTAAAAAACGCTGCGAACTATTCCAACATCGAAGGAGTCCTCATCGGTTCCTGCAGCGTGGGAAACAACATCGACGATTTTATCAGTACGACAAAGAATTCCCACATCGCTTGGATCTTCGGGTACACCTGCGAGATCAGCTGGATGGCATCGACACTCATCGATGTCTCAATCTTTGAACATCTGATGAAATTAAAAAAGAGCGATCTTGCCAGCCGAAAAAAGATTCTCGATGCGTTTATTAAGGCACTCAAAAGGTTCAACGGCGATTATGTCCTGTGCAAGGAGAAGGGAACGGCCATCCCGCTCAGGGACGCGATCACGCTCGTTGTCCAGCCACGGGATGCCCGGAGCAAACCGCAGGACGAAACAAAATACATCATAGACAAACTGGGCTGGAATAAAAAACAGGGTTAAAGGATTTATCTGCGGCTCACGTAGTGGGGGTTGTGCGGGTGCGAGCGTACGCTTTTCGGGAGGACTAGTCACGGATGCATTAGTTTGAGTGCCTCTTTGATCTTTGCGTCCAGCTCACCATACCAGTCACGGTCCATTTTCCCGGTATAGTACAGGTCACTCCACCCGTTGGTTATTGCAGCACAGAGTGTGTGACCTTCGGGGAATGCATTCGTGAGAACGACAATCGCCATCTTATCTTCGGGATACAAGGTGATGAGCGTGGAGACGCCGCTTGAGAGGTCGCCCCCGTGTGCGACAGTTATGCGCCCGTTCGCTGAAGCAACTTCCCAGCCCATCCCGTACGTTGTGATACTGGTATTTGTCCATCTCATAATCATCTGCGGGGAGTGGGTTTCACGGAGTGCCTGTGCGGCGATTATCTGTTTCCCGTCAATGGTTCCATCGTTCAACTGGAGACGGGCATACCGGGTCATGTCGGTGATCGTGGAACTCACGCCCCCGGCGGGGCTGTTCGGGTCGTCGTTTATCAGGGGTTGAGCAGTCATCGTGCCGTTAACCAGTGCATACGTATCTGCGTGATCGGGTGATGATGCAAAGTCAACAAACCGCGGACTGGTATTTGCGAGACCGGCCGGGACAATTACCCGTTCCGTAACGAGTGTCTCCCATGGCATGCCTGCCCGTTTTGCTGCGGTCTCTGCTGAGACCGTAACGCCGGCATTCGTGTAATTATAGGCTGTCCTGAACCCGGAGACCGGCTTGATCTGCCATAAATTCCCCAGGATTTCGGAGCGGTTGTATCCGAGTTCATACTGGAGATCGTCGCCGGCATACGCGGGAAGACCGGTCCGGTGCGTGAGGAGATCCCGCAGGGTGGCATGCTCCGTCAGATAGGAATCGTTCAGCCGGAACCCGGGGTTGCGCGAGATGATCGTGTCATCCCAGGAGAGTTCGCCGTCACCAACCATCGATGCGATAGTTGCTGTCGTGAAGGATTTCGAAATGGATGCCAGCTGGAAACGGGTGAAATTATCGACCGGCTCTTTCGTTGTCGTGTTCTTCACGCCAAACGTCCGCAGGTAAACGACGGTATCGTTCTTTACGATGGCGACTGCCATACCGGGGACCCCGCTTCGTTGGAATGTTTTTTCGGCATAGGCATCGAACTGCGGGATCGCTGAAGCGATGTTTTTCACATTCGCTGTTGCCGGTGCGGGTGCAGCCGGACAGGTGGCAGGGGATGAAGTGCAGCCTGCGACAAGGATGAGACCAATTAATCCAGCCGCAATCAAGATAAAGAAGTATTTTGAGCGCATCAGAAAATCACCAGTACCGGAAAAGATTATCTGCACCGTATAAAAACGTAGTTAATTCACAATGGGATTTTACCAAAAGAAGTCCCGTCAATATTTCTTTTATGTTCTCCCATGCCGCACACATTTTCTGCATACTCAATAGATTCCGGGGCCCTGATCAATCACGGGGGCGCGTGGACTCATTGACAAAATTTTCCGTAAGAGATTTGTTGGCAGCAAAAAATCCGGAAAATCTTTTTTGCGTTTGAAAAATTTCCGGAAAAACCGGAAATGGTGTCCACGTGTTCAACCATACATGACCAAAAACGTATATGACGTGAAAATGATAAATCGTGTAGAATTAATGGGGTAATTCGGGCTCCGTTTGCCAAACGGGGGCAAAATTGAGCCCGATATAATGCGTTTGGAGCCCCATAGAACCCCTTTAAACCGCGATCGTTTTTGAAGTGCTGGGTTAGCCTGTTTTAAGAAAGATTTGCCCACAAAACCTGCACTATTAAATCCATTAAAAATCGTCCGATTTCGAAAATAACGATTTTTAGAGGACTTTTGGAAACGGAGCCCAAAACGAGCCCGGATTCACCCTGTCAAAACCTAATCGGAGTCCATATTGAACCCGGATTGACTTACCGTCACTAAGGGTGATCAAAGAGAATAAGGCTGATACGGGCTTGGATTCAGGGTCGTCTGCATGACGTGGGGCTCGGATGCAGGAATTCTCGCGAAAAGTGCGGCGGCGTTTTGGAAAATCGCGAACCAAGCGTTCATCGCGTTTGCCGGAAAAATTTTTTGTGAAAATCCCGGGAAAAGTTTTTGGCGAAATTGTTTTTGGAAATTTTTGGTCAACCGGATTTTGGTTAGAAAGAAATTTTTACAGATGGAATTTCGGTGGGGAATGATGGAAGCCGAGCGATGAGGTGCGAGGAGTGCCGGGGCTGGCCGTGGGCCGGTGGTGGTGCCTCTAGCGGGTACCAGATGTGCGGTGCTGGGTTTAGGTATTGAGCGGGAGGGCACTCAACTCACGCGATCACAATTAGGAATTCTATCAGGATAAGAGGAATCTTTTGTTAGAATAATCACAAGTAATAAAATTCAATTGCATAATTATTAATTATGAATTGGTTACCCACATTTTATGATTCATTTTACAATAATCTGCAAATTGCTCTAAAAATTACAGACATAACCAAAATAAAAAATGAGTTTAAAGAAAGGGGGATTCCTTTCAATACTGCATATCGTGGATACACCTATTTCGTTGAAATCGTAATTATCAATTTACTATTGAATCTTGAGGGTCTAATACAAGATGAACAACTTAGAGACCGGATTAAGTGGGGCGAGAATACACTGGAAGATCATGATGTCCAAAAAATTCTTTCAAATCATTCAGAAGGAACATACATACTTGAGTTAAATTCAATTCGTAAACATCTATCTACAATTCGTAATAGCGATCTATTTGATGAAAAGAAACTTGATGATTTGGTCTCTCAACTGCGTGAAAAATTACGAGTTATTGATAAACAAATTCAACAAAAATTCTCAGTTGAAAGAATCAATAATAATCCCCATCTCGAACGAAAATTAATTCTTGAAAATATAGTTGCAAACTACAATTATATTCGCTATAGTGTAGATTTCAATGCTGAATCAACAATTGGTGAACCGCTTCATCCAGGTAACCTTATATTTTATCTAATGCCAAAGCAACAAAAACAAAATTACATTTTATGCAATGAAAGAATCGAATCAAAGAAATCTGAATATCTTCAAGGATATCGAACATGTCTTGAATATCTTTATTCAACAATCATGCCATCGAAAAAGAGATATTTTCAAAAAAATTTCTCTGGTATAAACGATTGGTTAGAACTACATAGCACTTTTGATACAATATTATCTGACTTACATTTGGAGAAAATAAAGAATAAACAGCTATTCGATATGACTTTTAACTCCGTTAAAAAAACAATCGACAAAGACAAAATCGAAAGTTATGATGAGTTAACGGAGGTCCTTAGAAATCGCAGAACACGATTTTTTGAAAATTTCGACTTAGATGAGAGCATTTTAATTCACTACTTCTTCGGAGCAATCGAACAAATTGAAAGAGGTGCAAAAGGAGAAAACAAAACTAAACTTGAGATTATTGAATTATTTGTCAGAGAAGATGAATTCAGCCAACTTGTTTATTATGCATTATTCAATCCTCTAATCGGGATGTTTTCAGATGGTTCACATTGGCTTATTTTTAAGGATAACGGGGATTTTCGCTCTGTAATCGGGAAAGTTATTCAAAAATATGCAGAAAGTCGTTCTGATATAATTGATTATCATCTATATTCCATTCCAGATGAGAGCCTCATTAAGAAATATAAATCCGAGCACACTTACGGTATCAAGAAAGAAAAACATAAAAATGCAGTTTCAGATTCTAGTCGAGGATTGATTGGTGAGTTTATCTCCCTATTCTATTTGATAAAACAAAAATGGAAAGAAATAATTGTTGATATTGATTGTCATAGGGAAATTCCAGGTACAGATATTGATGTACTCTTGGAAACCCAGAAAAAAATCATTATTGGCCAAGTAAAGACGCACTTATCATTTGATCCGAACGAAATGAAATCAATTTTAAAAAACTTCGATCTAATCGAGAAGCATCTAAAAAAGGTCAATAAACCAATTTCCAAGATCTTATTCCTGATGTCAAGAGAAATACCTGAATCAGAATTTGAATATATCCTTGAAGATCTGCCGAGGGGCGAAGGTGTGATTCCTCTCAATGGATTTATCGAACAAAAAGAACAACAAGAAAAAGCAGAATTAACAAATAAAAAGATTAACATTGTCTATTTAGATGAAATCTTTGAAAAATTGGAATCTGAAGGTAATTATTCGGGATTGATTATGCAGATGAAAATGATTTTCATAAAGAAGGAATTCGATCCGTTCGATAAAGAGAGATTTCTTTGGGAATAAAAATTCCCTGAATCTTTTTCTCTGACCAAAATACAGTTTTTTAAATAACACATTGTTGACTGTGATAAAATAAAAAATCAAGTTATATTTTTAATGAGGGATTACTGAATAGAAGGCCCCAGAGGAGTGTACACACGTTTCGTTTTTACGATGTTCGCGCTTCTGTCAATAAAAAAAATATGAGAATTGGCCTCTACCCATTTTTTATTCTCTCGATTTCATCTCCGCAATCGCCTGCAGCGCCCTCTGCTTATGGACATAATCCGGATACCACACGGTAAAGACGATAGCGATTACCATGAAGACCCATTTCAGGTTGTCAAAGAACATAAGGCCCGGTTCAGGTCGGAGGAGTAGGAAGAAGTCCACCGCAAAGCCGAGAGTGAATACAATTCCCCATACTGCTGTGATGATATAATTTACCCGCATGAATGGTGCACTTTTGGCACGCTCGGGTTCCACGCCTTCCCTGGAATACTGGAGGGTGAAGGGGAAATGGAACAACATCGTCGCCCAGCAGACGACCATAAGGAGCAGCATCGAGAGAACCGAAATGTAGTTCGCGAGATAGTAGTATTTTAAGCCGATAATCAGGATGAAGAACACGACAAAGAACACAATCGTGACAATGGAAAGGATATAGCCCTTGAGCAGTTGTTTGTAACTTGTCAGGACGGTGATCACTATACCGACAATAAAGGCAGTGGTCAGACGCGTCAGGGGAGTTCCCACGGGAACTTCAGCAACAAGGGTGAACGCGATCCATGGCACGAATGCGGTAAGAAGCATTATTATGTTCATTGTGGTAAAAAAAAGGATTCACGGGAGGATAATTCTTTTGTTTTATATATCGGTTCACGGTTCCATCGGAATCACCTGTACATATCGTTCCCACGGTGATCAGCAGGCATTCCCTGCTAATCCGGGTCCGGAGTTCCCTTGTTCCAGTGTCATCCGAAGGAGTGCTCCACACCATAAAAGACAATCGGGAGCGTCATATATATTGCCGTACTCCAGGAGTTTCCCGCCAGTGCGAACATGATACCTACGATGGAGACCGCAGGGACAACAAGGTTCCGGAAACGGATTTTCCTGATGTATGCCGGTGTCAGCGTCGATTCTACCAGCCGGTTGCCGTCCGTGGCATACCACCACTGTAGGGACAGGCCTATACCGATAACAAGGAGATTTAACTCAAATACCATTGCACCGACCGGGACACCGGAAAAAGCGCCGGAAAAGGATGCTGAAAAGGGGAGGGATGCAACAAACATGAGCGTCACGAGATTAATCCAGGTGAATATCTTATCGGGATTCCTTACTGAATGGAATTGTATGTGCTGGCTGAGCCAGAACGCCCCGAGGATAAGAAACGCGAGAGCATAATGGAGAAAAGCGGAATAGAGGTTGATGAGAACCTGAAGAGCATACGCATTTGATGGTACCAGTGTCGCCTTATCCGGCACGGCGAGGCCGATTACAAGGAGTGTCATCGCGAACGCGAAGATACCATCCGATAGCGCTTCCAGCCTGCCCTTCGTCAGATGGGATCCGTCACTTCTGTTAGTTTCCTCTGTCATATTCTCCCTTTTCCGTACTGGGAAGTGATTGGATATATGTGCTTGGAATTTTTTTTCCTGAATGAAGAGAAGAATGCCCGGGCACTCATAACACATTGTTGACTACGTGTTTTATTTAATCAATCCCCATATTTTCCCGTTGGCACGCCATGAACCGGGTGTTACCGAGCCATCCTTACCCGGGTTCAGGTTATCCGGGCGAATACAATCTTCGTCTCCTGGGAGATCAGGTTTTTACTTCACCTCAAGAGAAATGGCACCGAAACCTTTAATGCCCCAGACTCAATTCTCACATTGGGGTGATCATCATGCCAGTACCTAAAAAATCTGTCATTGAAAACCCGAGTGTGCTCGATCGGGCCTACAAGGAATCCAAACGTCACCTGAAAGTGACTGACATCATGAGCCGCAAGGTCATCACGACAACTCCTGAATCTTCGATGATGCAGGCAGCAAAGACCATGGGTAAACTGCACATTGGAAGCCTCGTCGTAGTAAAATACAGAACACCTGTTGCTATTGTGACGGAGCGGGACCTGCTCACCAAGGTTCTTGCATGCAATCTGGACCTGGAAAAAACGCTGGTCGAACAGGTCATGTCATATCCACTCATCAGGATATGCCCGCCTTTCGAGATCAGGGAGGCGGCACGGACCATGATCAATAAGAAAGGGAGACTGGTTGTCTTTGAGTGCGGTAAGCTCGCCGGGATTATCACCGCATCCGACCTGATCCGTGAGATGCCTGATGCCCCGGAGACATCGCTTGTTGTCGATGATTTTATGACAAAGAAGATTGTCAGCGTCGATGATGATGAAACTGTTCTTTCCGTTGCCGGTATTATGGGGAAAGAGCGGGTCGGCAGCGTGATTGTAATCCGTGATGGAAAACCATTGGGGATATTTACAGAACGGGACCTCCTCTCGACATTTATTGTTCAGGGCAGACCGCTTGATACTCAGGTCGGTGAAGCATGCTCCGCTCCCATAAAAACAGCTCCTGCCGGTATCAGTATCCATGAAGCAGCAAAGATAATGGCTGCACAGCATGTCCAGCGGTTGCCGATTATGAAAAAGAATAAGATTGCAGGGATAATCACTGCACGGGATCTCGTTGATGCATATGCAAAGTAATCGTTGTGCCTGAAATCCCCATTATTTTTTACCCGTCATCTTTCCTGCAACCGGTTCCGGATTGCCACACCCGCGCACCGCCCCGTCGAGAATGCAGCCTGGAGATTGTACCCTCCGGTATCGCCATCGATATCGAGTACTTCCCCGGCAAAATAGAGATAGGGAATAATCCGGGATTCCATCGTTTTCGGGTTCACTTCCGGAAGCGCGACACCGCCCCGGGTCACCATCGCAACGGAATAATTCCCGAGAGCGGCAACCGTAAGTGAAAAATCTGTGATGACCGTGATCACTTGCGCCCGGAGTGATGCGGGAAGATGAGCGCAGGTAAGCCCCTCCGGGACACCGGCACTCATAATCAGGACCTGCACCAGTCGTTCGGGAATATCGTAGTGCAGGAGTACGGATTTTACCAGTTTTTTGCTGCTCGCAAGAACACGCCCGGAAAAATCAACAGCAAATGCGTCCCGGGTCATCGTACCGGAAAGAAATGACACATGGATCTCGTCCCCGGGTAGGATCGCCCGCGAACAATCAAGGATCCCGGGTCCGGATAACCCTTCGTGCGTGAAGAGGACATCCCCCGTGGAATCAAATTCTTTTTTCCCTGCCCGCCAGACAGAAAAGTGCATACCGGTAAAAGAGATACCGGACAATTCTGAAAACGGGTTGTCTGCAATAAGTATCGGCGTGAGTGCCGGCGCAGTCGGGATGATTGTATGCCCGAGGCTTGCAGCGAACCGGAACCCGTCACCACAGGATCCGGTTTTGGGATAGGAGGCCCCACCGGTTGTGATTACCAGATTTTGTGCATGATACTGCCCTCGTGCTGTCCTGATAAGAAAACCATCAGGATCTGAAGTAACAGTTACTACTGACTCCCCGCACATGAGCCTGACCTTTCGTTCATGACATTCTTTGAGAAGAATCCCCAGAACATCTGCGGATTTGCGGCTTACCGGGAAAATTTTCCCGGTCTTTTCAGTCTCCATCGCGCACCCGCGTTCGGTAAAGAACCGGATAAGGTCTGTGTTCGTACACGAGCGGAGTGCAGGTTTTAAAAAATTCCCGTTTTTACCATAGTGGGAGAAAAACGCGGCTATCGCACCGTCATGCGTGAGGTTGCACTGCCCGGACCCGGTAATCCGGAGTTTGGCTCCCGGCTGCGTATTCTTTTCTAAGAGGAGCACAGGAGATTTTTGACCTGCTGCATGAATCGCGGAAAAAAGCCCGGCCGGTCCGGCACCGATTATTGCAACGGCATACTGCTCCATAAAAATCTCCTGCACAGTACTCGCTTTTCATCGGTCATAAATTGCCGCATCACCCAGCGAGGGCTGATCGATACAGCGGAATACCGGCGAGTAATAGAGGCCGGTTTTTTTGGCGTGGGGAGTGAAGAGTGTGAGCTTAAAAAAGAGATTGGCGGGATCTGCCCGTCCCATATCCCAATACAGTCAACCTGTACCAGTATACAAATAAAAACGCAAGAACCGAAACGATATCTTCACACTTTTTTCCGCAGCCATGTTGCGTAGTGATGGCGCAATTCCTCGATCTCTTCCGGGGTGAAGTCCTTTTTCTTCATCCGGTGAAGATATTTTTCCATTTCGGCAACGATATTCTCGGCTTCATGAAAATCCTGTACCTCAAGGTGTACCGGCACCCGTGCCACTTCATAGGCATGACCACAAACCGGACAGAGTTTCCATTTCTGGAACCGGTCCACGTACGCAAACGTCTTGCATACAGGACACCGGAGAATGAGGTACATAATAATTGCATCCTGTACCTTATCGCTATAAATATATATCGTCGAATCTATCCCACGGCGGGTCCGGTTTTTTTAATATCAGAAAATATTGCTGATAAACACGCGGTAGGTCCCGCCACGGGCACCCTTATCCCCGGCTCCGACAGCAGTGATGTCGAACCTGGATGTCCCGTAGGGATCGATTTCCACGAGTTCGGATGCGGTTGCGATCTTTATCTTACTGGGATCAAACTCATAAAGCGTCACCTCAACCGTCACTTTACGCCCAACTTTATTTTCAACAAAACCCGTAACAAAGGGATCCCCATTCGCGTTCCAGTCGGCAATTACCGCGGTGATTTCAGCTGTATCTTTATTGGATACCGTTGGTGCACTCTGCGGGGTCGGTTCAGCTGTGACGATCACGTAAACGATTTCCGGCGTGGGCGTGCTTACTACCGCCGGGGCTGTACTCTTTGACCCCATACCTGTGCACCCGCTCACCAGCACGACAGCGAGAACCAGAGCAGCAAAAAAACTGAGTATGAATTCTTTTTTCATGAGTAATCCATCCAATTTGATCTATTTAATTTGAATGGAGCTCTTTTTTTGTATTGCCTGATATATCGAGAAGAACGGTGCAAAATATTTGGGCTTTCCGGCACCTTGCAATTAATACTTGTTGCTATCCTGGATATACAAAAAGACCCTGCAAAATGAAAACGTATCTGGTCAAATCTCCCGAAAAGAAATGGAGATAATCACTTTTAAAAAAACACAAACGAAACTCTGATATCGTGTGTTTAACTCATAGAGATCTTATGATGGAGCACATTCAGGTCATCGGGGTACAGGGACTACCGCTCATCAAAGCCGGCGACAATATCGCAGCCTTGATCTGCGAACGAATACCGCTGCAGGACGGCGATATTATCTCCATCGCCTCGACCATCCACTCAAAAGCGAAAGGTTTCACAAAAGCCCTCTCATCATTCACACCATCCGAACGGGCATTACGGCTTGCAAAACTGAACGGCGAAGACCCGAGATTCGTGCAGGCTGTGCTCGACGCCTCTTCGGATATTATCATGGAGCACCCGTTCATTCTCTCCGAGCTCTCGTTCGGGCACATCGGCGTTCGTGCGGGTGTTGACCAGTCCAATATCGAGGACGGCATGGTGATCTTTTTACCACCCGATCCCATGGCTGCGGCTTCGGAATTCAAAAATGAGATTAAGAAGATCTCGGGAAAAGATGTCGGGGTCATTATCACCGACACCTGCGGGCGCTCGTTCCGGCGCGGACAGACCGGAAATGCAATCGGGTGGAGCGGATTCACTGCCATCCGGGATTTCCGGGGCGACACCGATCTCTTCGGGCACTTGCTCAAGATTACTGAAGAAGCGGTAGTAGACGAGATCGCAGGATTTGCAAACTTTGTGATGGGGGAGAGCAACAACGGCGTCCCTGCGGTCATCTTCCGGAACTGCCCGGCATGGACAGGGCATGACAACCTCTATTTCACTAAAGACGAAGACATCACCCGGAAACTTCTTAAAAAACATTCATGAATCATTCAGACACGCACAAACGACAGCATGAAAACGGCGTAAGCCTTTTTCATATTAAAAAAAGAATGGAGTTAATAAAATACATTCAGGATAAGAATGATGATACCGATTGCTGCCGCAGCTCCCATCACCACAAGCGGGCTGATGTGAACTGCGCGCCGGTCTTCGCTCTCGTAATAATTAACGAGACCAGCTGAAGATAATAAACGTCCACCTTGCTTCTTTGCCATGGAAATATATTTCATTTCTCGATATATAAAAGAGAGACACAGCACACCATGAACGAGGTTATATCAGGTACCGCATTCGTTTCCCCGGATCTCACCGCCGAACCAGTCGATATTGTGATCCGGAACGGGATCATCACCGCGATTGAACCAAATCCCCGCGCCCCGCAGGTCTGGATATGCCCGGCGTTTTTCAATGCACACACGCACCTGGGGGACACGATCGCGATGGACTGTGCAACAACGGGAGATCTTGAAACACTTGTCACGCCTCCTTTTGGACTCAAGCACCGGCTCCTTGCTGCCGCATCCCGGGAGGATCTGGTTTCCGGTATGCGGGCAAGTATTCACGATATGATCACTGGAGGCACTTTCGGGTGCGCTGACTTCCGGGAGGGAGGACGGGAGGGCGTTCGTGCATTACAGGAAGCGGCAACCGGTCTCGCATTCCAGCCGGTCATCTTCGGGAGGGACGGCGGCGAGAGCGAAGCGGCCGGGCTTGGGATCAGCAGTGCACGCGATCTTCCCGATGTTGAGCGATTGGTAAATAGAGCACGGGCACAGGGAAAGAAGATCGCGTTTCATGCCGGGGAACGGGATGCAGATGACATCGATGCGGCACTTGCATTCGATCCAAATCTCCTGATCCACATGACCCATGCAACAAAAAAACAGCTCCGCGATTGTGCAGAAAAGGAGATCCCCATATCAGTTTGTCCCCGGTCAAACTGGATCCTTGGCGTTACCTCTTCGGCGCGACACCCCCCAATCAGAGAGATGCTCGACCTTGGATGTACAATACTTCTCGGTACTGATAATGCAATGTTTGTCCCGCCGGATATGTTCTCGGAAATGGCATTTGTCTTTTCCGTGTATCACCTCAGTCCCCGTGAGATCCTCCGGGCGGCGGTGGAGGGATCTTCATTGACCGGAATGCCCTCTTTTATCGACGAAGGCTGCCGCGCGACCCTTTTTACCATCGATCCAGCTCAATCCGGAATCAGATTCAGCCGCGATCCGCTGGCATCTCTGGTAAAACGGGCATGCGCGGGCAAAATCGGCAAAACTGTTTTTAATTGGTAAATTCAATAAAAGAGGCATGTTTGTTTTGGGTGATACCGGTGTTTAACAACATACTTGTTGCAATCGATGGATCAGCCGCGAGCGAACTCGCCATTAAGCGGGCTGTAGACGAAGCAAAAGTATGGAATGCAAAGCTAAATGCCGTGTACGTGGTGGAGACTGGCCTCTTCTCCTCACTCCCTTCAGATAATACAGTTGAAATAATGTACGGGGTACTCGAAACCGAGGGGAAAACAGTCCTCGAAAAAGCAAAACAATACGCAGCAGAAAAAGGGGTTGCTCTTATCGGTCACATGGAACAGGGACACGCAGGTACTGAGATTATTAACCTCGCAGAGCGGGAAGGAAACGATTTGATTGTTGTCGGTTCCCATGGAAAAAGCAATGCGGATCGCCTCCTCATCGGAAGTGTCAGCGCGTACATCGTGTCCCACAGTGCGGTCACAACCATGGTGGTGCGATCATGACTGCCGGCATGCAGGTAAAAAACTACATGACCTCAGATGTCGTGCATGTGGAGATTCCCGGCAACCGGGACGATGTCCTGAAGATCCTCAAACGCACGGGCATCTCCGGCGTCCCGGTCATAAAAAACAAAAAGATCGTCGGGATTATCACCCGTAAGGATTTGCTGCGAAAACCTGAAGAGACCCAGCTCGGGCTCCTCATGACATCAAAGCCTGTCGTTATCGAACCCGATGCCGATATCCGCGAAGCAGCCCGCCTGCTCGTCACCCATAAAGTCCGCAGGCTCCCGGTTGTCGAGGACGGAATTCTTGTCGGTCTTCTCTCTGTTGCAGACCTCATCCACGCGCTCGCCCAGATGAAGATCAAAGAAGAGATCAAGGACAGCTACACAAGCCAGACGTTTGCCGTCTGGGAAGAAACTCCGCTTCCGCTTGTCGGGCGGATTATGGAAATCTCCGGGGTTGATGCCATACCGATCTTAAACCATGACAGCATCCTTCAGGGAATCATCACTGAACGTGACCTTATCAGGAACTCAAGCATCGAAGATTCCGTTGGCGTCAGCGACTTTTCCAATGGTACGGATGATGACGAGTGGACATGGGAGAGCATCCGCGATACGCACACGATCAGTTTTGGCATTTCAAAGGTGCAGCTCCCGAACCGCCCGGTAAAACAGGCAATGGTAAAGAACGTTGTCTCGGTGCCGAAGAACGCGGAAGTGAGTGAGTGTGCATTGAAGATGCGCCGGTCCCGTGTCGACCAGATGCCGGTAGTCAACGGTGACAAACGCCTTGTTGCCATGCTCTATGACCGGGAACTGATCCGGGCGCTCTGCCGGCAAGCGGCAGAATAAAAACCTTTAAGTTTTCTTGTATCATCTAATACCTTAAAGCGCTTTTATCATATTTTTAGCGTTAGTTTATTTTTAGAGGTGTAAATGTGCCAGAACAGCACGAAGAGTCTATGAAGGGAACGACCACCATAGGTCTCGTATTTAACGGAGGGGTTATCCTCGCCACAGAGAAACGTGCGACCATGGGATTTATGATCGCAAGCAAACGGGCAAAGAAAGTCTACCAGGTTGCAAACCGTATCGGTATGACCACAGCAGGCGGCGTTGGCGATGCCCAGCAGCTCGCCCGTATCCTGACTGTCGAATGCAACCTGTACCAGATACGCAGGTCACGCTCGATCACGGTCGGTGCTGCATCCACGCTTCTCTCCAATTACTTAAACCAGAACCGGTATTTCCCGTATTATGTCCAGCTGCTCGTCGGCGGCTTTGATGAAACCGGTCCATCCGTATATTCAGTTGATGCAATGGGCGGGGCAACAAAAGAGGAAGAGATTGTCGCTACCGGCTCCGGTTCGCCAATGGCATACGGTGTGCTTGAAGACCGCTTCCACAAGGACATGACCCGTGATGAGGCAATCGAACTTGCGATCCGTGGATTAAAAGCAGCGATGAAACGTGATGCCGGTTCAGGTGAGGGTATCCACGTTGTTGTTATCACAAAAGACGAGTACCTGGAGATGAATGAGGACGCTCTCAAAAAATATCTTCAAAAGACTCCCGCTTAACCTTTTTTTAGGACGTTTATAGTTATGCAGATTGAAGAACGGCTCAAAGAGCTCAAAGATAAAATCAACGAAAAAGTGCCTCGCGGCATCGTTGTGACACAGGTCGAATTTGAAGGGCCTGAGCTTGTCATCTACACGGATGACCCGAAACGTTTCGCTGACGAAGCAGATTTGATCAAGATCCTCGCCCGGGATTTGCGGAAACGGATTGTCGTCCGTCCCACCATCCTTGAGGACCCGGAAAAAGCAGCAAACGAGATAAAATCCGTTGTACCGGAAACTGCCGGTATCACCGACATATTTTTTGATCCTGATACCGGGGAAGTATTGATCGAAGCGGAAAAACCCGGTGTCGTAATAGGCAAGAACGGGATCACGCTGCGGGAGATCACAAAACATGTCGGCTGGACCCCAAAAGTTGTACGGACTCCGCCCATCGAGAGTACAACCGTAAAACAAATCCGGCAGTATCTCCGTGCGGTAAACGAAGAACGGAAACAATTCCTGCGCACGATTGGCAGAAGGATTCACCGGGACCTCTCCTCACGGAACGATACGAACAAGGACGCGACGAAAAAAGACCAGTGGGTCCGGGTCACGACACTCGGGTGCTGCCGCGAAGTGGGGAGAGCTGCTTTCCTCCTCACGACTCCGGACAGCCGGGTACTGATTGACTGCGGTGAGAAACCGGACAATTCGAACGGGACGCCGTATCTTTATGTGCCGGAGATCCACCCGCTTGCGCAGCTGGATGCCGTCGTCCTTACGCACGCCCATCTTGACCACTGTGCCCTTGTCCCGCTCCTCTACAAGTACGGGTACGAAGGCCCGGTCTATTCGACACCGCCGACCCGGGACCTCTCGGCGATGCTCCAGCTCGATTACCTTGATGTGATCCATAAGGAAGACCGGAAAGTTCCGTACAGCTCAAACGAAGTGAAGACCTACATCCGGCATTCTATCACGCTCAATTACGGGAGTGTGACTGACATCGCGCCGGACATCAAGCTCACGTTCCATAACGCGGGGCATATCCTTGGTTCCGCCATCGCCCACTTCCATGTCGGGGACGGCATGTACAACATTGCGTTCACCGGCGACTTCAACTACAGCAAGAGCCGGCTCTTCAACCCGGCGGTAAACCAGTTCCCCCGGCTTGAAACATTGTTCATGGAGAGTACGTATGGCGGTTCCAATGATTTCCAGCCTGCCCATGCTGACGCGGAACTCAAATTATACGAAGTGATCAACAAGGTGCTCTCCCGGGGCGGAAAAGTCATCATCCCGGCATTTGCCGTCGGGCGCTCGCAGGAAGTCATGCTTGCGCTTGAAGAGGGCATACGCCAGAACAAGATCCCCAACGTCAAAATATATCTTGACGGGATGATCCGTGAGGCAACCGCAATCCACACGACCTATCCGGAATATTTAAACAACGAGCTCAGGAACCTGATCTTCCGTGAGGGCTTAAACCCGTTCCTTGCCGAATGTTTCCAGCAGGTAGATTCGCAGGAGTTGCGCGAGAAGGTAATGGCGGGCGAACCGTGCGTGATCATCACGACAAGCGGGATGTTGAACGGCGGCCCGGTGATGGAGTACCTGTTAAACCTTGCACAGGATGAACGGAATGCACTTGTGTTTGTCGGGTACCAGGCGGACGGCACACAGGGGCGGCGCATCCAGAAAGGCTGGCGCGAGGTACCGATGGGCAGGAAAGGAACGATCATAATCAACCTTGAGATCGAGACGATTGACGGGTTCTCGGGACACTCGGACCGTCGGCAGCTGATGAACTATATCGGGCAGATCCAACCCCGCCCGGAAAAGATCTTCTGCATCCATGGCGATGAGAACAACACGATCGATCTCGCAAGTTCGATCTACAAGCGTTATCATATCGAGACACATTCACCGATGAACCTCGAGACCTTCCGTATGGTCTAAAAAAAGGGGTCCGTTGATGGACGAGCGTTTTGCGCTTTTTACCGGAATCTTTTCGGTGATGGCGCTTTCAAACGCGATCGTTCCGGTGTTAACGAGGTATGCACCTGATTCATTGTGGCAGGGTGCGATTTATGCTGCCTATTTTTTCGGTGCGTTTGTCACGACACTTCCTGCCGGGATACTCTCAGACCGGTACGGGAAGGTGCCGGTAATCCGTGTGGGACTTGTCATCACGGCGATAAGCGGGTGCCTGCTTACATTCATCGCGGCTCCCGTTCCTGTCATCCTGTTGCGGTTCCTTGAAGGAGCCGGAACCGGGTTTTTTGTTGCAGCGGCGATGGCGCATGTCAACTCACTTCCCGATCATGCCCGCATGAGCGGGGTATTCATGGCGATCTTAAATGCCGGACTGGTAGTGGGGCTTATTCTCTCCGGCTGGTTCGCCGTGCATTTCTCCCTTCCGGCTTCCGGGATTATTGTCTTTTCCGTAATAACCATTGTCGCGACAATCGCGAGCCTCACAATTTCCACGCCCGGTTTTATTTCCCCGATACCGAACACTCGTATCTTTGTTCCCCTGCTCCACGATTACCGCTGGCTCTGGTACTCTTCAATAATTCTTGTGGGAATAACCGGGGTGATGATATCACTCTACCCGAAATTTTCCGGGCTCGCCCCGGATATCCTTGGTATATGGATAGCCGGCATGAGTGTCGCAACGATTGTGACGGTGCTTGTAATTTCACAGATGCCGTTCTCTCCGGTTCCGGTGATCCGGTGGGCTGCGGTCCTTATGATCGGCGGTGTGATGATCTCGTTTGTAACGCCGCTCGGGTTTATTCTCATTGGCGCGATTGCCGGAGTTGTCATGATCGCCCAGATGGCGTTTCTCGCAGAAGTTCACGAGCACCAGGGAACTGCGATGGGACTTTTTTCCACCACAAGTTACCTTGGCATGGCAATTCTTCCGGTTCTTGTTGGCATCGTTGCGGACCGGGCAGGTTTCTTTTCAGCCTTTTGCGGAACAGCGATTCTTGCCGGTACGGTTGCATTGACAATCGGGTGGTGCGGGTGCCGGAGGTTTGGGGCGGGGGGATAATCCCCCCACATTGCAAAATAACAATACATTCATCTGCGATAAAAGAGAATTCCGGGGTATGCGTGTGAGAACGAAGGCAGTCATCCTGTGCATCCTTATCATGACAATAATATCAGTCGTGAGTGCTGAAGATGAATCCGAATGGAACGCAAAAGGTGATAACGCGGTAACCGTTGGCAACTACGCAGTTGCGGTCACCTATTACAATAACGCACTTGCTCTCGACAAGAATAATGCGCTCGCCATGACCGGAAAAGCGATCGCTGACAACTATCTCGGCAATTATGCCGAAGCACTCAGTCTCGCCGATCAGGCGCTTGCCATCACTGCCTCTTCTACAAAAGCCCTGAATGCCCGGGCGTATGCACTGTTCAAACTGCAACGGTACGCCGACGCAGTCACAGCATATAAAACATTATTCGCACTTGACGATACCCATGCGGACGCGTACTACTACCAGGGTTTTGCTTATGTCCAGTTGAACCAGCCGGACGCGGCCCTCGTCGCGTTTGACCGGAGTACAACCCTTGACCCCTACAGCCTTGATACATGGAACCAGAAAGGACTCGTGCTCCTCGCGCAGGGTAAGAATGATGCTGCACTGGATGCATTCACCCACTGCACCCAGCTCACGATTACCAATGCAGAGATCTGGACGAACAAGGGTAAGGCACTCGCAGCTCTTGGCAGGTACTCCGAAGCCAACGATTGCTACAGTAAGGCGCTGAGCATAAACCCGCTGTATGCCGATGCAATCCAGAGTAAAAAAGCGATAGTGGGAAAATCACAGGTTTATCTTATTACCGGATCTCCCACGCCAACTGAAGTTCCGTTCCGGTATATCACAACACCTCCCACGACAATCGCAACACCAGTCATTACAAGCGCTGCAATCACATCACAGCAGACTACAAGTGCAGTGATTGCAGGTGCAACCGAAGTCCCGGTTACAACAAAGACCACGTATGCCCCGCTCTCACCCTTCGCATCATTCGCTGCTCTTGCCATCGCGAGCATGTCTGCGGTTCTCGTGATCAGGAAAAATTAATCCGCCCTCTCTTTTTTCATTCCCGCCGGGCATATTCCTGCATAATTTCCGTGTAGATCCCGGTCGCTTTCTCCATTGATTCAACCGCGATCCGTTCATTGACCGCATGCAGGGTCGATAGTTCGCCGGGGCCGTACTCGATCACGTTGAATCCCGCGAGCCGAAGGTGCCGGGCGTCACTTGCCGCCCACTGGACGATGGGGAAGACGTCCCCCCCGTATACGTTTTCGACTGCTGTGCACGTGATCGAGACCAGCGCACACCCGGGTGCAGTGAGGGACGGTTCGTTCACCGTCTCCGAGATTATAGTGCCATGCGGTGCGTGGGTGCGGATGTTGCGAACAAGTTCAGGAATGGAACAGCCCCACGGCACCCGCATCTCAAGATCGAGGTCACAGTGCTGGGCGACGATATTGGCTTTTTCTCCGCCACAAATGATCCCCGGGTTGAACATCAGCCTTTGCAGGATTTCACTCCCCTCGCTGATGTGGAACTCTTCAGCAAATACACCGGATGAGCGGGAAATAATGTCTGAAAGTGATTCATCGACCGGATATTCCTGTGCAGACAGGCTTTTTATGTACGAGAGCAATGCCGCTGCTTCCATGACAGCGCTCACACCCACAGTCGGGTACAGCGATCCATGCCCGGGAGTTCCGGAAAATTTCATAACGAGCCGGCAGAGCCCTTTCTGCCCGATGCAGGGGTGGCGGGCTGGTGTCGGCTCAGCGATCAGGCAGTCGCAGGGCGCGATCATTTTTTTTGCGAGGAGATACCGGATGCCCTGCTCCCCACCGGTCTCTTCATCGCAGACAAACGCGAGCGTAGCAGGGAGTTCCCCCCCAGTTTCAACAAGTGCAGCACTGGTGCAGAGTATCGCGGAGCACCCGCCTTTCATATCGGTTGAACCCCGTCCCCAGACGTACCCGTCTTTGATCGTGCCCGAGAACGGAGGCAGTGTCCAGCCCGAATCCATTGCCGGGACGACATCGAGATGCCCACAGAAGAGGAGTTGTTTTGGTGTCCCGCTCGTCACAAGGTTACATTTACCGCCATCATTCCGGGTGATCGCCGAACGGATACCGAGACTCTCAAGTACTGACCGGACGTACTCGATTGCATCGGTTGTATCTCCCGGCGGGTTCTCGCTTTTGATCTTCACGAGATCCGCACAGATCCGGCTTGCATCCATAATTGCCCACTTAACCCTGTGAAACAAATGTGGTAAAGAATTTCGAGAGCGATGCGTCCTCATACAGGCTCTTTAAGAAATCCTGTTCAAAGAACTCGTCAATGACCGCATAGAAGAAATTCACCGGGATCTCCTGCCGGCTGTCCGGGTCAAGCACGATCCGGAAACTGCGGTACGAGGCGGGATCTTCGGGATCATAGATCATCTGCCAGAGCGAGGGGAGCATGGCAAACCGTTCCGGGTGGTTCTCTTTTAACCAGTTCACAAACGCCGGAAATTTCGCACGATCGCCTTTCTTCTCTTCGTCGATGCGCCAGCGGAGGTATTCCCCGCCCATAATATTTTTTGGGGACTGGTAATTGTACGCGTAGATGCCACACGTGTAGTCGATGTGTGCGAGTGAGTCAACAAAATAAAAGTACAGCACCTTGTTGAACATTCCGATATCGTGGAGGATCAGGGTTTTTTTGTAGAGGTGATCGAGAACAGCGGAGTACTCGTTGTCAGCATGCATATCCATCTGTGTGCCGTGGAATTGTAAATAAATTCCCGTACCAGCACCTTTATGAAACAGGGGACATGGCGGATTATTTGAAGAACGGTTCCCTCCGGGACACTGCTTCCCGGAACAAACTTTCAAGCTCCGGACCGGATTTCCCCCGGATAGAAACATGGTTGTCATGCCGGAGCAGGCACGGTTTCAGTTTTCCGTCAGAAGTGACGCGGAGGCGGTTGCAGAACGCACAGAACTCGGTGTTGTGAAGCGGGCGCACGACTTCGACTTCCGCACCGTCAAGACAGTATTTCTTCCGGTGGTGCATGCGCCGTGTGAGGATCTGGCGTGACCGTGCAGCAAGTGACACTTCAACACCATTGAGATCCCCATGGTGATCGCAGTTGTTGAAATGCATCAGTTCAATCAGCTGGAGGACAAGGTTCCGTTTGCCCCGGACGAACGCGAGGAAGTCATCGATCTCGGCATCATTGATGCCATGCAGGACCACCATGTTCAGTTTTACCGGCGTTAATCCGACATCCACTGCCGCTTTGATCCCGTCAAGCACATCACTGAGCCGGTCACTGCCGGTGATCTTTTTGTAGGTCTCATGGTTCAGGCTGTCAAGGCTCACGTTCACCCGCCGGAGACCGGCGCTCTTCAGGTCACGGGCGACTTCGGCAAGCAATGTCCCGTTCGTGGTCAGGGAGGATTCCATTCCCTCCGGGACGGCTTGTACGATCCTGACAAGATCGGAACGCAGCAGGGGTTCACCCCCGGTAAATTTTACACTCCGGATCCCGAACTTTGCACCGACCCGCATCACCTCAATCACCTCATCGGCATTCATCTCATTTTCCGGATTTTTCTCGCCTTCGGCATGGCAGTAGATGCAGGAAAGGTTGCAGCGAGGGGTGAGACTGATGCGCAGGTTCGTTACCGGGCGGTTATAGGAGTCTTTCAATGTCTCGGTCATGAGATCAACCCTTGAAGTTTTTGGCGACAAGATAGAACTCGGTACTCCCCTTGCGGGTGGATTTCGTATTATAGGTCTTCACCGAGTGGAAGTGTTGTTGTGCAAGCGCGTGCAGTTCAGGAAAATCTGCGCCCTGGAATGCTTTCACTGCAAAATTTCCGCCATGCTTCAAGACGTTACAGGCAAACATAAGGGCGTCCTCACCAAGTGCAACCGACCGTGCCTGGTCATAACTCTTGTGCCCGGACAATTTGGGCGACGCATCGCAGACGACAACACTCACCTGCCCGAGCATCGATAATACCTGTTCCTGGATGACCGGATCCGTGAGATCCCCTTCGATCGTCTCTACACCGTCAATCGGGGCGATGGGGTTGAGATCCACGCCAAGCACTTTTCCGTCTGTAAGGGTACGGAGCACCTGGAGCCAGCTGCCCGGTGCAGCCCCGAGATCAACCACATTGTCGTCCCGGCGAATGATTGCGAACTTTTGCTGGAGCTCGATGAGTTTGTACGCGGCTCTCGACCGGTATCCTTCGTATTTTGCCCTGAGATAGGTCTTATCCCGTCCCCACTGTGATCCCATGATTATCTCTGTGTAGTATTGAATCGGCGTGCGCCGTTTTTATGTGCTGCATGGGGGTGTCCCGATGGAATTATGTTTTAGAAAATCGCAGGACAAACCCAAAACGCTATAATTAACGTATGACGATATACTGTATAAGACAGTTGTTAAGGGGAACGCGATGTTAAAAGCAACGATTGATGCAGATATTTTCAGGGAAGCTATAGATGCGATCTCAGCTCTTGTCCCCGAGTGCCGGCTGCACACGGCGGATGACGGCATCTCCACCCGTGCAGTGGATACCGCAAATGTTGCCATGATTGCCATCACCCTGAAAAAGGAAGCGTTCGATTCGTATAAAGCGAATGCGAGCGAAATCGGTGTGGATATCTCGAAGATGAAGAACATCTTCAACATGGCAAGCAAGGGCGATATGATCAGTATCGAGCTTCCCGATAATGCCCAGAAGATGGCAGTAAGCGTCCACGGTTACCACTATTCAATCACGCTCCTTGACACGAACACGATCAGAAAAGATCCGAACTCGCCGACCATCAACCTTCCGGGAAAGATTGTGATTGCCGGTGAAGACTTAAACAATGCAATAAAAGCTGCCGCCGTTATCTCGGACAAGATGGCGCTGGGGATCAATACAAAGGACCAGACATTCTTCATGATCGCTGATGGCGACACCGATAACATCAGGCGCGAGTTCTCAAAAGATGAACTGAAGTCAATTACCGCTATGGAAGCCCGCTCGCTCTTCTCCCTTGACTACTTAAAGGACATGGGCAGGGTAATGAGCAAGGCAGCTGAGGTGGAAATCTGTCTCGGCATCGATCATCCGGTCAAGTTCTCCTTTGATATCGCAGGAGGCAACGGGCACGTCGATTACCTGCTTGCACCGCGCATTGAGGCAGACTAAATGGAGTTCGCGCCATCCGCGAAGGAACTCTCCCATTTTCCGTTTTTAAAAAAAGCCCAGGATCATATCAAATTACGGTTCTCTCTTCTCGAAACCCTGATAAAAGAACCGAAAGGTGAAGTTCTCGTCACCCGTGCGATCAACCGGATCAAAGAAGCGATCACGCCAAAAAAACACTTTGACCCGAAAGTCGTGGATGTGCCGGACGAAGAGATTGCGAGTTACGCGCTCGCCCGGATCATTGTCTCCTGCGTGAATGACAAGCAGTTGATCGACCGGCTGACCCGATACGAGGCAGAGCGGGCCTACCATTTTCTCGTGAACGAGGAGGAGTGGAACCAGAATTATTCTTCCGGTGACGAAAGATATTCCCGGCTCTGGATTGCGATTGCCGACGAACTGGGCATCCGGATCACGCAAGACTGTATGGCAGTTGCAGACTATGTCGAACTTGTTGCCCCGTTGCATGATGACCGGTACCGGCTCGTCAACCGCCATGTCGAGAAGGGCTTTGTTTCGGTCAACCCTGATGAACGGTATGAACTGCTCCGTGAACGTATCCGTGTACTCCAGCGCCGCGATCTTCCCCACCGGGTCCCGCAGCATATCTGCGAATTTCTCGCGCCACACGCAGCACAGATAAAAAAAGTGTATCAGGAGCAGATGCTCCGGCAGTTCGGGACTGTAGAGGAAGACGCGTTTCCTCCCTGTATGCAGGCGCTTGTTCTCGCGCTCGCGGCAGGGACGAACATCACTCATGCCGGACGGTTCTCACTCACTGCGTTCCTTCACAACATTGGCATGGACACGACTACGATCGCCCAGCTCTACGCACGGTCACCGGATTTTGATATTGAAAAGACCATGTACCAGGTGGAGCATATTACCGGGCGCGGCGGGACAGGTACGGATTATACAACGCCATCCTGTGCTGCGATGCTGACGACCGGCTTGTGTGTCAAAAAGGCACCGCTCTGCGAAAAGGTGAGCCATCCGTTGTCCTATTACAAAGTCAAAAAGGCTGACCTGAAGAAGAAAGTTGTGCCGGGAGGAAAAGGGCCGGATAAAAAAGAACCGGAAAAATCCTGATCAGACAATCTTTTCATTCACCCGGTATCCTGCATAGGACAGGAACACGATGAAGATAATAATTGCAAGAATATACCCGGGACCTGCGGGAATAACCATCGGAAGCAGGGCAAGAAACACAATCAGGACCAAAAAACCACTCACGCCAATAACCACATCAAGGAGCCGTGCATCCATCAAGAGAACTTGGTTTCAGAACGATATATGCATATCCGTACACACCCGGCCGTCATCCTGATAACCGGGTGAGTATAACCCTGATGTATGGACAGATCTGCTGCAATTGCCCTCCTCAAAGAGTACGTAACGGATGAACATTTACAGAAACATTGCCTTGCTACGGGTGCAGTCATGAAATCTGTCGCAGCGTATCTCGGCGAGGATGCTGCACGCTGGGAACTGATCGGTATCCTGCACGACATCGATTTTCAGCTCATTAACGGTGACATGCAGCAGCATGGCGTGCGGGGAAAAGATCTTCTCTTGCAGCACGGATTTAATACGGATTTTGCAGAAATTGTTCTCCGGCACAATCACTTCCTCCATGAAGGCGCATACGAGCGCCGGGTTGAAATAGCGCTCCAGGCTGCCGACAGCGTTTCGGGGCTCGTTATCGCATGCGCTCTTGTCAAAGGCGGGCAACTCTCACTTGTCACGGCAAAAACTGTGGCAAAAAAATCAAAAGAGAAATCATTTGCCGCAGGATGCGACAGGAACCGGATCGCGCTCATCCAGCCGGTGATGGATCTGCCCGCATTCTACGATAGTGCGATTCAGGGACTCATGGCAATCCGCGAAGAACTGGGACTCACCTGAACAGGAATGCATTTCAATTCTCCCTGCAATTCTGAGATCGATAATGAAGGATCCGGCACAACAACGCAGTGAAGTGCTCGAACAGGTTCAGGGCGCGGTAGTCCTCCTCGAACGATCGATGGACACCCGTCTCATTCCTGCACAGGGTGCCAACATCGCCTACGCGATCACCGGTGCCCGGGATAAAAACGGCGTCGCAGCAGTGCCGGGAGGAATAACAACGACTGGTACCGGAGTACGCGCCTCTGGACCCTGTGCATTCGGTGCGGATGAATCGATCTCGCGGATCGTGCTGACCGCAATGAAATTTGATCCGGTGATGAGGAGTGCGGCGGTTCTCCGGTATTCCTCCCGCGTGATT
>CAXXQB010000028.1:0-24775 GCA_963676405.2 uncultured Methanoregula sp.
TCGATCTTCGTGGGATCTGCATTGAGCGCTGCTGCACTGAATGTCTGGACAGGTCCGCTGCCGATCCTGTACTTGAACTCATCGTGTTTGCCGGCAGGAGTGTTCATCACCTTGTTAAACCGGATCGTGATAACCGTCCCGGCTGCGTTCGTTGTGGCGCCAGTGACTACAGGAGAGGGTGGGGCTGGCATGGCATTGTAAACTTCAGGACTTCCAAAACTTTCAAGTACACCACCATCTGTGGCTGTTATATCCGTACCCGTGTAACTGACTTTAATCCTATCACCGTAGGAAATCGGTGTCCCGGACGTTGTCAGGTCGATCTTCGTGGGATCTGCATCGAGCGCTGCTGCACTGAAGGACTGGGCGGGTCCGCTGCCGATCCTGTACTTGAACTCAGCGTGTTTGCCGGCCGGATTGTTCATCGCCTTGCTAAACCTGAGGGTTATGATTGTCCCGGTTGCGTTCGTTGTGGCGCCAGTGACTACAGGAGGTGGAATTGGCAGGGCGTTGTTGTCTGACTGCCCTGCAAAGTCTTCTGTCTTGGTACCGGTGAACCGGTACATCCCGTTCGGCACCCTGATCTCGATCCGTGAGCCTTTGCCTGGAGTGCCGTTCTCGATGATCATAATGCCGGTGATTGACAGGATTTCGCGTGAAAGAAACAATCCGAGCTCCTCGTTCTTCTTCGTATAGCCCCGTTCAAAGATCTTCTCCTTCTCTTCTGCAACGACACCATCGCCATCGTCTTCACACACGATCACCTGATCATCGCCGGATTCCTGAACAGAGAACCGGATGGTCGTGATCTTCTCCCCATACCGTACTGCACTATCCATCAGGTTGTTAAAGACCTTGGAGATCAGCGGATCGGCAAATACTTCTAAGCCGGCAGGAAGATCGTTTATCACCTTGACCTGCCCTAGCATGGTTTCCTTTGCCGCAGTGTCCACGAGAGTGCGGCAGTCTCTCTGCCAGGCAGGGGCATGAGCCTCGATCTCATCGTATTCCTTTGTAAACTTAATCAAAGTGGATATTTTCTCTGCAGCGGTTGTAGATTTTATGCAATATTCTTTGAGTGTTGAATCTCGCTGTTTTAATTCGAGAAGGGAGAGGTATCCCATCAGTACCGTGAGCTGATTGAGGATATCGTGCCGGGTGATACTGGAGAGCAGGGTGAGCTTCCTGTTCGCTGCAGCGAGCGACATTGAGAAGTTCTTGAGTTTCTGCACAGTGTAATTCACCTCGTTCTCGAGTCCTTTTCTCTCAGTGATGTCCAGAAATGTCACCACAGCCCCTACAACCTTATCGTTGTGGATTTGCGGATGCGACCAGTACTCAGCAGGAAACGATGTGCCATCAGAACGCCAGAGCACTTCGTCGTCCACATGTGTACCTTCTCCTTTATTAAATGCTTGAAAAATACGACACTCTTCAACCGGGAAGTGCGTTCCATCCGGATGCTTTGCGTGAATCTGCCAATGCATATTCTTTCCGAGCAGCTCATCGGGATGCTTGTATTTGAGTAATCGGAGACAGGCACTATTGCAGAATGTGCAGTTGCCGTTCATGTCAAGACCGTATATCGCTTCGGCAGTGGAATTCAAGAGGAGACTGATTCTTTCATCGTGTTCCCGTAGCGACTCCTCTGCCATTTTCCGAGCGACACCCTGCTTGATCTTGTGGGCAAGTTCGGCAAACTGTGCGTCAGTATCGCCTCCTTTCTGGAGATAGAAGTCCGCTCCACGGTTGATCGCCTGGATAACTACCTCTTCGCGTCCTTTGCCGGTAAACAAGATGAACGGAATCGATCCAAAATGTGATCTCACTTTAACGAGAAACTCAATACCGTCCATCTCCGGCATCTGGTAATCCGAGACGATGGAGTCAAATTCCTTCTGTTCAAGCAACTGGAGCGCTTCGGTGGCGCTCGGCACTATTGTTACGGTGAACTCTCCGGATAGTTCCAGAATCGACTTGCTGATATCGAGAATGATAGGATCGTCATCGACATGGAGGACCCGGATTGCCGATACCATCAGTCACTCTCCCTGTCCTTCACTGAAGTGGCTTTTGTCAACCCGATTGCACTCCCTATAATATTTGCCGAGATCTTCATCGCTTCAAGCTCTTCATCCGACCATGTCCGTTCGCTACTATCGATAAAAAGCAGCAGACTATACAATGAGTCCTTTACCCGGATGGGCAGGACGGCGATTGATGAGAAATTATATCGTTTGAAAAATTCCCTGTCCTCTTCGGCAAAATCCGCTATCGTAAGAATGACCGACTCTCCCTGGGTAACTTCAAAAAGACGAGGATACATTCCAATCCTGCCCAGATCCAATTCCAGAACTGCCGGATCATCCTTGAGCGGGGATGCATTCTCTGCGAGCCATTCATCGGTAAGCGTGAGTGCGTATTTGTCCTGTGATGTTTCTGTAATCCGGAACAGGATGATACGATCCAGATTCATCGCGATGCCCAGATGCTCAAGGATAGAAATGAAATCCTCCGATACTATATGTCCACACTCTTTCCTTTCGATGTGATATTTTTCCGAAAACTGTCGCAGGAACCACTCAACACCCAATCCAAGGGCAAAGAGGATCGCGTCGCGCTTTTTGATCTCTTTTTCCATGCGGTGCCGGAAGAGCGCGATCTCGATATTGGAATAGACTTCACGATCGTTGAAAGGTTTTACAATGTAGCCAAACGGTGTGGTATGTTTTACCCGCTGCAATAGTTTTTCATCGAGGTTTGCAGTGACGTAAATGACCGGAATATCCTGTCGTGCATGGATCTGTTCGGCGGTCGTGATCCCATCACTATTACCTGCGAGCACGATATCCATTAAGATGAGATCAGGGTGCTCGAACTCTGCAATCTCAACCGCACGTTCGCCGGTACTGGCCATTGCGATCACGTCATAGCCAAAATTGGTGAGCGTCAATTTGAGATCTTCTGCTACGATGAGCTCATCTTCAACGATAACGATCCGCGTTTTTGTCATTAGGAAGTCTCCTTCTTTTCCGACGGAATAAACATTTCAAACGCGGTGCCTCCGGTGCGGTTCAGTTCAATGCTGCCCTGCACCTGCTGGATGAGTGTACTGACCAGATGAAGTCCGAGCGTAGGGACATATCTCCAATTCATTCCTTCTGGTAATCCCACACCATTGTCCTGCACTGAGAGAGTAATTCCAATAGGGGTGCGCCTTCCCGTAATGGTAATCACCCCTCCTCGCCCTTCAGGAAATGCATGTTTAAGTGAGTTTGAAACCAGTTCATTCAAAATCAGTCCTACAGGAATTGCCCGGTTGATATCCAAGGATACATCTTTCACATCAATTACCAGCCGGATCTGTTGGGGATTGGTGTTATAGACGGTGATGAGGTTTGTGGCAAGCGTGCGGCTGTAATCCGAAAAGTCTATGTACGCAAGATCTGTAGAACTGTAAAGTTTCTCGTGCACAATTGCCATTGAGCGGATGCGACTTTCGCTGTCGAGCAGGACATCGACAGTACCGGCATCCGTGACTTGCTGTCTCTGGAGCCGGATCAGGCTCGTGATAACCTGGAGGTTGTTTTTCACCCGGTGGTGGATCTCGCGCAGAAGAATCTCTTTTTCATGAAGAGAGGTGGTGATCTCTGCTTCAGCGGTTTTCCGCTGCACGATCTCCTGCTCGAGTTCTCTTGTGCGCTGCAGAACGCGGGATTCGAGTTCCCGGGTAAGTGTCTGGAGTGATGCTTCGGCTCGTTTGCGTTCGGTGATATCAACACCCTGAGCGATTGTTGCGGCTATCCTGCCATCAGGTTCAAGGACATTTGCCGAATTCCAGAGTACTGTCCGGACACTGCCGTCTTTGGTGATAATCGGGATCTCAACCGTTTCCCACCGTTCACCCCCAAGTGCCTTTTTAATGAGGTTTCTCAGGATATCCTTACTTTCTTTGGGAAACAGTGTGTCGAGCGGTTTACCGATGACTTCCTGTTCAGATCTAAGGGTCAATTCCTCAAACGCGGGGTTGAACCGGGTTATGTGAAACTCTGGATCCCATACAACAATCGGGGAATTTGCGTAATCAAACAGATTATTTAAGTATTCATTGGTCTCCCTCAGAGATTCTTCAGCTCGTCTCCGGGAAACTGCCTGATGGATCTTATGCGAGAGATCGACAAACTGTAACTCAGAGTCGTTTCCTTTCTCGAGGTAAAAATCTGCCCCATCGTTGAGTGCCTGGATAACTTCTTTTTTCTCTCCCCTGCCGGTAAACAATATGAATGGAATCGATCCAAAACGTGTCCGCACCTCATTCAGGAACTGGATACCGTCCATTTCGGGCATCATATAATCTGATACGATGGCGTCGAATTGTTCATTTTTGAGAAGTTCTAATGCAGCAGGCGCCGATTCAACAGTGATAACAGAAAAATTTCCAGATTCCTCAAGAAGTATCTTGCCAACATCGAGGAGTGTGGGCTCGTCATCGACAAAGAGGATCCGAAGCTCCGCAGCCATCATGTAACATTCCCGGCCGTTTGCCACATTCCATTTGGTACCGTAATCTCAAACCGTACTCCTTTCTCCGGAATACCGTTTTCGGCAATCGTGATCCCAGTGATCGACAGGATTTCCTGTGAAAGGAATAACCCGAAACCGGTATGTTTGCCAAAACCGTGAGAGAATAGACGCTTTTTGTCTTCCGCTGTAATTCCCACACCGTCATTCTCATAGAGGATTATGAGGTTTGCATCTGACCCCTGCGAAGAGATATGGATCGTCTTTATCTGGTTACCCCCATAACGGAGGGAGTTATCAAATAGGTTGTAGAACACCCTGTCGAAGAGCCGGTCAGCGAAGACTTCTGTTCCGGGAGAGAGATCGTTTTTCACTATAACCTGTCCGAGCTGGACTTGTTTTGCCACAGTGTCTATAAGGGTGCGACAGTCTTGCCAGGCAGGAGTATTGACGCCGAGGCTCTCGTATTCCTTAGTGAACCGGATCACGGCTGAGATTCGCTTTGCAACGGCTCTGGCCTTCTCAATATAATCATTGAGTGTGGGATCGGGCAGCTTCTTTTTTATTATTGTAAAATATCCATCCAGTCCCGTTAGCTGGTTTTGAATATCGTGGCGGGTGATGCTGGAGAGGAGTTTGAGTTTCTTGTTCGCAGCGATAAGTGCATCTTCCGTCCGTTTGCGCTCGGTGACATCACTAAAGAAGCCGTCAGCGTACCATATGCCGTCTTTTTCATAGATGGCCAGCGCACAATTATGCAGCCAGATCCAGCTTTGGTCTTTTCTCTGGATCCGGTATTCGATATCGAAAAGATTCTTCCGCTCAAACAGAGCCTTTAATTGTTCTTTGACATTGCTAATGTCGTCCGAGTGGATTCTTCCAAGCCAGATCGTATCGCCTCCCCGGTACATTTCTTCAGGAGTGAACCCGTATACCTTCTCAACCCTGGGGCTGATGAATACTGTTCTGCCATCGCTGGCCATTGTCCATATGACATCAGGAATGGATTCCACTACAGAACGGGATTTTGCTTCGCTATCCTGAAGCGCTTTCTCTGCCTGTCTGCGTTCAACGGCAGTTTTGATCTTATGCGAGATCCCGGCGAACTGCGACGTTGGGTTGCCGCCTTTCTGAAAATAGCCGTCAGCCCCCGCATTGAGCGCCTCGATCGCCACCTCTTCCCGGCCCTTTCCTGTGAAGATGATAAATGGCGTTTTATCTCCCCGTGCCCGGATGGCTTTTAAAAACTCAATACCATCCATTGCCGGCATCTGGTAATCGGAGATGATAGCATCGAACCGATCCTGAAGATGCAACCGGATCGCTTCGGTAGCATTCGGCACTGTCGTTATGGTGAAATCGCCGGACTGTTCCGTGAACACCTTGGCGAGAGCGAGAAGGGAGGATTCGTCATCAACAAAGAGCACCCGGATTGCCGCTGCCATCATGCACCATCCCTTTCTCGCTTGCCACGTTTGCGCACCTCTGCCAGAGAGCCGTGTGATGTAATATTTTTCATCACAAAGAGAATAACCTGATTTGAAGTGTTGTCTGAGCAGGGACTTGTTTCGGTTTTTTCCATAGTTTCACCAAGACTGGGTGTTTGGGGCGTGGCATTCTCCAATCTGATATCCTGCACAATACTCCCGTCTCACGGTAACGTCACATCCCATGATGAGGTCATTTTGTAGGTAAGACTACCGGTTATAATCCGATCTATCCTTATAATGTACTTCTGATACCGGCAAATTTCATCGAGTGCAATCTTTAAGTCATAAAAGGATGTGTATAATAATAATACTAACCCCCTCCATAACATCACGAAACGGGATAATAGAATAACGCAAATAGCAAATTCACCAAACCAATTCCTACAGATACTAAAAGTACGCCCAAAAATCGGGTAGATTTTAAAAATTTTTGAGAGTTGAAACTGGTGCATAGTTTGAAAAAATTGAACCAACAGTAAAATTTGTAAAAAATGGTGCGGGTTCTGATGATTTTTCAACGACATTTCAGATGTCCCTTTACACAAATGGAGAATCGATATGATCTATTCAACGTTCTTATCAGGGCCAGGGTAAGATACCGGGGTTCCTGAGAATCTTTGCCGGAGCTGGATCATCGTCTCTTCCCTCCGCTGGATATCATTCGCCAAATCCTCAATTGACCCCAGTATCCCCTGTTTTGTTTTTCCCACACTGGTATAAGTTGTACGGATTTGTTCCAAGAGTTTCTTCTGTACATCAGTCTGTTTGGCGAGTTTTGCATACTCACACACAAGGGTTTTGTCGTTCCCTGCCCGGATTGCCATCTGGATTTCCCCTGCAATCTTCTTCTTTCGATTGAGGACATACTCAATTGCACCAAATAGCTCGTGGGCCGCAACGGGTTTGCGGATATAGTCCTCAATGCAAATCCCGTACCGTTTCGCTTCTTCAGGAGCCAGTTGTTTTCCGGTAAGCATCAGCACCGGAATGCTCTTTAGCGCCGGATCCTTCTTCAGCTTCTCCAGTGTCTTCCATCCATCCATCGGGTACATCGTGATATCGAGAAGGATGGCATCCGGGTGGTTTCTCTTGTTCTTAAGCAGCGAGAGGCACTCCTCTCCGCCGGAAGCCTTCATTGTCTTGTATTTTTTCACCCCGAGAATGAGTGATAAGACCTCTCTGATTTGCGGTTCATCATCAACAATGAGGACCCGGGTCTTGTGCGGTATTTTCCGGATGATGATATAGATGGCTCCTCCTGCACAAATCAGGATAATTACGGCAGTGAACAGACTAGTATCAGGAACCGGAATGGTTGACGCTGGAGGAATAACTGACTCTGGAGCCGGCTTGGTTAGACCTGATGTTGTGAGTGTAGTTCCCGTAACAGAGAGCGATGTCGGTTCACCGTGTTCTGCCATGGATACCGTGGTCTGCGAGGTTACTTTTGCAGGAGTCGGATGGCCTTCAGAGACTGCGAAGTACGAGAAACCGGGGGTATCTGAGTGATAATAATAGTTATTCCCATCCGTGTGATCAAACGAGGTCGGGAGTTCAGTCCAGACATGATCATGATCCCGTAGCAGGACCACATTGGCGGGGTCGATCTGTTTCTCGGAAAGCCACGACCCGAGTACGCTGAAATGAATCGTCCCACCTGTGATCACATCCGGGTTGATGGGGCTAATGTCGATGCTGTAATATGCCGCAGGTCTACCTATGAGCCCCTCTTCATGTGGAGGACTTTGCTGCTGAACCACACACTGAGACGGGGGGACTGTCTCATCTGGAACTAAGGATACCACTTGGAGCGAGACCGGATAGGCGGTAGAGGGAATGCCAAACGAATAACTGACAGTCTGACCTGCCGGTACTACGTTTGCGGTCGCTAAACCTTGGCCATATTGCCCGTACTGAACCGATTGTGTGACAACAGCGGGAACGTTGCCGGCTGGAACTTGAGCCGTACCCGGTGTTGGTGTTGGTGTTGGCGTTGGGCCAGTGTCAGTGACAGTGATGTAGTTTGACCGGGTCATACTGTTACTTCCCACAGTGTTGGTTGCGGTTAGCGATACAGTGTAAGTGCCGGCTGTCGTATAGATATGCGTCGGATTCTGGAGCACTGACGTGCCACTATCACCGAATGCCCAGTTCCAGCTTGTCGGTGTGCCAGTTGATTGGTCAGTGAATGAAACAGAGGAAGAAGTGGTAACGGATTGGGAACTACTGGTGAAATCCACCTGTGGCGCGAAAGCAAATATCGTGATGACCCTAGTCGTGGTGCTTGTCGAGTCAGCGGATACGGTGCCGATAAGCAGTGCAAGACACATAATACAAATGCACACATTACTCGGACGTATCATTTTATCCTCCTACGCATACGTGAACTTGTCAGCCTCTGCTGTAGTGCTTTCATAGTATGGGTTAACCACGGTTACATAAACGGTGGTACCTGCCGAACCGGCAGGAGACTTGATAGTGATGGTGCCAGAGTCGACCACGTGCAGGTCGGTACCGGCAGTTGTACCGAACTTGACGTCCGTTGCACCAATAAAGTTGGTGCCGTAAATCGTGACATCAGTGCCCGTTGGCCCGTTTTGCGGGGTGATGAAGTATACAACCGGGGTCGAGTATGAACCATTTGTTGAGACTTCGTAGTTCGTCGTTTTTAGTGTGACAGTATAAGTGCCAGGATTTGCATAGGTATGAACCGGTTGTGCAGTATAATTGTATTGGCCATCTCCGAAATCCCATTCATATCTTGTCACGTTCGACGAGCTGCTGCCATCGAATTCAATGATTGGAGAGGTAATGATCGGTTGTGATTCAGTGAAATTCGCTGCCGTCACGTTTGCAGGTGGGGTGGCATACACACTGATGGTTCGGTTCATGGTGTTGCTTCCCGCAGTGTTGGTTGCTTTCAGCGAAACGGTGAAGGTTTGTTCGGTTTGGTCGGAATAATACGTTTTTGTCGGGTTCATGCCCAATGACGTGTTACCATCACCAAACGACCAGCTCAAGTTATTCAAACTGTCCACGTTCGTCGTTGTGCTATTAATGAAGTTGACTGGTAACGGGGCTGTGCCGAATACCGGAATGGCGTCGAAATACGCTTGCGGCATAAGAGGTACTACTCTGATATAATTGTTCCGTGTTATTGTGGCACTTCCCGCATAATTGGTCGCATTCAGCGAAACTGTGTAATTACCGACTGTTGTATAAATGTGTGTCGGGTTCATGTCCGATGACGTACTGCCATCACCAAACGACCAGCTCAAGTTATCTGCGTTCGTTGTGCTGTTAGTGAAGATGACTGTTAACGGGACTGTGCCGAATACTGGAGTGGCGGTGAAATCTGGTACCGGTAACAAAACAGTCACCTTGATGTAGTCCGTCTTAGTTGTGGTGTTCGAACCGCCAGCGTTCGTCACATTCAGCGAAACTGTGTAGTTTCCAGGTGATGCATACGTATGCACCGGGTTCTGATTAGTTACGTTGATGAGTGAATCGTCACCGAACGACCAGTTCCACGAAGTCGGCGCGTTCGTCGAACTGTCGGTAAACACGACCGTTAAGGGGGCTATGCCACTCCTTGGGGTGGCAGAGAAATTAGCTACTGGTGCCGGCGTGACGTTCGTTATCGTAAACACGCTAACCTTCGAGCCCTCTTGTCCGTCAGGGTTCACCACAGTGACATTCCACAACCCAACCGTTTTACCGGCTAAATTGAAGGTACACGTGATGTTCGTGGCATCTACCACTGTCACTCCGGTCGCCGTTATGTTAGATTCACCTGTCTTCGTTAACTTGACTGCCGGCGCTCCGTAGAATCCCGTCCCCGCCAGGTTCGTTATACTAATGCTTGTAGTGTTCTGGCCGGTTGCCGGCGTGAGACCGGTTACTGTCGGCGCCGGTGTGACGTTCGTTATCGTAAACCCGCCAACCTTCGAGCCATACTGACCGTCCGGGTTGGTAACGGTTACGTCCCAGACTCCAACGGGTTTGCTCGATAAGTCAAACGTACAGGTAATCTGGTTCGCTGTAACGACATTCACAAGACTGGCCGTGATATTGGATTCACCAGCCTTTGTTAAGTTGACTGTCGGCGTCCCGTAGAATCCCGTCCCCGCCAGGTTCGTTATACTAATGCTTGTAGTGTTCTGGCCGGTTGCCGGCGTGAGACCGGTTACTGTCGGCGCCGGTGTGACGTTCGTTATCGTAAACCCGCCAACCTTCGAGCCATACTGACCGTCCGGGTTGGTAACGGTTACGTCCCAGACTCCAACGGGTTTGCTCGATAAGTCAAACGTACAGGTAATCTGGTTCGCTGTAACGACATTCACAAGACTGGCCGTGATATTGGATTCACCAGCCTTTGTTAAGTTGACTGTCGGCGTCCCGTAGAATCCCGTCCCCGCCAGGTTCGTTATACTAATGCTTGTAGTGTTCTGGCCGGTTGCCGGCGTGAGACCGGTTACTGTCGGCGCCGGTGTGACGTTCGTTATCGTAAACCCGCCAACCTTCGAGCCATACTGACCGTCCGGGTTGGTAACGGTTACGTCCCAGACTCCAACGGGTTTGCTCGATAAGTCAAACGTACAGGTAATCTGGTTCGCTGTAACGACATTCACAAGACTGGCCGTGATATTGGATTCACCAGCCTTTGTTAAGTTGACTGTCGGCGTCCCGTAGAATCCCGTCCCCGCCAGGTTCGTTATACTAATGCTTGTAGTGTTCTGGCCGGTTGCCGGCGTGAGACCGGTTACTGTCGGCGCCGGTGTGACGTTCGTTATCGTAAACCCGCCAACCTTCGAGCCATACTGACCGTCCGGGTTGGTAACGGTTACGTCCCAGACTCCAACGGGTTTGCTCGATAAGTCAAACGTACAGGTAATCTGGTTCGCTGTAACGACATTCACAAGACTGGCCGTGATATTGGATTCACCAGCCTTTGTTAAGTTGACTGTCGGCGTCCCGTAGAATCCCGTCCCCGCCAGGTTCGTTATACTAATGCTTGTAGTGTTCTGGCCGGTTGCCGGCGTGAGACCGGTTACTGTCGGCGCCGGTATCTGGGTCGCCGTTATATATGCACTCTGGTTGGTCCAGTTCGTGTAGTGGTCGTTGCTGACCGAGAAGTTAACCGAATAGGTGCCAACTGCCGTATACCGGTGAACCGGCGATAGTACTGTGTCTGACCCGCCGTCTCCGAACTGCCAGGAATACGTTGTCCCGTTCCCAGCTACACCGGTGAACTGAACGTCAAATGGTATGGTGCCGCTCGTGACGTTGCTCGTGAACGATGAGGTTGTCTTGTTCCAGACACTGATATAATCAGACACTGTCTTGATATTCGACCCGCCGGCGTTCGTCGCGTTCAGAGATACCGTGTAGTTACCGCCACTCGAATACACGTGAGTTACCGGGGTTGTGTCGGTCGCATACGACCCGTCACCAAACGACCAGTTCAAAGCCGTCGGTGAACCCGTTGAAGTGTCGGTGAATGTTACCGTTAACGGGAATAACCCTTCTCTTACATCAGATTCAAAGTTCGCTGCCGGCGGCTGTGTGACGTTCTTTATCGTAAACTTACCCGTCCAGTTCGCGCTGAGACCGTCTTCGTTCGTAACGTTCACAAACCAGTCGCCGACTGCTTTGCCGTTCAGGTCGAACGTACAGTTGATCGTCGTGTCAGTGGGTGTCCCAATGCTGGTTGCTGAAATAGTCGGCTGACCGGCTTTCGTCAGGTTGACTGCCAACGGGTTCGTCCCGACGTTGAAACCCGCCCCAGTCAGGTTCACTAACAGCGCCGTCGTCGTGTTCGTGCCCGTTGCCGGCGAAACGTCCGTTATTACCGGGGCTACACTATACGTGAAGTTTTTCGAATTGCTCGTGCCATGGAGCGTCGTCGTGACATTCACATAGACGGGACCGACTGCATGAACGGGAGACGTAACGGTAAGACTGGTGTCAGAGCCAACGATCGGGTCGGTTATGGTAGTGGACCCGAACGTGACGATCGGTGAACCCAAACTAAACCCGGTACCGGTGATCGTGACAACTGTGCCTCCATTTAGAGTTCCCGCTGCCGGCGTGATGCTGCCTATCATCGGGGCTAAATCGTCATACGTGAAGTTTTGGGAGTTGCTGGCACCGTTCATCGTGGTGACGTTGACGTAGACGGGACCGTCATGACCGAATGCATGACCGGGTGCCGTGACGATGATCCGGGTAGCAGAACTCGCGTTGAAACTGGCGAAGGGTATGTCAATGCCGCCGAAATTGACGACCGCATCATTGGTAAACCCGTCACCGGTGATCGTGACGACCGTCCCCGTAGTCCCGGGTGTCGGTGCAATGCTACCTATTTGCGGGGCAAGAACGTCATACGTGAACGTTATAGAATCGCTGGTACCGCTGCTGTTGGTGACATTTACATCGACTGCACCTGCTCCATGAGCAGGAGCCGTAACGATGATACTGGTAGCAGAACTCGCGTTGAAACTGGCTGGCAATATATCAGTGCCGCCGAACGTGACTTTCGTTATATCCTTAAACTCGGGACTGGTCAGGGTAACGACCGTGCCGCCAATCGTAGTTCCTTTTGCCGGTGCGATTCCCGTTATTACCGGCGGCTGTGTGACGTTCGTTATCGTAAACGTGCTCGTCCAGTTCCCGCTTAGACCGTCTTCGTTCGTAACGTTCACAAACCAGGAACCGGCTATGTGACCCGTCAGGTCAAACGTACAGTTGATCGTCGTGTCAGTGGGTGTCCCAATGCTGGTTGCTGAAATAGTCGGCTGACCGGCTTTCGTCAGGTTGACTGCCAACGGGTTCGTCCCGACGTTGAAACCCGCCCCAGTCAGGTTCACTAACAGCACCGTCGTCGTGTTCGTGCCCGTTGCCGGCGAAACGTCCGTTATTACCGGGGCTACACTATACGTGAAGTTTTTCGAATTGCTCGTGCCATGGAGCGTCGTCGTGACATTCACATAGACGGGACCGACTGCATGAACGGGAGACGTAACGGTAAGACTGGTGTCAGAGCCAACGATCGGGTCGGTTATGGTAGTGGACCCGAACGTGACGATCGGTGAACCCAAACTAAACCCGGTACCGGTGATCGTGACAACTGTGCCTCCATTTAGAGTTCCCGCTGCCGGCGTGATGCTGCCTATCATCGGGGCTAAATCGTCATACGTGAAGTTTTGGGAGTTGCTGGCACCGTTCATCGTGGTGACGTTGACGTAGACGGGACCGTCATGACCGAATGCATGACCGGGTGCCGTGACGATAATCCGGGAAGCAGAACTCGCGTTGAAACTGGCGAAGGGTATGTCAATGCCGCCGAAATTGACGACCGCATCATTGGTAAACCCGTCACCGGTGATCGTGACGACCGTCCCCGTAGTCCCGGGTGTCGGTGCAATGCTACCTATTTGCGGGGCAAGAACGTCATACGTGAACGTTATAGAATCGCTGGTACCGCTGCTGTTGGTGACATTTACATCGACTGCACCTGCTCCATGAGCAGGAGCCGTAACGATGATACTGGTAGCAGAACTCGCGTTGAAACTGGCTGGCAATATATCAGTGCCGCCGAACGTGACTTTCGTTATATCCTTAAACTCGGGACTGGTCAGGGTAACGACCGTGCCGCCAATCGTAGTTCCTCGTGCCGGTGCGATGCTACCGATTACCGGGGTTGCTGCTTGGGTTACATTCACCCAGGAGACCTGCGTGCCTACGGTATACCCTCCGCTATTCCCGGCACCTAAAACTACTGAGAAGTTACCCGTAGTAAACGTAAACGCTGCATTCTGGGTGTAACTCGCGTTCAGGTATTTGGTACTGTTCGTGGTGCCGTACCCTTGAATCGTCCAGTTCCAGCTGGTCGGCGTGTTACTCGACTTATCTTCAAACGAGACGGATACCGGTGATACGCCGGTCGTTGCTCCGGTCGGCGTGAACGAAACTACCGGCGCCGGCTCAGTTACATTCACCCAGGAGACCTGCGTGCCTACGGTATACCCTCCGCTATTCCCGGCACCTAAAACTACTGAGAAGTTACCCGTAGTAAACGTAAACGCTGCATTCTGGGTGTAACTCGCGTTCAGGTATTTGGTACTGTTCGTGGTGCCGTACCCTTGAATCGTCCAGTTCCAGCTGGTCGGCGTGTTACTCGACTTATCTTCAAACGAGACGGATACCGGTGATACGCCGGTCGTTTCTCCAGTCGGCGTGAACGAAACTACCGGCGCCGGCTCAGTTACATTCACCCAGGAGACCTGCGTGCCTACGGTATACCCTCCGCTATTCCCGGCACCTAAAACTACTGAGAAGTTACCCGTAGTAAACGTAAACGCTGCATTCTGGGTGTAACTCGCGTTCAGGTATTTGGTACTGTTCGTGGTGCCGTACCCTTGAATCGTCCAGTTCCAGCTGGTCGGCGTGTTACTCGACTTATCTTCAAACGAGACGGATACCGGTGATACGCCGGTCGTTGCTCCGGTCGGCGTGAACGAAACTACCGGCGCCGGCTCAGTTACATTCACCCAGGAGACCTGCGTGCCTACGGTATACCCTCCGCTATTCCCGGCACCTAAAACTACTGAGAAGTTACCCGTAGTAAACGTAAACGCTGCATTCTGGGTGTAACTCGCGTTCAGGTATTTGGTACTGTTCGTGGTGCCGTACCCTTGAATCGTCCAGTTCCAGCTGGTCGGCGTGTTACTCGACTTATCTTCAAACGAGACGGATACCGGTGATACGCCGGTCGTTGCTCCGGTCGGCGTGAACGAAACTACCGGCGCCGGCTCAGTTACATTCACCCAGGAGACCTGCGTGCCTACGGTATACCCTCCGCTATTCCCGGCACCTAAAACTACTGAGAAGTTACCCGTAGTAAACGTAAACGCTGCATTCTGGGTGTAACTCGCGTTCAGGTATTTGGTACTGTTCGTGGTGCCGTACCCTTGAATCGTCCAGTTCCAGCTGGTCGGCGTGTTACTCGACTTATCTTCAAACGAGACGGATACCGGTGATACGCCGGTCGTTGCTCCGGTCGGCGTGAACGAAACTACCGGCGCCGGCTCAGTTACATTCACCCAGGAGACCTGCGTGCCTACGGTATACCCTCCGCTATTCCCGGCACCTAAAACTACTGAGAAGTTACCCGTAGTAAACGTAAACGCTGCATTCTGGGTGTAACTCGCGTTCAGGTATTTGGTACTGTTCGTGGTGCCGTACCCTTGAATCGTCCAGTTCCAGCTGGTCGGCGTGTTACTCGACTTATCTTCAAACGAGACGGATACCGGTGATACGCCGGTCGTTTCTCCGGTCGGCGTGAACGAAACTACCGGCGCCGGCTCAGTTACATTCACCCAGGAGACCTGCGTGCCTACGGTATACCCTCCGCTATTCCCGGCACCTAAAACTACTGAGAAGTTACCCGTAGTAAACGTAAACGCTGCATTCTGGGTGTAACTCGCGTTCAGGTATTTGGTACTGTTCGTGGTGCCGTACCCTTGAATCGTCCAGTTCCAGCTGGTCGGCGTGTTACTCGACTTATCTTCAAACGAGACGGATACCGGTGATACGCCGGTCGTTGCTCCGGTCGGCGTGAACGAAACTACCGGCGCCGGCTCAGTTACATTCACCCAGGAGACCTGCGTGCCTACGGTATACCCTCCGCTATTCCCGGCACCTAAAACTACTGAGAAGTTACCCGTAGTAAACGTAAACGCTGCATTCTGGGTGTAACTCGCGTTCAGGTATTTGGTACTGTTCGTGGTGCCGTACCCTTGAATCGTCCAGTTCCAGCTGGTCGGCGTGTTACTCGACTTATCTTCAAACGAGACGGATACCGGTGATACGCCGGTCGTTGCTCCGGTCGGCGTGAACGAAACTACCGGCGCCGGCTCAGTTACATTCACCCAGGAGACCTGCGTGCCTACGGTATACCCTCCGCTATTCCCGGCACCTAAAACTACTGAGAAGTTACCCGTAGTAAACGTAAACGCTGCATTCTGGGTGTAACTCGCGTTCAGGTATTTGGTACTGTTCGTGGTGCCGTACCCTTGAATCGTCCAGTTCCAGCTGGTCGGCGTGTTACTCGACTTATCTTCAAACGAGACGGATACCGGTGATACGCCGGTCGTTGCTCCGGTCGGCGTGAACGAAACTACCGGCGCCGGCTCAGTTACATTCACCCAGGAGACCTGCGTGCCTACGGTATACCCTCCGCTATTCCCGGCACCTAAAACTACTGAGAAGTTACCCGTAGTAAACGTAAACGCTGCATTCTGGGTGTAACTCGCGTTCAGGTATTTGGTACTGTTCGTGGTGCCGTACCCTTGAATCGTCCAGTTCCAGCTGGTCGGCGTGTTACTCGACTTATCTTCAAACGAGACGGATACCGGTGATACGCCGGTCGTTGCTCCGGTCGGCGTGAACGAAACTACCGGCGCCGGCTCAGTTACATTCACCCAGGAGACCTGCGTGCCTACGGTATACCCTCCGCTATTCCCGGCACCTAAAACTACTGAGAAGTTACCCGTAGTAAACGTAAACGCTGCATTCTGGGTGTAACTCGCGTTCAGGTATTTGGTACTGTTCGTGGTGCCGTACCCTTGAATCGTCCAGTTCCAGCTGGTCGGCGTGTTACTCGACTTATCTTCAAACGAGACGGATACCGGTGATACGCCGGTCGTTGCTCCGGTCGGCGTGAACGAAACTACCGGCGCCGGCTCAGTTACATTCACCCAGGAGACCTGCGTGCCTACGGTATACCCTCCGCTATTCCCGGCACCTAAAACTACTGAGAAGTTACCCGTAGTAAACGTAAACGCTGCATTCTGGGTGTAACTCGCGTTCAGGTATTTGGTACTGTTCGTGGTGCCGTACCCTTGAATCGTCCAGTTCCAGCTGGTCGGCGTGTTACTCGACTTATCTTCAAACGAGACGGATACCGGTGATACGCCGGTCGTTGCTCCGGTCGGCGTGAACGAAACTACCGGCGCCGGCTCAGTTACATTCACCCAGGAGACCTGCGTGCCTACGGTATACCCTCCGCTATTCCCGGCACCTAAAACTACTGAGAAGTTACCCGTAGTAAACGTAAACGCTGCATTCTGGGTGTAACTCGCGTTCAGGTATTTGGTACTGTTCGTGGTGCCGTACCCTTGAATCGTCCAGTTCCAGCTGGTCGGCGTGTTACTCGACTTATCTTCAAACGAGACGGATACCGGTGATACGCCGGTCGTTGCTCCGGTCGGCGTGAACGAAACTACCGGCGCCGGCTCAGTTACATTCACCCAGGAGACCTGCGTGCCTACGGTATACCCTCCGCTATTCCCGGCACCTAAAACTACTGAGAAGTTACCCGTAGTAAACGTAAACGCTGCATTCTGGGTGTAACTCGCGTTCAGGTATTTGGTACTGTTCGTGGTGCCGTACCCTTGAATCGTCCAGTTCCAGCTGGTCGGCGTGTTACTCGACTTATCTTCAAACGAGACGGATACCGGTGATACGCCGGTCGTTGCTCCGGTCGGCGTGAACGAAACTACCGGCGCCGGCTCAGTTACATTCACCCAGGAGACCTGCGTGCCTACGGTATACCCTCCGCTATTCCCGGCACCTAAAACTACTGAGAAGTTACCCGTAGTAAACGTAAACGCTGCATTCTGGGTGTAACTCGCGTTCAGGTATTTGGTACTGTTCGTGGTGCCGTACCCTTGAATCGTCCAGTTCCAGCTGGTCGGCGTGTTACTCGACTTATCTTCAAACGAGACGGATACCGGTGATACGCCGGTCGTTTCTCCAGTCGGCGTGAACGAAACTACCGGCGCCGGCTCAGTTACATTCACCCAGGAGACCTGCGTGCCTACGGTATACCCTCCGCTATTCCCGGCACCTAAAACTACTGAGAAGTTACCCGTAGTAAACGTAAACGCTGCATTCTGGGTGTAACTCGCGTTCAGGTATTTGGTACTGTTCGTGGTGCCGTACCCTTGAATCGTCCAGTTCCAGCTGGTCGGCGTGTTACTCGACTTATCTTCAAACGAGACGGATACCGGTGATACGCCGGTCGTTTCTCCAGTCGGCGTGAACGAAACTACCGGCGCCGGCTCAGTTACATTCACCCAGGAGACCTGCGTGCCTACGGTATACCCTCCGCTATTCCCGGCACCTAAAACTACTGAGAAGTTACCCGTAGTAAACGTAAACGCTGCATTCTGGGTGTAACTCGCGTTCAGGTATTTGGTACTGTTCGTGGTGCCGTACCCTTGAATCGTCCAGTTCCAGCTGGTCGGCGTGTTACTCGACTTATCTTCAAACGAGACGGATACCGGTGATACGCCGGTCGTTTCTCCAGTCGGCGTGAACGAAACTACCGGCGCCGGCTCAGTTACATTCACCCAGGAGACCTGCGTGCCTACGGTATACCCTCCGCTATTCCCGGCACCTAAAACTACTGAGAAGTTACCCGTAGTAAACGTAAACGCTGCATTCTGGGTGTAACTCGCGTTCAGGTATTTGGTACTGTTCGTGGTGCCGTACCCTTGAATCGTCCAGTTCCAGCTGGTCGGCGTGTTACTCGACTTATCTTCAAACGAGACGGATACCGGTGATACGCCGGTCGTTTCTCCAGTCGGCGTGAACGAAACTACCGGCGCCGGCTCAGTTACATTCACCCAGGAGACCTGCGTGCCTACGGTATACCCTCCGCTATTCCCGGCACCTAAAACTACTGAGAAGTTACCCGTAGTAAACGTAAACGCTGCATTCTGGGTGTAACTCGCGTTCAGGTATTTGGTACTGTTCGTGGTGCCGTACCCTTGAATCGTCCAGTTCCAGCTGGTCGGCGTGTTACTCGACTTATCTTCAAACGAGACGGATACCGGTGATACGCCGGTCGTTGCTCCAGTCGGCGTGAACGAAACTACCGGCGCCGGCTCAGTTACATTCACCCAGGAGACCTGCGTGCCTACGGTATACCCTCCGCTATTCCCGGCACCTAAAACTACTGAGAAGTTACCCGTAGTAAACGTAAACGCTGCATTCTGGGTGTAACTCGCGTTCAGGTATTTGGTACTGTTCGTGGTGCCGTACCCTTGAATCGTCCAGTTCCAGCTGGTCGGCGTGTTACTCGACTTATCTTCAAACGAGACGGATACCGGTGATACGCCGGTCGTTTCTCCAGTCGGCGTGAACGAAACTACCGGCGCCGGCTCAGTTACATTCACCCAGGAGACCTGCGTGCCTACGGTATACCCTCCGCTATTCCCGGCACCTAAAACTACTGAGAAGTTACCCGTAGTAAACGTAAACGCTGCATTCTGGGTGTAACTCGCGTTCAGGTATTTGGTACTGTTCGTGGTGCCGTACCCTTGAATCGTCCAGTTCCAGCTGGTCGGCGTGTTACTCGACTTATCTTCAAACGAGACGGATACCGGTGATACGCCGGTCGTTTCTCCGGTCGGCGTGAACGAAACTACCGGCGCCGGCTCAGTTACATTCACCCAGGAGACCTGCGTGCCTACGGTATACCCTCCGCTATTCCCGGCACCTAAAACTACTGAGAAGTTACCCGTAGTAAACGTAAACGCTGCATTCTGGGTGTAACTCGCGTTCAGGTATTTGGTACTGTTCGTGGTGCCGTACCCTTGAATCGTCCAGTTCCAGCTGGTCGGCGTGTTACTCGACTTATCTTCAAACGAGACGGATACCGGTGATACGCCGGTCGTTTCTCCAGTCGGCGTGAACGAAACTACCGGCGCCGGCTCAGTTACATTCACCCAGGAGACCTGCGTGCCTACGGTATACCCTCCGCTATTCCCGGCACCTAAAACTACTGAGAAGTTACCCGTAGTAAACGTAAACGCTGCATTCTGGGTGTAACTCGCGTTCAGGTATTTGGTACTGTTCGTGGTGCCGTACCCTTGAATCGTCCAGTTCCAGCTGGTCGGCGTGTTACTCGACTTATCTTCAAACGAGACGGATACCGGTGATACGCCGGTCGTTGCTCCGGTCGGCGTGAACGAAACTACCGGCGCCGGCTCAGTTACATTCACCCAGGAGACCTGCGTGCCTACGGTATACCCTCCGCTATTCCCGGCACCTAAAACTACTGAGAAGTTACCCGTAGTAAACGTAAACGCTGCATTCTGGGTGTAACTCGCGTTCAGGTATTTGGTACTGTTCGTGGTGCCGTACCCTTGAATCGTCCAGTTCCAGCTGGTCGGCGTGTTACTCGACTTATCTTCAAACGAGACGGATACCGGTGATACGCCGGTCGTTGCTCCGGTCGGCGTGAACGAAACTACCGGCGCCGGCTCAGTTACATTCACCCAGGAGACCTGCGTGCCTACGGTATACCCTCCGCTATTCCCGGCACCTAAAACTACTGAGAAGTTACCCGTAGTAAACGTAAACGCTGCATTCTGGGTGTAACTCGCGTTCAGGTATTTGGTACTGTTCGTGGTGCCGTACCCTTGAATCGTCCAGTTCCAGCTGGTCGGCGTGTTACTCGACTTATCTTCAAACGAGACGGATACCGGTGATACGCCGGTCGTTTCTCCAGGTCGGCGTGAACGAAACTACCGGCGCCGGCTCAGTTACATTCACCCAGGAGACCTGCGTGCCTACGGTATACCCTCCGCTATTCCCGGCACCTAAAACTACTGAGAAGTTACCCGTAGTAAACGTAAACGCTGCATTCTGGGTGTAACTCGCGTTCAGGTATTTGGTACTGTTCGTGGTGCCGTACCCTTGAATCGTCCAGTTCCAGCTGGTCGGCGTGTTACTCGACTTATCTTCAAACGAGACGGATACCGGTGATACGCCGGTCGTTGCTCCGGTCGGCGTGAACGAAACTACCGGCGCCGGCTCAGTTACATTCACCCAGGAGACCTGCGTGCCTACGGTATACCCTCCGCTATTCCCGGCACCTAAAACTACTGAGAAGTTACCCGTAGTAAACGTAAACGCTGCATTCTGGGTGTAACTCGCGTTCAGGTATTTGGTACTGTTCGTGGTGCCGTACCCTTGAATCGTCCAGTTCCAGCTGGTCGGCGTGTTACTCGACTTATCTTCAAACGAGACGGATACCGGTGATACGCCGGTCGTTGCTCCGGTCGGCGTGAACGAAACTACCGGCGCCGGCTCAGTTACATTCACCCAGGAGACCTGCGTGCCTACGGTATACCCTCCGCTATTCCCGGCACCTAAAACTACTGAGAAGTTACCCGTAGTAAACGTAAACGCTGCATTCTGGGTGTAACTCGCGTTCAGGTATTTGGTACTGTTCGTGGTGCCGTACCCTTGAATCGTCCAGTTCCAGCTGGTCGGCGTGTTACTCGACTTATCTTCAAACGAGACGGATACCGGTGATACGCCGGTCGTTGCTCCGGTCGGCGTGAACGAAACTACCGGCGCCGGCTCAGTTACATTCACCCAGGAGACCTGCGTGCCTACGGTATACCCTCCGCTATTCCCGGCACCTAAAACTACTGAGAAGTTACCCGTAGTAAACGTAAACGCTGCATTCTGGGTGTAACTCGCGTTCAGGTATTTGGTACTGTTCGTGGTGCCGTACCCTTGAATCGTCCAGTTCCAGCTGGTCGGCGTGTTACTCGACTTATCTTCAAACGAGACGGATACCGGTGATACGCCGGTCGTTGCTCCGGTCGGCGTGAACGAAACTACCGGCGCCGGCTCAGTTACATTCACCCAGGAGACCTGCGTGCCTACGGTATACCCTCCGCTATTCCCGGCACCTAAAACTACTGAGAAGTTACCCGTAGTAAACGTAAACGCTGCATTCTGGGTGTAACTCGCGTTCAGGTATTTGGTACTGTTCGTGGTGCCGTACCCTTGAATCGTCCAGTTCCAGCTGGTCGGCGTGTTACTCGACTTATCTTCATACGAGACGTGATACCCGGCTTATACGCACGGTCGTTGCTCCGGTCGGCGTGAACGAAACTACCGGCGCCGGCTCAGTTACATTCACCCAGGAGACCTGCGTGCCTACGGTATACCCTCCGCTATTCCCGGCACCTAAAACTACTGAGAAGTTACCCGTAGTAAACGTAAACGCTGCATTCTGGGTGTAACTCGCGTTCAGGTATTTGGTACTGTTCGTGGTGCCGTACCCTTGAATCGTCCAGTTCCAGCTGGTCGGCGTGTTACTCGACTTATCTTCAAACGAGACGGATACCGGTGATACGCCGGTCGTTGCTCCAGTCGGCGTGAACGAAACTACCGGCGCCGGCTCAGTTACATTCACCCAGGAGACCTGCGTGCCTACGGTATACCCTCCGCTATTCCCGGCACCTAAAACTACTGAGAAGTTACCCGTAGTAAACGTAAACGCTGCATTCTGGGTGTAACTCGCGTTCAGGTATTTGGTACTGTTCGTGGTGCCGTACCCTTGAATCGTCCAGTTCCAGCTGGTCGGCGTGTTACTCGACTTATCTTCAAACGAGACGGATACCGGTGATACGCCGGTCGTTGCTCCGGTCGCGTGAACGAAACTACCGGCGCCGGCTCAGTTACATTCACCCAGGAGACCTGCGTGCCTACGGTATACCCTCCGCTATTCCCGGCACCTAAAACTACTGAGAAGTTACCCGTAGTAAACGTAAACGCTGCATTCTGGGTGTAACTCGCGTTCAGGTATTTGGTACTGTTCGTGGTGCCGTACCCTTGAATCGTCCAGTTCCAGCTGGTCGGCGTGTTACTCGACTTATCTTCAAACGAGACGGATACCGGTGATACGCCGGTCGTTGCTCCAGTCGGCGTGAACGAAACTACCGGCGCCGGCTCAGTTACATTCACCCAGGAGACCTGCGTGCCTACGGTATACCCTCCGCTATTCCCGGCACCTAAAACTACTGAGAAGTTACCCGTAGTAAACGTAAACGCTGCATTCTGGGTGTAACTCGCGTTCAGGTATTTGGTACTGTTCGTGGTGCCGTACCCTTGAATCGTCCAGTTCCAGCTGGTCGGCGTGTTACTCGACTTATCTTCAAACGAGACGGATACCGGTGATACGCCGGTCGTTTCTCCAGTCGGCGTGAACGAAACTACCGGCGCCGGCTCAGTTACATTCACCCAGGAGACCTGCGTGCCTACGGTATACCCTCCGCTATTCCCGGCACCTAAAACTACTGAGAAGTTACCCGTAGTAAACGTAAACGCTGCATTCTGGGTGTAACTCGCGTTCAGGTATTTGGTACTGTTCGTGGTGCCGTACCCTTGAATCGTCCAGTTCCAGCTGGTCGGCGTGTTACTCGACTTATCTTCAAACGAGACGGATACCGGTGATACGCCGGTCGTTTCTCCAGTCGGCGTGAACGAAACTACCGGCGCCGGCTCAGTTACATTCACCCAGGAGACCTGCGTGCCTACGGTATACCCTCCGCTATTCCCGGCACCTAAAACTACTGAGAAGTTACCCGTAGTAAACGTAAACGCTGCATTCTGGGTGTAACTCGCGTTCAGGTATTTGGTACTGTTCGTGGTGCCGTACCCTTGAATCGTCCAGTTCCAGCTGGTCGGCGTGTTACTCGACTTATCTTCAAACGAGACGGATACCGGTGATACGCCGGTCGTTGCTCCGTCGGCGTGAACGAAACTACCGGCGCCGGCTCAGTTACATTCACCCAGGAGACCTGCGTGCCTACGGTATACCCTCCGCTATTCCGGCACCTAAAACTACTGAGAAGTTACCCGTAGTAAACGTAAACGCTGCATTCTGGGTGTAACTCGCGTTCAGGTATTTGGTACTGTTCGTGGTGCCGTACCCTTGAATCGTCCAGTTCCAGCTGGTCGGCGTGTTACTCGACTTATCTTCAAACGAGACGGATACCGGTGATACGCCGGTCGTTGCTCCGTCGGCGTGAACGAAACTACCAGGCGCCGGCTCAGTTACATTCACCAGGAGACCTGCGTGCCTACGGTATACCCTCCGCTATTCCCGGCACCTAAAACTACTGAGAAGTTACCCGTAGTAAACGTAAACGCTGCATTCTGGGTGTAACTCGCGTTCAGGTATTTGGTACTGTTCGTGGTGCCGTACCCTTGAATCGTCCAGTTCCAGCTGGTCGGCGTGTTACTCGACTTATCTTCAAACGAGACGGATACCGGTGATACGCCGGTCGTTTCTCCAGTCGGCGTGAACGAAACTACCGGCGCCGGCTCAGTTACATTCACCCAGGAGACCTGCGTGCCTACGGTATACCCTCCGCTATTCCCGGCACCTAAAACTACTGAGAAGTTACCCGTAGTAAACGTAAACGCTGCATTCTGGGTGTAACTCGCGTTCAGGTATTGGTACTGTTCGTGGTGCCGTACCCTTGAATCGTCCAGTTCCAGCTGGTCGGCGTGTTACTCGACTTATCTTCAAACGAGACGGATACCGGTGATACGCCGGTCGTTTCTCCAGTCGGCGTGAACGAAACTACCTGCGCCGGCTCAGTTACATTCACCCAGGAGACCTGCGTGCCTACGGTATACCCTCCGCTATTCCGGCACCTAAAACTACTGAGAAGTTACCCGTAGTAACGTAAACGCTGCATTCTGGGTGTAACTCGCGTTCAGGTATTTGGTACTGTTCGTGGTGCCGTACCCTTGAATCGTCCAGTTCCAGCTGGTCGGCGTGTTACTCGACTTATCTTCAAACGAGACGGATACCGGTGATACGCCGGTCGTTTCTCCAGTCGGCGTGAACGAAACTACCGGCGCCGGCTCAGTTACATCACCCA
>CAXXQB010000029.1:0-82460 GCA_963676405.2 uncultured Methanoregula sp.
GCCTTGAGTTCTTCTATCCACGGATGACCCCGGGTGGCGTTATTCTCTCCCACGATTATATTACGGCTCCGGGCGTGCAAAAGGCGTTTGATGAGTTCTTTGTTGATAAACCCGAACCGGTGGTCGAAACCGCAGGTTCCCAGTGCATGGTCGTAAAGTGCAGAAACGGGTAAAAATGGGGTAATATGGTCTGGTCCGGCGGTAAAGAATATGCCGGACTGGTTTATCCATCACTCTTTTACAATCAGGATGCCGAAGACGACAAGCATCAGCCCGATGATGAGCACGACGATACCGATCAGTCCCTTTACTGCGGTAATCACGTCGGGCAAAAACATCCAGATCCCGTAACCGCCAACGATCAACAGTACAATTCCAACGAGTAATGCAATAATTCCTGTCTTATCCATGTGAAATCCTCAACCAAATTCATTTTCAAATGTGACCATATAAGGGTATTGTCAGTTTACACGTCCTGCAGTGCCAGGACACCGGTGTTTCAGCATCTTCCACGGGTACGGCAGGAGGAGCATCAGCACAATCGCCCCGGCAATCGGAACCGGAATAGTGCCAAGTGCAGTCGCAAGTGAATAGTGGTCGGCGATTATGCCATTGACTGCCACGCCAAGTCCGCCAAAACCGATTGCAAGCCCGAGCATGATGCCGGAAGCGAGCCCGATATTCTGCGGCAGCAGTTCGTGGGACATCGCGACAGCGACAGCAAAGGTTGACCAGAGGAAGAACCCGAAGAGGAGGATTGCGATGATCGCGATAAGCCCGGTGCTCTCAAAGAAGAGATAGAACGCGGGAATTGCGCAGACCAGCGCACAGACCATGAACTCTTTTCTCCCGATGCGGTCAGAGATTTGCCCCCCCACTACCTGTCCGCCAACCCCTGAAAGGAGCATTAACGTGACAATCATCGTCGCGGTAACGAGTGTATAGCCCTGCGTGACAAGGTACATGGGGAGAAAGGTTATCGCGGCAAAGACTGCCCATGCCCGGAGGATGGAGGCAACCATCAGGATGATGAAGGGCTTTTTTGATGGTGCTTTCCCGGAAAAATGCACCGGTGCGGGATGCCCGGCAGATGCACCTGCTATCCCACCGGGCAGCAGGTGGCGTAACCCGAATACCATGATGATCGCCGGGAATATGAGGAGTAACAGTCCCGGAAGCCCCAGCCACCAGACAAGAGCACCGGCAATGACGGGACCGATCGCATACCCGAAGTTCCCGCCGACCACGAAATACGAGGTGATCCTGCCGCGATTCTCGCTCGTACACAGCCGGCTGACAAGACTTAACGCTGCCGGGTGGAAGAGGGCATGCCCGAGCGCGGCAAGCACTGCAAAGAGTATGAGCAGGGAGTAGTTCTGCGTGATGCCCATGAGTGCAACAAAAATGGCGCTCGTAAAAAGGCTGATGCTGATATTAATGGTGAATCCTTTCGTGTCCGAGAGCCAGCCGATTATGGGCTGGGTGAACGACGAGGTCAGGTTATACGCGGTGACAAGGAGCCCTGCGGCAAGATAGGAGTACCCGTTGTTTGCGATGAGGAGCGGGAGGATGGCAGGCAGCACCGGCATGTAGATGTCGGTCACAAGGTGCGCCACGGCAAGCCCTGTGATAGTTTTGTGCGTGTCGCATGGGGGTGTCAGTGTGGGGTTATCAGCCGTAGGATCTCGACCTCGATCTCCTGTACGTCTTTCGTGTGAAAGGAGAATGTGCGTTTTATCGGCAGGGCACCTGCGATCTTCTCGCTGATGTATGCCCTGCCGTTCGTATATGCTTCAATAAATTGCACCGATCCCGCATTAAAAATACCGTACGTGACAGGCGCCATCGCGAGTGCGCAATCGATGAACGGGCGGTCGGCATGCACCTTCTGTGCGCCGAATGGTGGGTTCATGACGACAGTATCACTTGTGCCAAGCTGGTCGGGAAGTGTGGCATCCCGCACGTCCGCAACGATATACTCAACATCCGCACCGAGCAATGCGGTGTTCTGCCGTGCGATTTCAACTGCCTTCGGGTCAATCTCGATCCCCTTTACCGATGCAGCGCCAAGAATCGACGCCCCGATCGCAAGTACTCCTGTGCCGCACCCCAGATCACAGATTGTCTTTCCTTTAATGTCGCCCTTCATGAACGCGTGGTAGAGGAGCCGGGCGGCAAGCGGGGCGGGTGTCTGGTACTGTTCGAGGGATGGGCGGGGCTTTTCGAATCCACGAAGGCGTTGCAACGCCATCTCCAGTTGTTTCAGTCTCATGGGATCTCGTCTATGGCATAGTCATCCCATGTCCGCACACCGCAGACAATCTCGAACTCCTGCGGGGAAAGGACGGGAACCGGAAACCGTACCTGGTCATCATAGGCAAGCCGGGGGCATGCAGTGTTGACATAACAGGCAAAACCTAAGTTTAAGAGTTCGTCCGGGCTCACTTCCCGCATCGTGACGATTGTCGTATGTGGGGTGAGTGATGAGAGACGCTGTGCCAGCGCCATCCGCTGCTGCCCGCTCTTTGTACTGAGGATAATGCCGACAGTTTTTGCCTTTCGTGCCTTTTCTATCACTGCAAACCGCCGGCGCAGTAGGGCCTCGCCATTCACGTCCTGTGTGATGCCAGTCAGGGGATCAAGTGCAATCACCCGCTTCCGGGTGGCAATCGCGGTCCCGATTGCATGAAAGAGCCCAGTGCCGACAAAGAGGATCTCGTCAGTACCCGGCACTTTTGCGGCGGTAAAACTGCACCCGAGCACCTGCCCCGGGAATGGTGTGCGGATGCTGCCAGTGCCAACACGGGCATCGATCCCGTGCGACTGTAAAAATGCCATCATCTCCGGGACAAGGTTGACGTGCTGGACCGTGGTGACAAGGCAGACTGTTTTTCCTTTCAGGACTGGCAGGGCATGTGCGAGGACAGCGACATCGAAACCGACATGGTACGGTTCGAAAATAACATTCGGGCGGTCATCGACCGGCGCGTGCCCGAAGTGGACGAGCACATCTGCGAATGCGAGTGTATCAAGTGCAAGATCGCAGGCGCCGTAACAGGGATCGCCACTTACGATCACATCAAATCCGGCAGTTTTGAGCGCGGAGGCATACTCCGCCGCCCGCCTCTTCAGACCTTCGGGAAACTGGAGGGCGACCTTCTGTGCTCCCCGTTTTTTTAATTCTGCAACCAGATCAGAGGTATCGTTCAACCACATGCACCTTTTCGGTGACATCGATCCTGACAAGCGATTTATACGGGCGCCCGATATCCGGATTCCCCCGCTGGATTGCGATGCAGACATCGACAATATCAGCCCCGGCAATTTCAAGCGCTTTTAACAGTGCCCGCATCGTGCCCCCGGTACTGACCACGTCATCGATGATCACGACACGCTCGCCCTTCTGTATCCCATTGATGTAGAGTTCGCCCTTCGAATAGCCCGTCGTCTGGTGGACGGCAACTTCCCCGGGCATCTTGTATTCACGTTTGCGCATGACGGTCATCGGAATATCGGTCATCACCGAAAGGACTGCACCGATATGGATACCCATCGCTTCGACGACCACGATCTTTTCCACATCTTTCCAGTCGATCATCTTTATCATCGCACTGCACACATCGCGGAGCAAGGCGGGTTCTACGAGCGGCACCCCGTCAGTGATCGGGTGGATAAAATAGTTGTATTCGCCCCTCTTTACCATCGGGCATGTTTCCAGTGATTCTACGAGCAGATCAAGCATTCATATCACCAATATCTGTTAAAAACGCCTCAATCCGGTCACGGTGCACATGGGGCATGCAGACGATCCGCAGGTGCCCCTGCCGTGTCCACGAGACCTTCCAGCGTCCGGGAACCTTTGTACATGAAAATGTCGCCACATTCACATCTGGTGTGGCAGCACGCGGAATACCGAACGTCTCCATGCCTGCAATCAGCCGTTCGGTATTTTTCATGCAACCGGAAACGATGGCTGTCATCCCCACAACCCCTAAGTAATCGAGCACCGCAAGCGCGCCGGCAACGGGAGATCCCGGGCGGGTACCTGCGAGTGTATACTCCTGCTTTACCGAAAGGTACGGGGTGTCGATGTTAAGAGCGTTGAGCATATCCGGTTCCCTCGTCAGGAGGCAACCGGCAGGGATCGTGCTCATACCCATCTTGTGCGGGTCAACCGCAATCGTCGTCACGCCGGGCAGCGCGAAATCGAAAGGGATTGGACGGGGGAGGAACGGGACGACCATGCCCCCAAATGCCGCATCCACATGCAGGAAAAGGTCGTGCTGCACGGCAATCTTTGCAAGGTCTGTAATGGGGTCAACCATGCCGTACTCGGTAGTGCCGGCAACCCCGACGAGACAGACCGTGTTCTTATCGATCTGTTCAGCGGCGAGGTCTGCATCCATCCGCCAGTCCGTATCGAGCGGCACGCAGCGCATCTCGATGCACAGCATATCGCACGCTTTTTTAAACGAGAAATGGGCGGATTCCGGAACGACCACGTTCGGGCATTTTGTATGTGCGAGGACCTTTGCGAGCCGGAGCGCCTGGAGATTAGACTCGGTACCGCCAGAGGTGGCATATCCCCCCGCCTCTTTGTTGTGAAAGAGCGTCCCGAACCGTTCGATGAGCATCTGCTCCAGGGACGCCGTCCCGGGAAACAGCCCCGGGTCCCCAAGGTTCGTTTCCATGAACATGTCGTGCGCCCGCACTGCAACCGGGTGGGGGAGCGTGCACATGGAGCTCAAAATAAACGCGTGGTCAAGATCCTCCTGTTTTTTTTGGGAGAGAAAAGAGAAGAGATCTTCTTCTGAGCATCCCTTATTCAGCATCGCAATTTCTCGCAGCTTCAAGAATGATGCGTTTTTCCGTGCGGGCAACCGCCTCGCGGATCTTTGCGATTGCATCGATGTTTGCCGAGACGCTCGTGATCCCGTGCTCTACAAGCCATGCCGCCATCTTGGGGTCAGAACCTGCCTGGCCGCAAATCGAGCACTCGATGTTATACGCACGGCAGGTCTGGATCGCGTTGTGGATCAGGGAAAGCACTGCCGGGTGCTGGGGTGCATACATATCCGCCACGTTCTCGTTGTTCCGGTCGATGGCAAGCGTGTACTGGATGAGGTCGTTTGTCCCAAACGAGGCGAAGTTGATGCCCGCCTTGATAAAGTCCTCAACCATAATTGCACTCGACGGGATTTCGATCATAATGCCGAGCGTTACGTTCTCCACATCCACGCCCCAGCCCCGCATCATTGCCTTTGCAGCGGTGAACTGGTCGGGATGGGAGACCATCGGGAACATGACACCGAGGTTCTCGTATCCCTCTTTCCAGAGGCGCTTGAATGCTTCCACCTGGAGTCTGAACTGGTCCGGGCTCTGGAGATCGCGCCGGATGCCTCTCCAGCCGAGCATCGGGTTGTGCTCGTGCGGTTCATTTTCGCCACCCGCCATATTCCTGAACTCATCGGTTGGCGCATCGAGCGTCCGCACCCAGACACTCTTTCCCGGGAATGCATCGAGCACGATCTTGATGCCGTCGTGGAGTTCTTTGACAAAATCCTCTTCCTTGTGGTTCGAGATGAACCAGCCCGGCGTCTTGTTGAGCCCAAGGATAAGGTGCTCAATCCTGAGCAGCCCGACGCCATCAGCACCAGTTGCCGCCGCCCGCGTCGCCGCTTCGGGAATGGAGACGTTCACCTTCACGCTCGTTGCCGTGATGATCTGTGCAGCACCCTGTACCGGGGTCGTTGCCTTTGCCGGGGCGGCACTCTCGAAGATCCCCTCGTAGATAAGCCCACGCTCGCCATCCACCGTGACAAGCTGCCCGTTCTTTAAGATTTGCGTCGCCGTCTTTGTGCCGACGATTGCAGGGGTGCCCAGCTCCCTGCTTACGATCGCCGCGTGGCAGGTCATCCCGCCCTCGTCTGTCACGATCGCGGCGACTTTGCGCATCGCCGGGACCATGTCCGGGTTCGTCATCCGGGTGACAAGGATGTCGCCCTCCTTGACGGCGCCCGTATCCTTCACGTCCCGGATGACCACGACCTTTCCGGAAGCGATCCCGGGTGCCGCTCCCTGTCCCTGCAAAATGATCTTTGCATCCTGTTTCTGCCCTGACATGCCCTTTGCCTCAAATTTATTGCCGATGGTGGTGATGGGTCGGGACTGAAGAATGTAAATCGTCCCTTCTACAATGCCCCATTCGACATCCTGCGGGATGCCGTAATGGTTTTCTGCGATCTTGCCGTACATGGCGAGTTTTTCGACCTCTGCATCTGAGAGCACCTGTGCGTCCTGCCGTGCACTGTCGACATCCACCAGTTTTGTGCCGTGGTCACCGTCTGCAATGATCTCCACTTTCTTGTTAGCGATGTGCCGGTCGGCAACCTTCTCTGACCGTTGGTCAAAGACGTAATTGTCCGGTGATACTGATCCGGATACAACTGCTTCGCCCAGTCCCCACGACCCTTCGATAATGGTCTGCGGTTCTCCCGTTATCGGGTGGGAAGTGAACATGACCCCCGCCTTCTCAGAGTGGACCAGCTGCTGGACGACGACCGCGATATTTACCGTACGGTCGTCAAACCCCTGTTTTGCCCGGTAATAGATCGCCCGTGCCCCGTAGAGCGATGCCCAGCACTTCTGGACGGCAGAAAGGAGCGCTGCTTCACCCTTAATGTTAAGGTATGTCTCCTGCTGACCGGCAAAACTTGCGTCCGGCAGGTCTTCTGCGGTGGCACTTGACCGGACTGCCACGATGAGGTCAGATTTGGACATCTTTTTGTAGGCTTTTCTGATCTCATCCCGGATTGAAGCTGGCATCTTTGCCTTCATCACCAGCGTTTTTGCAGCCTCTGCGGCTTTTTCCAGTGCTGCATTATTCTCGACATCGAGCTGGTCGGATAAGCTGAAGATCTTCTCTTCAAGATCAGTCTCGACAAGGAACCTGCGGAATGCCTGGGCAGTCACCACAAACGCCCGTGGCACCGGAAGACCAAGGGAAGCCATCTCTCCAAGGGAAGCCCCCTTGCCGCCAACAGAAATAATATCCTCCTTCCGGATCTCTTCGAGCCATAGAATATTGGGCACATCTTTCATGCTCGCACCACTTATGATCTTATCGCCACCCTGTTTAATGATTATCATATCGCGTTTTTTCAGTCGGGTGATTGCATTCCGTGCACAGGGATTTTACCGGCTGGCGCACATCCCACCCGGAAAGGAAAGAATAACTCTCTTTAGGTATGGTGCAGATATTGTATGGGTTTTTTATGGCAAACGCGAGAGTTCTCGTCAGCGATCCGCTGGCAGAGGAAGGGCTCGAGATCCTCAACAAAGTCTTTGACGTCGATGTCAAAACTGATTTGAAAGAGGACGAGCTCTGTAAAATCATCGGGGATTATGATGCCCTGCTCGTCCGGAGCGGCACAGAAGTGACCGCGAAGGTGATTGAAGCAGCGAAACGGCTGAAGTTCATCGGCCGTGCAGGCGCCGGTGTGGACAATATCAATATGGATGCAGCGACACAACGCGGGATCATTGTCGCGAACGCCCCCGAGGGCAACACACTTGCCGCAACCGAGCACACGATGGCAATGATGCTTTCTCTCGCCCGGAACATCCCGCAGGCAACCGCGAGCCTGAAGAAGAAGGAGTGGAAACGCTCAAAGTTCATGGGTGTCGAACTGAACGATAAGACGCTGGGCATTGTCGGGTTTGGGCGCATCGGGCGAGAGCTCGCGAAACGGGCAAATGCGCTGGATATGCACTGTGTCGCCTACGACCCGTTTATCTCGAAGGAACGGGCGGCACAGCTTGGCGTTGAAGTGATGACCCTTGAAGACCTTTTCAAAGTTGCTGACGTAATAACGGTACACACCCCGCTGATCAAGGAGACAAAACACATCGTCAACGCGAAGAGCATTGCGACGATGAAAGACGGTGTGCGGATCATAAACTGCGCCCGTGGGGGTATCATCGACGAAAAAGCGCTCTATGATGCAATAAAAAGCGGAAAGGTTGCCGGAGCCGCGCTCGATGTTTTTGAAGCCGAACCCCCGTTCGAATCGCCGCTCCTCACGCTTGACCAGGTCATCGTCACCCCGCATCTTGGGGCGAGCACGGTTGAGGCACAGCAGAACGTCGCGATCTCCGTTGCAAAGCAGTGCATCGCGGTGTTGCAGGGCGGTTCAGCGAAATATGTCGTGAATGCCCCGATGGTCCCGCAGGAGCATGCAGAGGTGCTTGAACCGTTTGCCCAGCTTGCCGAGAAGATGGGGCGGTTTGCGATCCAGCTCGTGCAGGGCAGGCTTGCATCCGTTGAATGCATCTATGGGGGAGAGCTCTCGGCGTATGCCGGCAGCATGAAGTTTGTCACCCGGCTCGCCTTAAAGGGATTGCTTGATCCCATCCTCCAGCAGCCGGTTAATATCGTGAACGCGGAGTTTATCGCAAAGGAGCGGGGTATTGCCGTGAGCGAGACCGTGACGCAGGAATCCCACGGGTTCAAGAACCTGATCACGATCCGGATCAAGACAGACACTACCGAAGAAACTGTCAGTGGCACGGTGTTCTTCAAGGGACGGAGCCGGATTGTGGCAGTCGGCGGTTACACGATGGACATGGTGCCGGAAGGGTACGTTATTGTCTCACGCCATCTCGACAAGCCCGGGGTTATCGGCAGGGCATCAACGATTCTTGGGAAGTGCAACATCAACATTGCGGGTATGCAGGTTGGGCGCATCAACCCCGGCGACAAGGCGCTCATGGTATTAAACGTGGACAGCGAGGTGCCCGCCGAAGTAATGGACGAAATCCGTTCGATGCCGGGTATTTTCACCGCGACGTTTGCCAAAATATCATCGGAACGGATCTAAGGATACGTGATTCTTTTTTTTATCGCCAGAAAAGTGAACGAACACGATAAAAAAAATTCTATTTTTTTCCTGCATAGACAAAATCCATTGCCTCAAATCCCCAGTTCACAACCTTTATCGTTCATCCCGATAACTTCCCCATACTGATTACGCGGCGGGAGACCATGAACGATCACAGGAGGGATAACGGTATCGGAGCATATTCCTCCTGCATCATTCTACTTTTCCTCATCATGGCGCTTACCTCATCTGCCGCCGCTGCCGATACGATGTTCCGCGCCAACCCGCAACACACGGGTGTTTTTGACAACGGCGGGATTGTGCCAACCAATACTGAGTTGTGGCGAATCAAGACGGGAAGTGATGTGTATTCATCGCCGGCGGTAGCGAACGGTATCGTCTATGTCGGGAGTAATGATAACAACACGTATGCCATCGATGCGGTGACGGGCACGGAAAAGTGGCGGTTCAAAACGGGAAATTTTGTGTTTTCATCGCCGGCGATAGCGAACGGTGTCGTCTATGTTGGAAGTGTGGATAAGAACCTGTATGCCATCGATGCGGTGACAGGAACTGAGAAGTGGCAGTTCAAAACGGGAAGTGCTGTGTGGTCATCGGTGTATTCATCGCCGGCGGTAGTGAACGGTATCGTCTATGTCGGGAGTAATGATAACAACTTATATGCCATCGATACGGTGACGGGCACGGAAAAGTGGCGGTTCAAAACGGGAAATTTTGTGTTTTCATCGCCGGCGATAGCGAACGGTGTCGTCTATGTTGGGAGTGATGATTACAACTTATATGCCATCGATGCGGTGACGGGCACGGAAAAGTGGCGGTTCAAAACGGGAAGTGCTGTGGCTTCATCGCCGGCGATAGCGAACGGTGTCGTCTATGTTGGGAGTGATGATTACAACTTATATGCCATCGATGCGGTGACAGGAACTGAGAAGTGGCAGTTCAAAACGGGAAGTGATGTAGTCTCCTCACCTGCGGTAGCGAGTGGTGTTATCTATGTCGGAAGTTGGGATAACAACCTATATGCAATTGACGCGGTGACAGGAACTGAGAAGTGGCGGTTCGCAACGGGAGGCGACATGTCTTCATCGCCGGCGGTAGCGAATGGTGTCGTCTATGTCGGTAGTCTTGATAACAAACTGTACGCAATCGATGTGGCGACGGGCAAGGAGAAATGGCGGTTCGTGGCGAAAAGTGGTGTATGGTCATCGCCGGCGATAGCGAACGGTGTTGTCTATGTTGGAAGTGAGGATAGTAACTTGTATGCGGTTGGAGTTGCCTCAACAAGTCAGGTAAATACACTGACTACTACACCCTCTATGGTTCAATCAAACAGCGGAAATTCCAATCTTACCTTGCCAATCACCGTCATTCTCGCTTTATTGCTCCTCGTTGGTGGAGGGTATCGCATCTACTGGATGAAGAGAAAGCCATCCGGTGATCAAATCCCTGTAATTGCAGTAAAGGAACCCGTGAGAGAACAATCCTTGCCACCTGTTTCATTATCTGGAGCCGCAGATCTTACATCGACTGAAGATCTGCTGAACTGGATCGCATCGGTTGAGCAAAAAGCATCGGCACTCTCGCAATTCAGGAGCCCGTTTCAGGCGCTCATCGCGAAAGCCCGGGATCAGTACCGTTCGGGAGTATATGACGCGGTTCGGGCAACGCTCAAAAGCGCGGAGGAGGAGATCACCGCCCTCGCGTTGTGCGAGGCATCTCTTGCAGCATGGAAGGCAAAGGGGTACTCCCTTCCAGAACTTGAAACGCTACACTCCTTGAATGCCGATGAGGTAATTTCCGTATTCCAGAAGTACAAACAGAATATCAACCGACTTGAAGATATCAGACAGGAACTTGAATATATAAAGATCTCACAACCTAATCTTCTTGAACCGACGGAGACTACAAGTTACGTTCTCTCCATAGAAAAGAACCTGATGAATCCTGCCCGAATTGACACGATTGAGAAAGACTATCAACAGTTACACAATGCTATAGACGAGATTCAGGCTAAACAGAAAATCATTGTAGAGAACCTCTTTGTTCAGATAGAAAAAGTGCAGCATGAAGTCGGTTCTCCCGCAATAAAACAAGAGATTGATCTGATAATTAAGAGCATTGATCAGCAGGATCTCTCTCGCGCTCAGGGGATGTTACAGGATCTTGCTAAGCAGCAATTAACACGAATGAATACCGCAGTCGCCGCGCTGCGAGATGACGGTGCGGTTGTTTCACTCACTTCAGATCCAATCCGGGAACAGATTGCGGCACAGCACTATGGTGATGCAATCATCGATTCGGAAAAAGCGATTGCAGAACTCACGCGGCTTCAGGAAACATATGCAAAAGCAAAAACATTGAGATTCACGATCACCGAACCGGAGATCATTGCACTCTATACTAGCGGGAAGTATGAAGAGTTCATCCGTGCATGCAGTGAACAGCAGGAGCGCAGAAGGGCGATTATCGAGCTGAAAGAGAGGACATCTGCCTCTCTCGGGAACGCTGAGAAGTTCGGGCGGGTTCCAACTGCAATTCAGGAAAAGCTCACATCAGAGAAGATCTCTGATATTGAAAGTGCCACAAAGGATCTTGATGTGTTCATTGCCTCTGCACAACCTGCGCTCACCCTCGCGCTCGAACAAACCCGTCTTGTCGCTGACAAGTGGCACAAAGTCAAGGTGCAGATTACCAACAATGGGGATGCAAATGCATTCGATGTGAGTTTCTCGTTCTCAAGTGAGTTTGAGACACGATGGATCAAGCCCACCAATGTTGAAGCAGGGAAGAGCATCACTGTGGAAATCGGCATCCTGCCAAAGAAGGAGGGTAACATCCCACTCGAAATCACCGTTCACTGCCGGGACGGACATGACAAATCGTATGACATAAAACACGAGTTCTGGATTGATGTTGTAGATAAGATGACCACGACACCAAGACTGGGTGCGGCGACTCCTTCACCGAGTCCTGTATCCCCATTCACTCCGAAACCCCAGACACCAAAACAGCTACCACAGGAACTATTAGACCTATACACAGAATCCACCTTCATCGGCAAAGGAGGGTTTGCCCGGGTATTCAAGGCAAAGCGGAAGGACGGGAAACTTGTAGCCGTGAAGATTCCAATCTCGCTCGATGCATCCACCGGCAGATCATTCATCGCCGAGATGCAAAACTGGACGAAACTCGACCACGCAAACATCGTTCGGGTTTTCGATTACAACATCATGCCGATGCCGTATTTTGAGATGGAGCTTTGTGATGGTTCGCTCGCTGAAATACCCAAACCTGTCGAAACAGAAGAAGCCGCTTGGCTCATCTTCAATGTCTGCGAGGGTTTGAAGTATACCCACAAACGCTCGATTGTCCACCGGGACTTAAAACCCCAGAACATCCTTCTCAAAAATGGGGTCCCGAAGATCTCAGACTGGGGATTATCCAAAGTCATCTCAGACACAACCTCAACAAGCGCTGCGTCGTTTACACCGTATTATGCGGCGCCCGAACAGGTGAACAACAAGCCCAAGGATGAAAGGACGGACATCTGGCAGCTCGGTGTGATCCTGTACGAACTCTCTACAGGTGAACTACCCTTCCGGGGAGACAGCGTTGTTGAAGTAGCGGTCAACATCGCAACAAAAGAGCCCCGGCGCCCTGCCGATATCAATCCCGGCGCAGCGCAGATCGAGCCCGTCATCCTGAAATGCCTGGAGAAAGACCCGGCAAAGCGGTACCAGTCGGTGCTCGAACTTCAGAAAGCGCTGGGGCTCCTCCTCAGGAGAAATTATACAGAGCAACTCACGATGAGCGTGAGTACCAACGACTTCCGCAAGTCAGCATTCTATTGCGGTGATCTGGTGATGATCAACCTGTTAACCGGGGATATCGCCACCGCATACAAATACCTATCAGATCTCGCTACGTACGCCGAAGGCGACGTGAAAGCGGATGCGATGGAGTTATCTGAGCAGATCCGCAATCGGATGGAGCACGGCATTGCAGAGATCCCGGACGAACTGATCCAAAAAGCGGAGATGATCGTCCATAAAGTGAGCCTGCACTTCAGGAAATAAAAATCCGGGGGATAAAGTTTCGAATGCGCGAAAACACTTGGGAGGAGCGAAAAAAACCTATTTCACATTCTTCCAGACATACGCGAACCGCTGGAATGCGGTGAGATGCCCGAATATCCCGAACAGTACCAGCAGCCACCCGAGCCAGCTCAGCCCGAATACACTTATAGGGAAGACCACATCGATGATGCCCACTACCATAATGAGGACGAGGCGATCCGCCCTCCCTAAGAGCCCGCCATAGTACCTGCCAACACCTACTGCCTGCGCCTGTGTACCAAGATAGGACGCCATCAAAACGCCGGTGAGCGCAATGACTCCGATCCACCACGGCACCAGACCCCCGGCAAAGATACCGGTGATGATGAATATATCCGCGTACCGGTCCACTGCATGATCGAGGAAATCTCCCCGCAGGCTTTGGATTTTCATCTCGCGGGCGACTGCCCCATCCATTGCGTCGAAAAATGCGTTTAATGCAACCGCGAGAACTGCCCAGAGTTCCATCCGGAAGAAGAAAAGAATCCCGGCTGCTGCCGAAGCAAAAAATGCTGCAATGGTGAGGACGTTCGGGGTGATCCGGTACCGGAGGGCGATAGCCACAATCGGGTCCATGTAGATCTTCACATGGGGGCGGAACTGGTCAAGGGTCATTTCCCCACCTCAAGATACATCGACCAGTCGATAGTGCCAAACGATGCAGGGATCTCGCCCTGCACAAAACCCTCGATCTGGTCAGCGCACCACGCAGGTTCACGTCCCGTGCTGTCCAGTTCGAGAATCTTCTCGGGACTGTACGCTTCTACGGTCTCGACAAAGCAGACATCCAGCGCCTCCGCGTCCAAGTTCTCCCGGATCTTCTCCACACGGTACGAGCGATTCGCGAGCCGCTGCTCCAGCTCATCGGGACGGCAGCGGAGGACAACGATCCGGTCACATGGCAGCAGGTGGGCAAAATGCCCTTCGACAAAACCGTCAACCGGTGCAAATTCATCAACGAGCCGGTCGACATCGATCACCTGCGTATCCCGCTTATCATCATCACCGATCACGTAGGGCTGCACGATATTCGTGATGTGGACAACCGAGTGCCCCCGGCGGGCAAGTTCGGCAGCGATAGCCGATTTGCCCGTGCCCGGTGTCCCGGTGATGCCGCACATCATACCGAGTTTATCTCCTGAATAAACAATTCGTTCTCCCAGTCTTCTCCGATACTTACACGGATATAATGATCGGAGAGGCCAGAGAAACTCCGGCATGAACGGACGATCACACCACGACGGGCGAGTTTCTCCACCATTTCATCGCTTGTATACGGAGAGATGTCCACCATCACAAAGTTCGCATCCGAGGGCAGGACCGGGAATTTCACTTTTGAGGAGAACTGTTTCCGCCACTTCTTCACATGCCCGATATACTGTGACGCCTGTTCCGTATCCGAAAGTGCTGCTGACGCCGCTGCGGAAGAGACAGAATTAACCGTAAATGGCGTACCCGCCCTGAGGTAGAATGGCTGCAACCATGCCGGCACAAATGCGTACCCGATACGCAGCCCGGCAAGTGCATGCACTTTGGAAAACGTCCTCCCGATGATGAGGTTGTCATATTTTTTCAGCAATGGAAGATAGTCATAATCCGAGAACTCAACATAGGCATTGTCAAGGAAGAGCACGCCATCAATACTGTCAAGCACGGCAGCAACATCAGCAACAGGTGTCGCATTCCCGGTGGGATTGTTGGGTGTACAGAGCACCACAATCTTTGCGGTTTTTCCTTTCCGCACAAGAACTGCCGGATCGATGGAGAAATCTTTTTTTCTGGGAACAGGGACAACCGTTGCCCCCTGTGCCTGTGCAGCAAGCCCGTAAAAGGAGAATGTGGGCGTGGAGATTGCAACCGTCTCACCGGGTTCCACCAGTGTCCGGATGAGCGTTTCTATGACGCCATCCATGCCGACACCGGTGACGAACGGGTAATCCCCATAATATTGTCTGAGCGCGGTTGTTAACAGATCAACACGTTCATCCGGGTATCGGTTAACCTGCCGCAACGCCACCTCGGCTGCTGCGATAACTGCGGGTGAAGGGGTTTTGGGGTTTTCATTGCTTGCAAGTCGTGCGATCCGGTCTATGCCGTATTCCCGCGCAATATCCGTGGGTTTTTTCGCAAACTGGTAGCCGCCCTGTTTATAGCATGACCTTACTAAGTGCTCCATCGATCACTCCGATAACCCGGTCGATCTCCTTATCTGTGATGACGAGCGGTGGGACGAGGCGCAGGTTGCCGTCCGCTGCACAGTTGACAAGGACACCCTCTTGTTGGCACTGCTTCTGGATGTCTGGACACTTGTCCCCGACGGTGATCCCGACCATCAGCCCACGGCCACGGGAATGGTATTGTTGAAGTCCCTTCTGTATCCGCTCCCCCTTCCGGGTCACGTCAGGCAGAATCTTTTCGATGACGCCAATTGTCGCGAGTGCCGTGGCACAGGCAAGAGGGCCCCCCGCAAACGTGCTTCCGTGCTCGCTCTTTTTGAACTCAAGGTCTTCCCGTGCGACAAGTGCGCCCATCGGAAATCCGCTTGCGATCCCTTTTGCAAGCGTGACCATATCCGGCACTGCCTTTGTATGCTGGATCGCGAGCCATTTGCCTGTACGTCCCATACCGGTCTGCACTTCATCGACGATCATGAGCGCCCCGGTTTTGTCGCACACCTCCCGGATCCCCTCCATGAAACTGTTTGGGGGAATGATGACACCCGCTTCACCCTGGATGGGTTCGACAATAACCGCCGCGGTATCCTGGTCAACGGCTTTTTTCAGCCCGTCCAGATCGCCATATTCCACGAAGGTGCAGTGTAATCCGAGGGGTTCGAACGGTTCACGGATTGCGGGCTTGTGCGTGACGGAAAGCGAACCGACTGTCCTCCCATGGAACCCGTGCACGAATGCGATAAACTTCTTCTTTCCGGTCCGGACACGGGCAAGTTTCAGGGCGCCGTCGATTGCCTCAGCCCCCGAGTTTGAGAAGAATGCCTTATGCATGCCGGTGATCTCCACAATCTTCTTTGCGAGATCTCCCTGGTGGGGCACGTAATACAAATTCGAGCAGTGAATGAGCGAGTGCGCCTGATCGCAGAGCGCTTTTACCACAGCCGGGTGGCAGTGCCCGGTACTGCAGACGGCAATACCTGCCACGCAGTCGATGTACTCCTTCCCGTCTGCATCCCACACTTTTGCACCCTCGCCTTTCACGATTGCCATGTCACGGGAGAAAGCGGGCATATAGTAGCGCTCATCGAGCGCCTTGAACTGGCTGGTCTTTTCCATTCCAATCACGTTTTTCTGGTTTAATCCGGAAATTCTCTTCTCTGTATCGATCAATCATTCATATTCAATCGTCGCCGGGGGTTTTGCCGTAATGTCATAGACAACACGGGCAACGCTCGGGATCTCTGCGGTGATCCGCGAACCGATCCGGACGAGGTCCTCAAATGGGATCTTGAGTGGATCTGCGGTCATCCCGTCCCGGGAGTTCACCGCACGGATGGCAACGATCCACCCGTGGATCCGGTTGTCTCCCTTGACCCCGGTCCCAAGCCCAATGAGCGCGGCAAAGCACTGCCAGGGCTGGTACTTCTCTACGATCTCGTCCTCGGCGATCCAGTTTGCCTCGCGGATGACCGCCACCTTCTCCGGAGTGACTTCCCCCAGCACCCTCACCGCGAGCCCGGGACCCGGAAATGGCATCCGGTGCTGGATCTCTTTTGGCAGCCCGAGCGCTCCTGCCACCTCCCGCACTTCGTCCTTGTAGAGGTCGCGGATCGGTTCTATAACCTTTGCAAACTCGATCTCAAGCGGCATGCCCCCGACATTGTGGTGGCTCTTTATACCTCCCTCGCTCTCGATCCGGTCCGGGTAGATCGTCCCCTGCAACAGGCATCTCGCGCCCTGCTTTTTTGCTTCCCGCTCAAAGACCCGGATGAACCGCTCGCCAATCGCCTTTCTCTTGGCTTCCGGGTCGGTGACACCTTTTAATGCGTTCAGGAATTCATCACCGGCATCGACAACCTGGAGATGGATATTCCCGAAGATGGTTTTAATCCGTTCGGTTTCCCCTTTGCGCATCAGACCGGTGTCGATATAGATGGGGATGAGCCGGTCACCGATTGCCCGTGCAGCAAGCGCCGCACAGACCGAACTGTCAACCCCACCTGAGAGCGCCATCACGACCTTATCATTGCCTGCCGAAGTCTTGATCTCCGCTATTGCCTGAGTGATAAATTTTTGTGTATTAACCATGGTCGCACTGCCTATTTCGTCCGCTTGTTTACCCTGCATGCTTCGACAAATCCGAGATACGGCGGCGACGGGTGTGTCGGGCGGGACTTGAACTCGGGATGGAACTGGGTAGCAAAGAAGAACGGGTGATCGGGGAGTTCCAGAACCTCCATCCGGTTCCGGTTTGTTGCTGAAAAGACCATCCCCGCCCTCACGAGGTCCGGGATATATCGCGGGTTTACTTCATACCGGTGCCGGTGCCGTTCCGTGATCACGCTCTGCCCGAATAATTTCATTGCGAGAGTCCCGTTCTTGATGTCGGCTGTATAATCACCAAGACGCATGGTGCCGCCCAGTTCCTTCAACCCCTCCTGCTCCGGGAGAAGGGCAATGACGTGGCTGCCCTCGCCCATCTCCTCGCTTGTTGCATCTGATATTCCCACTTTGTGGCGGGCAAACTCTACCACCGCAAGCTGGAAGCCGAGACAGAGCCCGAGGAACGGCACATTGTTCTCCCGTGCAAACTGTATCGCATCGATCTTTCCTTCAATTCCCCTTTTGCCGAAGCCACCCGGGATCAGGATGCCGTCATAATCCTTGAGCTGGCACTTTTCATACCGCTCCGAGTCCAGCCACACAATCTTCACCTCGGTCGAGAGTGCCCTTCCCGCATGCTTGAGCGCTTCCTTGATGCTGATATACACATCCTCGATGCCGTACTTGCTCACAATCGCAACCGTCACCCGGCTCGTGTACTCCTTAGTGACGACCCGGTACCAGCTCGTGTCCGCATCGCGTTTTTCGAGTCCGAGGTGGACGGACAGGACATCTGCAAGCCCCTCCTTTTCGAGTTCCATCGGGACCTCGTAGATATCAGGGGCTGTGGCTGCGGATATAACCGCATTCTGGGGGAGATCACAGAATGCCGAGATCTTGCGCTTGGTGTGGGCGCCGATCACCCGCTCGCTCCTGCCGACTATGATATCCGCATGGAGCCCGAGTTCACGGAGTGCTTTCACCGAGTGTTGTGTGGGTTTTGTCTTGAGGTCGCCCATCGTGTCTTCGGGAATAAGGGTGACGTGGATCAGGACATAGTCATGCTCCGGGAGTTCTCCCCGCATCTGCCGGATCGCTTCTAAAAACGGCATGCTCTCGATATCGCCAACAGTCCCACCGACCTCTACGAGACAGACGTCCGCTTTTGTCCCATCGGGAAATTGCTCCTCAGCTGCCTGCCGGATGCAGGTTTTGATCTGTTCGGTGATGTGGGGGATAATCTGCACAGTCTCGCCAAGGAAATCCCCCCGGCGTTCCTTCTCGATGACCGTGCGGTACACCTTACCGGTGGTGATGTTATGGGAGGCAGTGAGTTCGATGTCGAGAAACCGTTCATAGTTCCCCAGATCGAGGTCTACTTCGCTGCCGTCCTTGAGTACGAACACCTCCCCATGCTGGGCGGGATTCATGGTGCCTGCATCAATGTTTAAGTACGGATCTATCTTGACCGCCGTTACCGGGTAGCCCCGGTTCTTCAGGATACGCCCGACTGACGCCGCGGTAATTCCCTTGCCGAGGCCGCTCATCACACCGCCGGTGATAAAAATGTACTTCACGTAATCTCCCCGATTATTCTACATTTTGCTTCGCAATGCTGATTAGTGTTATCATTACGCCGGTGGTATGGGGATTCTCACCTTGGTTGCATCGATATAGATGCCAGATCAGGTAAAGTGCCAGCGGTGAAAGGAACATTCATGTGCCGGGAGACCAAAAATAACCGGCATGAAAAAAGGTCAGATCATTTATATTCTGGCAATTCTGTCAATAATTTCCTGTATCGTCATGCCCGTCATGGCAGCGGATGACAACCAGACGCAGGACCCGGCTCTCACCTTTTATAATCAGGGTGTGCGGGTGCTGTCCGAGAATGATTATGCGAATGCAATCCTTCTCTTTGATCAGGCACTCGCGTCGAATACCACTCAGATAAAAGTGACTGATGCCCTGCTGTATACTTACCAAGGTAAGGCATATGCGTTAATCCAACTCGGTAAATTCGATGATGCGATCCAGACTGCTGACCAGGGGCTTGCCGTTTATCCCAAAGACACCATGCTCTGGAACAACAAAGGATACGCACAGTTCAAGCATGGCAACTATGCTGGTGCCGTCGCTTCATACGACAAGGCACTTTCCTTCGATAAGAATTTTACCCCCTCCTTGATCAACAAGGGAGACGCCCTTTACCAGATGGGACGGTTCCAGGATGCGATTGATGCGTATAATACAGTACTCGCGGATAATCCCAACAACACTGCCGCCACTGCCGGGCTCGCTCTCGCACAACCGAAAGCCGCTGCAGCGATGCAGACCCCCATTATCGTTCTTGTCGTCATTGTCATCATCGCTGCCGCTGGTGCGATCTGGTATGTGAAGTTCCGGAAACCGGTAGAGGAGAAGAAGCCGGAGAAGAAAGAGAAGTCGAAGAAGAAATGATGTTTATATTTGACTTTTTTAATCGGTAGGGAGAATTCCCCCACTTTTTTTATCTTGTCATATCCAATTAATGCGCCGAATCGCATATCTGCTGTTGAAGATGAAATCCCGCTGACAAATACGGCGTGACCTCAGGATTTTCCTACTCAATCAAATATACATTCGTTGTAAACCGAAATAGGAAGATAAAAGAAAAATTTGTGCCTTCCTTACTTCCTCCTCTCACTGCTTGTCACCGCAAATGCTGCTGATGTCCGGGAGAGAATCGTCTTTGACGCATCTGCCAGCCGGACATCGCCTTCCATAAATGCCACCCTCCGTCCTTTCCGTACGACTCGTCCTTCAGCGCAGATCACACCCTCCCGGACGCCCCTGATAAAACTGGTTGACTCGGAGATGGTTGCAATCCCCTCGTTCTCGGCAAGCAGAGGATAGAGTGCAAGTGCCATCGCCTCATCAGCAATCGCTGCAAGCATCCCGCCCTGTAACCAACCGACACCGTTGTGCATATCCGGGCGGACTTCCATCGTTAAGAGTGATTTTCCCGGTTCGACATGCACAACTTCTATCCCCATAAGGCAAAAAAAGGGGTTCGCATCCCTGCCGTGCTTTCTGATCTCTTCAAGATAGGACATTTTTCTCGTATAATGTTCGGGATATTCAGGGATTAAGATTATTATTCCCGGGGAATTTACCACATTGCTTAATCCACATTGTTGGCTGTCCCATTATTGTCAAATCCCATGAAAAAACACTATATCATTCCGCACCCGACGTATGCTGTATGGAAACAGATGAAACACGAGAGATGCTTGCCGATCTCATCTGGCTCAATGCCCTGATAGCGACAGAACTCATCCAGGTAACCGAGAACACATCAGCAATCCTCAGAAACGCTCCCCCGCCCGCGAGCTGCCTTGCCGATCACAACGCACTCCGGACAACAGCGCTTAACATTGCTGAAAAATACCGTAAGGACCCCGCACTCGCGCGACACCTTGGCACTCACCAGTGATGCTACCCGCGCCGTCACATTCATAGTAACCACTCACAGAACGTCCGGCACCGTACCAGTAATGTTATTGGTATTCTCTGCCTACAGGTACTGAAATAGACCGTTTCCGGTTGCATCGCCGGTCCGCCGGGTGCCTTTGGAACAAGTACCGCCTCTCACACTGAACCATGACTGACTCCCCAGATGAATCCCGCCCCCCTGCGATGTCTCCCGCACCCGATACCCGGTACAGCCTCGTCATCCCGGCATATAATGAGGAAAAACGGATCGTATCCTTTTTTGATACCATCACCGGTTTTGACGGGGAACTCATCATAGTGTGCGACGGTACAGATGCAACGGCTGAAGTCGTGGAACAAATTGCACAGAAACGGGCTGACCTTCGTGTCCAGTGCCTGCATTTCCCAAGCCGGCTCGGGAAAGGCGGGGGCGTGATTGCCGGACTGATGGCGGCACAGTCTCCTTTCGTTGGCTATGTCGATGCAGATGGCTCAACGAGCCTTAAAGAAGTGACGAGGTTGTTCTCGTATCTCGGCAAATACGACGGCGTGTTCGGTTCCCGCTGGGTTCCGGGATCGAAATTACAGGTACGGCAGGGACTCCTCCGGCAGCTGGAGAGCAGGGGTTTTAACCTCTTTATTCGACTCCTCTTCGGGCTGAATTACCGGGATACGCAGTGTGGCGCAAAAGTCTTTAAGAAATCCGCCATCGATCTGGTATTACCCATGATGGTCTCGCGGGGTTTTGAGTTTGATGTGGAACTCCTCTGGAGACTTGCGGGCGCCGGATATAAAATCGGCGAGTTCCCTATCGAATGGCAGAACAAAGGGGATTCGCGGGTAAAAAAACGAGATATGATACGGATGCTCATCGGACTTGTCAGGGTCCGGCTGCATACAGGGAATCCATGATACCCTTACCGGAAGAAGACGTAAAAAAGGAAGCCTTCAGGTTGTTCGAAGACGGGCGCTACCAGGAATCACTTGACCTCTGCCACCATCTCCTCGCGACCGTAAAAGAACCATCCCTCGAAGTTCTCGCCGCAACAAACCTGTATTACACGGGAAAACTTGAAGATGCAGAAGTCTTCTTCCGCGATCTTGCCCAGAAGATGCCAGACTCTTCCTATGTCCACAGTTACCTCGCAAAAGTGCTGGAGGCACGGGGTGATGAAGGGGCGATTGCCGAATGGGGAACCGCTGTTCACCTCGACCCGACAAACCAGGACGCGCTGCGCAGCTACGCTGAGTATCTCGTATCCCGTCATGACCTCCGGGGTGCAGTCCCGGTGTTAAAATGGCTGGTGCAGCAGGGAAAACAGCCCGGGGACGTGAAGAGCCTGATGCGGGTGCTCGTCGGGATCGGTGAGCCGAAGGAAGCGATCACCACCTGCACGGTTTTCGGTCCGGAGTATGCAACCAGTCCTGAATATCTCGACGCACTCTGCCAGACCGGGGATTACCGTGCTGCGGCGGAGTCTGCCTGGAAAACCTATCGCGAAAAGCCAGATCCTGCCCTCCTGCGACGGTACCTCTACGCCCTCTCCCGGTATGATCTCACGGCATCGATGGACGCATATTCCCTGTTTCTTATTGACGAAAAAGACCCTGACATCCTCTTTGATTATGTCCTTCTCCTCAAGGAAAACAAGGAATACGTGCGGGCACTTGCTGCAACAAAATCGCTCCTGTCACAGGCAAAGATGCCGCGCTACCGGCTGGTCGAATGCGAACTCTACGCGGCGCACGGTGACGATATGTCCGCACTTGCTGCGTACGAAGCCCTGATCGCGGATGAACTGGTGACAAAAAACGATTTAGTGATACTAGGGCAGATCATCAGCGCATACCGGGAATTCCTGAAATCACATTTCCCGCAAAAAGAAGCCTTGTCGCGGTTCCTTCCCCGGGTTTCCTGCGACATGAACGTCGTGAGCCTGCGGGAGACTGCACGGTTCTGCGAGGAGACCGGAGATATCACTGGTGCACGGTCGTGGTACTACCGGGCATACCGGGCAGATTACCTTGCCGGAGGACTTCCCTATGCAGCCTTCCTCGCCTCTCATGGCGAAGACCGGGAATGCGAGAAAGTGATGCTGTATATCCTTTCAAATGTGAAAAAAAGTGTTGATCTCGGGCGCGTGGCAATGGTAATTCTCGACAAAGATGGCAGGATGCGCCGGATGAAGCGCCTGATTGCGCAGCTGATACGAAAGTTTGTCGAGCACAGGATTGCACTCAGCTCGGAGGAGATGGAACTGCTTGCGGTTTCGTTTTTTGTGGCAGCGGAAAATGCTTTCGAAGAAAGCGATTACTCCGGGTGCAAATATTACTGCCTCTCGGGGATTGACGTGATACCTGCTCACGCCCGCACCATCCGGCTGGAAGACTACCTGCAACTCGTACGGGCGTGCAAAGACCGGTCGATCGCAGACCGGCTGGTCATGCACACCCGTGCAATAAAAAAACCGACATCACGAGTACAACAGGTACAGCAGATCACCGACCAGCTCGCTCTTACCGAGCAGGAACAGAAGATCGTAGAGTTCCTCCGGTCGCACCGGAAGGCAAGCGAGATGGATCTTCGGAAGGGTGCTTGGGACACGACGTGTCGTCGGGATCGTCAACCGGCTAATCTCAAAAGCGACGGCACAGGGAATTATGCTCATCGAAAAGAAAGGGGTCAGTGAGGATGGCGAAGTCTATGAATATTCCGGAACCTGAACAGATGGACCGGCGCCGGCTGGAGAGCACAAATATCATCAACGCCCTCCGGCGGGGGACCGTCCCGGCGAGCGGGCTCGAACGGATAGCGGTCGGGCTCGATGTGGAAGAGGGTGTCATTGATAAACAGCTGGACTATGTCGCACAGAGCGGGGGTGACCTGAAGTTCATCCGGGGTGATTACGGCAGTGGCAAGACGTTTCTTGTTGCACGGGCGCTTGAGATTGCGAGCCAGAAGGGATTTGTGACGTCCCACGTTGTTATATCCTCGTCATCCCCGCTTTACAAGGTAAAAGCCATCTACCAGCAGATCTGTGCAAACCTCCGCACGAAGGAGGATGAACACGCGTTAAAAACCATCATCGACAACTGGCTCTTTGCGATCGAAGAACGGCTGATATCGGTGAGTGGAACTCCCACAGAAGATGCCGCACTCGAAGCAGCAGCCGAGCGGGAGATCGAAGCCGCGCTCCGGGGCATCTCCGAGATGAATACTGCACTTGCCGCTGCCCTGCGCACGTATTACCGGGCACATAACGCCGGGGACTTCCAGCTCGCACAGGCAGCGCTCGGCTGGCTCGCTGCCGAACCAAACATTGGCAGGGATTTCAAGCAGAAAGCAGGGATCCGGGGAGATATCGATGATTCCATCGCTTTCATCTTCCTCCGGGGGCTGGTTGCTATCATCCACGGCGCAGGATACAGCGGGCTTGCGATTGCCGTTGACGAGATGGAGACTACGCAGGGCCTGCAACGAAACCAGCGCGAGCGGGGGTACCACACGCTCGTGCAGGTGATTGATGCGCTTGACCGGGGGGAGATGCCGCGCTGTTACTTCCTGTTCACGGGAACCCCGGCGCTGTATGACGGTTCGCGGGGCATCCGTTCCGTCCCGCCACTCTATGACCGTATCAGCGTGGTACAGACTGACTCGTACCGGAACCCCCGGCAGCCCCAGATCACCCTCTCGAAATTTGATGCCGGAAAACTCGAACTGGTCGCTCTCAAGGTCATTGAAGTCTATTCGCAGGCGTACCGGGAAGTTGATAGGGAGAGGGTGTCGCACCGGTTCATCCACGCGATGATCAAGAAGATCACGACACGGTTTGGAGGCAGGGTGGACGTAATACCGCGGATATTCTTAAAAGAGTTCGTCGATGTGCTGGACAAATGCGAGATCTATGACAAGTACAACCCCTGGGATGCCTACGAGTTTGACACCGATCATCTTAAGGGCGAACTGAAAAAGGAGGAGGAGGCGGTCATGGTGATGGAGTTCTGACCACCTGCGATATGTCACTGTTTTCTGCCCAACAGGAGAATTTACACCGGTATGTGGTGGGTATTCCCATCGTTACCGTGGCGGCAATCCATTATTTTTTGGGTGTTTCTGGTACCTAACCCTGATAACCGTGTTTGCCAGAAACTGAGGGTATCCACATCTGAAAGGGAAAATTACCAAAAAAGAGATTACGACTTCTTACCCGTGCTCTCCCGCCGGATCCTGACGGAGTTTGCATGGGCATGGAGACCTTCTGCCGTTGCGATGGTTTCGACGATATCGCCAATCGTCTCAAGCCCGTTCCGGTCGATCATCTCCACAGATGCCGTCTTGCAGAAGTGCTGTACATCGAGCCCGGAGTACATCCTCGCGTACCCGGCGGTCGGGAGCACATGGTTTGTCCCCACCGCGTAATCCCCGCACGCAACGGCTGAATACCTGCCGACGAAGATTGCACCTGCGTTTTTTACCCTTGTTACCACAAGGAGCGGATCAACAACCTGTATCGAGAGGTGCTCGGGAGCGACCACATCCGATGCTGCAATCGCGGCATCAAGGTCGGCAACTACAGCATACCCGGAGTTCTTCAGTGCCTGTTCGATGATCTCTTTTCGCGGGGCTTTTTTCAGCTGGGCCTCTACTTCGCGCCCGACCCGGCCCGGGAGAGTCTTATCCGTTGTGATCAGGATACAGGCGGCATTCGGGTCATGCTCCGCCTGTGCAAGGATGTCAGCAGCGACAAATGCGGGATTGGCAGTCTCATCGGCGATAATCCCGATCTCGCTCGGCCCTGCCGGAAAATCGATCTCCACGTTCTCGCGGAGCATCATTTTTGCAAGTGTTACGTACACGTTCCCCGGGCCGACGATCTTCTGGACCGGCTTTATCGATTCTGTCCCGAGTGCCATCGCGGCAATCGCCTGGGCTCCCCCGGACTGGTAGATCTCGGTCACGCCGGCGATGTCTAAGGCGACAAGTGTCATGGGGCTGATAGGGGGCGGGGAACAGGCGCAGATCTCCGGGACACCCGCCACCCGTGCCGGCACTGCACACATGAGGGCGGATGACGGGTATGCAGCACGACCCCCGGGAATGTAGAGACCCACACGGTGCAGCGGCGTGGTCTTGATACCGAGTACAACGCCCGGTTCCATCTCCTGCAACCAGAGGTCTCTGGGGCGCTGCAATTCGTGGAAGCGTTCGATGCGGGCTTCTGCCTCAATAAGGCTCTCGACAATCTTTGGCTCGACCTCATCGTATGCGGCTTCACGTTCCTCTAGAGAGACCGCGATCTCTGTCAGTTTTACGTGGCGGGAGAGCTCCCGTAATGCGGTATCGCCATCCTTTCGCACACGCCCGATGATTTCGGTAACGGTGGCACGCGCATCTTCCAGGCTTCCCTTCCTGCCTGCAACCCACGCATCGATCTTGACTGCCTTCCACATAGTGCGAGTAATTTGGGCTGGAAAGGTTGTTAAGGTTTCGTCGGCTGGTACCTGCGGGCAGGAAGACAGTCGGTCTTCGGAGAAAACATGCCGGAAATCAGGTTGCTGCTGCTAAAAAGGGGAATCTCCCGGAAAATAAATTCGGGGATAATCTGACATGGTTATGATCATCGCGCTCTTTTTCCGGTGAGCCCGTTATTCTTCAGGGCTTTTGTGATTGCCCAGCGCCCGCGCCCGAGTTCCTCCCCCAGTTGAGCAATAATAGTTGTTTTTGTCAGGCCCTCATTGTGGAGCCGGATATACGCTTCCGTGAGGTGCCCGATCTCGTCATCTGTCCAGGGTTTCCGGGAATTCTTAAACGTTCCTCTGACAGCGATTCGTTGCAAAGGCAGGAGTGAGCCGGGGATCAACGCCTCGATCTCCGGAATCTTCTGATCAAATACCGGTGTTGAAATCTCAAACCCGATCGCCCTCCGGTTGAGCCCGATAGCGGCTTTTGCTGTGGAGAACCCGCCAAGGAAAAAATCGCAGATACAGTCACCCTCACTTGTGCTATACTGGATCATCTTAGTTAAGAGCTGCACCGGCAGTTCGTTCTTGTTTTTCACTGTCCCGGGCTTATATTCCCGGTTGATGATCCAGACGTCCTCACGGTCAGCGTTGTTCTGCGATCGGTTATCTGTGGTCTTTTCGTTCAGCCCGTACCGGGACTCGACATTGAAGGTCCGTTCTCCCCCGGACTTTTCATAGAAGAGGATATGGTAATGGGAAGAGATGTATTTACGGCGGGTGAACACGCCAAAAGAGTATTTCCAGATGATATGGTTGATCTCTTTTAATGTGGTCCTGCGGAGAGCGTGCAGGATGTGATAGAGGTTCGTGTAACCCGAGACGATGTAAATTGAGCCCCCGGGGCGCAGCACCCGTTCCGCTTCTTTCACCCAGCGGATTGAGAAGTCCCCGTATTCCGGTTCAGGAATTTCAACATACCCCTCAACAACAAACGCTTCGTTACGATTGTAGTGTCTGTGGAGCGTATCCCCTTTAATGCCATACGGAGGATCAGTGATGATGAGGTCAACCGAATTGTCCGGGATATGCGCTTGTGCTCCGCTGATACAATCGCAGTTATAGAATGTGCTGTTGTGTAGGGTGACGGATTTCATGGCTGTTGAAATGATCAGGATTAATTCTTGTTTCTGGTACAATTGAGCGTTTGTATATAGCATGTGATATGGGCATGCATTCCTTCATCACACCGCGCGGAACCATGCCAAAACCAGTTGGAATAAAAAATGTTAATGCGGGGCGTTTGACTTAATCCGGGCCGTATTTATCGCGCGCTCCAGTGGAAACAAAGGGGTATAAAAGGATTCTCAATTGACCGGATTTGAAAAATAATCATAAAATTATTATAAATGCCAGAACGGAGGACTTTGCGAGTAATTTTTTCTGTGCACCACCGATTTTTTAGTCTCCCCAAAAAATATCCGAATCCATCAGGTATGGTAAGTGTGGGGCTCTGAAATCGATGCAAACGCATTTTATTCAGTTCATTATTGGATTCGGGCATTCTATCCATGGATCGCTACACCGTATAATCTGCGCGCGATCACAATCACTGGCTGACAAAATTCTCTGCAATTATCCGGCAGAGCCGATTACTTTCTGCAAGGTACCGGGGTGTCTCGCGGGCACATTTCTCCCGCTCATAGCGTGTGAGGTCCCGGCTCCAGTCCCTGAGGATCGCTTCGGTTAGTTCAACATGGAACTGCAACCCGAGTGCAGTCCGAATTGAAAACGCCTGGTTTTTCACCTCCCTTCCGGTACAGAGCAGTCTTCCCCCATACGGAATTTCGAAGGTCTCACCATGGAACTGGAATACGGGGAACTGGTCAGGAAACGCAAGGAAGATCCCCGCCTTTGCTGGTTCACGCGAGATCTGCTGCCATCCGATCTCGCGCACATATGGATACACCTTCGCCCCGAAAGCAGAAGCGATGAGCTGGGCACCAAGACAGATCCCAAGCACCCTTTTTTTGTCCTTTATCATGTGGCGGATGAACGCTTTTTCCTGTTGTAAGTAGGGGTATTCCTGCTCATCGTTCACGCTCATCGGGCCGCCAAGAAAGATCGCATGCGTGGCACTGGTTCCGGGTATTTCCGGGTTTTCAAACAACCGGATATACTCAAACGGGATATTCTTCTCAGTAAAAATCGATTCAAACAACCCGAGCGGTTCAGTCCGTGTATGCTGGAATACGGCGATTTTCATGCAATCGTACAAGGATTGTCCGCAGGACAGTAAAAATGGATTGCACAAAACTCCTTTTTATTCTCCGTCTCTGTCTTTATCATACGGACACGCACATCTGATCACACCGGCCACATCCGTTGACGGTGCCGCACAAACGACTATATCCGCACCGTGTAGCCTGCCGATGTCAGGACGCGGACCACCATCGTGTCCCATGCAGCATTTTCGGGTTCTATCACATTGTTGATCTTCTCTTCAAAGAGCCGGGTGAGGGCTGAGTCTTCTGATGCGAGATGCCGCTCCCCCATGATCCGCCCGGCGCGTTTTTCCTTCGGGTGTAAGGATCAGGATGTGCCAGCAGCCATAGTCCCGGCAGATCTCCGGGCGGGTGAGGTGGACGGTACAGTAGCCTTTCTCACTCACAGTATCATACCGGAAGAAGGGACAGGCTTCAGGACGGTCAGTAAAGATACTCCTGTCAGAAAAGAGCCCAACCTTGTCCGGGTCAACACTGACCGTGGTCTTCTCACCAGTGTACTGGTTGTTCACGACAAACCGGTTATCGCCAAGATCTGTATAAATGATATGGACAAGTCCCAGGTGGCTGCAACATTCCCCGCACTGCTGGCATTCGAACGGCACACGGATCACCTGTTCTGGTAACCGGTTTTAGCGTTCAGACGGTATAAGACTGCCGGGAGTAAAGCGATCTTTGATCGTACCCCGGGAATGCCACAAGATCCCTCCTATACAACAATATTCTGCATTTTTAGTCAATGACTACTATAACCTTAAAAAAAGTTAGTCTCTTGCCGCAGTCAGGAGAAAAATGGGGAAACTGCGGATTTTACCCGTACGCGATGATCGCTTTGCGATCGTAGCGGCTTCACTAAACCGGATATCATGAAACCCGGCGTTAGAAAAGATCTGCCGAAGCACTTCCCGGTCAAATCCGTCATGCTCGGCAATGCCGGGCTTTTCATGAAACTCCCCTTTCTCGGCATCAAGATCTGCAATGGCAATCCTGCCACCGGGCTTGAGCAGCGAATAGAAGACCCGTGCGGCTGAACCTGTGTTTCGAACATGGTGCAGGGTCATGGAACTGACGATGATATCGAACCGTGGCAGATCCCCGGTTTCCATCTCGATATTCCACGCCCGTGGTTCAACAGAGGTAATCCCTCCCTCGGCCAGTTTCTGACCGAGCACCGCGAGCATGTTCTGTGCCGAATCCACCGCGACAATCCTCTTTACATATTGCCGGATATGCAGCGCGATAAGCCCGGTGCCGGTCCCGTAATCCATGACCGTTTCGGTGCCGGCGGGCTGCAGAATACGAATCATTGTGTCCGCAATGGTTCGTGCCATCTGCACCCGATTGGGATCGTTGTCCCATTCGATTGCTGCCTGCTCAAAATATTTTGACATATGGTTTCTCGTTGTCCTTCTGAGATTCTGGTTTTTACGAACTGGATATTATGCTTTCTGCCCAATGTATGGAGTCGATGTTCATCGCTTTTTTGATTGTTTTTCTTCCACGAGATAGTTGATCACGTTCTCAGAGATGTCGGCTGCATACTCCCCGGAGCGTTTCACGCTCTCGGTGATGTACCCGAATGCGATGGCAACTGATGTCTCCTGCTGGAGTACAAGGTTGTCGATCTCCTCACAGAGCGATTCGAGCTTCTGGACGGACTCTATGTTCTGGTTCGACTTGTTCATATCATTATTAAAGAACGAGATCATGCTCCGGTCGAAGATGGCAACCGAAAGCTCACTTGCTTTCGCAATTTTTTTAATGAGTGCCGGGTCCAGATCCTTGTCGAGGATGGATTCTGCCTTGTCCACGATCCGCTCAGCATGGTCGCCGATCCGTTCGATGATCCGGCTGATGATGTAATAGTGGACTGCCATACCGGGGGTCAGTCCCATCTTCTTTGAGAGGGCGACATGGGAGAGGATCATGTTTGTCTGCCGTGCAATAAGCCAGTGGAGGCGGTCAACGTCATTGTCGCGGGATGCAACGTCTTTTGCCAGTGCACGGTTCCGCGTGACAAGTCCGGTCATCGCATCTTCATGCATCGCTTTCACGATCACGTACATCCTTTTTAATGTGTTCGCGAACGGCATCTCGACAGGATTGAGCAGGTCTTTGATCGTGACGCCCGAATCGGTCTCCTCGATTACTTCCTGCCCGATCGTCATCTGGGTGAAGTCCCGCACCACCATCCGGACAAATGGGGGGAACCGGTCTTTCGATTTAATAACAATTGTCGTATACCCGGAGATGTATGTGCCGATTAAGAGCCTGAACAGGTACGCCGGATCTGTCATCCCCTCAACCGAGAACTCCTTTATCCGCTGTAGAGGCTCCTGTTCGGTTGCCTTCGTCACGAGTAATGTCCCATCCGGCTGTATCTCTACGCCGATCGGATCATTCTTTTTGATCTTCTCTCTGTCAATCCACTCTTTCGGTAGTGTCACTACGTACGATGACCCACCGGTAAACTGGACTTTCCGGATCTCCATACATTTCACGCTCCCCACTTTTCTGTATTACACTATCGTTCTCTACTCTCAATATATTTAACTATAGTTTATGTCGAAAAAGGGTATATTACTGCCCGTCCCTGATCTTGATGAATACCATGAACATCAAAAAGAGTTCGTATTTATTACTGACCTTGAGCCTCGTCGCGGTGCTCATCGCCTCGATTGCGGTTGCAGGCTGTATAGACAAGGGAACAAATACTGCGGTGGCAACACCGGCACCTACAGTGCCTTCAACAGTGCCCGCCACAGTTGCTGCAACCCAGCAGCAGACACCGGCTCCAGTATCTACAACAGCCCCGGTATCGTCCGGTACCATCAGTATCAGCGGTTCGACAACAGTCCTGCCTATCGTCCAGGCAGCAGCTGACAAGTATATGGCAGCTCACCCCGGGGTAAACATTCAGGTATCCGGTGGCGGGTCCGGTGTTGGTATCCAGGCAATCGGTGCAAAGACCGTTGACATTGGGATGACTTCCGCAGAAGTGACAGCAGCTCAGAAGGCACAGTATCCCAGCTTTGTGATTACTACCGTGGCACATGACGGTGTCGCAGTTATTGTCAACCCGAAAAATACGATCCAGTATATCACCTTTGACCAGTTGAAGAACATCTATCTGGGCAAGATTACCAAGTGGACCGAGATTACCGGTGCAGGTGTTCCCGGTACTAACAACATGATTGTGGTTGTCGGGCGTGACAGTGCTTCCGGTACCCGCACCTACTTCGATAGCACCGTCCTTGGTACGGCAACCCCGGTAAATACGATGCTTGAGAAGAACTCCAACGGTGCAGTCTCCCAGACCGTAGCCCAGACACCGGGCGCGATCGGTTATGTTTCGATTGGGTTCCTGAGTAACGATGTCAAAGCCGTACCTATCTGGTTCAATAACCTGAAGATCATTGCACCCAGCATCAATTCGGTAGTAGACAAATCCTACCCCTTCTCACGGGATCTCTACCTTGTAACCAACGGTCAGCCCACAGGTCTTACCGGCGACTTCATCAAGTACCTTCTCAGTCCTGACGGCCAGAAGATTGTTACCGAGCAAGGGTACGTCGCAATCACTACGTGAGATGAAAACGTAAACCCGGGTAATCCCCGTAAATTTTTTTGTATCTGAACACATGGGAGGTAACTGAAGATGAACGGCATGCAACGATTCACACCGGGTGCCTCCGGCAGTACTGCCCGTGCCTCATTATTAAAAGAGAAGTTCATCAAGACGGTCTTTTTCTGCACAGCTTTTTTTGCAATTATTGTCATCACGTTTATCCTGCTCTTTTTATTACGCAACGGCTACCCGATCTTTGAACAGGTCGGGGTGGTAAACTTCCTCCTTGGTACTTCCTGGACGCCCACGGCGTTTGTACCCGAGTACGGCATCTTCCCGCTCATTGTCGGAACCATTTTAGTCACCATCGGGGCGATGGTTTTTGCCGTCCCGCTTTCCATTGGCTGTGCAATCTACGTTTCTGAACTCGCATCTCCGCGAGTGAAAAAAATACTCAAGCCTGCGATCGAGCTTCTCGCCGGCATCCCGTCAGTCGTATACGGGTTTTTCGGGCTTATTGTCCTCACGAACTTTATCCGGATAAGTTTCGACATTCCTACTGGTGAAACATGGCTCGCGGCGTCCATCCTTCTCGGGATCATGGCACTGCCGACCATTATCAGTGTCTCTGAGGACGCGATCAGTTCGGTGCCCCGCGAATTCAAAGAGGGCTCACTTGCGATCGGTGCCACCCGTTGGCAGACGATCAGTAAGGTGATCGTTCCTGCGGCACTCTCCGGTATCGCTGCCGCAATCATTCTCGGTATCGGAAGGGCTGTCGGTGAGACCATGGCAGTGATGATGGTTGCGGGTAACGCCGCAATCATTCCGGACCCTATCTGGAACGTGCTCTCTCCCATCCGGACACTCACGAGTACACTCGGTATCGAGATGGGTGAGGTTCCGGTGGGCAGCCTGCACTACAACGCGCTCTTCGGTGTTGCTATTGTCCTCTTGGTGATCACCCTCATTGTCAACCTTTCAGCGGTTGCCATCCTGCGTCACCTGCACGAACGCGGAATGCGGAGGCAGAAGAGAACGCCACTCATCACACCTGAAAGAAAAGAGTCGCTCAAACGGTTCGCTGAAGTCTCCGGTCTCGCGGTCGTTATGGCCGCCCTGCTTATTTTTACGCCCTGGTGGTGTCCGGTAGTATTCCTCCTTGCAGGGGTTATGTGGTTTTATGGCAGGGAACAGCTCTCGCAAAAACATATCGAGAAGCTTGCGTTTACCCTGATTATCGGCGCAGCGGTAATCGTCATTGCTATTCTTTTCATCATCCTTCAGGACATCGTCATCCACGGGCTTCCTGCTATTTCGTGGGAGTTTCTGACCCAGCCACCCAGTGACCTCGGCAGAGCCGGGGGAATATTCCCGGCAATTGTCGGAACGCTGTATCTCGTAACCGGTGCCATCCTGATCGCGCTCCCTCTCGGTGTCGGAGCAGCGATCTATCTCGTGGAATACACGCGGGAAGGAAGGATCACCCGGCTTATCCGGACAGGAGTTGACCTCCTCAATGGCACACCTTCGATTGTCTTCGGGCTGTTCGGGTTTGCCTTCCTCGTTCTCTTCCTTGGCGTGGGGGTATCACTGATCGCAGGACAGATAACCCTCTCGCTCATGGTGCTGCCGACGGTCATCCGTACGACAGAGGAATCGTTGAAAAACGTCCCCCAGTCACTCCGGGAGGGGAGTCTTGCCTTGGGCGCCACCAAGTGGCAGACGATCCGGAGGGTCGTTCTTCCCCCGGCGGTTCCCGGTATCGTCACCGGTGCGATCCTCTCGATCGGGAGGGCGGCAGGAGAGACGGCGCCGATCATGTTCACGGCGGTCATCTTCTCATCCCGGTTCCTGCCAAACTCCCTTTTTCAACCGGTGATGGCGCTGCCGTTCCACCTGTATATCCTTGCTACTGCCATTCCGGGATCGTCCGTGAACAAGTATGGGACTGCGCTTGTCCTGTTGATTTTAGTCATCGCGTTCTACTCGGTGGCAATTGTCGTAAGAAACCATTTCCAGAACAAAATACGAGGGTAATATGCCGGAAACACCAATTATTGCCGCACATCATCTAAACCTATGGTACGATGAAACACACGCGCTCCAGGATATATCCATTGACATCCCGAAGAACCAGGTGACTGCACTGATCGGACCATCCGGCTGCGGGAAATCGACGCTCCTGCGATGTTTTGACCGGTTGAACGATCTCATTGACTGTGTGAAGATCGATGGCGAGATCCTGCTCGACGGGGTGGATATCCTTGCCCCGGGAACCGATGTGGTTTCTCTCCGGAAAAGGGTGGGGATGGTCTTCCAGAAACCCAACCCGTTCCCGAAATCCATCTACGATAATGTCGCGTATGGCCCGCAGGTGCATGGCGTAAAGGATAAGAAAGAACTTGACAGGATTGTCGAACGAAGCCTGCGCCATGCCGCCCTCTGGGATGAGGTGAAGGACCGGCTCTCTGATTCAGCGCTCGGGCTCTCCGGTGGGCAGCAGCAACGGCTCTGTATCGCCCGTACCCTCGCAGTGGAGCCAGAAGTAATCCTTATGGACGAGCCCTGCTCAGCGCTGGACCCGATCGCAACAGCAAAGATCGAGAATTTAATCGACCTGCTGAAAAAGGAGTACACGGTTATCATCGTCACCCACAACATGCAGCAGGCGGCGAGGGTAAGCGACTATGCAGGTTTCATGTATCTCGGAAAACTCGTGGAGTTCGGGCAGACGAGCCAGATATTCGAACACCCGCACGAGACGCTGACAGAGAACTATATCACCGGACGGTTCGGGTAGGAGGATACGATGGCAGAGAAATTTCATACGGAACTGGACAAGTTAAAACAGGACACAATCGAGCTTGTACATCTTGCGCGGCAGATGCTCAGTGACGCGGTAGACGCACTGAATGTGCAGGACTGCACAAAAGCGATAGATGTGGTCTCTAAAAAGAAACTCCTCCGGGAGCAGACCATAGGAATTGAAGACCGTGCATACCAGCTGATCGCGTTGCACCAGCCGATGGCAAAGGACATGCGGGTGATCGTCTGCATCTTAAAGATGGTCACCGCCGCTGAACGCATCGGGAGGTACGGGAAGGACATTGCGAATATGACCAAACGCCTTACGGATCAGCCAGATTTTGTCCAGCCGATTCCCATGTCGCATATGACGGAAATGGTGACGGGAATGATTGATGACGTCGTGATTTCATTTGAGACTGAGAACCTTGACAAGATCAAAGACTTCTCGCTCCGGGACGACACCGTGGACTCCCTCTGGCATGCGATCTTCCGGGAGACGCTCACTTTCATGATGGAGGACCCACGGGCCATCACCCGCTCGACCTACAATATTATGGTCGCCCGGTATCTCGAACGGTCCGGCGATCATGCATGTAAGATGGCAGAGAATGTCCATTATATGATCACCGGCGAGCGGATCGAGATCAAGTGAACGGGGGGTTGGGATCAGGTGAAAAAGCAGAAAACAGCAGTAATAGTGCGGGAACTGCAAAAACAATCCTTCTCGTCAAGGCTTTGACATGGTTCCGACACTCCCGACCATTGACGATCCGACACTGTATATCAACCGCGAACTGAGCTGGATACGGTTCAACCGTCACGTCCTTGACGAAGCAAGGGACGAAAGCCATCCGCTCCTTGAACGGGTAAAGTTTCTTGCCATATTCGCAAACAACCTCGATGAATTTTTCATGGTCAGGGTCTCGGGACTCCAGCGGCAGAGCGCCCAGGGAGTGATGAAGGCACCCCCAGATGGTATGACTGCATCACAACAACTTGATGCCATCCAGCAGGGGCTCCGCCCGGAGCTGGAACTCCAGTACGATTGCTGGCACAAGGAACTTCTCCCGAAACTTGCAGATGCGGGAATTTTCATCCATGCCTATGCAGATCTCGAACTCCGGCAGAAAAAAGCACTGCACACGTTTTTTATCGATGAGATATTCCCGGTACTCACCCCCCTTGCATTTGACAGTGCCCACCCCTTCCCGTTCATCTCCAACCTCTCGCTCAATCTCGCAATTATTGTCCGGGACCACAATGGGAAGGAGTTATTCGCACGCCTCAAAGTGCCGACAAGTCTTTTTCCCCGCTTAATCAGGATACCGGATCCAGACGCGGCAGGATATAAGGATGACAAGTGCATCCATTTCGTCTATCTTGAGGATATTATCGCGGCACATCTCGATCTGCTCTTTCCCGGGCTTGCAATTGTCGCTTCGTTTCCCTTCCGGATTACCCGGGATGCAGACTTTGAGATCGAGGTGGACGAAGCGTCAGACTTGCTCACGACGGTCGAAGAGGTTATGGAGCAGCGGACCCGGGGAAATCCTGTGCGTATTGAAGTTGATTGTTCGATGCATGACAACATCTGCCACATGTTCGAGAAGAAATTCGGTGTCTCTTCTGGCATGCTCTACCGGGTCGGGCATCCGGTAGGGATGGCGGACTTGATGCAGCTGCTCTCGCTTGAACGTCCCGACTTAAAAGACACCCCGTTCCTGCCGTCGACCCCGGCGGAACTTTCCGATGAGAAAGATATCTTTTCAGCCATCCGCAAGAGTGATATCCTTCTTTACCACCCGTATGACAGTTTTTCCCCGGTCATCAATTTTATCCGGCAGGCAGCGCAGGACCCGGATGTGCTTGCAATCAAGATTACATTATATCGTGTCGGTCCCAAATCCCCGATAGTACAGGCGCTTCTCGAAGCCCGGGAGAACGGAAAAGATGTCGCAGCCTTGATAGAACTCAAGGCGCGTTTTGATGAAGAGAACAATATCGGATGGGCGCGAAAGCTCGAACATGCGGGAGTCCACGTCATATATGGCGTCGTCGGATTGAAGGTGCATGCAAAACTCTGTATGGTAATACGACGGGAAAAAGACGGGATACGGCAATATATACATATTGGTACGGGGAATTACAACGCGGCGACAAGCCGGATCTATACCGATTTTGGGATCTTTACCTGTGACAGGGACGTCGGGCTTGATGTTGCCAACCTGTTCAATTTCCTGACCGGCTATGCACAGATCGACAAGTACAGGAAACTCCTTGTATCTCCCGTTACGATGCGTAGCGGTATTCTCGACCGGATTTCCCGTGAGATCGTGCGCCAGCGGGATTTTGGCGACGGGCATCTCGCGTTTAAGATGAATGCACTGGTTGATCCCCAGTGTATCCAGAGCCTGTACCGTGCATCCCAGGCCGGGGTAAAAATCGAGTTGCAGGTCCGGGGCATCTGTTGCCTGCGCCCGGGTATACCGGGTGTCAGTGATAATATTACGGTCAGTGCAATTGTGGGCAGGTTTCTTGAACATGCACGGATCTATTATTTTTTTAACGGGGGAAACGAGGAAGTTTTCGTCGGCAGCGCTGACCTTATGCCCCGTAACCTTGACCGCCGCGTGGAGATCCTGTTCCCGGTCGAGGAACCGGGAATTAAAAAAGCACTCCTTTCAACCATCCTTAAAATCCAGTTCAGCGATACAGTAAAGGGACGGTTATTGAAAAGCGATGGTACGTATGAAAGAACAGAAATACAACCCGGTTCGGAAGCTCTAAATGCCCAGTCATGGCTCGTCAAGCACCGGGGGGTTTGGTACAATGCCCCATAGTGATACTCCTGCTGTTCTGAGTAGCGCATGGGCGCTCGTAAAAGCTGACCTCTTCACTGAAGTTTTTAACCATGCGCTTGTGATACCGTGAAATCCAAGGTGCCGGCACTACGGGAACGGGTAATCGGGTTTATCGATATCGGGACGAACTCAATCCGGCTCTTAGTCGTGCGGATCAACCCGAACCATTCCTATACCGTGCTCTCCCAGCAGAAGCAGCAGGTCCGGCTGGGCGAAGGGGAGTTTGAGACACACGAGATCCTCCCGGAAGCCGTTGAACGGGCAGTTGTGGTCTGTAAGAAATTTGTCGATCTTGGCAGGACGTTTTCCGTTGATGAATTTGTGGTGGTTGGCACTTCGGCAACACGGGAGGCGACAAATCAGCATGAACTCCTGGAACGGTTGCGGCGGGAAGTAAAGATCGATGTGCGGGTTGTATCCGGACTTGAGGAAGCCCGGTTGATCTACCTGGGTGTCTCCGGTGCGGTGCATCTTGGTAATAAAAACGCATTCTTTATCGATATCGGCGGCGGTAGTACCGAGATAGCGGTTGGGGGAGACCGCGAGTACCAGTTCCTCGACAGTTTCAAACTGGGTGCCATCCGGCTGACCAACCGCTTTTTCTCGGGATCCGAAGGCAACCCGATCCCTCTTATCCGCTACAAAGAAGCCCAGCGATACGTAAAAAATGAGATCGTACTATCCGTCCAGAAAATAAAGGTCCTGAAACCCACATGTGCTGTGGGCAGTTCCGGGACGATCATAAATCTTGCAGAGATCGCGGCAAAAACCCTCCACCCAAATAAAAAGATGGAGGGGAACACGCTCAGTTACCGGGATCTCAGGAAAGTGATCGAAATGCTTTGTGCCCTTCCTTTGGAAGAGCGACGCAAGGTGCCGGGCATCAACCCGGACCGGGCTGACATCATCATCGCGGGAGCTGCAATTCTTGAGATTTTCATGAAGGAGCTCTCGTTCAAAACTATGACGGTTACAGGCCGTGGGCTTGAAGACGGGCTTCTTGTGGATTACCTCTCCCGGAGAGAGGGTTTCTCTCATGGCAGAGAGTTCTCCCTTCGGGAGCGGAGCGTCCTGCAACTGGGGCGTGCCTGCGGGATCAACGAGGTGCACGCCCGTACTGTAACCGGACTTGCACTCGATCTTTTTGACTCCGCACGGGAATTGAAACTGCATTCCTTTGGCGACTGGGAGCGGGAACTACTCGAATATGCGACGTTCCTCCACGATATCGGCTCGTTTATCGCGTTCTCCAACCATCATGCCCATTCATACTACCTGATCAAGAATCGCGAACTGCTCGGTTTTGACCAGAAGGAGATCGGTATCATGGCAAATCTCGCCCGGTTCCACCGGAAGAGAGTGCCTGGTAAAAAATCGCGGGAGCTCACAGAACTTGACCCTCACGGGCGGGAGGTTGTCCGTGTCCTCTCGATCTTCCTGCGCCTTGGCGAGAGTCTTGACCGGAGTCATGCAGCGCTTATCAGGCATGCCAGGTTCAGCAGGCTGGAAAAGAAAGCAGTTGTTCTCTCTCTTTCCGGTCATGGGGATTGCCAGCTCGAATGCTGGGGTCTGGAGAATGAGAGACCGGCATTCGAGAAGGTTTTCAAGAAGAAACTTGTGTCGGAGATAACCGATGCAGATAGTGTGACCTGACCCGGGCTGGATCTGGGTGGTGACATGGAGATGTATGAAAGCGATACTCAGGGTACGAAGGAGCACGATCGGGAGGATAGAGTTGTCCGTTCTGGTACAGTTCAGATGACATTAAGTCAGTCGTAAAAAAAATTCCCTTTCAGTAGATAGGTTTTATTGAAGTATATACCGGATAACCCGGAGAATTCCAAAAAGTATTACCCGATAATTGCAGGAGAGCACATCATGAAGACGCGAAATGGCTGGGTGGTGGTTGATAACATCCGGTATGACTATGATGTGATTGTCCATCCCGACCACAGCGTTACGAAACGCTCCAAGAAAAAATCAAAAAAACTCAAGAAAAAATTCGGTCATACACCTCTTGCAGGGCACGAACTCGCATTTCTTGATAAGGAAAAACCCGAAGTAATCTTTATCGGGACCGGCCAGTACGGTGATCTTCCCCTCACTGACGACGCTCTACAGATTCTCAAAAAGTACATATCAACAGTCCTCCCGACACCTGATGTTGTTGACCTGCTCGAAGCTGAATCCCGCCCGTTCGTTGCCATTCTTCATGTTAACTGCTGACGTGCTGCTACCGTTTCCAACAAAAACGAGGATACGATCTGCACGCCTGATGAGGATTACATCCTTTGGATCATGCCAGTCGCAAAGTAAACCGGATCGCCGCACCTGACTGTGGTTTACCCACGATCCTATCCTCCGCCCATACCGTTCCGCCATAACTCTCTATGAGCATCTTGACGATATGGAGACCGAGCCCGTAACTGCCTCGTTTCTTGGTATCCTGTGTGAACCGGTCGAAGACCAGCGGTTTCATGGCATCGGAAATTCCCGGCCCGGTATCGCTGACAGAAATCTCCAGCAGGCCCTGAGGTGTATCCCGGGCGCTGACCGTTATCTCGGTATTTACTCCACCGAATTTTAGACTGTTGGAGAAGAGATTGTCAAAGACTACACCCAGCATATCGTTGGCAAGCACCTTCCGGTTGCAGCCTTCCATATGAATGTGAGTATCAGTGCGAGAGGCCATCTCCTTTTTTATTATGGAAGCAAGGTTCACCTCCTGAACTTTCGGCGGGTTCTTGTAGATCCGGCTAATCGTCTCAATATTACGGATGATATCGGCACTTTTCTTGGCGATCGCAAGAATTTTATCTACAAACTTTTTCTCGGAATCCTGCGTTGCGTCCCGTAATAGTTCGGCATAACCACGGAGACCCATGATCGAATTCAGGATTTCGTACGTGATTGTATCCAGGTAGATATCCAGGTAAAGGTTTGCCTTCCGGTTCAGTTCTTCCAGATGTTGATTCCGGTCAGCGAGTGCCTGCCGTGCGTTCGACAGAGCATCGCGCTGCTGTTCAATTTCTTCCAGAAGGTCATGCAGTTTTTCCTGTTGCTTTTGGATGTGGTCGAGCATCTGGTTGAATGATTGCGTAAGAGAACGGATCTCCTCATCACCATTCTCGGGTATCCGTAAGGTAAGATCACCGGAATTCCCGATGGATTTCATACTGTCGTCCAGTGTGTTCAAGGGAGAGAGGATGAACCGCTGGAGAAGGAGCTGGACTGCGAGTAAAAACGCGATCATAAGGATGATGACAGCGATTGCCACGATTATAATTGATTTCAGGACTTGCTGGTAGACCGGGCGGGTGGTTTCGACCTTCAGCAGAAGGAACGTGGGGCGGTTCTCGATCCCCGTGATGATGGTAGAACCTTCCAGTTCGTTATTCCCGAATGATTTGATAATGGTTGCACCACTTTTTGCCTTTTGCTCATCGCCAGGAGACATCAACCTGTTGTTACTGGTGCCAGGGAAGGGTTCAAGGGTACCGACGACCTGTAGCATCTGGTCGAGAGAATTAATCCTTTCTTCATCAAGCAGCCGGCTCATGACAAGGGTACCGGCAGTGCTGTTGGACAGGTATTTGTAGTGGATAGGATAACCGGCAAGGATGACCGGATTATTGCCAATCGATGAGATGCCCCGCCGCCCGGAAATACCCCCCGGCATGTCTTTGACGATGATACTATCACGAATTATAAGATTCAGTTCGGGAGGTACTCCCCGGATTGTACTGCCATCTTTCGATATAGTTTCGGAAAAAAAGGGATGTCCGCTGGCATCATAGACAACGATATAATCAATACCAAGGTTTTTCATCGAGACTGACGGGAAAATCCGTGAGAGATTCTGCTCTCCATCCGGGTTTGTAAAAATCGCTGCGGTTTCATCGCGGAGTGCCCAGTCGTGGCAGGTGGCTGCCACGTTTTCTATCTCATTATTGAGCTGGGAGATAAAACGCTGGACATGGGTTATGGTCTCCTGCTCTTCAATGGCCCCGAATGACTGGAGGATAACGGACTGTGTGATGAAACCCAGTGCGACAAGAAAAACTATCAATGTTGCAACAAGGATAAGGTGGGAGCGAGTCCGTATCTTCATTGGGATAACACTGGATAGTATTTCTCTGAAATTGCATATCATACCTCTCGCCATAAAATAAATAGGGCTATAGAGTATGATTGGGGTTAATGATGACAGACAATAACGACAGTATTTGTGGTGGTAAAAATAGTATGTTAAGATATTAGCCGTTCTGGGGAGTGGGTCGGTATGCACCTCTCAGAAAAACGAATTAAAAAAGATTACCTCGTCCCGGCTTCTCGTGGTCAAGGACACTTAAAATTGTGGGTATAATCGTTTTAATTTGATCCTTGCATTCGTCAGGAGTATATCATGCCACGAACTCTGGTTCTATACCATACCGAGAGTCCGCTCGCGATGGCAAAAAGAATGACGATAACGATGGTAAGGCCGGGCTGACTATCAGGATGCACCACCATATTGAGGTATATAACCAGTCCCTCCAGAAGGGAAATGCCGACTACCATCAAAATTAAGCTCTGCGTCTTTTGCGTCATGCTATCTTCAAATTACAGTATATACGCTAATTTAAAAGACTTGTTTATCTATTCCCTATTTTTTTAACTCACGGTCAAGAATCTCTATAACCGCATCCGACAAAAACGCCTATGTGATCTCAAGGTCACATGCCTTACCGATGAAAATTATAATGTGCATTCATCTCTGAACCCGCGTTCAACGATGCAGTGCTGGCTTGATGGGACACAGATACGCTCGTCCTCAAAGTCGAGGCGCAGGATACCGCTGCCCTGCGTGCGGCGCTTAATATCTATCTCAGGCTTGTCAATATGGCGGATGAGATGCGGGAGATGGGGTGAAGTGGGGCTTGGGTTTTGTTAAATGGAAGGGAAAAACTGGAAAAATGTATAATCAAATCAACAACTTTATTTCTTAATGTCTTCAATGTGTGTTTCATATGTGTTTTGGGAGACACACATGAATGACAAAAAACGGGTTCAAGTGGTCTTTACTCCGGGACAGTGGGAGTTAATTTCACGGTTAAGAGGGGAATTTGGCGAGGGTGATGCAGATATTGTCAGGAATATTGTGTTAGCCTGGCTTTCAGAGAAATCTCTTATTTCGACAACTGTCAAACAACGCATGGGAAATAACGGGAACCACAAGGAATATCCATGAAATCCATCCCCCATCAAAATCAATCATTAGACCATTTTCTAGGTGATACTATATCGGAGAAGGTTACTCCCCAGATAAATGGAAACAATCATTCGAGTTTTTCCGATCCTGCATTCGCCAGTAATAAGACTCAACCCATTCATCGCTGGGTTCCGTGGATTGCAGGCTTTTCAAAAGAATTCGTCAATGACTCGATTAAAAGGCATATCGATGGCACTGGTACAATATTAGATCCTTTTGCGGGAGTTGGTACTACTCTCGTAGAATCCCATATAACCGGAAACGACTCAATTGGATTTGAGATAAATCCGTATGCTTACTTCGCCTGCAAAACAAAAATTAACAGCCTTCAGATTGATGAGGAAAAGTTTAATGACGAAATTGAACGGTTTTCATCGTTTTATCTGAAAAATCTGAATTCAAAATATTGTGTCCATAGCAAAGAGCCGAAGGGCTTCAAAACAAAGATCGATTTTTACAGCCCCAAGGTTCTTTTCAAAGTCCTGATTTTAATGGACTTCATCCAGACGATTGAAGACCAAAATATCTCAGATTTGTTTAAACTGGCTTTCACCTCGACGATGGTGAAATATTCAAATTATTCATACGAGCCTAGTCTTGGAACACGGAGAGGTTCAGGTAAACTGGATATCGAAGACTACGATGTCCGGGCGGTTACCATTCAAAAACTTCTGGAATTTTTAAAGGATATTGCATGGATTAAGAAAACCGTCTCCAACCAAAGAGTTCCAACGTCGAGGATAATTAATGATTCATTTTTTAATTATAAAGATCATCTCTCGGAAAAAACCGTCGATCTTATCATTACTTCACCGCCGTATCTGAACAATTATCACTACAACCGGAACACGCGACCACAGATCTTCTGGCTTGGGTTTGCACACGGTCCCGCCGATATGAAGCCATTAGAGGAATTAAATTTTGGGAATTTTTGGCAGACTGTAAGAGGCAGAGAGGAAATCGATCTTATCTTTGATGTTCCCGATATCGATTTAATTGAAAAATTGGCTCAAATTAAAAAAATTAACCCCGAGAAAGGAGTTTATGGGGGGAGTGGTTGGGCAAATTACGCTATATCGTATTTTAATGATTGTTATAAATTTTCAAAAGGGATTGAATTCTCATTGAAAACGGGTGGGACCGCTCTCGTTGTGATTGGGAACAGCATATTACAGGGAGTAACGATTCCGACTGACGAATATTTTGCAAAAATAGCAGAATCCGTAGGTCTTGAAATCGTTGAAATTCATATCCCAAGATCCAAAAGAATCGGTAATAGTATCATCCAATCGGATGTCAGGGTATCAAAACCAACAAAGGGACATAGGCTCTACGAGGCTATTGTTGAATTGAAAAAATCATAGATTTTTGGTATATTCTGAGATATTATCCCTAATTTCCTTAAGATCTAATTCCTTTCCTGTAAGTTTATCTGCAAAATATCTACCCGGATGAAGAGTATCCCATTCAGATTTCTTTTGACCATACCTTCCAGAACCGGGATGGTGAATTCCGAAACCGGATACGCATGAATTCCATAATGGAGCATACTGACGTATCAAAGCGGATTCAAGAGGGACGATCAAATCTATCTCGTTGTCGCGCAAAATTGCAAATCTGCATTTAAAATCATTCAAATCTAAATTTGAAGCGCTTTGAATACTTTTTGAATGTTCATCTAATCTCCTGAAAAGAGTCTGTTCAATCGAAGATTTCGTTCTCGCTGTTCTCGATCCTTTTAGTACCGCTTTCCCGACATAAATTGGAAAATACTCCTTCAAAGATTTCGAATTTTTGTTGATATTTTTGTTGATATTTGCGATGGGACGATAATTTTTAAAATTGCCAAAATAATACAAAGCATAAACACCAGCATCACTGAATGAGTCAGTGAGAGGTAAATCAATCATTTGCCTCGTCGTGAAAAAATCAATCGCTTCTTGAATGATGCTTGTTTCCAAAATATTTGGGAGGACGAAATCTTGATAATCAAGCATAATAGTCTAAGAATACCCTTTTCTTAATTAGGTTTTCATACTAATTCCATCTACCACTTGTCGATATTTATCGAAGACGAACTGAAATCTCACTAACTTAAAAGAAATTACATTACCTTTTTAGCTCTCTTTTTTTCTCCTCTTGATATTCCTCAAACATACGGAGTTTTGTACCTGGCTCAGATCCTCCCGGTTTCGCGACAATTGGAGGAGGAATTTTTGTGGGTGTTTGTTGAGAAGTCTTACTTGGTTTTTCTTGATTTTCCATAATTATACCCAGACTAAATTATTCGTAAACTAATTATTAAAATTATGTAAGAAACCGTCATGACAATTACAGAGATATAAGAAATAAAAAGCCACATCGTTATCCGATAATAAAGAGGCTCATTATACTGGTATGCTTCTTTTGTGTGATATAAAAAATCTGATAACAAAACTTCGGAACTCATATTGGATAATTCCTCAAATCGCTTCTCCTCAAATAGTGTAACATCTTTGTACCAGCGAGGAAATAACAAATATATTAATGTCCCTAAAGAGAAAACCCCGCAACAAAAAACCCAATAGAGAAGAAATTGAGAAATATTGGAAAATTTAAAACCGTTTTGACTGTGATAAGTAATCACTACGATTTCTATAGAAATCAGGACAAGAAAGATCTGGAAAAGTGTTATTATTTTTCGATGTAATGAGTCAATATTTGAGGAAAATCTGTTGAATACCTGATTTGATTCCTCAATTAAATATTTCATTCGCGTTTCTAATTTTACATGCTCTTCTTCTGATAACTCAGGTACGGTATCAGTGATAACCTCGCATAGATTCTCTGACTCAATCATAATTTCTCAAAATACTTTTCAGGAATTATTTCTTTGTGGTATCTGCTTTTTGAATATGGACACTGGTACCAGGCTGTTCTCCTCCCGGTTTCGCAACAATGGGTGGAATCTTCGGAGGAGCAACTTGAGTGGTTTTTTGAGACCCTTTGGATTTTTCTGTCATAAGAGATTAATACGTCCGTTCTGAATAAAATGATAACGATAGTTATTTTCTTCTAAGTACCGCCCAACCCCCATCCGCGCACACTCTCCACCTCGTTTCCCGCCCAACCTGTTCAGTCGGTAAACCCCTTCCACCTCCACTGATATAGATACTCTCGTAAAAGACCTGAATAACCGTACCATTTCACGTCGGAAACACTTTCGCACCGCGCAGTGAGAGAGTTAATAAGTGCTTTCGTCATTTGTATCCTTGTGCATGGAATAAACAGCGTTCTGATTAAAACTTGAGCGTTTTTTTGAAAAAGAGCCCTGCACAGGACAGTTTTATGAATTATTTTTGCCGATTAACGAATGCTATTTGTACCCAAAAACACCGGCCGGTGTTCATTAGTACGGGTACCGGTTGTGAAAACGGGAATATCGTTGAGGATCACGGGGAAAAACCCCTGCGCAAAACAGGTGTGCCCTGCCCGACGATGAGAACGCATATCCACCACGATATCATAATCACGCGAGCGAGGGCATTACTCTCTTTCCATCGCGTGTGTAATAAATTTTTGCGGATACATCGCGGGTGATACGATGACCGGCGAAACAGCAATCATCGAAACGCATAGCGGAAGCTCTCTCCGCATCGACATGCTCCGGGGTAAATATCGGGACCACAATTGGGTGAGCCCATGACCCGTGCTCACAGGCAGACCGGTACGTCCCGTGATATATTCACCCGGGGCAGGGCGGTAGAATACCTCGCAAAGACCTTCCTCGAAAAACAAGGTTATCAAGTTGTTCGGTCTGCCGGAGAACAATCCCCCGTCGATCTTGTCGCGTGGCGGTGCAGCGGGCAACAACTGCTGGTCAAGACCGAGCGGGTACGGTCACCCATAAGAACCCTGTCAGCAGTCGCCTTACAGTTCCGTGGCGACATTGACGCACTCCGGGAGATGGCACTACCACCCTTCGCACAGCGCCAGCTCTGGTGCTGGCACATGCACACCGGCTGGCGGTTCTACGATATCATGGCGGGCGGGATTAGCGAGGTGGCAGACAATGTTTAAGACTGCTACCGAACCCTTCCCTGAAGGGATGAGGATCTGCCCGATCCAGTCGAGCGCGAAACATGAGGTGTTATGCCAGCGGTCGAACTGCTACGCGGCATTTTCGGTGCAGATGCAAAACGGGACATTCTGGTTCTGCAAAATCATTGACGGCAAATCCCTTCTCGTGCTCCGGAGGGATCATGACGCATGATGTCCTCACCGCTGTCCGTTTACTCTCAACACCCGGCCAGATCATCGAAGTCCGGGCGATCACTGAAGACGGCGTAGCAAGCGGGTACTTTGATTCTCCGGAAGAACTCGCGGAGAAACTGGAAGCCCTCGATGGGCTCCCCACCGTGCAGGGCGTCTATGTCACGCTCAACCCGGTGAACCCGGCGCTCTTTTCCCGGCGGGCGAATCGGATTAAGATGCGGCTCGGAAAGAAGGATGCAACAACAGCGGATAGCGACATCGTGCGCCGGCAGTGGTTGCCCGTCGATATCGACCCGGTCCGGCCATCCGGCGTGTCTTCAACCGATGCAGAGCACGAGACTGCGATAGCAACAGCCCGGCGGGTGGCTGCGTTCCTGACCGAGACAGGTTTTCCTGCTCCCCTCCTCGCGGATTCAGGGAACGGGGCGCATCTGCTGTACAGCATCGACCTGCCAAACGATGATACGAGCAGGTTACTTGTCAAACGATGTCTCGAAGTGCTCGATATCCTGTTTTCCGACGAAAATGCAACCATCGATACGGCGAACTTTAACGCTGCGCGGATCTGGAAACTCTACGGCACGATGAGCCGGAAGGGGGACAATACCAGTGAAAGACCGCACCGGCGATCCGCCATTATCGAGACTCCTGCTGTGCCTGCGATTGTCAGAAAAGAGATACTGGAACGGCTCACGGGTGCGCTGCCGGACTCCCCTCCGGCTGATGACGCAGGCAACCAGTCTCGCGGGCAGAAGATCGTACTCCCCCAGTGGCTATCCAATTATGGTATATCTGTCCGGTATGAGAAGCCATACGACGGCGGGACGCTCTATATTCTCGACGAATGTCCGTTCTCCTGTGACCACAAGGACGGAGCGTATGCTATACAATTCCCCAACGGTGCGATCTATGCAGGTTGCCACCATACCAGTTGCGGGAGTGGGAAGCAGCGGTGGCAGGAACTCCGGGAACGGTATGAACCGGTTACAGACCGGCACCGGAAGGAGACTCATCTGAAAGAGAATACGGAAACAGCCCCGCCCCGGTTGCCACCGTTACCGGCACCGTTACCGGCAGTCGAGGAACAGTCCTACCGGGACGAGGCGCTGGACCTATTGCAGCATGGAGACCCAAAACAGTTCATGCTCCGGACGTTCGCGCTCGATCACGAAGGCGATGAGAGCGTCGCGGAATGCATGATCCTCTCCCTTGCCTCCCGGTCGATCATTAACACAAAAGGCTTGCACGTCTCCGTAACTGGCGAGAGCGGGAAGGGAAAGTCCCATGCCTTTGATATGATGCTCAAACAACTACCGGAACAGTTACAGTTATCCGGCTCAATGAGCAACAAGGCACTCTTCTACATCGACAACCTCCAGCCGGGCATGGCGATCGTTCTTGACGATACTTGCCTCACCGAAGACATGGCAACTATCCTGAAGGGAGTCACGACGAGTTTTCAGAAACCCTTCGTGCACCGTACGGTCACCAAAGACCGGAAAGGGGTTGTCTGCACTATCCCGGAACGGTGCGTCTGGTGGGTGGCAAAGGTCGAAGGCTGCGGCGACGATCAGGTATTCAACCGGATGCTGACCTGCTGGATCGATGATACACTCGATCAGGACGACCGTGTGCTCGTGAGGACGCTCAAATCCTGTGAAACGATACCGGAGCACGGCACGGATGAACGGAGGGAGATTCTCGTCTGCCGTGCCATGTGGGAGTTCCTCGGGCAGAAACGATATTTTGTCCTTATTCCGTACGCTACCCGCATCCAGTTCCAGTCTCATAAAAACAGGCGGAACCCGGAGATGCTGTTGGATTTGATTAAGGCACATACTATCCTTCGCTCATTACAGCGCGAGCACAGGAAGGAATACGCCCTTGACTACATTGTCGCCACGCGTGAGGACTTCGATGCAGCAATTACCTTATATGCACGGCTGAACAGCAGTGCGGGCGGGCAGAACACGAAACTGACCAAAAAAGAGTCTGACCTTCTGGATGCGATAATCAACATGCACCAGGACGAGTTCACCATCCCGCAGCTCCAGAAGAAGACCGGACTTGCGAATAATACGCTCTACAAACTGATCCACGGGTACACAACCCGGGGAATCACGCATACCGGGCTCCTTGAAAAGTGCCCGGCGATTGCCTATACAGACAGGACGGTCGTTATTGATAATGAGTTCTCGACCGGATCTACCCGGCGCCGGACGAATGCGTACACGTTTGACCCGGATATTTATGCACAGTGGAGCGGAGGTGTGGGGGTCTGGCTCAAGGATGAGCATGATCCAAAAGATGCACCGGATGAAAACAATTATGCTGCATTTCTGCACGATTGCTGCAATTTTGATGCATGTGCAGCACACAACGAAAAATCCAATGCAAGCCCGGATTCCCTATTTACCGGTAATAATACACACTTAGATCTTAGTAATAGTGTATATTGCTGCAAAATTGAAAACACACAGCAACCTCAGGATACATCTCATGATACATCTGTGTGTGTCTGTGAAACTGAACATGCAGCAATCAATGATCCGAAAATAGCAAAAAACCCGCAAAACAACGAACCGGAGGTGGAATCTCCCCGGATTAGTATGCTGCACATGAAGAATACATGCGATTCTGTGCAGCACACTATCAATCCTCACGCCGGAGAATTGATGGTGGCCGGGGTGAAAATCCACGCAGTCGATTATAAGCGGCTGGACATTCCGGAGCCTCATACCCCTTGCCACTGCTGCGGGAGGAAGAGTTCATGGTATGTGGAGAAGCTGACCGCTGCCCGTAAAGTCCGCCCGAAAAATGAACAGGGAGCGAGAAGGCTCTGCCGGAAATGCTATGATGCAGCCGTCCGCCGGGATTGTGCCGCAGTGCCACCGTTACCCGGGATGATCGATTTGGTCGGGATGGAACGGCACTCCCCAAACATCGGGAAGTGCTCGGTCTGTGATTTGGGATCTGCGACTTACCTCAACGAAGAGACGGGTGTAAAGCTCTGCGAGCAGTGTCACACGCGGGAAGTGCAGCGACAGTGTAGCAGTTCGGAGGTGCGGGCATGAAACACCTGCTTCCGCCACACGGCGCACCTCAGTACGATACCCGGGAGAACGAACGTCCGGATATGTGTTGCGCGTGTGATTCCGACCCGGATACCTGCGGACATGATCCGAAAGCGTGCGAGCAGGCAGCAGCGGAAAATGCTGATGAGAATGCCTGTGAAGCGAGGAAGGAAGAACTCGATGACGAAGGTGTTCTCTCCGGGAGGTATTGGACATGATCGCAGCACTCCGGAACCTGTACCAAACTGTGAAGGCGGCGATCTTTGGGACGCCGGTTGAGAATGCCACCGAACCGGCAGCAACTGTGGGAGGGGACTCTTCATCATCTCCACCCATTTCAGCACCGGTGCCGGAGATTACAAACGAACCGGCAGAAGTTCCCGCCGGACTCGAAGAGTGGTCGGTACACCCGTACATTGATCCAACGTTTGAGAAGATCGGGAGAGTCTATCTTGATGCCGGGGATCTCGTTATACGGTCAGACCGGAACACGCGGGGATTTGCCCTTCCCGAAGAGGATCTCGATCTGGCACTCACCGGCAGTACCGGCACCGTCCGGCTCCTTGACTCATTTGAGACTGTCGGGACTGCTCACCTGTCCACGTCCGGGCTGGCGCTGAACCTCATTATCGACAACCAGTTACACACAGTGCCGATGCGATCACTGATGCCGGTGCTTACCGGTCATCACCGGAAGGCGCCGCTGTTTGTACCGGCGGAGGATATGATACCTGATGCAGGAGGGTGAGAAGAGAAAAGTTGCTAAAGATACTTCAGGATACCACAGAATTAAAAATTGGTTCTGGTGCATCTGCGGTTGATATGCAACCTCTTTCGAAATTAAAAACCGCTAATAGCCGTAGATGCATCAGAACCAAAAAATCTAAATTTTTACTCAAGACAGAATTTACGTAATAAATAAGAAAGGGAACGTGTAAAAAAGAAGAGATTTAGAGTCCTGCCCGGTCAACAATAACATCGGCAACAGCTTTCGCGCTCTTGAACGGAAAGTCTGACGCCTTCAGGAGTTTTCCTGCGTCGCCGGCAGTCATCTTCAAGTCCCCGACCTGGCATGTCGTGTTGGCTCCATCGGGGAACGCGGCGATCAGGTCTTTTGGTGTTGCAATCGGGAATTTTGCTCCTTTAAGTGCTCCGGATATCTGTGCATGAATTTGTTCCTTAACTGATTTTGTCATGGTACTTTCACCGGGTATGCATCGTTGTGTTGTGATTATATACTTGAGCGTTATTAAAATATACAAAACAAGTTAGTATAGAAAAATGACCCGCAAGGTAATGAACACACACCACAACACCATAATGAGAGGAAATTAATCTATGGGCGCGACATTGGGTTCTTTTACAGAAATACGGGAGCTGAAAACCGAGATTGTAGGGCTTCGGAATGAACTGAAACGGTTCATCGAGCATGCTAACCTGCAACACGTTGATGGGATCCTTTCGGACCTGAAGAAAAATTACGCAGACTTATTTACGAATCATCAAATCGATACTGCAAAAATTGATCTCTCCTCCCACATGGTCAGCGACTGCAAAATGCGTAGCAAATGCTTTGAACTGTTCATGGATTTTTTGCAGAATACGGCACAGCATATCAAAGACGGAAAGGTTTCTGATGAAATTATCCAGTCTTACCGCGAGCAGATGAAGACGATGCGGAGCAAGGGCAAATTCGATCGCTGTGACACCTGTTTTTCCGAAGTCCAGCGCCTTTTTGAAAAGCAGATCGATCTGATGCAATCGTTAGGTATTTACACAAAATCCAGCAATACCAAGGAAATTATCGCAAATATTTCTGATGATACTGTTGTAAAGGATCTGTTGGAACCGGTTGCAAATATTCAGCGTTTTCAGATCATCAAGGCACTTGCCACGCAGACCCGGACGTTCTCCGATATCTCGCAATTGACGGGGTTGCGGGGGGGAAATCTCCTGTTCCATATTAAAAAACTTGCAGACACCGGCATGATCCTCCAGCGCCACGAAAGGGGAGACTACATCATCACGGATAAAGGATACAAAACCCTGACTGCCATCTCGGAATTGCACCAGCGCCTTAACTTCCCCGAAGTCTCCTGATTTGGTGAGTTATAGACGCTCGGTCATTAAACCACATACAATAATATAATGGAACAGAATTAATTGAGAATCAGATGGATAGTGTGGGATCCCGATGCTGGTCTGGGTCTCAGAACGCGGCGGTCAGGATATGCCGGGGTGCCCGATTCGTGCACGAAAGATTCCCCACGACAAGGTGGATGTCACTTTAGAATAATTCATATATTCGCATATAACAATATGTTGTGTGGAACCCTCCATAAAATTGCTTAAAGCTCTTGCTGATGAGACGCGGATGAAAATACTTCAGTGCCTACTCGGTGGAGAACGATGCGCCTGTGCGATTGTGCCGGCCGTTGGAAAGGCACAACCTACCGTTTCGCAGCACCTGAAAATCCTGGAAGAAGCCGGCATTCTGGAGTCGCGAAGAGAAGGGATCAATATCTGGTATAAAATAAACTCCAGACCGGCCGTCCAGATCCTGAAAATTCTTGATATTCAGAAAATCGAGACCCGGATAACGTGCGGGGGATGTAAATGACGGATGGTTCTGCCGGACTGGGTTGGGTTGAAAAACTGCTGGCTCTCTGGATTTTTCTTTGCATTGTAATCGGGCTTGGGCTTGGGAAGTACTTCCCTGAATTCAGCCAGCACCTTGCCATCGGTATTCCCATCGGGTTGTTTCTGATGATCTATCCGGCGATGACGAAGATCGAACTGGGAGAACTCAAAGATGCACTCAAGAGTAAGAAACAGGTGGGCATCATCGTTTTTTTTAATTATGTCGTCAACCCGTTCCTGCTCTATGCAATAGGATACGTATTCTTTGAGAAGATTCTGCTCGGTCTGGGTTGGATCACCCCGGAAGCCGCCAGTTATCTCTGGACCGGACTTATCCTCTTGGGGGTTGCGCCGTGCATTGCGATGGTGCTTGTATGGACTGACCTTGCGAAAGGAAATGGCCCGCTCGGGATAGTGCTTATGGCATGGAACTCCATCATCCAGATCTTCACGACTCCCTTCTTCATCGCACTATTGGTAGGCACCTATATTTCCATCGATATCGGCCTGATCGCCCAGAGTGTGCTTCTCTATCTCGGTCTGCCCCTCATCTTTGGAGTTATCACCCGCAGGGAAGTTATCAAACGGAAAGGTACAGAATGGTTAAACACCAAATTGATACCGCGCTTTAATGTTCTCCAGCTTCTTGCGCTCTTGTTCACGATGATTGTCATGTTCTCGTTAAAAGGCGGTGTCATCATCGATAACCCGAACCTGATATGGCAGATGGCGATTCCGGTGATCCTGTTCTTCTTCCTGCTGTTCCATGTTGTCTATTATACGACCCGGCGCATGGGTTATAATTACGAAGATTCGGCAACGATGGGGTTCCATTGCACGGGCAGAAACTTTGAGCTCGCTATTGCAATCGCACTGACCGCGTTTGCAACGATGCCGATGGTCGCCGTCTCAACGGTTGTCGGGCCTCTTATCGAGATACCGGTTATGCTTGGAATAGTGTGGCTGTCACTCCGAAGGAGAGATCGGATCCTGCAACAGGGAAAAGCAACGAACACTTGATTGAAGATAGAAATATATCAGAAACCCAAACCGGAGAACCCATGAAAAAGAAGATCCTGTTCATCTGCACGCACAACTCTGCCCGCTCCCAGATGGCGGAGGGGTATATGAATGCAAAGTATGGCGACCGCTACGAAGTATTTAGTGGCGGGACCGAAATAACCCGGGTTCACCCGATGGCAATTGCGGTGATGAAGGAAAAAGGTATCGATATCTCCGGACACCGGTCGAAACTCATTGATGATTTATTCGGGAAAGGAATTGAGACTGTCGTTACGGTATGTGATTCTGCCCAGAAAGCGTGCCCGTTCTTCCCGGGTGCGAAAGAAGTTATCCACCAGAGTTTTCCGGACCCTTCAGCATTCACCGGGTCCGATGAGGAAGTCCGGGCCGGGTTCCGTTGCGTTAGGGACGAGATCATCCATTGGATCGATGTGACATTTGGAAATGCCCATGCGTAAAGTAAATCCACACCAGGCATATCCTCCCGAAGAATGGCAGATTTAAGATAAAAGTCCTAAAACATTTTCGAGTGCACCGCTTCGCAGCCTTCGTAAACTTCCCAAAAGCGTATGGGGAGCCGGTGACGCCCGGTCATGTTCACTCGTCCTCGCTGATGCTCCGGCTCGCTTCACATCACCGGGCTGCTCTTTTCGTGGTGTACCGGGGGGATGATGACGCCCTCATCTTGTCACTCCGCAGCGGCTCCGTTCCGGCAATTAAAAAAACCTGTCAACTGAAACCATCCCCAATAGCCCCCTTTTTAAAATTCCGCTCTGCTGCGTGCCGAATTCACCTGTGGCACAGAATGTTTATACTCCCCTTTACCGCACGCAGTATCAGCCCACACATTGGGCTTGGAGATTACCAATTATGGCAGATTTTGTTCAACAGTCAGTAACCAAGTCCGCAACCCGGACTCTCACGAACCCGATCGCGGATGCGGACACGTTCGAGACGCTTGTTAACGCAGTCGTTTCGAGCAACCCGTTCACCTGCACGGCATACACGGTGGGCGGTGTGGCGATGGCCGCAGTCGCTATCACCAAGCGCTCCTTCGGGGCCCGCCTGGTGTGGGAAGATACCGATGCAAAGAACGTTGGGAACACTTCCGAGAAGTACAGCACGAAAGCCGGTTTTAACGCCGGTATCGCCATCATCATGGCAAGCGCTCCGCTTGCAACCCAGCATGGTGGCACGTGCATTCATGATCCTGATCTGGATACGTATTCAGCAACGCTCCGGTGTCATGACGGGAATGGGGAGGTCTACACGGTGACCGTCTCCCGCGACCACATTGACGTCACGTCCTATTCGGACGACGCGATTCTCGCAAAGGTTGAGACGTGGGCGGACGGTCAGGCAGCCCTCGCCTGATCCTACCTTGACGGGACCTGGGGGGTGAAGACCCCATCGGGTCTTCACTCTTTTTGCTCCTGTCATGAAGGAGCCTTTTATGGACGTTGAATTGTTAGCAGTCGTTCTCGGAGCAGTGCTCCCGCTGTACCCTGCGCTCTTTGTCATTTACCAGAAGATCGGCAGGTACGACGTGATGTATGAGGAGTTTGGCGTGCACCGGGACGAACATGAACGATTGAAGGAGACCTATCATGGAAACTGAAACACTACCGAAACCGGTCGCACGAGTGACCGGCATCTACCGGGGCACGTTTGACGGGCTGATTCCCCTGACCGTTGACACTCCTCTCACAGAAGAAGAAGTGCGCCGGAACCCTATCTTCTACCAGCTCGACCTGAACCCGGATACGGCTGATGAAAACCTGATCATCGATGTGATCTATGACGGACTCTCACCGATGCGGTTGCCGGACCTGCGCCGGGGGACTGACATGCCGCACGGTGTCCGGTTCTGGATGGACTGGTTTGATATCCCACACTACGAACTGATGCACGACATCGACGGGCGTGCGGTCTATCCCCGGATGCCGGGTATCCACACGATTCGCATTATGACCGGGCGCCGGAAGTGGGCTCAGATAGGACGGCTGCGGGACTTCTGGCCGCAGGATGGTGGGTATATAAGCGAGACATTCCGGTTCCGGATTGCGGGGGTGTGACCGTGCTCGAAGATCCCACCACCCCCACTTTTCTTTCTCTTTCGGCTATAGAGTGGCACGCTTTCGGCTTCGGGCTTAAGGAAGGACTTTGGTTCTGGAAGAGGACACCGCTTGCATGGGATGAGATCAAAAAGATGGAGCAGTTGCCGGAGATGGAGAAACCACTTTCCCCGGAACTTATCGAGGCGCTTAAAGAGAAGTACCATTACTACATCATCGGGTTTGTTCTTCCCGAGGACTGTGCCCTTCTCGGCTGTGTGGGGTATCTCGTTATGACGAATGCGCCGGCGCTTGCCAAAATGGGGCTGTCGGTGTTTGGGTACTCGGGATGATTTTACAGCAATATAGACACACTACCGCTGAATCTTCCCAAGTTCTGCCGTGTTTAAATCGCGTGAAGAGGAATCCCTGAATCGAATTCCGACGTAAATAAAGAAAATACACAATAGAATATTGTCATATATAGTAATCATTCTCAAATATATTTATCATTCGAAAAATACATATTCTCTCTCATTCTATTCCTGAACAGAACACGAGAATCAACGGATCTTACGTTTCACAGGGAAATCAACAAGCCCGATTCATGTGGATAAATTGACGTAAACCCGGTATCAATTCATCGAGGATCACCTATGCCCACACAATCCCATCACAAGGTCGCGGGAAATACTGATCATCCCACACGTGCAGGTCCCGGTAACAGACCAATGAATGCCCGCACATTCGGCTCCCTGCACTTGAACGCGGCGACCGTCAAGTCTCCCGGGCAACCGATTTATATGCTATTAGTCGATGACGAATCAAATCTCCTTGATCTCTGTAAGATGTACCTGGAACGTTCCGGAGATTTTAACGTAAAAACTGTATTAAGCGCTCCCGAAGCGATCCGGATGCTTGAAAAGGAACGGTTTGATGCCATAGTTTCCGACTACCAGATGCCGGAGATGGACGGTATTGAGTTTTTAAAACGGGTTCGGGCGACAGACAAAAATATTCCGTTCATCATCTTCACTGGCAAGGGCAGGGAAGAGATCGCTATTGAAGCATTCGAAAACGGTGCTGACTTCTATGTCCAGAAAGGCGGGGAAGCAAAGTCACAATATGCTGACCTTTCGCACAAGATCCACAGTGCTGTGGACCAGAACCGTTCAGAGACCACACTCCGTGAAACAAATGATATGCTGAACGCGATCCTGGCTGCGTCCCCAAATGGTATCGGCCTTGTCCGGGAACGTACGCTCCAATGGGTAAATAGTTCTCTCGCACGGATGCTGGGGTATTCACCTGACGATCTTATCGGGATGCACCTTCGCGGGCTCTACGAAAATGAAGACGCCTACCGACAGATTGGAGAACAGATCACGAGTGAACTAAAGAAGAACGGGAAAGCCAAGGTCACGACCCGGTTCCTGCACCAACAGGGATTTGCTATCGATTGCGAGATCCACATTGCGCCCCTTCACCAGGGTAATCTTCACTTTGGTCACATGATCATGATGACTGATATAACAAAAAAACTTGCAGCAGCGCGTGAGCTCCAGAGCATTGCGACGTTTCCCCACCTTGAACTTACCCCGGTTATAGAACTGAATATTAACGGCAAGATTACCTACTTCAACGATGCTGCCATTGATGCCCTGATAAAATATGGGAACGGTGCCCGGCTCGAATCATTTATTCCCCCGGATATTCGTGAGATCCTTGCAGATATCGACCGGGCTGAACTTCATTCAGTGTACCGTACCGTGAAGATCGGGCTTACGGAATTCCGGGTCCACATTACCCTGAGCTCGCGGTTCCGGGTTGCCCGGATCTCTGCCATTCTTGCCGGCGAGGAACCTGATGATGCGTCCCACGCCTAGTTACCGGTTGTTTCCTGACGCTGCGGCTATCAGAACCCAATTAAATAAAATTATCTGCCTTGCAGGTAACATGTTCGGTAGAATGAGGACGCGGGATTTTTTTATAAGTCGCAAGGTATCCCTGCTCGTGGTATTTCTTGGCACACTTGCCGTCATGACGATTTTTGAAATAGTTAAGCAAATTCTGAATCCTCGTATATCAGTATGGGAATCCCACATTGTCACAATCCTGTTTACCAGCTGCCTTGCAGTTATCATAGCCTATTTCACCTTTCAATCTCTTCACGAGGCACACCGGAAAGCGTTGGAAGAGCTTGAAAAGAGGATTACTGCCGAGAACCTCCTGAGAAAGTCGGAGGCCCAGTACCGCTCTTTTGTTGAATCGGCTGATGAATCGATCTATACGGTTGACCGCGAAGGAAAGTACCTGCTGATGAACACACGCTATCTCGAACGGCAGGGAGTTTCTTCTAGGGAATATCAGGGAAAAACCTATGTCGATCTTCATTCCCGTGAAGAAACCGGACGGTTTTCTGCCCTTGTTGAGAAAGTAATCAGTACTCGGGTTCCCCTCCAGGATGAGTACGAGTGCAAGGGGAGATTTTTCCTCCGGCAGTTAAACCCGGTTGTTGACCCGGCATCCGGGGAGGTCATTGCAATAACCGTAATCTCAAGTGACATAACCGAAAGAAAGCAGGAAGAGAAAGCAATCCTTGAGACCAACCGGAAACTCAACCTTATGAACAATGTAACCCGACATGATATCCTCAACCAGCTCACCGCCATTTCCGGGTACCTGGAACTGGGAATAATGGAGGAAGACCTTGTAAAATCCCGGGAAATCCTTAAGAAATGCGAAAGGGCTGCTGACGTCATCCGGTCTCAGATATCCTTCACCCGGGAATACCAGGATATCGGTATACATACACCCAGGTGGCAGAACCTGTATGATACCATTGAACAGTCACGGGGATTACTCGCACTTGGCTCGATCCCACTGCAGAACGACTGTACCGGGTACGAACTGTACGCTGATCCCCTTCTTCTTAAGGTATTTTATAACTTAGCTGACAATGCCCTGCGGTATGCAGCCCCGTTTACCTATATTCGTTTTTCCTGCGAGAGGCGCGGGGAGTCTCTCGTGATTATCTGCACAGACGATGGGGCTGGAATCCCTCCTGATGAAAAAGCCCTGATCTTTTTAAGGGGATACGGGAAAAATACCGGTTACGGGCTTTTCCTCGTCAGGGAGATCCTTTCAATCACCGGTCTTACCATAACTGAAACCGGGGATGTAGGTCATGGCGCAAGATTTGAGATTACTGTGCCAAAAGGTGCATTCCGGGATGTCCCGGTAAAATATGGGGAAGTAAGGGGATGAATGATATTCCACAGTCCCTGAAAATTTCCGATGGGCAATCATAGAATCAGGCAAATTTGAAAATCGATATATATTTTTTAAATGAGAACTATACCTCAATGAAAAAATATATATTTGCGCCCAACCACTCTATGTTATGGCACAACCATGTTCCTGCCGGAGCCCGGATGAAGCAGGGAAGTCGCTTTATAGTATGGGTGAAGAGACCGTGAATGCGGTGAACAAGATCTGCCCGGGTCGGACTGTTCTTGGGACCTTTCCGGGGCGGATATATCACCGGGACAACAACGACGTATTCCACCGTGCACCCGGGGACAGGCTCATGGATTACCTCATCGTTACGGATGAACACCTTGTATTCTGGGAAAGGGGTGAGTCCGGGCAGCGGACCGGGATCATTGGTTATCGTGAGATCAAGGAAATTGAATGTCAGACCGGACTGGTGTTTGGGGATCTTATCATCTCTGCCCGGAGTGCCTGCATGAAACTTGGGGATGTCCCCTCCCGGGACGTGTTCCATATCCGGGATCTTGTGGCAGGCAGGATCAAACATTTCCGGAATGTTACCCGCTCCCTGCTATCCACCCAGATCTATGAAATCGCTCGTGCATCCACAATATTCGGATAGGGATGAACTGCCCCTTGTGTGGGGAAGTCTCCTGGCAGGTGGAACAGCCCTTAATGCATATCGTTTGTAAACAACGATCAGAATACAATGCCCCGGTGATCACGATACAGCAATCTGAAGGCATGGAAGAATGGTTAGGTGTCGACATGAACACGAATGGGCATATCGCAGTACTCGCCCACCCTTCAAGCGGTAAAGTGATCCGACTCGGGAAAAACGTCCACCATATCCATGCAAAATATGAGAAAATCCGCAAAAAATGCGAGAAACAGAAAAAACATAGAAAATCAAGGAGAATCGAGAGCCTGGAAAAATGCATCCTTGATGACCTCGTGACCCGGGTCAGCAGACAGATCGTAGATCAGGCGAAAGCGCTCAAATGCGGGATAAAACTGGAGAGAATTTATGGTGTCGGGAACGAGCGGACTTTTCCTGAATCTGACTTCCATGACTATTCGATCACATGCCGGTCATTTCAACGGCTCCAGAAATTAATTGAAAGCAAGGCACTGAAAACAGGTGTTTCTGTTGCATATGTTGATCCAGCATATACATCCCAGATCTGCTGGAAGTGCGGGAAACTCGGGAAACGGAATCGGAAGAAGTTTGAATGCCCCCACTGCGGTCATACAGCCCATGCCGATGTCAACGCTGCGTTTAATATTGCCGATGCTGCTGTGAAACCGGAGGTTTCTTGTGACGGATACGGTTCCGCTCGCAGGCAGTCGCGGTTTTACCGGGCGCTCTTCCGGGACATACAGGAACCGTTCTCCCGGTCAGTTCTCGACCGGCATCCTTTATCCGGCATATCAGAAAATATCCTCTGCCTTCTTGAGCTGAATTAAATTCTCTTTAGATGACCGGAAAATCAGAAAAGAACCCGGGCTCTTCGGAGAATGCAAAGATTACTGCGGAAGAACAGGTGAATCCATGCCGGAAACTGATCATGCGTCTTTGATATTTGGTATACGAACACTGCTCATCTGATTAAAATGGTATACCGGTGATGGATTAACCGGGTGCCGGGAAAAAAATATTCCGAACACCATGCAAATACCGCCGCTCAGGGAGACTGCTGGAACGCGATATCCGAGAGCACGTTTGCGACGTCTTCACAGTTGTCTGTCGCAATCTCGAGCCATTCGTAGATGTCCTTGTACTTGATGACGTGCATAGTATCGCTTCCGGAAAAAAGGGTGGTAATTGCGTCGGCAAGCACATCGTCAGCGACGTTCTCCAGCCGGTTGATCTCGATACAGCGCTCCTGGATAAACCGTGGATCCCTTGTTGACCTGATATATTTCACCGCTCCCTCAATCTCAACCGCAGACAGGTGGACCAGTTTTGCAAGTTCCACCATGTATGAATCCGAGGATCCGATCCCATAATAGAGCATCTTCTCCGCAGATCCATCGATGTAGTCGAGCACCTCATCCAGAGATGAGGCGAGGCGCGAAATCTCCGCCCCCTCTAACGGAGGATGGTGCGTCCGGTTCAGCCGTTCGTAGATTTCATGGGTCACCCGGTCACCGTCATGTTCAAGCAGTTCGATCGCGTGGCGTTTCATCTTAACATTTGAGAAATCCTTGGTCAGGCTGACCAGCTGGTGGGCTGCTTCCGTCACAATCGCTGCCTGCTGTTCGAACAGGTCAAAAAAGACCGTGTCTTTTGGTGTAAACCAGTGCATGAGGCCCATAAAAACCAGTGTAATATGGGGATTGCAGGTAAAAATATTGTGTGTGGTCGGGCAGGTTCAAGATTGACATATACAGGATCGGGCAATCTTTCGGAACCGTCCCTCACTATGCTAATATGCGGACTAATAATAACCGGTTACCATCAAGACGTTCGGTCATGTTTGTATGCGCTCATTTCAATCCGGCTCCTTGTAGCTCCCCCAGTAAAGATTTATACAACAATATGAGAATCCACTTATCATAAACACTGGTGCTTTCATGGGAACAGTCCGGTTCATGGAGAATCCTCTCGAAGTGATTACTTACATCCTCATTTCTGCATTGTTAATTTTTTACCTCGACATCATTACACCGTTGGGTCTCGTAGTCTGGGTTTTATACTTCATTCCCCTCTTCCTGACTCTCTACATTAAGTGGAAGTATGCCTCGTACGTTGGGGCAGGAATCTTCATTATCCTGATTGCGATCAGTTTCTTCCTCTCCCCCCGCGATATGTCGGAGCTGTTCGCGCTCGTGAATCGGGTGTTTTTTGCTGTTCTTCTGATCGTGATGGCGTTCTTTATAGCACAGTATAAACAAAACGTGGAAAACCTCCGGGCTAGCGAGGAACGGTACCGGTATTTGACAGAATGGTCTCCTGTTGCTATCCTTGTTCAGGGAGGAGGCAAGATCCTCTACATCAACCCGGCTGGCATTCGCCTGTTTGCTGGCAATAAAGACGAAGATCTCCTCGGGAAGGATCTTGTTCAAATGATCTCTCTGGTTAGCCGGGACAGTATGCAGCAAAGGATGGATCAGGCACTCCTTGGGGCAAATGTGCAGATACCGGAGACCGGACTGGTCAGGCTTGATGGTAAAGACATTAGGGCCGAAGTCTGGCTTCGCGAGATAATCTGGGATGGGAGACCAGCAGTCCAGATCATTTTCCGGGCCATCATGAACAAGTGAAGGGAAAAGACCACATTTTTCCATAGAAGCCAGTCACAGATAATTGCGGGCTCTGGATGCTGGTGATTTAGTTTCCATGAACCGGGTTTGCTTTCTGCGCGATGTCATATCTTTATACTGTAAAGGCTGGAATAATTCTTCCATCAACACGGACTTATCAGACGAGAACCGGAACATTAATCTCCTTTTTCCGGTTTGAAAACCCCAAAAAACCTTCAATGAACATAAATACCGCCAGCATGAACACAAGAATAGTAACACTCCCTGCCTGTACGGTTCGGAGCCAATAAGATCAGAGGCGGTACTTCTATGGACATAGGATCCGTCCTATCCATAATCCGGAAACAGGTGAAACCAGCGGTCGTTATTTTTTCTCCTGCTCACGCTTATCACCGGGATTTTCTATCCTCTTTTGATCACCGGCATCGCTCAGGTAGTTCTTTTCCCCGTCCAGGCAAACGGGAACTTTATCGTTCATGACGGGAAGGTGGTCGGTTCAGCACTCATCGGGCAGCCATTTACATCCCCGAAATATTTCTGGAGCCGCCCCTCCGCCACAACCGCCCGTACCCTACAACGCCGGGCTCTCGTCCCGGTTCGAATCTCGGACCCTCGAACCCTGCACTCAGGAATGCGGTGAATACACGAGTCGAAGCCCTTCATGCCGCGGACCCCGACCAACACGCTGCTGCCGATACCGGTCGATCTCGTCACGAGTTCGGGAAGCGGGCTTGACCCGCACATCAGCGTTGCCGCCGCATATTACCAGGTCCACCGGATCGCCCGTGAGCGGAACCTGAGCGAGGTGGATGTCCACGCGCTCGTAACCAGCCACATCGAACCCCGGCAGTTCTGGATCTTTGGAGAAAACCGGGTGAATGTGCTCGTGCTCAATCTCGCTCTTGATGACATGAGTACCACCCATATCGTCCCGTCATCCCTGGTACAGCCAGATCTCACTCCCCCGGACGCATCGGGTGTGCGGCTTCCGGACTGGATTGTTCTCGTCCTCTTCATTGGGGTCTTTGTGGTGACGGTCGTCCCGCTGGGAAGATTCATGGTGAAGGTCATAAAAGGGGAACCTCATCTCCTCTCACCGGTCACCGTGCCTCTCGAACACCGGCTCCTCGCATGGTCGCAAGTGGATGCCCGTGACGAGATGGACTGGAAAACCTTCGCCATCGCGATGATGGTTTTCTCGCTCGTCGGGATCGTTTTCCTCTTCGTGCTCCAGCTTGCCCAGCCCGTCCTTCCGCTTAATCCCGCGGGAGTGGGATCGCCCTCGTGGGATCTCGCGCTCAATACCGCGATCAGTTTCGTCACCAATACCAACTGGCAGGCATACGCCGGGGAGACCGGTGTCAGTTATCTCACCCAGATGATGGGCCTCGCCGTCCAGAACTTTACTTCAGCGGCGACGGGTCTGGCAGTCCTCATCGGGCTCACGTACGGGCTCTCACGGAGGTCTTCTTCCACCATCGGAAACTTCTGGGTGCTGCTCATCCGGGGCGTGATGATCCTCCTGCCGATCAGTATCATCATCGCGCTTATCCTCGTATCGCAGGGTACAGTCCAGACCTTGGGCGGCCCGGTCACCGTACCGCTTCTCGATCCGGTAAGGGATGCGAGCGGAGCTCTCGTCACCACCCAGACAATCCCACTTGGACCCGCTGCATCCCAGATCGCGATCAAACAGCTCGGCGTAAACGGGGGCGGGTTCTTCAACACGAACTCCGCTCACCCGTTCGAGAATCCCACGCCGTTTTCCAACTTCATCGAGATCATTGCTATCCTCCTCATTCCGGCAGCGCTCTGTTATTCCTTCGGGAGGATGGTTGGCGCCGGGAGGAAAGGTGTCAGCATCCTGATTGCCATGACTATTATCTTCCTGCCGCTCATGGGTCTCGCCATCTGGGCGGAATTCGGGAGCAATCCCGCATTTGCAGGTATGGGAATCGACCAGACCACGACCGCTCTCCAGCCGGGCGGTAACATGGAGGGCAAGGAAGTGCGGTTCGGCATCATGCCCTCCGCGCTTTTCTCCGTGGTTACCACGTCTGCTTCCTGTGGTGCGGTCAATTCGATGCACGACTCCTTCACCCCTCTCGGAGGTTTTGTCCAGCTCCTCATGATGCAGTTCGGGGAGGTGGCCTACGGCGGTATCGGGTCCGGCTTGTACGGCATGCTCATCTTTGTGATCATTGCGATGTTCATTGCCGGGCTGATGGTCGGGCGGACACCGGAATATCTCGGCAAGAAAATCGAGCCACGGGAAATGACCATCGCTACCATCATCATCCTCGTTCCCATCTTTTTGATTCTCATCGGTACTGCTGTCGCGGTTCTTGTGGATCCGGGGAAAATGGCGGTGCTCAACCCGGGCCCCCATGGGTTCTCGGAGATCCTGTATGCCTTCACTTCCGCGGCGCAGAATAACGGCAGCGCCTTTGCCGGGCTGTCAGCGAACAGCGTATTCTATAACCTCGCAACTGCTGTCTGCATGTTTATCGGCAGGTTCGCCATCGCAGTTCTCACGCTTGCCCTCGCCGGTTCGCTCGTTGTAAAAAAGATCGTTCCGGCGGGCGAGGGAACACTGTCAGACCACCGCCCGCTCTTCATCATCTGGCTTGTCTTTGTCGTCGTCATTATCGGGGCGCTCAGTTTCCTCCCGGCTCTCGCCCTTGGCCCCATTGTCGAGCAACTCATGCACAGTGGAGGTGTATGACATGCCGGAACCCTCCGGAACCCGGAACCCTCACGCGATTCTGCCGGCTATCTACCGGCGGGCGGTTATCGATGCGGTCATTAAGCTCGATCCGCGCCTTATGATCAAAAACCCGGTCATGTTTGTGGTCGAAGTTGGTAGTGCCCTTACTACCCTGCTCTGGCTCCAGGCGCTCACCGGGAACGGTGAAGCCCCCGCTGGCTTCATCGGCGCGATCTCCGCATGGCTCTGGTTCACCGTCCTCTTTGCAAACTTTGCCGAGGCACTCGCAGAAGGAAGGGGCAAGGCGCAGGCAGAGTCACTGCGGAAGATGCGGCAGGACACGATGGCAAAGAAGTTGTATCTCGGGTACGAGATCGAAAAAGGCAGGGAACCCGTACTTTCCGATTACCTTGAAGTCTCGTCCTCAACCCTGCACAAGACCGATCTTTTCTATGTAAAAGCCGGGGATACGATCCCGGTCGACGGGGAAGTGGTTGAGGGCATCGCATCGGTAAACGAGAGTGCGATCACGGGGGAAAGTGCGCCGGTCATCCGGGAATCCGGCGGGGACAGGAGCGCCGTCACCGGTGGTACGGTCATCCTCTCGGACTGGCTCATCATCCGGGTGAGCGCCAACGCTGGTGATGGTTTTCTTGATCACATGATCAGCCTCGTTGAAGGGGCAAAGCGGCAGAAGACACCGAACGAGGTTGCGCTCTTTATCCTTCTTATCGGGCTGACTGCAATATTTCTCGTAGTTTGTGCAACACTCTGGGCGTTCTCGGTTTACAGCGTGCAGGTCGAAGGTTCCGGCACGCCGGTCACGATCACCGTTCTTGTCGCCCTGCTCGTTTGCCTCGCACCGACAACCATCGGCGGTCTATTGAGCGCCATCGGTATTGCCGGCATGGACCGGCTTATCCGTCGCAATGTCATTACCACCTCAGGCAGGGCTATTGAAGCAGCAGGCGACGTGGACGTCCTCCTGCTCGACAAGACCGGCACGATTACGCTCGGCAACCGGCAGGCTGTCGAGCTGATTCCGGGTCGACGGAACAGATATTTTGGATCTGGCGGAGACTGCGCAGCTTGCATCGCTTGCCGATGAGACTCCCGAACGGTCGCAGCATCGTTTGTCCTTGTAAAAGAGAAATACGGGCTTCGCGGCAGGAGCGTGGGGAGTGACGGAGACAGGTACCAGGGATGCAGTTCGTCCCGTTTTTCGAGCCAGACCCGGATGAGCGGTTGTCGACTTTGGCAATGTTTGTATCCGAAAGGGCGCCTCAGATGTGATGTTTTAAGCAGATCGAGACATCCGGCAATCCCGTGTCAGATTGCACTCATAAAGGAGGTCGAGACGATCTCCCTCGCCGGGGGAACACCGCTCGTTGTCAGCAAGAACGGCAAAGCGTTTGGGGTCGTTCACTTAAAGGACATCGTGAAAGGCGGGGATCCGGGATCGGTTTGCCCAGCTCCGGAAAATGGGTATCAAAACGGTCATGATCACCGGTGACAACCGCTTGACCGCAGCAACCATCGCGGCAGAAGCCGGGGTCGATGATTTCCTTGCAGAAGCGACGCCGGAGAGCAAGCTGAACCTGATCCGCGAGTACCAGAAAGGCGGGCGCATGGTGGGCAATGACGGGAGACGGGACCAACGATGCCCCGGCTCTTGCCCAGGCAGATGTTGCTGTCGCCATGAACACCGGGACGCAGCCTGCACGTGAGGCGGCAAACATGATCGATCTCGACAGCAACCCCAACAAAACTGATCGAGATCGTAGAGATCGGGAAACAACTCCTCATGACACGGGGGGCACTCACAACGTTCTCGATAGCAAACGATCTTGCAAAATATTTTGTGATCATCCCTGCCGCTTTCATCACCGTATATCCCGTCCTGTCAGCGCTGAATATTCTCGGTCTCCACAACGCGATCCTGTCAGCCGTGATCTTCAATGCACTGATCATCGTTGCCCTCATTCCCCTTGCGCTTCATGGCGTGACCTATCGCCCGATGACCGCTGAGGTCGCCCTGCGGAATAACATCGTCATCTATGGTATTGGCGGGATCATTGCCCCATTCATCGGCATAAAGATTATCGATATAGTGCTCGTATTGATGGGTGTGGGGTGATTTTGGTTTTTATGCTCGTCGCTTCTGGATACCGTCCCGATCCCGATGTTCTCCTTGCCCGCGTGCAGGGTGAGGAGCGGCAGAAGCACCGGGGCAAACTGAAAATATTCCTCGGGTATATTGCGGGGGTTGGGAAAGACATACGAGATGCTCTTGGCGGCACACCTCCGGCGCACCGAAGGGATTGACGTGAAAGCCGGGTATGTCGAGACCCATGGCAGACCGGAGACCGAGGCGCTGCTCGAAGGGCTGACCATCATTCCCCCGAAGATAATAGAGTACCGGGGGGTGACGCTCCCGGAGTTTGACCTCGACACAACCCTTCGTCTCCATCCATCGCTCGTTCTTGTCGATGAACTTGCACACACCAATGTTCCTGGCTCCCGTCACCCCAAACGTTACCAGGATGTCGAGGAACTGCTCGGTGCCGGTATCGATGTCTATACAACATTAAATGTCCAGCACATTGAGAGTCTCAATGACGTTGTTGCCCAGATTACCGGGGTGCTCGTACGCGAAACGGTTCCCGACCGGGTGATCGATGAAGCAACAGAGATCGAGGTGGTCGATCTTGCACCCCCGGAACTTCTCCAGCGGTTGCGGGACGGGAAAGTCTATGTCCCTGATATGGCAGCACGGGCGATCGAGCAGTTCTTCAACGAGGGAAATCTCTACGCACTGCGTGAACTTACTCTCCGCCGTGCCGCAGAACGTATCGATGAACAGATGCTCGCATATATGCAGACCCGGGCGATTCCAGGTCCATGGGCTGCGGGAGAACACATCCTTGTCTCGATTGGCGCAGGTCCGTTATCCGAACGGCTGGTAAGAACCGCCCGAAGGCAGGCTGACCGTATGGGAGCCCAGTGGACCGCTATCTATGTTGAGACCCCGGCTCACCACCGGCTCTCAAAAGAAGCCCAGGATCAGCTGGCGCGAACCCTGCAACTTGCAGAGAAACTGGGAGCTACCACCGTTACCCAGTTCGGGCTCAACATCGCATCAACGGTGATCGATTATGCACGCCAGCATAATATTACGCGCATCATCATAGGAAAAACACTCCGCCCGCGATGGCAGGAGTACGTTTTTGGATCCGTTGTCGATCAACTCATCCATGATAGCGGTAATATTGATGTCTACGTTATCAGCAGCAATGAGCATATTCAACAAAAAATCAGCGACCCGGATTTTCTGCTCCCGGTAACCCTTCCCAGGGATTACCTCGCATGCATTGCTCTTATTGCCGCCATTACCTTCATTGGCTGGTTTGTCAAGGAATTTATTTCCCCGACAAATCTCGCGATGCTCTACCTCCTCGCGGTTGTTGTCATTGCGTTCAGGAGAGGACTGCGACCGGCAATCTTTACTGCCATTATCGGCGTTCTTGCCTTTGATTTCTTCTTTATCCCGCCCTACCTGAGATTCAGGGTGAGCGATACCGAATACCTCATCACATTTGCGGGTATGATTATTGTCGGTGTCCTGATCAGCCTGCTCGTAACCAAGGCTCGCGAGCATGCATATGCCGCACAGGCACGGGAGAAGGAGACCGGGACGCTGTACGCGCTTTCGCAGGACCTCGCTGTTGCTGCGGATGCCGATTCAATCATTGCGGCAGTTACCCGGCATATCCGGGAAATCTTCCAGTGGGAAAGCGCGGTTCTTCTTCCGGATGAAGACCGCCTCATTGTTCACCCCCCAGGTACCGGGCTTGTTCTTAATGCGGATGACATTGCCGTGGCAACATGGGCATTCCAGCATGGTGCTGTTGCCGGCTATGATACCGATACACTCCACGGGTCCCGGCTCAGGTATATTCCGCTCCAGAGTTCGGCAGGTGTCATTGGGATCATGGGAGTGAAACCCACCGAACCCGATGGCGTCATCACCCATGAACAGGAGCGTATCCTCACGGCGTTTGCCAACCAGATGGCACTTGCCCTTGAACGGGTGAAACTCACAGAACACGCCCAGGCATGATCGGACGTGAGGCTCGGGTTTATCGTTATTGGGTCCTCGAGTGCCCGATCAAACCGACAGGCGCAGCGAGAGCATTTCCCGGCCCTCTGACTTTTTAGGTAACCTTCCCGTTGGCTTGTACCCGCTGCATCACGTACGCCACCACAATCCCGATCACGAATGCCGCCGTCATCGACACGAGAAGCGCAATAACGCCAACAATAATAGTGAGCGGAAGCGAGGTGGTCTTTACACTGTGCTGCCCCATCTCAAGCGCGACAAAGACGAGGAGCGCCCCGAAGAACCCGACGGATATCAGCGTGAGGATATCAGCGGATGCAAACAGGAGGGCAATAATGATGAAGATTACTCCCGCACAGATACTCGCCGCACCCGTCCGAGCCCCGTACCGGTACTGCCCGGCCAGTCCACCTGCACCGTGACACATGGGGAACCCCCCAAACGGGACAGAGGTGAGGTTCATGAGCCCGATTGTCCGGGAGAGCCGGGCAGCCGGCACGTCTACCCGGAAGAGATCCTTTGTTAAGAGGGTAGTGGCAAGGATGGCATTTGTCACGGTCAGGAGCGCCTGTGACGGGACAAGCGAATAGGTTGCGGTGATGTAATCCGTGGGAGCCGGGATGACCAATGACGGAAATGCCAGGATCTGCATGGCAGGTAAACCGTGGAGAACAACTCCGGTGATGATGCCGGCGCCAATGATGACGATTGCAGAGATGTCGGGGATGGTGGTACGGTATTTGCAGATGACGAGAAAGATGAGGATGATTGCAATGCCGATCGCTGCATAGATGGGGTCGGCGGTGATAAACCCGATGGACGTCTTTATGAGAAGGAGGGCAAGTCCCAGCTGGATGCCCCGGACGACTGCTTCCGGTATGACCTTTTCGAGCCAGAGAAGGAGGGGCCCATAACTGATGAGGAGGAAGATGAAACCAAGGATGATCCCCGCGGCGGCAATCTCACCGGCACTTAATTTTTCGGCGATGACGACAACCGCAATAGCCTTCATCGGTTCAATCGGGATAGGCAGCCCGTAGTACCAGCCGGAGATTAAAAACCAGATGCCGAAGAACAGGAGCATATACCCGACATTCATCGTCGTGACGAGTGCAACCGCGAGGATGAGCGGGATGATCGTGCCGAAATCGCCAAACGCACCCGCAAGTTCTGAGAGGGAGAATTTCAGTGCGGGTTTTTCGGGAACGGTCATCGCATCACGATAAAAAAGATTGGGAGGTTGAATTATTCTGCCCGGATGATTGTGCCGACATTCTTCCCTTTGATCGCTTTTTCGATGTTGCCCCGTTCATGGCAGTTGATTATCCGGACTTCTCGGATATTGACCGCGTTTTGCAGGAGATCGACGACCATCCTCTCGATGACGAGGTCTTCTAAGTCCATTTTGATCAGTTCAGCAGCGGTGATATCCTTAATCATCTCTGCGTCGGGGTTCACCCGCGGGTCTTCAGTATAGAGCCCGTCCACGTTCTTCCCGATAATGCAGTTCTTTGCCCCGAGGACTTCGGCAATAAGGAACGCACCGGTGTCAGTGCGGTGTGCAGGGACTGCGTCAGACCGCGCCGGGTGTTCATAGAGCCCGTATGGCGGCGTGCCGTGGATGACCGGGAGCATCCCGAGCTTGAGGAGCATGGGGAGGTCGAGAAGGTCTCCCGTATGGATCCGTGTGCCGTTGTATTTCGAGAGTAAAATCGAGACCATGATTGCATTCTGCTCGGAGATCTTGGCGGAGAGTTCGGCGAGCACTCCCGTTGGCATCCCAAGGTCCATGCCGATGTCCATGATGTGGCGCACCCGCCCGCCGCCACCGGTGACGACAAGCATCTGGTGTTTTTTGGACAACTTTCCTATTTCCTCGCAGAGCGGGTGCATGACCTCCCGCCCGTAATCGATCGCACCGTGCCCGCCGATCTTGACCACGTTCACGTCCGGTGCAATCCGGATCTGTGGTCGTGTCTCCCCCTTGTGGTGCATCCCTTTCCTGACAAGGGTTTCACCTTGCAGCCCGCTTGTCAGTTCAAACCGTTTTTTCATACTTGTCACAACTCTTCAGGTATCAGAAAGGAAAGATATAAGGGAATGTAAACCAACTGGTATATCAGACGCTAATCACGTGTACTATGGTATGAATCAGGCATTGTGGACGATCGATTGGCGGGGAGTCTGAATATGAAAATTTACGTACGAGAACGCCAGAAAGTCGGCGAGGGTGTCGAGTCTCCGAAGTACCGCATCGTTGCGGTGACCGAGGGGCAGATACAGATTGAAGCGACACACTTCCGGAAATTCGAGATCGAGCAGATCGCAAAGGACGCCGGTGCCAAGGTCATATACATGAAACCGGTGCCCGAAGAAGATAAGAAGAAGCGGCATTAAGATCCTTTTTTTGGCAATTACTTTTTTTCGAGATACTGAAGATCCAGACGGGCCGGGTAACCTGGTGATGATATTCTCCCTGGTACGTTTTTTGGTAGTTGTTGTTCTGATAAGGAATTGTGACGATGCCGGATAGGGGAATGTACCCGGTGATAGTTTTTTTACTCTCCATCTTTTCTTCCGCAGCAGTGGCAGGGGATATGAGGCTCCGGAATGTCCAGCCGGTTATAATCGACCGCGTGGATTTTCACCCCGGCCGCCATCAATTCTCCGGCGGAAGAATTGATGTTATGCTGCACGGTACCGCTATTATGCTGCACGTGCAGCATACTAATCCGGGAATATTCCACCTCCGGTTTGTTGTTTTGCGAGTTTTTTGCTATTTTCGGATCATTGATTGCTGCAGATTCAGTTTCACAGACACACACTGGAGTATCCGGAGGTGTTTTTTGAGGTTGCTGTGTGTTTTTCATTTTGCAGCAATATAGACTATTACTAAGATCTAAGTGTGTATTATTAAGGGTATATTGCGAATCCGGGCCCGTAGCAGGTTTTTCGTTATATGCTGCAAATGCAGCATAATTGCAGCAATCGTGCAGCAATGCAGCATAATTGTTTTCATCCGGTGCATCATGGAAATCATCCTCTTCTTTGAGCCAGACACGTGCATCCCCGCTCCACTCTGCATAGATCTCCGGGTCAAACGTGTACGAATTTGTCCGCTACTGCATCGAACCATTAGGAAAGTCATCATTCGTCTCATTCAGTTGTCCCCACCCACAAAACCCATTTCATCATCTTTAAACCCCGGCACCCAATACCTATGTAGGATTTTGTATGGTTGCACTCTCTGTTGATTCTCTTTTTGATGCAGCGGTCCGGATACAGGTAGAGGAACGATCGGTCAGCATCACCTTCACCCGCGACGCCATCAGCATAAAATTCCCCACCACCCGGCGTCTTGCCGAGTTCCTTGAAGTGCCGCATTACTATATCCTGCCGTACTTTGCCATGATGGAGCAGGAAGAACTCGTCACCCGCGCCGAGCGTGTCGGGATCCTGACTACCGTAAAAGGAAGCCGGAAGATGATCGCACTGATGAATGCAAAATACCGTCTGGAGATCGAAGCCATTATCGGGCAGGCAATCTTTTCCGAACTCGCACAAAGATGCGAACCCGCGGAATAACTGCAAATCTCTCTTTTTTTGGATTATTTTTCGAATCATTTTTTAGATTATTTTCAGAGCATTTTTGGCCGGGGTTTCGTTCTGGTATATCATCTGTTTATCACTTGGTTAATAACTAAAAATTAACAAAATCAAAAAAGAAACGTATATTATTTTATTTCGCGCTAGTTCATGTTGGTATTTTTTATGAAAAAACATGTGGCATACACAATTCTTGTACTTGCAGCTCTTGTGATCTGCGGTGCGTTTATCGCGGGATGCACGACAACATCCCCGACAACACCAGTGACACCGGCAGTAACCGGACAACAAACCGTTGTTTCCACAGCGGTTCCCACTACCGTTGCGGTAACCCCGTCGGGACCCCCGACGAAACTGCTGGTTGCAACGACCACAAGCCTCTACGATACCGGCCTGCTCACCTATCTCCAGCCAAAGTTCGAAGCGATGTATAACGTCAAACTCCTCATTACATCGCAGGGAACCGGTAAAGCGATCGAGCTCGCGAACCGTGGCGATGCCGACGTGCTGCTCGTCCACTCCCCCTCGCAGGAAATGACATTTTTGGAAGGAGGGCACGGGCTCAACCGGCGGACGTTTGCCTACAACTACTTCGAAATTGTCGGACCCGCATCTGATCCGGCGGGTATCAAAGGCATGAGTCCGGAAGATGCCTTTTATACACTTATCACAAAAGGCAAGAGTGGAGACGCGACCGTAGTATTCGTTTCCCGTGGTGACGGTTCAGGGACCCACAGTGCCGAGCAGACGATCTGGAAAAATGCAGGATATACCTATGCAACGGATGTCCAGAAATCCGGCAAATGGTATGTAGAAGCCGGTAAAGGCATGGGCGAGACACTCCAGATGGCAAGCGAGAAGAACGCATACACGCTCACTGACGAAGGCACGTACCTTGCTTATAAGAACAAACTGAACCTAGTGCCCATCGTCACGGAAGGTGCCAGCCTGATGAACGTATACAGTGTCATGGCTGTCTACAACGACAAACAACCTGTCGACAAGATCCAGATGGCAAACAATTTCATCAACTTCCTGATTTCGCCCCAGACCATGAAGGACATCGGCAGTTATGATATGGACAAGGATGGGAACAAGTTAGGCAAGACCCTGTTTGTCCCAATGACAGCCGGGGTCCCGAAAGGAGTGGTTGCTGACTTCACGACACCGGCAGTTGCGATTAAACCGCTGAAGGTGTACCATGCCGGCAGCCTCGTTACATCCTTTGGTAAACTCAAAAAGATCTTTGAAAAAGCAAATCCGGATACGGATGTTCAGCTCTGGTCCGGTGGCAGTGGTGCGATCATCGACAAGGTGACCAAGCAGAACCAGTTTGCGGATGTCCTCGCGAGTGCCGATACCGTGCTCATCCCGAAGAACATGTACCCCAAAAATGCGACGTATGACATCGACTTTGCAAAGAACAGCATGGTGCTCTGCTACACGAATTCGAGCAAGTATGCAAGCCAAATCAATGCCGATAATTGGTACACGATCCTCGCACGCCCGGACGTAAAGTATGCAATCAGTGATCCCACGTCTGACCCGGCAGGGTACCGTTCGCTCATGACCATTGCCCTTGCCGAGAGGAAGTACGGTGACTTTACCATATTCAACACGATCGTTGCGCCGTACAGCAAAATGACGGAAAAGGTGGATGTGGCAACGAGGACTATCGATGCGACGAAACCCACACCCGATGGCAAGAAACTGATCATTACAAAGACCGGTCCTGACATCGTGCCGCTCCTCAAGAGTGGTGACGTGGATTATGCATTCGAGTACAGCAGTGTTGCGATCCAGAACAACATCCCGTATGTCACACTGCCAAAAGAGATCGATCTCTCGGATGCAGGCTTGTCTGACAGGTACCTGTCAGTATCAGTAATACGCCCCTCCGGCACAACGACGGTGACGGAAGCGGCCACGCCGATCATCTATGGTGTCACGGTTCCGACAAGCACCCACAACGCGGCTGATGGTGTTGCATTCATCAACATGCTCATCGGCAGTGACGGTCAGGCAATCCTCTCAGCAGATGGTCAGACACCCATCACACCCGCACTGGCATCAGGCACGAAAATTCCTGATGCACTCAAACTCAATGTCAAAATCATCTAACCCTTTTTTCCGTTGATTAAGTGGAACGGCTCAGCAAACAGGTTCCCGTTTCATCCTGTAAAGACAGGGATATTTTACCGGGGTTCAGCTCTGGTATATCACTTGTTTACCAGTTGGTTAACGATGAAAAATTAACAAATCAAAAAAAGAAACATTGAATAGTTTCCTTGATAGAGTGTTGTAAGATCACACTATGTCTAAAAAAATGCATGTTGGACTGATTGCAGCAACAATCATTCTTCTTGTCTTAACTGTCTGGATTTCCGGATGTACAACTACGCAGACTACCCCGGCAGCGACTACGACACCGGTAGCGAGTGCGACGCCGCAAAAAATCGTTATTGCGACGACCACCAGCCTCTACGATACGGGCCTCTTAGCCTATCTTCAGCCCAAGTTCGAAGCCCAGAACAACGTCAAACTCCTGATCACGTCACAGGGATCAGGAAAGGCAATCGAACTTGCGAAGAACGGCGATGCGGACATACTTCTTGTCCACTCCCCGGCGGCGGAACTCACATTCATGAACGGCGGGTACGGTGTTAACCGCAGATCGTTTGCATCGAACTCGTTCATCATTGTCGGCCCGAAGAATGACCCGGCGGGAATCACAAACATGACCCCGGAAGCCGGCTTTAAGGCGCTCTACTTACAGGGCATGAACAAGACGCCCAACGTCTTCTTCATCTCCCGTGGCGATGGCTCCGGGACGCAAACTGCCGAGCAAAACGTCTGGAAGAGCGCCGGGTACAATTACACACAGGCAATCGATAAGTCCGGTCCATGGTACATTTCAGCAGGGAAAGGCATGGGCGAGACCCTCCAGATGGCAAGCGAGAAGGGCGCATATACCCTGACCGATGAGGGCACATACCTTGCCTACAAGAACAACCTGACCCTTACCCCGGTTATCACAAAGGGTGCAAGCCTCTTAAACATCTACAGTGTCATGGCAGTCTACAACGCAAAACAACCGGCTGACAAGATCCAGATGGCGAACAAATTCATCAACTTCCTGATCTCCCCGCAGACCCAGGCAGACATCGGGAATTATGGCGTGGACAAGTACGGAAAGTCCCTCTTTATCCCGATGAGTGTCACCGTTCCCACTGCAACAGCAGGATGGGTTGGTGACTACAGCACTCCGGCAACAGCTCTTGCACCCACCACAACAGTGGCCAGTGCAACAACTGCAGCACCCGGAGCAGTCAGTGCCACAACGACCGCAAAACCTGCGAATGGCATTGGAACAAACGCATAATTTTTCTTTTTTTACGGTGATGGTACTTCTGTGAGCGATATTGCGTCAGGGTTTGCACAGGCAGTCAACCTGATCGTCACCTTAAACCCTGAGGTCATGCAGATCGCGCTCCTCTCGCTCTACATTTCCCTTTCCGCAACAATCCTTGCTGCCTGCATCTCTATCCCTCTCGGCGGGCTCATCCATTTTCATGAATTCCATGGAAAAGCGGCACTCCTTACGATCATCCAGACGCTCTACTCCGTCCCGACTGTCGTCGTGGGTCTTTTGATCTACCTTTTTATCTCCCGCAGTGGGCCGCTCGGGTTCCTCGGTCTCCTCTTTACCCCGGAAGGGATGATACTCGGCCAGACCGTGCTTATCATTCCCATCATGCTGGGGCTCGTGGTTACTGCGCTGGGAGGCGTTGACAAGAACATCCGCGACACGCTCTTGTCACTCGGTGCCACCGAATTCCAGGGCATTTTTCAGATCATACGGGAAGCCCGGTTTGCGATCCTCAGTGCCGTCATCCTCGGGTTCGGGCGGGCAATCTCGGAAGTCGGTGTTGCGATGATGATCGGGGGGAACATCGCGGGAGAGACCCGGGTGCTGACAACTGCAATAGCACTCCAGACCGGGATGGGCGACTTTCCGTTCTCGATCGCTCTCGGGCTCATCCTTCTAGCCATCGCGCTTGTCGTCGTTGTGTGTCTGAACCTCGTCACCAGGAGGTATGCGACATGATCCGGCTTCGCGGCATCACGAAAAAATTCGGGAAGACCGACGTGCTCAAAGGGATAGACCTTGAGATTAAAGACGGCGAAATTTTCACGCTCATCGGTCCTTCCGGCAGTGGCAAAACGACCATCCTCCGCATCATCGATCTCCTGGAAAAACCCACATCGGGAACATACTTCTTTGACGGTGCAGACACACAGGAACCCGGAGTGGATGAACTTGCGTTCCGGCGGCGAATCGCGATGGTCTTCCAGAAACCGGCAGTCCTGAATACCACTGTTGATGAAAATATTGCGTTCGGGCTGAAATTCAGGCATACTGGTACTGCCGAAATAGCGAAACAGGTCCCCTCCGCTCTTGAACTCGTCGGGCTTTCGCACCTCTCCGGGCGCCGGGCGGTTACCCTTTCGGGAGGTGAGATGCAGCGGGTTGCCCTTGCGCGGGCGATGGTAACCAACCCCGAACTGCTCCTGATGGATGAACCGACTGCAAATCTCGATCCGGTCTCGTCAGAGATGATTGAGCTGCTCATCAAGCGCATCAACACAGAGCACAAGACCACCATCATCCTTGCCACGCATGACATGGCGCAGGGGCAGCGCCTTGCTGACCGGATCGGCGTGATGATGGATGGCAGTCTCGTCCAGCAGGGCTCCATCCAGGATATCTTCTTCCGCCCCAACGGGCAGAAGATCGCCCGGTTCGTCGGCATCGATTCCATCATGACCGGGATTGTGACCAAAAATAGCGACGGACATGCATTTATTGATGTCAATGGTGTCTGCATCGAAGCGATCACCCCTCTCCAGCCCCCTAACCGTGTCGAACTGTACCTGCGCCCGGAAGAGGTCACGATCTCACTATCCGCTCCATCAGGGCAGGGAGTGAAGAGCACTCGCAACCGTCTTAGCGGAACGATCACGAAGATCCTACCGAACGGACCGTTTATGAGGGTGACGATCTACTGCGGCTTCCCGCTCGTCGCGCTGGTCACCCGCCTATCGAGTGAAGATCTCCACCTCACGGTTGGGACTGCGGTAATTGCTGAGATCAAGGCAACAGCGATTCACATCCATGCCGTGCCGTCGTGATGAAGGGAATGACGTTTTCAGATGGAATTACACAATCAACTGATAATCAGAGTGACAATCATGTAATTCACTGTTTTTTTTGTTTTGCATCGTATCTTTATTTTAAAAAAAAAGTGCCCGTTATATCCAGTAATTGTTGACGAAGAGTTTTGATTTCCGAACCTTCGGGGTGAAGTGGTGGAGGAAAACCGGGACGATCAGGAGCGTGATGACAATATTGCCAATCAACCACGTGGAGAATACCGTCATTATGTTGGTTGTCGCGATAATGTGCCCGGCTACGAGCGTATAAGAACCCCACGCGGCACCGACGATATTGTTGAGGATGACCCCGAACAGGATCAGGTGGAAGAGGTCGCGGCTGTTCTCGATGCCGACGTTTGCGTTGAAGACCCGGAACGCGACGAGCGGGATGAGCACCTGCCAGAGGTTAGCAAACGCCCAGAAGATACTGACTTCAAACGGTATCCCGGACAACAGCCCTGCACCGAAAAAGCAGCCGAGATACGCAGAGATCGCGCCATAGGCGCCGAACCAGAACGTAAACAGGAGCATAAAGGCGATAGGGAAATAGAGCATCACAACACCGGTCTGTCCTGTCGGCGCCAGGAGAGCCGTGGCGAGACGGCAGAGCACCGTATTGATAATGATAAGCGCAATCACAAGGAACAGGAAAGAGTACGTTGGCTCATGGACGTTTTTCATTCATTCACCCTTATCCCCATATTATACGAGGATATAGATAGAGGTTATCTCCGGGTTTACGCAGTGCACGATATTTGGACAGAGGATTTTATGGGCGGGTGTCCTACCATTAGGTAAAGGGCTAATGAGAGCCTTTGCCGTGTAGAGCGGGAACTTTCAGGTAGTAAGTCAGGACCCAGCATCGCAGCCTTAGAGAGTTCAAAGGATCTGCAGGAAATTAATTGAATGATGCCCGCGACACATAATAGGATATCTGGCAAACCATGATCGTTATCGGCATTGATCCCGGGCTTGCCCGGCTCGGGTACGGGGTGATAAAGGTCGAGAAAGGTGTCATATCTCCGCTCAGTTACGGGTGTATCCAGACACCAGCAAAGACACCTATAGGGAAACGGCTGCTCGTGATTTATACCGAAATTGCTGCACTCTTTGAGAAGTATCCCCCGGACTGCATCGCCATGGAAAAACTTTTTTTTACCAAAAATGTCACCTCTGCAATGAGCGTGAGTGAGGTGCGGGGCGTGATCCTCCTTGCCACAGAACAGCGGGGTATATCCGTGGAGGAATATACCCCGAACCAGGTGAAACAGGCGATCACCGGGTCCGGGCGGGCGGACAAGCGGCAGGTGCAGGGGATGATCTGCAGGTTGCTCCATCTAGATGCAGTACCGCAACCTGATGATGCCGCGGATGGTCTTTCGATTGCCTTATGTCATATCCATGTTATGAGATAGTACAATGATCGCGTATCTGTACGGTGAGCCGGTGATGACCGGTGACCGCTGGGTGGTCCTGGAGGTGAACGGGATCGGGTACAGGATCACCATGCCTGAACCGGAAGTTGCGGAGATTGCCCAAACTTCCGGTAAGATCAGACTCTTCACCTACATGGCGGTGCGGGAAGACGCCATCACCCTGTATGGATTTCTGCACCAGAGCGAACGCGAGATGTTTGCCATCCTCCTTGGCGTCTCCGGGATTGGTCCACAGACTGCAATTAATATCATCTCCCAGATCGCGCTTGACGATTTTGTGTTTGCCATCCTTTCCGAGGATGAAAAGAGCCTGACCCGAATTTCCGGTATCGGGACAAAGAGCGCAAAACGGCTTATCCTCGAACTCCGGGACAAGGCAAAGAAGGTGCGGGAATCGATGCCCCCGTCAGTTGCCGTAAAGGGAGACCAGCATGCCCGTGATGCGGTGAGTGCACTTGTCTCACTCGGGTTCGCCCAGAAAGCCGCGAGTGAAGCGGTGGGGTCAGCGGTGGCAGCGAATACCGGAAACTCCCTGCAGGCGCTCATCAAAGCAGCGCTCGTGAACCTCCGGGAGCGGTGAGCATACGATGAGCGAGCGGATCATCTCTCCGGAATCCCTGACTGATGAACAGGAGGATATTACCCTGCGCCCAGCCCGGCTCGATGCGTTCATCGGGCAGAGGCAGGTAAAAGCAGCGTTGCAGATCGCGATCGAGGCGGCGCAGCGCCGTAAAGAGCCCATCGATCACATCCTTTTTGCCGGACCGCCGGGACTGGGGAAGACCACGCTTGCACATATCATCGCACGCGAGATGGGCGCTGCAATTAGGACCACGACAGGACCGGTGCTGGAAAAGCCGGGGGATATTGCTGCCCTTGTCACCGCCTTACAGACCGGGGATGTGCTCTTCATCGATGAGATCCACCGCATGAACCCGGTGGTAGAAGAGATCCTGTACCCGGCGATGGAGGATTTCTTCATCGATGTGTTGATCGGTGAAGGCCCAAGTGCCCGTTCGATCAAACTGACGCTTGAACATTTCACGCTGATCGGTGCAACGACCCGGCAGGGTCTTTTGAGTTCCCCGTTCCGGGACCGGTTCGGCATCATTGTCCGCCTGAACCTGTATTCACCAGAGGATCTCATCGAAATTGTCACCCGGAGTGCCACTATCCTGAAGATTCCGATCACACCGGGCGGGGCAGCGGCAATTGCACACCGGAGCCGGGGCACGCCCCGGATAGGGAACCGGTTGCTGCGCCGGGTGCGGGACTTTGCGGTGGTAAAAGGCGACGGGACGATCACCGAAGAGATCGCTCGCGACGGACTATCTCTTCTCCAGATCGACGAACTTGGGCTTGACGATATCGACCGGCGCATCCTTTCCGTGATCGCGGACGATTTTAGTGGCGGACCGGTCGGGGCAAAGACGATTGCTATCTCGGTCGGGGAAGAGGTACGGACAATCGAAGAGGTATACGAGCCCTACCTGATCCAGATCGGTTTTCTAAAACGCACCCCGCAAGGCAGGGAGACCACTCCTGCGGCAAAACAGCACTTAAAACTCCCGCAGAAGACGTTGTTCTGATGGGGGTACATTGATTTTCCCCCATACAATTGTCATGGTTTTCCACATCTGGCTGCCATAATGGGACAGGCATTGATAGCGAGAAAAGGGGGATATATTCTATGCAGGCTGTGCATTCATATTTGCGGGAATGAGGGGCCTCAGCATTAACTCCGGTACCTGCTTGGAGGTTTTAACCGTCATGTCAAAGTTCGCGTTATTTCCTGTCTGCCCAAGATAGGTGAGAGTGATCTGGAAATCCGTATCGAGAAGTGGGATACCCAGCGCTGTGATCCGTGCCGAATGAGGGGAGATCACCCGTTGCTGCCCGACAACAAGTTTCTCTTTTGTGCCATCGACATCTGCCACTACTTCATTCCCGTACGTCATCACGGTGATCCGTGTAGCCCCGATGGAGACTGGTTGACCATCCGGCAGCGTCACCTTATAAGAGGTGACATAGGGAAAACTTGTTCCGGTTTGTGTTCCTATCACTGCAACCGTCAGCGTGAAGGCTGCGGCAATGGCGATGATGAAAATGACAATAACAATCCCCACGAGGATCTTTGCCCGGGGGGAAAGCCCTGTTAACTGTTCCGACTCTGCTTCGACAGGATTATCTGGCATACTGTTCCTCCTATCGTACTGAAGATTGGTCACTATATACACGTTGTGGGATTTCTGCAGGCGCCATATTGGGTTACTCGCGGGAATATTCCCATAAAGTCCTTTATCCTCCCCGCCCCATGTTAATAGGATTTTGATGCGCATACCCATACGAAAAGTCACGCCGGATATCGGGCACGCGGAAGTCTGCGGCTGGGTCCACGAGGTCCGGGATCTCGGCGGGCTTGCATTCTTTTTAATCCGCGACCGGACCGGAATCATACAGGTGACCATCCCGAAAAAGAAAGTCTCGGAAGCAGTCCTTGCCGCTGCCAAAGCGGTCTCCCGCGAGTCCGTTGTCCGGGTTGCCGGCACAGTAAAAGCGATGGAGAAAGCACCGGGCGGTAGGGAACTCGTACCAGACACATTCGAAATCGTAAGCCTTGCCGAAACCCCGCTCCCGCTTGACGTCGTGGAGAAAGTTCCGGCAGACCTTGACACCCGGCTTGACGCCCGGTTTTTAGATGTGCGGAGACCCCGGGTCGCCGCTGTCTTCCAGATCCGTAGTGCAGCGATGCACGCGATCAACGATTATTTCCATAAGGAAGGCTTT
>CAXXQB010000030.1:0-10370 GCA_963676405.2 uncultured Methanoregula sp.
TCCGACCGCGCCGATCTGTTTTGCCAGGTTGGCACCCACCAGAGGGAGGTAGACCTCATCGATAAGGCGATTGCGAACGAAGGAGCTCATCACCCGGGGCGTCAGTTCCCCAAGGCGCAGCCGCAGCCGTTCCCGTTCGAGCACCCTTGACAGCGCGGCACGGTAGCTCCGGAACCGGGGTGCCCGCTCCCGCTCCTGCTCCGTAACCCGATCCAGGAGATCGTCCAGCTGGAGCACCACCCCACGCTGCTGTAACCGGGGATGGGAACCCAGGAGCCCCTCGACCCGACCTTGGGTGACCGCGGTGCTCGGGGCCCAATCCAGGCGCTGCTCCCCAATGAGGAGCGTGGCGACCTCGAGGCGATGCCGACCTAGAAGTGTCGAAGCGGATTGGGGTTCGGCAGCGGTGAACGTGGCCAAATGGGCATCTAGCCAGTCCAACGCCAAACGAAGCTGAGCGCGAGGGTGCTTCGCGAGGGCCCGCAGATCATCCTCAAAGGGACGAAGCTGCCCCAGCTCATCAAGCCTTGCCAAGAGGGTACGCCGGAGCCGCTCGGCCTCGGGGCTGACAAGGAACCTCGGACGTTCCTGAGAGAGCTCACGCACCAGGTACCGGGTCGCATTGCGCCGGGCGGCGGCAGACGGGATCAACCCAAAGTGCTCGATTGCCCCATTGAGGTCGGTCTCTAGCTCCCCCGCCAGGGACTCAAGCGCCTCTTCCCTCCCCAAATGTTCGGCCATTCGCCCAGCGCTCCGGGCGCGCCGCTGCAGGGGTTCACGCGGCTCCCGATCGAGCTCCAGCCACAGCAGCGCACCTAAGGCTCGCGCCTCGGGTCCGTAACGGAGTAGCCCCGCTGAGCCATGGATCGTCAGGAGCAGCTCTAGGATCCGCGCAGCATCAATGTCGTGGACTCCCCGCTCATAGCCCTCGTCCAGTCGGGACGCGGCCGCCTCGCGGAGGAGCTCCTCGAGCCCCCCCGGGGCCAACCGGGCCCGCTGCAGTTGGGCGAGGGAAGCCCCCCTGCCCGCCTCAGCCGCGAGCAGGAGCGAGCCTGCCAGGTATTCCCCACGGTACACCTGGGCACTCTCAGATACCAGCGTCTCCTGCCAGAGGTCGCGGGCCCCCTCGAGGTCGGGCTCCTCCAAGGGCTCGTGGAAGTCAGTGCCCGTCAAGTGCAGTGACAGCTGCCCCTCTTCGGGAACCGCCACAAGCTCGAGGTTCTGCGTCTGGACGGTGAACCCGAAGGCTCCCAGCTTGATGACATTGGTGCCCTCCGTGAAGAGCTCCACCCGGTCGCGCAGGGCTCTATGGGCCTCCTGCCGCAGGGACTTTAGCCTGGAATCGACCTCGTCCGCGTGGACTGGATCGTCAAGGGAGCGGAGTTGCTTTGAGAGCTCCCCAGCCTTTGCCACCATGGCATCACTGGCGAAATACCCATTCAGCTCCTCCAGAGAGGTGAACGCCTGGGCCCTTCGGGTGATGCTGCCGATCAACCGGTCCGCAGCTGTTAGGAGGCCGCGTGCCCGGCGCTGCCGCTCCTCCACCAGACCCTGCCGGCGCGAGGCCAGGGTCTCGGTCACCTCGACCCGCTTCTCGGCAAGGGGTGGACCTAGCTCCTCGAACTCCCCATACCGCGCCTCAAGCTCCTCCAACTGGAGCAGCAGCTTGGCAAGCTGCTCATCGCAGCGCTCGGGACTTGTGGAAAGGGCCAAGCCCGCCGCCACCGCCTGCCCCAGGAGTTGCAGTTCAATGGCAAAACCAGCGCGGGCCTCGCGGGTCCCCAACTCCTGCTGGCGCGAAGTCAGCGTGGCTCGCACTCGGTTCTGTTGCGCGAAGGCGGAGCTGACCCCCTCTAGGATCCGGGTCCTGGCCTGGGTATCCTCAACCTTGAGTGACCCCACGACCTCCGAGAGCAGGGTGAGTCCCTCGTGGATTGTCTCGAGCTCCTGTGACAGGGGCTTCAAGGCGTGGGCGGAATCCATCGCCTCGATCCGAGTCAGTAGGGCCCCGAGCCTCTGGAGCAGCGGCTCGAAGGCTCCCCCTTGAAGGAGGAACGCCACCGTGCCCTGGCTAACTTGGTCAAAGGCGGTGGCCGCGCGTGCCTCGAGCTCCGCGACCTTGGGGAGGTCCATGGAACGGAGCTCCCTCAGACCAGCAAGCTTACCGCGCTGCCGCCGCAAACCGGTGAGGGCCCCGAGGAACTCCTCCACGGACTTCAGCTCGTCGGGGTTGGACTTGGCAAGGGTCTCCCCAAGGCTGGCCTGCTCCTGACCCAGCGCCTGGACCGCCCGCAGCCGAATGGCCTCCGCCTTCTCGAACTCATCGACGAGAAGCTCGGCGGTCCCTCGAAGGCTCTTGATACAGCTGAGGACCTCGAAGGCCTCCGCATGCCCGAGCCAGTAGTGGGAGGAAACCACCTGCTCGAGGGAGGTGATGAGATCCTCGAAGGTGAGCCGGGTGGGGCGCTCAGTGCTCGCAAGCCTCTTCAGCGAAAGGAGCTCGCTGATTCCTCGCACCAGCTCCGCATTGCCCACCTTGCCGAGGTAGGAGCCATCGGTGGGGCGGGAGGCTGCGAACTCGGGGGCTACGAAGGGAGTACTCCAGATTTGGAGGGGGTGAACCCGGGTCGGCTCGGAGGTGCTCGGGGCGCGAAACACTACCACACTGCCGTCGTGGAACAGACTGTACCCACTACAAATGATGGGGGTCAGGAGCTCCTTCTGGATCAGGTTGTAGGGGAGAAGATGGTACTCCCCGGGCTCGGGGCGATAGAAGACATAGAGAACGTCTTCCCCGTTGGGCGAGCGAACCACCCGATGGAACTCGAGGTCATCCACCTCCTGCTCCATCACCCGGTACTCGCCGCTCTCGAGGTAGAAGCCCCCGGGGAAGATCAGCCCCTGCTCCTCGGGAAGCTGTAGGCAGGCCCGCCCGATTGCATCAATGCGCGCAACTTGGTGGGTGCGCGTGTTGAAGACGAGGTAACGGGACTGCGCTTCCCGGAAGGGACGGATGCGAAGCAGGATCAGCTTGCCCACCCGGGCGTAGGAGAACTCTGCGTCGTCCAGGGTCTGATTGGGGTCATCCACCGGCTCGCGGTAGATCCCCATACCGGTAGCGGTGTTGTTCTCAATCTTGACGGTGAGGTCCCCCCCGGTCGTCTCGACGAAGATGGTATCGAGTATGTTCACATGGGGGAAGCGCCCCGGCACTTGGTGCTCGCGGCCCGTGCGCAGCCACGCGAAATCGTGGGTCCGCGGCAGGACCGCATCATCCTCACCCCTGGCATCCACATAGGAGAGCCGCTCCCGCCCGTCGATGCTCCAGCGGAAGACCCTTACATCGGTGAGGGTCGCGCCGATCTGGACGATCGCGAGGAGCCGCTGCTCCGTCCGGCGGAGCTGGAGGAGTCGCGCCTCCTTCGCATAACGGAAGGCATCGATGAAATCCTTGGCAAAGCGGGGATCGGCCAAGAACCCTCCCCCCGCATCAATGGGGAGAGGTGACAGGTCCCACCCCGCCTCCTGCCGCTCGAAACGGTGGAGGGCAAAGACGTCTTCGGGGCGAATCGTCTCGCGGAGGCCCAAGAAGACCTCAAACCCAAAGAGCAGTTGCCCGGCGATACTGACAACATCCCGGGGGCGGCAATTGTTCTCGGTCCGGATGCGTTCGCTCCCCTGGAGCACCAGTTCCCCCCCACCGAAAACCTCCTTGCGACGCAGGTTCAGACGGTCGGCGCGACTCCCGAGCTCCGCGGCCTCCTCGAGGAGGCGACGATGAATCACCTCATAGCTGCCGCCCTCGAGACGTTCACCGCCCGTAGCTGACTCATCCAATCCAGAGGTCACCGTTGGACTCCCCTCCCGGGAGGTACCCGCCATGGGGGATCAGCCCTTGCTCGGATGCTTGGGGTCGCTGGGAGTTCGGGCGAGCATCGCCGCCACCTTCTTGCCGAGCTCTGGATCTTTTCCGGCGATCAGGCGCTCAATGGTGCCGAGAACGTCAGTCTCCCCGTCCCCCAGCAGTCCGCGAAGGGTCTCACTCTGTCCCAAGGCTCCCTCCACCGATTGACCCAAGCTCACGGCATTGACGAAGCGGTCGAAGAAGCGCCCGTCCCCACCCACAATGTTGATCTTGGCGTTGGAGAAGGCCTGCGCCATTACCTCGGCCTGGGCGGCGGCAATGGCGCTCCGCTGCTTGATTGTCTCGAGCTCGACCGTGCGCTCCTTGTCGAGTCGCAGGCGGAACTCCTCATGGCCACGACTCGCCTCGTCGAGGAGCTTCATAGCCTCGGCCTTCTGGGTAATCCCGGCGGCTTCCGCGAGGAGCTTCTCCCTCGTTGCGGTCGCCTCAGCCATGCCGCGCTTCTCAATGGCCTGGGCGTCGGCTTCGCGGACCCGCACCTGAGCCATCCCCTTCTCCTGGTCCCCACTCGCCTCGGCCGCGAGCTTCTGACGGATCACGTCCGCTTCGGCCGCCCCAAGCCGCTGGGTGGCCTCCGCCTCCGAGAGCATGACCCGAGCATGCGCCAGGCCCTTCTTCTCATCTCCGACCGCTTCCGCCGAAAGGCGCTCTTGGGTAACCCGCGCCTCGACGAGCCCGCGCTTCTCAAGCGCGGCCGCCTCCGCCTCCTTGACCCGTGCCTCGGCCAATCCTGGAGCAGAGGCCTCAGCCTGGATCCCCTCGGCCAGACGCATCTTGGAACGAGCCAGCTTGTCCGCGGTTTCGAGCTCGGCATCGGCCATCACAATGCGAGTTCGGGCCTGGTGCTTGGCGACCTCTTCAGCGGACTCGGCGGCCTTCACCTGCTTGACCATGACCTCTTGGGCGGAGGCCTCCGCGGCAATCCGCACCACCTCCCGCTCACGGTTGGATTGGGCCAGAGTCCGCAGGTCCTTGATCGCCTCCTCCTCACCAGCCACCGTCTTCTCAACGACGATTCGGCTGCGGACCACCTCGGCGATCTCCTTCTTCTGCTGCTCGACGTCCTTGTCGCGGGAGATCCCAACCAATGCCACCTCTCGCTCGCGTCCGATCACCTCCAACTGGCGGGCCTTCTCGACCCGCTCGGTCTCAATGGCGATCTCCCGCTCTCGCGATTTCTGGGCAATAGCCACGCCGCGCGCGCGATTCTCGCCTGCGACGAGGGACTCCTCCTCATTCTTCTCGAGGACGAGCTGGGTCTTCTTGCGCTCTTCACTGGCGACCCTGGCCGCTTCGTTCTGTTCCCTTGCCTGAGCGATGGCGATGTCCTTGTTCTTTTTCGCCTCAGCCTCCGCACGCCGTTGTTCGAAACGGAAGATGGCCTCGTCCGAAGCGAGGTTCTGGCTACCCATCTCCATCCGCTCCTTCTGGCGCAGATCGTTGGTCTTGAGGTTCTGGAGAACCGTCAGCTCGGTGATCTTCCGGATACCGTCCGCGTCCATGATGTTGTCGCGGTCGAGCGCCTCGAGCGGGGTCTGCTCCAGGTAGTCGATGGCCGCATCATCGAGGATGAACCCATTCAGATCCTTGCCAATGACCTCGATGATCTTGTCCTTGAAGTCCTCGCGCTTGGTGTAGAGCTCCTCGAATTGGAAGTGCTTCCCCACCGTCTTCAGCGCCTCGGAGAACTTGGCGGCGAAGAGGATGCGGATTGTCTCGTGATCGGAGGCCCTCACACAACCGATCGACTGGGCCACCCGGAGGACATCATCCCGGGTCTTGTTCACCCTCACGAAGAAGGTCACGTTGATATCCGCCCGAATGTTATCGCTACAGATCAGCCCTTCCTTGCCCCGCCGGTCGACCTCGATAGTCTTGACCGAGAGGTCCATCACCTCGGCGCGGTTGATGATCGGGTAGACGATGGCCCCCGTGAAGGTCACGAAGGGCTCGATGCGCATGGTGTTCACCACCAGGGCGCGCCCCTGCTCCACTTGACGGTAGAAGCGCGTGACAATCATTAGGGCGCCCATACCAAGGAGCAGTACGACCGCAGCAATCACCAGGATGGGTATCAACTGTTGCATGTTCACCTCGTGCGTGACCCGCTGCCGCCTCCGCCGCGCGGGGGAGGCCGATGTATACCGCAGGGCGGCCCGGCAACGCGCGCAAAACCGTGGGGGTCAGGAGGGTTCGCCAAGCTCGCGGGCTGGGACGACCAGAAAGGTCCCGGTCTCCTCATCGACCTCGACGATCAACGCCGGGTCACCCCGCCTCAGCTGCTCGGCTTCACTGGCGCGGACCCTCACCACCAGCTCCGCGCCACCATGGTTCAAGACGGCCTCTCCGAACCACTGGGTCACCCTCCCGGTACGGATACGGCAGATTTTTCCAACCAGCTCCCGGTGGGTAGTACCACTGGCGAGTGGTGAAAACCCGGGCGAGAGGCCGGATGGCCAGTGATACGAGGGGCAGCGAAAAGAGCGGGGCGAGGAGGAGCACGGCGGTGCCCGACAGCCACCCCCCATAACCCGGGGCCAGGGGGGGCACCACCTCCATGACGAGGACCGAAAAGAGCCAGGAGAGGGCGACAACAAGGCTTACCACCAGGGTAAGAGGGGCAGAGCGCAGCCGGAGCGCACTCAGGGTCCACCCGAGGGTGCCCAAAGGATGAGCCAAGGGCGCTCCCCCTTCCCCCTGCGCCTCAGAATGGGTCGGGACTTCCGCGTCGTGGGAGTGAACCTCACCAGCCCCCCCCTCAAGCTGGGGGGCCTCCCCCGGCTCGAGGGTGCCCTCACTGTGAAGCAGCGCTCCACCCTCCGCCCCCGGGAGGCCCTCCAGGTGGGGACCTGCCGCATCGGCCGCCCCCTCAAGAGCGCCCTTGGCCGCTCCCTCGAGCGCGCCGCCCCCCGCTGTCCCCCTCGAGGCCTCCAGGGTCATGACCATGGAAACCACTGGTCAAGCCCGCTCCAATGGCGAAGACCCAATACCCCACCACCACCAGGAGCAGCACCGTGTAGACCACACTGGGATAGGCGAGCATGGTCGTGAACATCAGTTCCATCGGAGGCTCCAGATCAGACGCTAGCTCAAACGCCAGTGGGGGCGGACCGCTCCTGCTCCATCAACTCGATCAGCCGGTCGAGTCGGGAGAGGATACGTTGCTCCACCTGAAGGGACTCCTCATGGCGCGCCGTCACCAGCGCGCGCTCGGCCACCTCCTGCTCGGCAACCTCGGCCGCGGGGGCTCCGAGGATGCCCGCCGCCAGGCTGGGACCGTAGGTCTGAACCACGGTCCCCACAAGCTTGCCGAGGGGGGTTACGGGATGGTGGTCCGCGTAGCCAACCGACAGTGAGGTGGCGATATAGAGGAGAGCGTCGTCGAAGCTGTCGATGCGCGGGTTGGCCCGACGTTCCGCCGCATAGTAGAGGGCCGACCCCACCAAGACAACGGTGAGGGTCGCGTCCATGGGATCGCGCTGCTGCGCCTCCCTCAGCCAGCGCTTCACCGAACCAAAGAGCTCGCTCGCCTGCTCTGGGTCTGCGAGCCAGGCAGCCAGCGCCAGTCGGGTGATGCGTGCCTCATCGAGCGGGGCCAACGGGGGTTCCTCCGGGCGGAGCATAGCCGACCCGGGAGAGAAAGTGTGCCAGATACCGATGCGAAGCGCGATCGAACTGCAAAGCCCGCCCTCTCGCGGGGATGCCTGTCCCGCCACACCTGCAACGCCCAACGGCCATCCTGCCGGCAGCCGCCTTCCGGCGCTCGGAGCAGCGCTGCCGACTGGGGAGTATCTGTCGCTCCAGGTGCACCTGAAGCCCCGGTGGATTGTACCGGCGGGTCGTGCGTGGCAGGGCAGGCTGAGATCGACTACCGCTGTTGGACCGTGCGGAGTCCCTTCTCCCTGGTGGCTTGCCTGTTGCTCCTCGGTTGCCAGCGGGACATCGACCGCGTGCCGGTTCCCGCCCCAGGAGCCCCGGTACCTTCCGGCGCAGCAACGGTGCTCCGCTGAGCAGTGTCGGTGGTGCACGCCGCTCGTCTTTCATCCGATCCTCTGTCATCCGCTCGTTGAGGCCAAGGTCGAGGGAGGAACCCTGCGGGTGGAGTTGAGGAAGAGACGTCCGGTTCGAATGGGGAGGGTATCGCTTTCGGAGCGAAGTAGCGCAACGAACTCGCGAGCATCCATAGTTCTTCCTTACGTTCGTTCTCCATGACCGGGGTGCTTCAATCCCGGTCCCCGCACCAGGAGCCCCTGGTGGCCGTCCCGGCTCACCCAGAGCTGCTTGGCGGTGGCGCAGGCGGCGCGGGTGAATCCATGGCTCCCGGTGTAGTGACGATCGTCCAGCTCCACCACCCATTCCCTTCCCGAAAACCGAGCCACAAAGGTTCCCGATCCAGCCCAGGGGCGCTCCGCATCCCCGGCCATCCAAGAGATCCCATTCCAGGCGTTGTCAGGCTCCTCCGGCAGCCCCTGGGACATCGACGCCCAGGAGCCGCGCTGGTTTCGGTAGACGCGATGCCCACTGAGCCTGTCCCAGACCCAACCGCTTTCCGCCCCCATGTGGAGTCCCCCGAGCCAGAGCTTGCCTTCCAGCTGCGTTCGCTTCCAGCCGCCAACCGTGTGGTGCATGAGGGTTTCCGCCCTGCCCGACGGTCCAAAAGTTGCCGACCCCTAGCCCGCTCACGGCATCCAGCCTGCGCCAGGTTCCGGTGTCACGGCTGACCAGGCGCAGACCCTTGCGCACTCCGAGGCGGCCTTCCCCTACCAGCACCAGAAGCCCCGATTCCAGTACCCGCATGGCATGGACGGGCCCCTGCCAGTCCGCCCCATCCAGCCGGGTCCAGCGTCCCTTCCAATAAACCACCACCCCTTGGCTCGTGTGCAGATAGGCCTCTCCGCCGGGACTGATGGCCATCCTCTGGGCGCCGCGGCAGGCAGGACAAGGGGGCAGGGGCGTCCATCGCTGGCCGTCGTGGACCGACACACCCTTCTGCGAGTGCAAGGCAAAGACCTGGGTCGAGCTGCAGGCCAGCTCGTCCCAGACGAAGCCGGGGCCATCCTGACGCCTCCAGTGGGGTGGCAGAGTGACCTCTTCCCCCGAGGCAGGGAGAGGGACGGCAAGGGAGAGGAGACTCCCTAGCCAGAGTGGCGCCAGGCCGACGCTTAGGCGATGGAGCCCCATCAGGTGTACCCCCGGGTGCGAAAAAGGAGGAGCCCAATCCCCAACACCAGCAGACCCGACCCGGCGCTCCCGCCCTGACTGCCAAGGTCACACCCGCAATGGGCCGCACGCGGCGAGGCTGGCGCCTTCGGGGCGTCCAGCGCTTTCGGGGTATCTGTCGTCCGGCTGGACAAGGGGAGGCTCCGCGGAATCATCTAGGAGTGGAGGATCCTCCAGCTCTAGGATGGGGAGGGCGTTGGGTACCCAATAAGTACCCTCCTGACAGTGGACCGTCCGCGGCTTTGCCGAGCCGATCACGGGCGGCGGGGGGCTCCTCGGTGCCAGTGCACTTCGCTTCCGGTGCGCAGGTGCCGATGACCTCGGATTCCTCATGGGGCTTCCCCAGACGACCTTCCGCGTCCCTCCGAGTCAGGACGAAGGTTTGACTGCAGACTCTCCACCGCCGACAGGTCGTGTCCGTGTGGGGTGGATTGGCGGAGCTGCAGGGGGAAGGGACGCACCAGGTCGAGCACCTCGGCGATGAGGTGCTCGGGGGCGTCGAGCACTTGTAGGTGGCAAGCTTGCGGGCAGGGCTGGCAGCCATCGGAGAGGATTCTCGCGCATTTGCTGGTGGTGGCGACAGGGAGCCGGTGGGCGCACCCCACGGGGCATCGGGGCCGCTCCTGTCGCCCCCGCTCCGTCGTCCTTGGGCGACCCCTCAATTCCGTCTATGGCCAGGTCGAGGTGGCTCGAGCGGGCGCTGACTCCTCCGAGCGCAGCGTAGCTGATGGCATTGTAGTGATGATGGGCACCCGGCACCCGAGCGGTGACGGCCATCCTCTTGCAGGCATCCTCGAAGGCCATGGGGTACTCTTCCAGGGTGGCGTACGCCGAACCAGGATTGGAGACGACAGTCATGATCCGCGACATTGCGGTGGCGGCACAGTGAGGGAGGGCAGCAGCGGAAACCTTGGGATAGGATTGGGGATCGCGGTGGGAATCCCGCGCATCCTGGCGATGTTCTCCGCACCCGGGCCCCCACCGCGACGGCAGGAGCGGTCGGGGGGCCCCCGCCGACCCCGAGCGATAGCGAGGGGGAGGCGGGATGTCAGCCGAGATTGGGGGCGGGGGCAACCTACACCGGAGGCCGTTCCCGTTGAGCGAGCGGTCTCCGCAATGAACAGTACCGGGGAGAGCAGAGTTGGGGGCAATTCGAGCCATCCAGGGCCCTCACCTCAGTGGGGCTCTGGATGGCGAGGGCAATCAACTCGATCAAACCAGGGTG